>CAZMNF010000006.1:0-75735 GCA_964567595.1 uncultured Thermotogae bacterium | reverse complement strand
ATCAGTGCGATCAAGGCCGACGTGGGCAGTGTTGGTGGTCACACGCAGCCGAGTTCGGCGATGATGGCGGCGGTTCGCGAGCGCATGCAGCGGGCGCAGGACGACGGCACCATTGTCGACGCGCATACCTGGTTCACTGGCGACGACATTGCGCTGCTCATGGCTCATCACAAGGGCAAGGATCACGAGGCCATCCACGGGCTGGCCTGGTCGACGTTCGAGGCGGCCACGGAAGTGGCCCAATCCGAGAACCTTTACGGGGCCGGCCAGGATCTGTTGGAGGAAGCGCACACGGGCAACATCCACGGCCTCGGGCCCGGCGTGGCGGAGATGGAGATCGAGGTGCGCCACGGCGAGTCGTTTCTGGCGTTCGCCTGCGACAAGACCGAGCCGGGCGCGTTCAACCTGCCGCTGTATCTGTCGTTCGTGGATCCGATGAACACGGGCGGGCTCATGCTCAAGCCGAAGCTCAAGAAAGGGTTCACGTTCCACGTCATGGACGTGGAGCCCCATGCTGATGGGCGCGTCATCCGCTTGGACACGCCGGAGGAGATCTACAACCTAGCGGCGCTCTTGCGCGACGACCATCGCTTCGTCGTGGAGCGCATCATGTCCCGCCACGATCCGGACGCTCAAGTGGTCGCCGCCAGCACCAGCCGCCTGCACAACATCGCGGGCAAGTACGTCGGCAAGGATGACCCGATCATGACCGTTCGCGTCCAACAGAACTTCCCCGCGCCCGAGGAAGTGACGCAGGCGTTCACGCGGGCCCACTACGTCGGCGGCAACACGCGCGGCTCACACAACATGCCGCTGATGCCCGTGGGGGCCAACACCTCCGCGGCGACGAACTTCTGCATCCCGATGGTCTCCTGCCTCGCCTTTTCGATCACCGATCAAGGACAGTTGAGCGAACCGGTGGATTACTTCGGCCACGCCTGTTTCGACCACGTCCGGGAGAAGGCTTATCAAAAGGCCGAAGACATTCGGATGCAGGGCTTTGCCGGGCCGGCGATGCTGCCGATGCAGGAGCTGGAGTACGGCGGCATCACCGAGACGCTCGACGAGCTGGAGCCGCGGTTCGGCGCCCCGACGGACGGAAAGCCGTCCGGCACGCCGGCGGATTGACCCACAACGAGGATCATCGGGCGTGGATCGTCCACCCGGCCCGATCGAACTGGGCCGCGGCGTCACGCTCCAGAATACCGGTGATGACGGTTGGCGGGGCGGCGAAGGCCGGCGCGTCCTTCGTGAGCCCCTCGTCCTGCAGGATGTTCCAGCGAGAGTAGCCGCCCATGTCCGGCGACGATAGGGCGAAGACGACCTGCTTGAGCTTCAGCTCGCGGATCATGAAGGCACACATCGGGCACGGCTCGCAGTTGGAGTAGATGACGCCGTCCGTCAGATCTGTCGTCTCCAGATGTCGCTGGGCTTGCCGCAAGGCCTCGACCTCCGCGTGGCGAGTGACGTCCCCCGTGTTGGCCCGATTGCGCGCCTCGACGACGATCTCACCGTCCCGGACGATGACCGATCCGAAGGGGTGATCGCCGGCGTCGAGCGCCTCTTGCGCCAAATCGATGCAGCGTCGGACGAACGGCTCGTGATGAGCGAGGCTCATGCGATTCACGCCTTTCTCGGTGTTGGGCTGTCGGGAGTGTTCGGCTCCAGGTCGAGGATGCGCTGGCGCACATCGTCCGGAAGGTGTGCCTTCTGTTGCGCTGAGTAGTCGTACGCGACGATCACGCCCTCGCCCTTGGCGGCAACGTCGTCGTGGGCTTCGCTGTAGATGCGATACGCCATCGTGAAGCGATCGTCGGATAGCTCGCTCACGCGCGCGCCGACGTGGATCGTGTCCGGATATCTCAATGGCCGCCGGAAGCGGCAGCTCGTCGAGGCGAGTATCGGGCCGATGTCGGAAATATTAGAGGTTTCAGCAAACTCGATCTGTTCAAAATACGCGAGACGCGCCGTCTCGAAGTAGCGGAAGAAGACGGTGTTGTTGACGTGGCCGAAGGCGTCCATCTCGCCCCAGACGACGGGGAGTTGGATCACGACCGGGAAACCGTTGAGAGGATCAGGATCAGCCATGGAAGTTAGGAGTGATCGCGGCGCTCGCGGTCGCGGCGGCGGTTATCCAACACGCCAATTACGCCCAAGACGATCAGTCCTGCCAGCATCAAGACGAGCAACAGCGTCACGCTATCCATTGTCACTCACTCCTCGAGACAGTATAGCACCGACACCATAGGCCACAATGCCGACGCCGGCGCCCCACAGCGTCCAGGTCAGATTAAACTGACCTGCGATAACCTGGCCGATCAACAGGCCTGTCACCGCGAAGTTGCCGAGCTCCGTTGCCCGTTCCGCGAAGAGCTTCCGTTGGGCGTCGTTCAAGCGCATGACGCGCTGTCGCTCAGCTCACGCTCGCTTTCGCCGACGTCACGGTGTTTTTGAGCAGCATCGTGATTGTCATTGGCCCGACGCCGCCCGGCACGGGCGTAATATGGCCCGCGACGTCCTTGGCCGTGTCAAAGTCGACGTCGCCCTTCAAAACATAGCCCTTTTCATTGTCGGCGTCGACGCGGTTGGTGCCGACGTCGATAACGACGGCGCCGTCCTTGACCATGTCGCCGGTGATGAGCCCCGTCTTGCCGGCGGCGACGACGAGGATGTCCGCGTCGCGCGTTGCCGCCGCCAAGTCTTTGGTGCGCGAGTGGCAGATCGAGACCGTCACCTGCTTGGCCAACAGCAACATTGCCACCGGCTTGCCGACGATGACGCTTCGACCGATCACGACCGCGTTCTTGCCTTCAATGTCCGTGCCCGTCGACTCGATGAGTTCGATGCAACCCGCCGGCGTGCAGGGAATGAACCGCGGCAACTCGTCCCAGCGCTTGGCCGACATCAGGGCGCCCAGGTTCATGGGATGGAACCCGTCGACGTCCTTGTCCGTGTCGACGGCGTTCAGGATGACGTCCTGGTCGATGTGGTCGGGCAAGGGGAGCTGGACGAGGATGCCGTGGACCTCGTCGTCCTCGTTCAGCTCATGGATCAAGCCGAGCAGCTCTTCTTGGGAGATCTCGGCCGGTTTCTCGATCTTGCGGGACTCGATGCCGACCTTGGCACAGGCCTTTTCCTTCATGCGCACGTAGACGTGGGAAGCCGGGTCCTCGCCGACGAGCACGGCCGCCAGGCCCGGGGTCACGCCGTGCTGGCTCTCCAGGTCTTGGATCTGTTGACGCAGTCCGCTCCGGATCGACTCCGCGACCTGCTTGCCGTCGATGATCTCGCCCATGGCCGAATCCGCCTTTCCTCGAGAGGTTTCGCCGGAGTGTAATCGACGTGATTTCGCCTTGGCAATGGCATCGATCAGGCGCACGCTGTGGGAAGTGGGTCAGGCTGCGAGGACAACGGGAACGCGCGTCATGAGATCGGAGAGCTGAGGGCGGGTGGGCCCGGCAGGACTCGAACCTGCGACTCCCTGGTTAAAAGCCAGATGCTCTGCCAGCTGAGCTACGGGCCCCAATCAGACTGCCAAAAGCTTAGCGCACGGGGATGGGGCCCTTCAACTCAGCCGTCGGATTCGTCGTTGAATTCGCGCGTCTCGCAGTTGAACGCGGAGGCGCCACGCTCGCTGCCGTCGGGATCGCCGTAGCGGCAGCGATCGACAAGCTCGCCGTCGGCATTGCGAAGAAACACGGTGTCTTCCCCGTTGGCCCAGATCGGCGTGCGGGAGCACCAGTGCAACTCGGCCGAGCTGTCCTCGCCGCATCCCGTAAGGACCTTCAGCGTCTCCCCCGAGCGCAGCACGACCTCCTCCGGAAATTGATAGGTATGGCTGGTCACGCCGCGATCGCCGAGCTCGTCCATCAGCGTCCACCCGCTGAGGTCGACGGCCTGACCGCCGGCGCGCAGCTCAACCCATTCGCCGTTCTTGTTCTCGATGTCCTCGCCCTCGGCGTCATAGTGGATCCACAGAATGTCGACCGGCCCGGTGGGCGACGGGTCCGGTTCGGGGTCGGGCTCGGGAGGGTCGTCTTGGGCGGCCGAGCCGACGGTGATCGTGCGGCGCGAGCGCCCCGATGCTTCCGCGTCGTCGAGGACCGTCAAGGTCACGGTAAAGTTGCCTTCCGAGCTGTACTGGTGCGTCACCGTCTCGCCCTGCGCGCTGGTTCCGTCGCCGAAGCTCCAATCGTACTGGGCAATGCGACCGTCGGGATCGCTTGAGCCCGCCGCGTCGAAGCGGACCGTCTCGTCGACCGACGGGCGCTCCGGCGCAAACGTGAACGTGGCCTGTGGGGCGCGGTTGTCCCCTGGCGAGTCGTCCTCGCCGTCGTCGTCCTCGTCCTCGTCTTCCCTCTCCGCCTCGGATTCGTCGCAAGCGCCCCAGAGGCCGAGCTCCGACGATCGGGCCTCGGCCTCAAGGCTCTGCAGCAGATCCGCGTAACGGGTGTTCGGCGCCATGGCATCTCGGCTCTGCGCGCGGGCCATGCCCTGAGAGATCATCGTGGCGTTGACCATGGTGAGCCCTTGCGGATCGAGATAGACGTAAGCGAGCAGGGCCCCCTCGTCATCGCGTCGCCCGTCGTCAAACTCGAGCCAGACGGTTCTATTCAGGACGAGGTCACGGTTGTAGAGTGATGATTCAGGGCCGAAGCAGGCTGAGGAGGAGGCGGAGGGCGCGTCGACCCCGATGTAGCGGATCGTCTCCACGTTGCCGTTGCCCAGGAGGGCCCGGATCTCGCCTCCGTCGAAGGCTCGCGAGACCTCGGCGCGCATGGTGGGAGGCGGCTGGGGCGGCAGGGCGCTCGCGCCCACGACCAGCCCCAGCCCCAAGACCATCGAGACGAGAAGGCGGCGCGCCCAGGCTCGTCCGGTCATGCGTCGCTCCTCACTCCTCCATTGTCACGAGCCGCAGCGGCTCCTCAAGTTATCGGACAAGTTCGTGCCGTTGCCCGAGATCCGGTTGCCCTTGCAGGCGACCGTGGAAACGTCGTTGGCAAACAGCCCGAACTCGCTGTTGCTCTGGATCTGGGTCTCGCGGATGCTGCCAAGCGAATCGAGCACGCGCAATCCGTCCACTCGATTCCCGGCAATCACGCCTTGGATGATGGTCAACGCGGAGCTGTTGAGCGCCGCGACGCCGTGGCTTGAGTTCTCGCGGACCTCGACTTCTCGGAAGCTGGCCGAGGAGCCGTCGAGCATGGCGCCGTTTTCGGCGTTGCCCTGAATCGTGCCGGAGATCATGAGCAACGCGCTCCGATCGACGATGGAGAGGCCGACGCCGCTGTTGTTTCCGACGCTGCTCTGGCGCAGGCTGGCGACGGCGCCCTCGAGTTGCATGCCGCCCCGCTCGTTGCTCATCAGCTGGGAGTCCAGCAGCCGCACGGCCGTGCTGTTCTTGGTGAACAGGCCCCAGCCGCTGTTGCCCTCAATGCGGCTGTTACGGACGCTGGCCGGCGTGTTGAGCAACCGGAGCCCGTCGTTCGGATGCCCCGTCACGGAGCTGTCCACAAGCGTGACGGTGGCGTCCTCGGCGTCGATGCCGCGATCGCCGTTGTCCTGGATCCGGCTCTGGTTGAGCACGTCGGCGGAGCTGGCCGTGAGGATAAGGCCGGCCCCCTCGTTGTTGCCCACGGTGCTCGAATTGATGCCGACGGTCGCCTCCGTTGCACGGACGCCGACACCGCCATTGCCCGTGATCTCGGAGCCGGTGGTGTCGAAGGAGCTGTCGCTAACGTCGACGCCGTCCCCGGCGTGATTGGCGATCGTGCTGTCACTGACGGAGATGGTTGAGGCTTGCACCGATAGACCGACCGCTCCGCTGCTCGTGATCTCGCTCGTGCGGATGTCGGCCTTGGAGGAGCTTGTCAGCACGAGGGCCTCTTCAGGATGGCCCGTGAGCGTCGTCGCGCTCAAGCTGACGGTGCTCTCTTCCGCGTCGATCCCGCGCTTGCCGTTGTCTTGCACGGTCGAGTCGCGCAGGTCGACGGAGCTGTCGACCAGGCTCACGCCGTCCTCCGGGTGCGAGGCGAGCGTGATGCTGATCAGCGTGATGCGGCTTTGATCCGTCGCGTCGACGCCGAAGCCCTGGTTGTTCTGGATCGCCCCTTGTGTGTATGTCCCGGAGGAGCGGACGAGGGTGAGGCCGTCGCCGTCATTGGCCTTGATCTCGGTCTGTCGGAACGTCAGTTTGGCGTCAGTGGCGCTCAAGCCGGCCGCGCCGTTGCTCTCGAGGAGCGTGTTCTGAAGCTTGGCCGACCCGTTGCTGACGACGATGCCCTCCGAGTTTTGGCCCGAAATGCGGGCGGGTTGAGCGCCTTCGCTGACGACGTCCGTCGTCAGGGCGGACTGATCCACGCGCACGCCGACGCTGCCGTTGTTCGCGATCTGGGTGCTCTCCAGCACGGCTGCCGAATCGACGAGCACGACCCCGTCTTGGCTGTTGTCGGAAAACGTGCTGCGCTCGTCGGCGAGCGTGGACCGGTTCTCGGCACGGATCGCCACGCCGCCGTTGGCTTCGATCGTCGACTGGGCGAAATCCGCCACGGTGTTGTCGAGCGCGACCGCGTCCTGCGGGTGATCGCGGAACGTCGTGCTCCGGATCGTCAGTTGGGAGTTCCCGGCCTGAACGGCTTGGGCGCCGTTGGCGGCAATCAGGCTCTGCCGGAACGTGGCCGAGCTGTTGGTCAGTTCAACCCCAATCGCCGCGTTATCGGACAGCTCGCTGTCGGTCAGCAGCAATTCGGAGCTCTCCACGCCGGAGACGCCTCGCGCGCCGTTGCCGGTGATCTGACTGTCGGTCAGGTCGAGCTTGGTGTTGGCGAGCGTCGCGCCGTCGCCGCCGTTGGCGCTGATCTCGAACGACTGGCCCCGCACGATGGAGTCGGTGGCCGTCATGCCCGTCTTGTCGTTGTTGGCGAGGCGGCTGCTGTTGCCCTCGACGGCGCTGTTGACCAACCGCATCCCGTGCTCGGGATGGCCGGTCACGGCGCTTTCAGCGAGCAGCTTGATCGCGCCGTTTTCGGCGTCGATTCCGCTGTGGCTGTTGTTCGTGACTTGCGTGCCCTGAAGGTCGGCGGAGGAGTCGACGAGCTTCAGGCCGCCGTTCGGGTGCTGTTGCACCGACGAGTTGTCAAAGACGGCTCGCGAACGCTCGGCCGCGTCGAGGCCCCATCCGCTGTTGCCGCTCAGCGTGGTTCCGTCGACGGCCGCTTGGGAGCTGCGCAGCACGACGCCATGGCTCGAGTTCTGGGCGACGGTGCTGTCAGTGAGCGTGATCTTGGCGCGCGTGGCATTGAGGCCGACGCCGCCGTTGTCGGCGACCTCGGAGGCGGTCAGCTCGGCGGAGCTCTTGACCAGCGACAGGCCGTCGGCGCCGTTGTTGGCCACCGTGCTCTCGTTGAGGCCGCTGACGGAGTCCTGAGCGGAAATGCCGTGGCTTTGGTTGCTCTCGATCTGGCTGTTCGCCATTTCCAGCGCGCTGTTGGCCAGCAGCACGCCCTCGTTCGGGTGACCGCTCACGAGGCTCTCCACGGCCTCCACCGTCGAGTCCGTCGCGTCGATCCCGGTCACGCCGTTGCCCGTCACGTCGGTCTGCGCCAGGTCGGCCGTGGAATTGAGCAGTTGCAGGCCCTGCTCGCCGTTGGCGTCGACGGTGCTCTCGGCCAATCGCACGGTCGAGACCTCGGTGCCGAGGCCTCGGGCCTCGTTGGCTTCGATCGTGCTCGTGGTGATCTCGGCCGAGCTGTTGGCCAGGGTCATGCCGTCGTCCGGATGGCCCGACACGAGCGTGTCGTCCATGGTTAAGCCGGAGTTGTTGAAGCCGTGGACGCCCTTGTTGCCGTTGTTCGTGATCTCGCTGGAGAACACGTCGGCGGTGCTGTTGGCCAGCTCCACGCCCGTCCGACCGTTGCCGTCCACGACGACAGCCGTGACCGCGATCTTGGAGCTCCGCGAGCCGATGCCGCGACCCTCGTTGCCCCTGATTTCGCTGTCGCTGATGTCGCCGGAGCTGTCCGTCAACGCCATGCCGTCGTCGGGGTGGTCCGAAACGACGCTGCCGTCGCCGACGATGACAACCGACGTCGTCGCGTTGATGCCCTTGCCGTTGTTGGCCGTGATGGTCGTCGAGGCGATGTCCGTGGAGGCATTGATCAGGTTGATGCCATCCTTGCCGTTGCTCTCGATCGAGCTGCCAACGATCAGCGAGCGGCCCTGCTCCGACTCGCTGATGCCGTAGCCGCCGTTGCCGGCGACCGTTGAGTTGCTCATGTCGAGCAACGAATTGACGAGCGTGATGCCGTCCTCCGCGTTATCAGAAATGGTGCTTTGGAAGACGGCGGCGCTGGCATTCGTTGCCTGGATGCCGAAGGCGCCGTTGCTCGTGATCTGGGTGTTGGAGACGTCGGCGGCCGCGTTGCTCTGTAGCGTCACGCCGTCGCTCCCGTTTTCAGTAATCTGGGAGCCCTCGGATGCGATGAGCTGGGCGCCGTTCTCCATGAGGACGCCGCGGGCGCCGTTGGTGCGAACCGTGCTGCTTGTGATCTCGACGGTGGCGTCGCGGCCGACCACGCCGTCGTTCGGATGATCGAAGACGACGCTCTCGGCCGAAATCGTCACGTCGGCCTTGTCGGTGGCAAGCACGCCGACGCCTTCGTTGGCCGAGACCTCGCTGCCCTCGATGCGTGCCTGACTGTTAACGACGTTCACGCCGTCGCTCGCGTTGTTGGCGATGGTGCTGTTGTCGACGCCCAGTTCGGACTCGGACTCCGCGCGCACGCCGTAACGCCCGTTGTTCGCGACCGTGCTGTCGGCGATCGATCCCGTCGATTCCACCAACAACACGCCATCCTCGCCGTTGTCGCTCACGTCGCTGTTGGTCAGCGTCAACTCGGACTGCGGCGCGTCGACGCCGTTGGCCTGGTTAGTGCGCAACGTGCTGTTTTGAACCTCGGCGGATGAGCTGCTGAGGAGCAAGCCGTTCTGGCCGTTGGTGTCGACGTTGCTGCTCGCCATGCTGAGCGAGGTGTTCGACGCCGCTTGAATGCCGTTGACGTCGTTGCTCGTGACGGTGCTGTCGGTGACCTCGGCCGAGGCGCCCTCGAGGCGAACGCCGTCCTCTGGGTGCTCGGTGACCGTGGAGCCGTCCATCGTCATCGTCGACTCCTGGGTCACGAGGACGCCGACCCCGTCGTTGGCGCGCAATTCGCTACCGATGATCTCGGCCTGGGCGTTCCGCAGAACCACGCCATCGCCGGGCTGTTCGAGGACCTGAGCGTTGTCGAGCGTCAGCTGGGAGTTTTCGGCGGTGACCCCGCTGCCAGCGTTGCCCGTAATGAGCGTTTCAGCCAATGTGGCGGTCGAGTCGAGCACAAAGACCGCCCCGTCGGGATGGCCGGTCACTTCGCCGCCGTTGTAGGTCAGCTCGGAGCCGTCGCTGACGCGAAGGCCGACCCCGGCGTTGTCGACGATTCGCACGTCGCTGAATGCCCCGACGGTGTTCTCCAGAATAACGCCGTTGGTGCCCTGCTTCGTGAAGAGCACGCCGTTGATTTCCAGCTCCGCATCCGTCGCTCGCAGCGCAAAGCCGGCGTTCTGGCGAATTTCGCCGCCATTGTAGGTCAGCGCGGCGTTCTGCACGAGGATGCCGTCGCCGGGGTTCTCCGTGATCGTCGTGTTCTCGACGGTCACGTCGGAGTCGTTGGTGATCTGGATGCCGTTGATCTCTTGGTCCTCTGACTCCGTGACGGGCTTAGGGATGGTAATCTTGCGGAGGGTCGCCGTACTGCCGGAGATCTCGATGCTGCGGCCGATGTTTTCAACCAGCTCCATCTCCTCGAGTAGGATGGACTCGCTGTTCTGGACGACGATCCCGCCGCCGCCGGGCGCCGTCTCAAGCGTTTCCGGATCCAGGACCTCCCCGCTCCGGACGTTGATGCCCTTGATCGTGATTTGATCCGAGTCCTGGATGGCGATCGTTGGCTCGTCCGAGTCGGCTCGGATCGTTACGGTGCCCGGATTCTGGGCACGGATCGTAATGTTGGATTCGTTCGTGATTTGCAGCGTCTCCCGATAGGTTCCCGGCGAGACGACGATGACGTCGCCCTCAAATGCCTGCTGGATGGCGCCGCTGATTGACCCAGCATCGCCCGGAACGGAGATGGTGCGGGCCCAGGCTGGCCCCGCGCTGAGCAGTCCGGCGATAAGGATGCCGATCCCGATGGCCAGCATCCCTTGAGTCCGCCTTGGCAGTGGCTTACGCATGATAGGCCCTCCTTGTTAATTGCCCCTCTCGACAGGCTTCCCCCGTACAGAATGGAGTCTAGTCATCGTCGTTTCTGATTGCAACAAACATATAAGGGATTTTCGCTTCCCAACGGACAATCCACAGCGCAGCGCCGACACCGACCGTGTCAATGAGGACGTCGCGCAGGGCCCCCTCACGGCCCGGAATGAACGACTGATGGAACTCGTCGCTTACCGCGAAGCCGAGCGCCAACGTTCCGCTCCAGAGCAGAACCCGCGAAGGGGCTGATCCGTGAGCGCGCAGCGCGCGCCACAGCAGGAACGTCAGCAGGGCGTATTCGCCAACGTGACCGATCTTGCGCACGACGAGATCCCAGACGCCCGGCGCGCCCGTCGAGAGCGACGGAATGTGGGACAAATAGGCGATCAGCCCGGCCCAAGCCAGAGCCGGCCCCCAATAGCGGAGAACGAACGCGAGCCGACGCATAGCCCCATGATAGCGCAGTCGTGGACGAACATGAACCCCGTCCTTGTCGCCGTGACGGGCGATGCGCTAGCGTGCTTGCGATCGATCGTGAGACGGCAGCATGGACGCGCGACGCTTGCGATACTCGTCGCTTCGCTTGCCGCGATGGTGTTAGCGCCCATCGGCGAAGCCGACGTGAAGGTGGGCGCCGGAGCCGGTGTGATCGGCAACGAGGGCGCGCCGGTCGGTCGTCTCGCGATCGACATCTTGCCGCTCTGGTTCATCACTGCGGCCATTGACACCGAGGTCTGGCTCGTTCCGGACGGCGGCCCGTGGCTGATGCCCTTCCTGACGGTCAGCGCGCCGTTGTTGTTCGAAGCGAGCGTCGGCATCGCACCGCTGATCGACCTCAGGGAGCCGAGCGAGTCCGTGCCGCCGAGCGTCGCTGCGCTGAAGGCTGGCGTGAGCGCGCCCGTGGGGCCGCTGGCGCTTTTTGGGGAAGCGATCTTCTTCGTGGCGCCGAGCGAGGAGGTGCCGACGAGCGTGGCGGAACTGGGCCGACCCAACTTTGCCTTTGGAGTGACTGTCGAGTTCTAGCTATGGAGCTGCGCGAGCGTCAGCAACAGGTTGCCAAGTTTATCAACGAGCACGACCTCGATCGTGGATCGATGGTCTGGATGCTCGATCTGGTGTCCGAAGTCGGCGAGCTTTCCGACGAGCTCCTCCAGGATTCGGAGTACGGCGAGACCCCGCTGCACGCCGGGCGCGAGTGGATGGAAGAGCTCGGCGACGTGCTCTTTTCGCTAACCTGTTTGGCCAATCAGACCGGCGTCGACCTGGATGACGCCCTGGAGCGGGCCCTCGGCAAGTATCAGCGCCGCGTCGAGGACACGGGCGAACTCGGCTCGGGGCCGGCTCGCTAGGGTCAGCGCGGGGCGTTCAGACACATTGTGCCCGGCTCGGGTCGGCACTGGCACTGGCGGAACTGGTAGTACGTCGGGGAAATGCCGACGAGAAATGGCTCGACCAGGTCGGCCAGCACCTCGGCGAACTGCGGGTCGTCGTGGGGGATCGGAACGCGATGGAACTCGACCTCGCGCTCCTCGGCAACCTCGCGGAGCTCAATGTCGAGTTCGGACAGCGTTTCGCTCTGCTCGTGCATGAAGCTGACCGGCTCCACAACGGCTCTTGAGGTCTCCAACTCCGCGACGACGTCGTCCACCTCAGGCTGAGTCCACTCGATGCCCCGGTTGGAATGGTTCTGATAGCCGAGCTTATAGGCTGAAGGGCCGAGCAGCTTGGCCATCGCGTCGCAGTACTCCTCGACGTAGGTGGCGTAGCGGAAGCCCTTCTCGACGTAGTGGATCGGCGTCCCGTGGGCGGAGAAGACGAGCGCGGTGTCGGGATCCTCAAGCGAGAGGCCGCGGTCGGCCACGAATTGGCGGATGTTGTCCACGCGCAGACGCGTGTAGCCCGGATGCCGATGCCAGCCGGTAATCTCCTGGACGGGCACGTTCCAGTTCCGCTCCGCCAAAGCCCGCCGCAGCTCGCTCAGGGCCGCGACGGTCGTCGACGGGCCGCAGTGCGGATAGACCGGGACGGCGACGAGTTGATCCACGCCCGCCGCTTGAGCGGTGGCCACCATATCCTCAATGAAGGGCGGCGTATACTGCATGCCGACGAACGTCTCAACCTCGAAGCCGCGTTCGGTCAATGCCGTCTTTAACAAACGGGATTGCTCCTCACATTGCGGATTGTGCGGCGACCCGCCGATAGCCTCGTACTCCTCGATCAGCCCCGACGCGCGCCGCTCCGCCAGCTCGCAGGAGCGCTGCCACCGGGCTTCGTCCGTGTCGGCATCCTCCAAAACGGCGTTGGTGTAGAAGATCCGGGCGAGGAAGTCGACGATCGTCTCGCGTGAGGTGTCATGCGGTTCGCCGAAGTTGAGCAGACAGATTCCAGCGGTCATGGGAGCTCCCTTTCCTTCAGATATCGGGGTGCTGTGTCCATCGGGACGGGCTTATCTTGCTGCGGGCGAGGCCGCGCATCACCCGAGCAACTTGAGGCATTCGTCAAGGGGACGATGGACGCAGGTGAAGATCGGCGTGTCACGCTCCGTGTAGCGCCGCGCCTCCGTGTTGCGCAGGGCGATGACCAGATCCTGAAAGTCGACCAGCTCATCGGTCTCGTAGACGACGATGAACTCCTGATCGTCCAGCCCCGTCGAGTAGGCCAACACTTGGCGGACGGAGGGAAATTGTTTCCCCACTTTGATGTGCTCGTTCATCATGCCTTGGCGGGCCTGCTCGCTCATGAGGTACCAGTCGATCGTCTTGGTGAACGGGTAGACGATGAGGTAGCGCTCGTGGTCCTCGACGTCGATGGCTTGTTCTTGGGAGGTCGGCCGTCGAACGTAGCGGGATTGGCGCACCCGACCGAGCATCGAATGGGTGACCTCGAGATAGCGGCCGAGGCCGGTGCCCCTGACCTGGCCGATGAAGTCCTGAATGCGATCGGGGCTGTCGGCCCAGTTCCACAAGAGTAACTCCGAATCGCCCTTCATGCCGACCGTGCTGTAGGGGAACGTGTCCATGTCGCCGAACGACGCAATGGCGCTCTCAAGGTCCTGGCGCGCTTGGGCTCGCTCCTCGTCGGGCAGACGCCGCCAGCT
This sequence comes from uncultured Thermotogae bacterium, assembly GCA_964567595.1. Taxonomy (GTDB): domain Bacteria; phylum Bipolaricaulota; class Bipolaricaulia; order RBG-16-55-9; family RBG-16-55-9; genus CAZMNF01. Next base: position 62,350 of record CAZMNF010000006.1, on the reverse strand, counting down.
CGGGTCGGCCTTGAAAAACGTGAACTTGAGCCAGGGGAACTCGAGCGCGTGGTCTTGAGCGTTGGATGAACTCATGGGGTCCTCCTTGAGGCAGGTTGCTCAGGACGCTCAGCATCATGGAGACCGAACAACTCCGCAATGGCGTCCCGGTCCAGGCCGTGGCCGTTGCCGGCCCAATCCTTAATCCGGGTGGTCGGGTCGTGCAACAGCTTGTTCATCAGGCGTCGCGACAGCTGCTCCACCAAGGCCTCTTGATCGGGATCGTCCAGCTGGAGCCGCCGGAGCGTCGACTGGAGTTCGTCGTCGCGAATCGCCTCGGCCCGGTCGCGCAGGGCGCGGACGAGGGATGCGGCGTCGCGTTCCTTGAGCCAGGCGTCGAAGCGATCCACCTCGGCCGCAATCATTCGGCCAATCGGCTCGACTTCTGCTTGGCGTCGTTCCCGATGGGCTTGGACGATGCCTTGCAGATCGTCGACGTTGTGGAGCTCGACCTCAGGTCGCTGGGCGACGTTCGCCTCGACGTCGCGGGGCAGCGCCAGGTCGACGATGACCAACTTCGGATAACCCGCTCCCGATCGCGCCCTCTCGACGTGGGACCGGTCCAGCAGCGTCCGTGGCGACCCGCTGGCGCTGATGACGAGGTCAATGCCCTCGAGCGCGCTCGGCAGATCGTCCAAGGGCCAAAACGTTGCGTTGTAAGTTGCCAGGAGCGGGTTGGCGGTCTCGCGGTGGCGGTTGACAAGGCGAATTTCCTTGATGCCGCGTTCGTCGAGGCGTTGCGCTGCAAGCCCGCCGACCTTGCCGGCACCGACGACCAACGCCGTCCGTCCGACCAACGATCCGAGCCGCTGCTCGGCTTGATCCACGCCGATGGACGCCATGGAGATGGGATAGCGGTTGATGTCGGTTTCGGTGCGTGCCCGCTTGCCCAGGTTGATCGCCTGACGGAACAGTTGGTGGAGCACGGGCCCGATCGTGTCCTGGACTTCCGCTTGCTCCTTGGCCCGTTTCACCTGATGCAGGATCTGCGACTCGCCAAGCACGAGCGAATCCAGGCCCGTGGCAACACGGAAAAGATGCTCGCTCGCGGCACGGCCCTGATGGAGATAGCTCGCGGTCTCCAGGCACTCCGCGTCCAGCCCGCTCAGCCTGCTCAGTTCAGCGATGAGATCCCCACTGATCGAGGAGGGGTCGCACGCGCTGGCGCCGTAGACCTCGATCCGGTTGCAGGTGCTCAGCAGGACGGCTTCGTGCTCGTCCCCGAGCGGAAGCGAGGGCGGCATGGCACTGCCCTCGGACGTGTCGAGGACGCGCATGAGCCGTTCGCGCGCATCAACCGAGTCGCTGCGATGGTTCAGGCCCCAGACGAAGATCGATTCCATGCCCAAGATGCGGTCGAAAGACGGTTCGACTCCACAGTCGAAAGTAGACTAGCAAGTCGAACACGGCCGTGCAATCCGTGTCGGGCGCAACATGGATCCCACTCCACGAGGCGGCGTCAAGTTCCGGATCGGGTGGCTTGGTCCGAGTCCATTTCCTCGCGCATCTGTCGATACATGCGCTGCAGGAACGCTTGGCGGTCTTCCGCTTTGACGAGGTCACTCTTGCCCTGCATGACGATGTGGAACGCAAAGGGACTGGGATGGGAGCTGATGCGACCCGCGATCTCGATCTGCCCTTGGCGGATCTCGTCCAGGATCTGCTCGGCGTGGGTTACGTCCATGGCGTCCTCCATGACTTCGCGGTAGGCCTCGCGCAGCACGGGGAAGCGCTCGTCCATGGCCTCGACGGCGCTCTGGAGGATCATCGCTTTCACCTGCTGACGCCCGACCGATTTTTGGCGCCCCTTGTAGCGTTTGAGGATCATGAGCGAGCGTGTGGCGCAATGCCGGAAGCGCCGTCGCAGAATTTCGCTGTCGTCCAAGGCATCCTTGAGAGCCGTTCGAAGGTCGCGCTCGCGTAGCAGCTCGAAGGCGCTCATCACGCGGACGTGGCCCTCGTAGGCGACGTAGAAGCCGTGGTCGGTAATGCCGACCTCGACGTCCTTGTCCTCCCGACGGGCGATGAGCCAGGCGATCGCCCGGCTGAGCGCGTCGTTGACGCGACGCCCGAACAGCGAGTGGAAAATCACCCACGTTTTGACGGGGCTCTTGTAGCGATTCGGCTCGAGCTCCTCCTCGTAATATTCCACGAGGATTTTGTGACGATGGGGGATTTCCGCATATTGGTGCTGCTCAGCGACGTAGTTGTAGAACGACTCGACGCCACGTTCGTCCAGACTGAGCTGCGCGCGCAGATAGGCTCGGATCGCTTCGGATGTTTGGCCTTGGTCGAACCGGTCGGCCAGTTCGGTGCGGATCCGTTGGATATCGCAGGCGAGGCCGAAGCTGAGCGGCAGCATCTCGGAGAACCACGACGGCACCGTCGGTGACTTGCCACCGGCGGGGGCCACTTGGGCCGTCATGCCGCGGGCATAGTTGAACTGATACGTCTCCCCGCCGAGGACGAAAACGTCGCCCTTGCGCAGCATCTCCAAAAACGACTCCTCGATGCTGCCGACCGCACGGTCGCCGATCTTGACCGTCACGTAGGACTCGTCGGGAATGGTGCCGATGTTGGTGAGATACAGCACGCGCGCGAGCCGGCCGCGCTTGCCGATCAGTTGCTTCTCGCGATCGTAGAAGATCTTGGCGTAGACTCGGCGGTCTTCCAGGGAGGCGTACTCCCCGGCGAGATACTCCAGCACGCTCTCGAAGTCGGCCCACGGCAGCGCGTGATAGGGGTAGCTCCGCGTGACGATCTCGTAGAGGTCCTCGGCCGCAATCCGACCGTCCATGAGCACGCCGAAGATCTGTTGCGCAAGGACGTCCAGGCAGTTCGTCGGGAAGTGGAGCTCGTCCAGTTGGTGCTCCAGGGCGCTCTTCATCATGACCGAGCACTCGACGAGCTCGTCGCGGTCGGTGACGAGGATGCGGCCCATGACGGTATCGTGGAGGCGATGGCCGCTACGGCCGATGCGTTGGAGCGCACGGGCGACGCTCTTCGGCGAGTTGACCAACACGACCAGGTCGATGTGGCCGACGTCGATGCCGAGTTCCAGCGACGTCGAGGTGACGACGGCTTTCAAGTCGCCGGCTTTCAGTCGCTGTTCAATCTCGTGGCGGTGGCCGCGGGAGAGGGAGCCGTGGTGCGCGCCAATCTTGCCCTCGAAGCGGGGATATCGGTCCTTCAGAATGTGGACGATCCGCTCGGTTGCGGAGCGCGTGTTCGTGAACACGAGCGTCGTGCGATGCTCGTCGATCAAGCGGGCCAGCGTGTCGTAGAGGTTGGCGTTCAGCTGCTGGGCCGTCGTATGGATAAAGTCATCCACGGGGCTCCGGACCTGGAGATCGAGCGGCTTCTCGAAACGGGCGTCGACGATGGCGCAGTCGCGCCAGGGGTCGTCGGCTTCGTCGAGCTCGCCGAGCGCGGCCCCGTGGCGGCGCCCGACCAAGAACTTGGCGACCTCGTCCAGCGGGCTGATCGTGGCGGAGAGCCCGATACGGGTGACGTCCCGACTGATCTTTTCCACGAGCCGTTCGAGCGACAGGGACAGATGGACGCCGCGCTTGTTCTCGGCGAGCGCGTGGACCTCGTCGACGACGACCCAGCGCAGGTGTTGGAAGTACTGGGCGAACTGCGGGGAGGTCAGCGTGATGGCGAGCGACTCCGGGGTGGTGATGAAAATGTGCGGGGCCCGCTCGCGCATGCGCTGTTTGTCCCGATCGGAGGTGTCGCCCGTCCGGATGCCGATGCGGATTCCCAAGTCTCGTTCCGCAACGTCGGCGATCCCCTCCAGCGGCTCTTGGAGGTTGCGCTCGATGTCGTTGCCGAGTGCCTTCAGTGGGGAAATGTAGACACCGTAGATGCCGTTGGCCAGGTTGCCCGCCTCGGCCAGTTGCGTCAGTTCGCTGATGATCGAGGTGAACGCGGCCAGGGTCTTGCCGCTGCCAGTCGGGGCGGAGATCAGACAGTTACGGCCATCGTGGATGTTCGGCACCGCGTGGCGCTGCGGCGGGCTGAAGGAGCCGAATTGCGTCCGAAACCACTCGCGCACCCAGGGGTGCAGAAGCTCGAACAGCGTGTCGTCGTCGGTCGGCTCGGTCTGGTGGCGGCGCATGAGCCTCACCATGGTAGGGGCCGTTCAATCGGAAGGCCAGCGGAGCACTTGCAGCCCCACGCGGGCCGTACCCGTGTCGATGATCCCCAGTTCTTGGGCTGCGGCTTTGGACAAGTCGATGATCCGGCCGGGGATGAACGGGCCGCGATCGGTGATGCGGACGACGACGCTGTTGCCCGTCTGCAAATCGACGACCTTGACCCAGGTGTCGAACGGCAGGGATTTATGGGCGGCCGTCATCTCGTGCATGTTGTAGACCTCGCCGCTGGAGGTCCGTTGGCCGTGGAACTTGGGTCCGTACCAGGACGCCGTCCCGACTTGGTCATAGCCCCAGCTGTGGACGACGCCGACGGTGACGAGCGCGACGAGCACGACGGCGATGAGGACGTCTCGGGTCAGCATCGGGATCAACGGACAGCGCTCACGAGGCGATCAAGCAGCACGTGGACCGCGTTCGGGGCGTAGAGGCCCGCGATGAGCCCCCCGATCATCCGCGGCGTGATCCATTCCGGAGCCGTCGTCGGAAGCGTGAGCCCGACGTAGCTGAGCCCGACGGCCACGAGCCCGAACACGATCGCCAGATAGGCGAGGCGGGTCAGGGGGCCGAATAGGAGACTGTGGCTCGCACCGCGATGCTTGAAGGCCCGAGCGTAAGGGCTCCAGATAAACGCCAGTGGCCCCCAGCGCTTGCGGGCTCTGTTGGCTTTCAGGTCCAGGTCGGGGCTCAACAACAGGCTGGCGAAGACGTAGGCGCCCGCGAAGGCCCCGATCTCCGTCGGCGTGAAGAGATCGCTGTAGAAGGCCCCGCCGATCATCAACGGCAACGCGATCATTTCGACGCGTTGGTGGGTCGTTCCCGAGGGCATATCGCTCGCCATGTTAGCGCCGTGACTGCCCTATGACAGAGACATTCGTCCATTGCGCAGGCGACGCTTGACGGCGGGTATTCCCTCTTGTACAATACTTAGCAGTCATCTCCAATGAGTGCTAATACACCACTGCTAACGAACACGAAGGGAGGACCTATGGCGGAGAACCTAAAGCTCAAGCCACTCGCGGACCGCGTCCTGCTCCAAGAAGTCGAGGAGGAGGAAGAGGAACAAGGCGGCATCGTGCTGCCTGAGGAGGCGCGCTCGGATCAGAACCTCTTGCGCGCCGCGGTGGTCGCGGTCGGCACGGACAAGGACGAGATCGAGGTCAACGAGGGCGACACTGTCCTGATCGACAGCTTTTCCGGCCGGAAGTTCGAGGCCGACGGGGCGGACTACCGCATCGTCAAGGCCGAGGACATTCTCGCGCTTGCCGAGTAAGACGCTCATATAAGACAAGGAGGATGCTATGGCGGACAGTTACAAAGAGGTCATTTTCGACGAGGACTCTCGTGAGCGGCTGCTGAGCGGCATCGACCAGCTTGCGCGGGCCGTGCGCATCACGCTCGGGCCCCGCGGTCGCAGCGTGATTCTCGACAAGGAGTTCGGCGGTCCCAAGGTCGTCAACGATGGCGTCACCATCGCCGAAGAGCAGGAGTACGAGGACGAGTTCGAGAACATGGGGGCCCAGCTCGTCAAGCAGGTCGCCAAGGAGACCGAGGACTCGGCCGGCGACGGCACGACCACGGCGACCATTCTGGCCAATGCCCTGATCACCGAGGGCAACAAGAACATCACCGCCGGGGCCAACCCGATGTGGCTCAAGCGCGGCTTGGAGCGGGCTTCGCGCGCTGTGGCCGATGAGCTGGCCAAGCAGAGCCGCGAGCTCAGCAGCAAGGAGGAGATGGCCCGCGTGGCGACAATCTCCTCCAATGATGAGGAGATCGGCCAGATCATCGCCGACACGATGGAAGCCGCCGGCTCCGATGGCGTCATCACCGTGGAGGAGTCCGAGAGCATCGACACCTACTACGAGCTCGTCGAGGGGCTCCAGTTCGACCGCGGCTACCTCAGCCCCTACTTCGTGACCGACCAGGAGCGCATGGAGGCCGAGCTCAAGGATCCCTACATCCTGATTACCGACCAGGAGATCAAGCAGGCCCGTGACTTGGTCCCGCTTTTGGAGAAGATCTCCCAGGCCGGCAAGCCGTTGTTGATCGTCGCCCAGAACGTGGAGGGCGAGGCGTTGACGACGCTGGTCATCAACAAGCTGCGCGGTACCCTCGACGTCGCCGCGGTCAAGGCGCCCGGCTTCGGCGATCGTCGCAAGGCGATGCTGCAGGACATGGCGACGCTCACGGGCGGCCAGGTCATCGCCGAGGACGCCGGCATGAAGATCGAGAACGGCACGATCGACATGCTCGGCACCGCGGACAACGTGACGATCACCGACGACGACACGACGGTCGTCGGCGGCCACGGCGACAAGAGCGACATCGACGCCCGCATCGAGCAGATCAAAAAGCAGATGGAGACGAGCGACTCCGACTACGACCGTGAAAAGCTGCAGGAGCGCATGGCCAAGCTCTCCGGCGGCGTCGCGGTCATCAAGACCGGCGCGGCCACTGAGGCCGAGCTTGAGGAGAAGAAGCAGCGCATGGAGGACGCCCTCGAGGCCACGAAGGCGGCCGTCGAAGAGGGCATCCTGCCCGGTGGCGGCGTCGCGCTGCTCAATGCGGCCTACGTGCTCGATAACCTCGAACCCGAGGGCGACGAGCAGATCGGCGTCCGGCTGCTGCGCCGCGCGCTCGAAGCCCCGGTGCGCCAGCTCGCCGAGAACGCCGGCCACGAGGGCAGCATCGTCGTGGAGCGGATCAAGAACCTCGAGCATGGCCACGCGTTCGACGTCGTCAGCGAGTCGTACGTCGACATGATGGACGCCGGCATCATCGACCCGACGAAGGTCACCAAGTCGGCGGTGCAGAACGCCGTCAGCGTCGCCGGCATGATCCTCACCAGTGGCGCTGCCGTCGCGACGATCGACGTCAGCGAGGACGGTGGTGCGGATCAGATGGCCGGCGCCGGTGGCATGGGCGGCATGGGCATGATGTAAGCCCGCCGCTCAACGCTGAGGCCGGCTAGGCCCAAATCGATAGCGCCCAACAACCCCTGCGGCCGTTGCGCCGCAGGGGTTTTTCCATTGGACTCGTGGCTCTACAATGCGGGAAATGGCGTTACCAGGAGGCGGTCATGGGACAGCCAACGCTCGGATTGGCTTTGGGCGGCGGCGGCGCGCGCGGCTACGCCCACATCGGCGTGCTGCGAGTCCTGCAAAGCCGAGGGATTCCCGTCTGCGGGGTAGCCGGCACCAGCATCGGGGCCGTCGTGGGCGCCGCCTACGCTGCCGGCATTGACCTGGATCGGCTGCAACGCCTTCTCAAGGAGCTGGATCTGAATCGGCTTCTGCACTTCCCTCGGCACTCCTTGCGACGCCTGATCTCCAATACGGCCACGGACGTCCTGACGGGCCGTCGCGATTGGCGCCGTCACGAATTGCCCACGACTCAGGCGCTGATCGAGTTCTTCGGGCTGTTCAGTCGGCAGCTGGTGTTCGAGGAGCTCGGCATCCCCCTCGCGGTGGTGGCGACCGACATCGACACGGGCGAGCGCGTCGTTCTCCGAGAGGGTCCCATCGACCGGGCGCTAGCGGCGTCCGTGTCGTTGCCGGGCATCCATTACCCCGTGCAATGGGGCGATCGCTACCTCGTGGATGGTGGGCTCGTGGACAACCTGCCGGTGGAGGCGGCGACGGATCTGGGCGCTGAGCGCGTCTTGGCGGTGGACGTCGAGGCGCCGCTCGAGGACGATCCGGCGCTGACGAGCATGGACGTGCTCCTGCGGGCGGAGCGCATCTTGTTGCGCGAGCTGAACAGCCTGCGCCTAGCGCGGGACCGCCAGCGCATGGGCGACCGGCTTGCGGTGGTCCACCCGCAGGCACACAAGGTCCGAACGCTCGATTTGGGCGAGGTGGACGGGCCCGTCCAAGCGGGCGAGGCGGAAGCGGAGCGCCGGCTCGCCCAGATCCGCGCCCTGCTCCACGCCGAATCGGCGTCTTGAACCGGACTGAGCGGCTCAGTTGGTGTTCTTCTGCGAGTTTTCCGCCTTCGGCGTGCCGTTGATCAGGTTGCCGCCGTTGTCGGTTCCGTTCTGGATGACGCCGTCATTGGACGCCCAGTTGCTGTCGTCGCCGTCGCTTGTCGGGTCAATGCGTTCCATGGACGCATAAGGCACCTCGCCGTCGCTCGCGGTTCCCGCGGGCCACTCGCCGCCGTCGGCGTTGACCTCGTCGATGACCTCGCCGTCGTCATCGCGGAGCACCAGGGTCTCGCCCCCGTTGCCGAGCGCGCCGGTGTAGATCACGTCGGCCTCCACGTCGCTGATCGTGTCGTCATCCGTTCGCTCCAGCAGCATGAACCCATCGCCCGGGATTGCGGTGCGCCGGACGTCCGTCGCGTTCGACTCGGCGTCCGCGTCAAAGCGGATGACGGTCTCTCCGTCCTCCCATTCGAGCGCGTAGCCGGTCAGGTCGATCTCGTTGGCGGTGTTGTTGCGCAGCTCAATCCACTCGTCCGCAGCGTTGGCCACGGTGCCGGCCCAGGCCACCTCGTTGACCACCAGGTCCGGCGCGCCGAACTGCGCGTGCGGGGTCGGTTGGAGATCGGACTCCGCAGGCAGCGTGGCCACCAATCCCACGACAAGCGCCGCCATGAGGAGGTTCGTCTTCATGGTCGCCTCCTTTCTGATTCTGAGGGATTCTGTTATATGGCTATTCGTACCACACCATACAACGCACGTCAAGACGTTGGTTGCCAACCAAAGATGCTGTATTTGGGCGAAGATGGGTCCGCAAGCGATCCGCGGAAGGCTACTGACCGCTGAACAGGCTCAGTACTTCAACCCGCGCAAGCCATCCAACGTTGCGATTATTGTCTAACGCTTCTTTCGCCGCCATGAGTCACTCGGCGGGATGAGCTCGTCCGGCGGATCAGAAGGGCCGGATCATGAGATAGGCGTCGTCGCCATTCTGATAGTAGCGAGGCAGGCGCTCGGAGATCTCAAAGCCGTAGCGCTCGTACAGACGAATGGCCGAGGTGTTGTCGGTCCGGACTTCCAGTTCGGCGCAGCTCGCTTCCATGCGCCACAGATGGTCGAGCGCGGCGCGCAAGAGCGCACTGCCGACTCCCTTGCCACGGTGGTTGGGATCGACGGCGATGTTCATGATGTGGCCCGTGTGCTCCTCCAGGTCGGTCGGTACGCCCATCCAGGCGCGAGTGCGTTTCTCCAGCCGCGCAAAGAGCGTCGGAATCCGGATGCCGGCAATGACGTAGCCAACGACGCCCTCGGCCCATTGGTTCACGAGAAATCCGGGCTCGCCGATGTGGCCTTTGAGCACCGATTGCGGCCATGGCGTCGGGAACGATGCGCTCTCGATCTGGATCACACGCGGCAGGTCGGCTTCGACGGCCGGTCGGATGTGCGCTTCCCGCTGCGCTCGCGTTGTCGTCCCAATGGCCATAGAATTCGCCGCCATTATAACAGAGTGGCCATCGGGTCCACGACCGCATGCGGACGGGGCACGCTTGACGTCCAGCGGCGCTTTGCGCTACAATACTCGCTCGTTGACGCCATGAAAATCAACGTAACCGACCGACGCGCTCAGAAAAGCGACGCCCTCCAAGAGTACGTGCTCGATAAGGTCGAACCTCTCGAGCGCTTTTTCGTCGACGGCATCATCAGCGTCGACGTCGTGCTGGATGCCGAGGGGAACAGCCAGACGTGCGAACTTATCGGGCATCTTGTCCGCAAAAAGATCGTCAAAGCGACCGCCGAAGCCGAGGAGATGCACGCGGCGGTGGACGCGGCTGTGGACAAGCTGAAGACGCAAATCACCAAGGAAAAGGACCGGCTCCGCGAGAACCCGAAACAGAAGACAGCCCCGCCTCCCGAGCCGCCCCAATCGCCGTCCCACGGGGAAGAGTCTGGCCGGACGTTCTCGCGCTCACAGGTCTACGTCCGCAAGCCGATGACGCCCGATGAGGCGATCATCCAGCTGGAGTCCTACGAGAAGCGGGACTTCCTCATTTTTATGGACGTCGAGCGGGACGCGTTGAGCATCATGCGACGCCTCCCGGACGGCCAATACGAGCTCCTGGAGCCCGTGTACTAGCGGGAGCCCGACATCATGGCGAAGGCTGTGGCGCTCTTCTCCGGAAGTCTGGCCAGCATCGCCGCCGCCCGGATCGTCATGGCCGATCCCAACGTCGACGACGTCCAACCGCTCCATTTCCGCTCACCGTTCTTTCGCGACTACGAGCAGACCAAGGAGCTGGGCCAGCGCTGGTTTGACTCGGCGTTCCGGAGCCAGGGGGTCAAGCGCGAGTTCGCCAACCTGACGAACATTCCCCACACGGGCGGATATGACCGCAAGAGCTGCTGCACGGGCTGCCGCACGCTCATGATCCGGAAGGGACTTCGCTACATGCACAAGGTCGGCGCCGACTTTCTGGTCACGGGCGAGATCGTCGGCACGCGCGGCCTCCACGCCGACGACGTGCTCAACCTGACGAGCGACGCCGGCGCGTCCGACCGCGTCCTCCGGCCCTTGAGCGCGCACCTGTTGCCGCCGACCCAGCCCGAGCGCGAGGGGCTTGTCGATCGGGATCGCCTGTACGCTCTCGACGACGAGACGCGCCACGACCAGCTGCCGCGCGTCGCGGAGTCTTTGGGCATCCACTGCGAAGGCTTCCCCGCCGAACGGCGGTGCAAGCTGCTGTTGCCCTACTTCGGTCGGCGACTGGAGGATCTGCTCCAAGAGGACCATCTGACGCTCAACGGGCTGGAGCTGTTGGAATTTCCGCTCTATTACAAAAAGCAGCCGGACATCAAGATCGTCCTCGGCCGCGACGAGGAGGAGAAGCGTCGCCTGCAGACTTTCTTCCTCCCCGACGATCTGCGCCTCTACGTGGCGATGGGCGAGGGGCCGATCGCTCTTGTGCGCGCCAACTGGCAGGACAAGAGCGACTACGAGGTCCTCCAGATCATCGAGCTGGCGGCACGCATCACGGCCATGCACGCCGACATCGGCGCACGCCACCGCGTGCAGGCCAACTATCGCTTCGAGCACTCGGAGCAGACCAACCGCATCCGGATCGCGCCGTTCGACTCCGAGCGCGAGTTGGAAGAGCACTGCGTCCAGTTCAACTTCTGACCGTGCGCGTTGCGACCTGACGTCTTTCCACCAGGAGAAGGGATGCGATGAACCCGCGATTTGCTGCTCCCGATACCGACGCCGTCGACGCCGTTGTGGCTCCCCTCAATGCCGAACAGCAACAGGCCGTGACCCACATCGGGGGGCCGATCCTCGTGTTGGCCGGGCCGGGAAGCGGCAAGACCCGGGTGATCACCCACAAGGTCGCTTATCTGCTGACGCAGGGGATCCCCGCTCGGCAGGTCCTCGGCGTGACGTTCACGAACCGGGCCGCCAACGAGATGAAGGCCCGCGTGGAAGAGCTCCTGGGCGGACAGCATCCGGTGCCGTGGATCTCCACGTTCCACGCCGCGGGGGCCCGCATCCTGCGCGAGCACATCCATCAGCTCGATCATCATTACAGCCGGCACTTTTCCATCATGGACGAAAGCGACCAACGGGACGTCATTCGCCGGGCCATTAAGGAGCTGGACCTCTCCTCGGAGGAGATCAAGCCGGCGATGGTCTCGGGCGTGATCGGCCGTGCCAAGGACGAACTGATCGGGCCGGACGCATTCAAGGCCCAGTATGCCGGATACTTTGACGGCTACATGTTGGAAGTCCTCGACCGGATTTATCGGCGCTACCAGGCCATTCTCCAGACCAGCAACGCCGTCGACTTTGCCGACTTGATCCGCCTGACGGTTGATCTATTCCGGTCGCACCTGGACCTGTTGCAAAGCTACCGCGAACGGTTCCGATACCTGCTTGTCGATGAGTACCAGGACATCAACCACGCGCAGTACGTGCTGGTACAGCTGTTGGCCGAGAACGCGTCCGGTCTGACCGTCGTGGGCGACGAGGATCAGGCGATCTTCAGCTGGCGTGGTTCCAATCCCGACTACATCCTGAGATTCGAGCGCGATTTCCCCGATGCTCAAATCGTCGAATTGCGACAGCACTACCGCTGGCCGCAAGGCGATCGCATCTTTCGCGCGGCGCGCAACGTCATCGCGCACAACGCCTCGCGCGCCAAGAGGGGCGACGCGCACTTCCAGGGCGAGGGCGACCCCATTCGCTATCTCCTCGCTCGGGACGAGCGCGAGGAGGCCCTAGCAGTAGCGGACGAGATCATTCGGCTCTGGACCGATGGCGTCCGCCTCGATCGGATCGCCATTCTCTATCGGGTCAACTCGCTCTCGCGCGTGCTGGAGGAAGCTCTCTTGCATCGACGCTTGCCCTATCAAGTCGTCCGCGGCGTGCGCTTCTACGATCGCCGCGAGGTCAAGGACGTCCTGGCCTACCTCAAGGTGCTGGTCAATCCGGACGATGAGATGAACTTGTTGCGGGCCCTAGAGCGTCCCAAGCGGGGCATCGGGGCCACGACCATCGGGAAACTCCAACGGGCAGCGGCTGAAGCGGGACAGACGCTCTGGGCGACGATGAAGGACGTCGCCGAGGGCAACAGCGAGCATCTGAGCGGTCGGCCCGCCCGAGCCGTGGCCGAGTTCGTCAAGCTATTGGACCGGCTGCGTGACGAGGCCAACTCGGAGCCGCCGGCGGACGTGGCCCAGTCGACGCTGGAGCGCTCCGGCTACTGGGCCGAGCTGCTCAACGACGCCGACGCGGAAGAACGGACGAACAACGTCCGCGAGCTGCTCGGCCAGATGAGCGAATACCAGGCCAATCACGACGCCCCGACCTTGGCTTCGTTTTTGGAGGAGATTGCGCTGTTGACGGATGCCGATCGCTTCGAGGACGAGGAAGAGCGTGTCGCGCTCATGACGCTGCACACCGCCAAGGGTTTGGAGTTCGACTACGTCTTTATGATCGGCGTGGAGGAGAACCTGATCCCGCACAACCGGGCCGTGGCCGAGGGCAACCTCGAGGAGGAGCGGCGGCTGTTCTATGTGGGGATGACCCGCGCGCGCCGTCGCCTCTACCTGTCGCTGGCGCATCAACGGACGCTCTACGGCAGCCTCACGCTGAACGGTCCCTCGCGGTTCTTCCAGGAGTTGCCGCAGGAGGACGTGGAAAGCGTCGCGCCCTGAGGTTGGCAATCCGAGGGATGTCTGTTATACTCATGGGCCCCGCTCTGCAGTTGGCGAGCGGTTGGGGCGGTTGCAAGCGGCAAAGATGCGCGTCGGCAATGCGGTTACGAGCATTCCATCGTTAGGGTTTGAGTGGAACATCCACATCTCCGCGCACCCACGTACCCGTGTAAAGTACAGCAACCCGTGTGCATCGATCATCGTGCCGAGAACGCGTAGCGGCATTTTGGGCATCGTTCGCGAGCGGTTCCGTCGCCACAGGAAATTTTGTGACAAGAGGTGACCCCTTTGATTCGAGGCGATGACATCACTCGTATCCGGCTGGGCCTCGCCTCGCCGGAGGAGATTCGCAGCTGGTCCCACGGCGAGGTCACCGAGTCGGAGACGATCAACTATCGGACTCACAAGCCGGAACGCGGCGGGCTCTACGCCGAGGAGATTTTCGGTCCTGAGAAGGACTACGAGTGCGCCTGCGGCAAGTACCGCGGGCGGAAGTACGAGGGCATCCGTTGCGAAAAGTGCAACGTGTTGGTGACCACGCGCGAGGTTCGCCGCACCAACATGGGGCATATGGAACTGGCCAGCCCCGTGGTCCATTTCTGGTATCTCAAAGGGTTGTCCAACCCACTGAGCACGCTGCTCGGGATCAAGCGCAACGTGCTCAAGAAGATCGTCTATTACGAGACTGAGCCTGTCAGAGACCAGATCGTCGTCGTAACGGCGGCGGAGAACGGCTCGCCCACGGCCGGAGATTGGCTCTACAAGACCCAGGCCGACATTCTGAGCCAGAAGCGCGATTTCACCACCGAACCCGCTTACGAGCTCACCGAGGCGTTTGAGGTAAGGGCCCGCAAGGGCGGCACCGTCTCGTTCGACGAGTTGACCCTCGACAATGGCCAGAAGATGCGCGTCATTCGGGTCGATGGGGAAGATCACCCCGTCACGCCGGGCGCCATCCTCGAGGTCAAGCCCGACGCGGGCGTCGAAGCGGACGAGGTTCTCGCCGTCTCGCCCATTGGGCCGGATGAGCTCGTCTCCGAGACCCAGGTCGAGTTCCTCAAGTCGGCCTACGACGACATTCAGTTCCAGCAGATCGAGGAGACGGTCGACAATCTGATCTTCCTCGTGACCCACGTGGACGATCCCGAGCTGCCGTTCGACGTGGGCGATCTGTTGCTGGAGACCGAGCTGCGTGCCTATCAATCGATCCATCCGAAGGGGTTCCAGGCGGCCTCGGGGGCCGATGGGATCGAAGGGGTTCTGGCCAACCTCGACCTCGACAGCTGGGCCCAGGAGCTGCGCGACCGCATCAACAACGAGACGAGCGTCGGTCGCCAGAAACGCCTGCTGAAGCGCCTGGAGGTCGTGGATCAGCTGCGCAAGTCGGGCAACCGGCCGCAGGATCTGGTCCTGAAGGTCGTGCCCGTCATGCCTCCGGAGCTCCGACCGATCGTGCAGCTGGAGGGCGGCAAGTTCGCCACGACGGACTTGAACGACCTCTACCGACGGATCATCAACCGCAACAATCGCCTCGGCAAGCTGCGCGAGATGGGCGCGCCCGAGATCATCCTGCGCAACGAAAAGCGCATGCTGCAGGAAGCCGTTGACGCGCTGATCCACAACGAGAAGAAGGAGAACCAGATCCTGGGGCGCGACAACCGGCCCTTGAAATCGTTGAGCGAGCGCGTGCAGGGCAAACACGGGCGTCTGCGCCGGAACCTCCTGGGCAAGCGCGTCGACTATTCCGGGCGCGCGGTCATCGTCGTCAACCCGAAGCTGAAGCTGCACGAGTGTGGCATCCCCAAGAAAATGGCCCTGGAGCTGTTCAAGCCCTTCATATTGCGCGAGCTCTCGCGTCTGGACGTCCCGAACATCTCCAACTACGACGAGGTCAAGAACAAGGCGCTGTCGGGGGATCTGCCGCAAGTCTGGGACATTCTCGATCAGCTCGTCCAGGATCACCCCGTGCTGTTGAATCGGGCGCCGACGCTTCACCGGTTGGGCATTCAGGGATTTGAGCCCGTGCTCGTTGACGGAGAGGCGATCCAGATCCATCCGTTCGTCTGTCCGCCGTACAACGCGGACTTTGACGGCGACCAGATGGCGGTCCATCTGCCGTTGGCGCCGGAGGCGATCCGCGAAACGCGCGAGCGGATGCTTGCCTCGAAGAACATCCTATCGCCGGCGCACGGCAGCCCGCTGACGGTTCCGACGAAGGACTTCGTCTTCGCGTTCTACTACTACACCATGGAGGATCCGCAGGGTCAGGGCGCCGGCAAGGCCTTCAGCTCGATCCGCGAGGCGGATCGGGCCTACGAGACGGGGTCGTTGGCGTTGCACGCCCCGATCAAGATTCGACTCGACGGCGAGATCGTCGACACGACGCTGGGACGGGCCAAGTTCAACCAGCTCCTGCCCGAGGACCTGCGCGACTACGACAAGACCTACGCCTCCAGCGAGGTGGAGGAGCTGTTTATGGCGTGCTACCGCGGCCACGGCAACGATCGCACGGTCCAGCTGCTGGAGGATCTGAAGGAGCTGGCGCTGGCGACGATGACCCGTTCCGGCCTGACGATCTCGGTCAGTGACGCGCTCATTCCGCCCGACAAAGGGGACATCCTCAACGAAGCCCAAGAGCGCGTGGGGAACCTGAAGCAGATGTACGAGCGCGGCTTGGCCACCGACCAGGAGCGCCGCCAGACGAGCATCCAAGTCTGGATGCAGACCGTCGACCGGATGGAGCAGGCGACGATGGACAACCTCGCCGATTATCGCTTCAATCCGATCCGGATGGTCGTGGAGTCCGGCGCGCGCGGCAGCGCCAACCAGGTCAAGCAGCTGGCCGGGATGCGCGGCCCGATGTCCGATCCGTCCGGGCGAATCATCGAGCGGCCCGTCGTCTCCAACTTCCGTGAGGGCCTGAGCGTCACGGAGTACTTCATCAGCACGCACGGTGGCCGCAAGGGAACGGCTGACACGGCCCTCAAGACGGCCGAGTCCGGCTACCTCACCCGACGGTTGGTAGACGTCTCCGAGGAGCTCGTCGTCAAGGAGCTCGATTGCGGCACCCAGGCTGGCGTCGAGTTCCACCCCCTGCGCTACAGCCGTGAGGAGGTCATGGAGTCGCTCGAGGAGCGGCTCTACGGCCGCGTCGCCGCCGAACCGATCCGCTGGAACGGCGAGACGCTCGTCGAAGCGGGCGAGATGATCAGCGCAGAGGGCGCGCACGAGTTGGGCAACCTCACCGAGGAGCTGGCCGTCGGCGACGACGCCTTCGTGGAGCGCGCCGTCGGCACCATCAGCGTCGAGGACGTGCGCGATCCCGAGTCGAACACCGTCATCGTGGGCCAGGACGAGCGGGTGTCCCAATACCTGGCGGAACGGCTGCAGGCGTCGAACGTGGAAGCGATGACCGTCCGGCCGCGGTTCATCATGCGGTCGGTGATGACGTGCGAGACGCGTCGCGGCGTCTGTCAGCAGTGCTACGGGCTCGACTTGGCCCGCCACCAGGCGGTCCCGCTCGGGATGGCGGTCGGCGTCATCGCCGCCCAATCCATCGGCGAACCCGGCACGCAGCTGACCATGCGCACGTTCCACACCGGCGGCGTGGTCGGCGAGGACATTACGCAGGGGCTTCCGCGCGCGGAGGAGCTGTTCGAAGCGCGCAAGTCGATCAAGAGCCCCGAAGGCCAGGTCGCGATGATCAGCGGCGTCGTGACCAACGTCCACCGCACGGAGGACGGCTACGAGCAAGTCGACAT
The DNA here is from genome assembly GCA_964567595.1 of uncultured Thermotogae bacterium. Classification (GTDB taxonomy): domain Bacteria; phylum Bipolaricaulota; class Bipolaricaulia; order RBG-16-55-9; family RBG-16-55-9; genus CAZMNF01. Next base: position 45,263 of record CAZMNF010000006.1, on the reverse strand, counting down.
CCAGGGCGACGAGAAGCGCATCCGCGTGCCATCCAGGCTCCTGCGCGCCAAGGCCGGCGCCGACATGGACGCCACCTCGATCATCAGCACGCGCAGCCCCGCTCGCGGCGTCATCTACACCGTGGAGCACCAGGGGCGCCGGACGCTGTATCTACTAGACGAGGACGATCGAGTCTATGCGCTGCCGCCCGACGTCGAGCCGGCCGTGGAGACCGGCGACTGGGTGGAGACCGGCCAGGCGCTGTCGGAGGCTTACAACGAGGAACCGGCAATCGCCCAGCGCGACGGCACGGTGAGCGACTTCGTCGAAGACGGCGATCGCTACATCGTCGTGGCGGACGACGAGGGGCAGACCTATCAGTACAAGCTGCCCTACGGCGCCCGCAAGCAGGTTGATGTCGGCGACAAGGTCACGCAGGGCATGCCGCTGTCGACCCGTTCCACGCCGCAGTCCATCAAGGCCGAGTCGGCCGGCATGACCGTCGTGGGCGACGGGATGGTCATCGTTTACACGCCCGATCCGGAGGGCAAGAAGACGTTCCCGCTCACCGAAGATATCGCCGTGACGCGCGATGAGGGGACTCGCGTCTCTGAGAATCAAGAGCTCTTCGAGCTGACGATCCCGCTGCACGGCAGCTGTCACATCGATCAGGTGGACGAGGTCGAGGACGGCCTCAGCGAGGTCCGGCTCCACTACGAAATGAGCGTCCCGCTGGACAACGCCGTGCGGACCGAGGACGGGCGCGATACGTACTTGCCCGCGGCCGTTCGGGTCGGCGACAAGGTCCAGGAAGGGGACCTGCTCTCCAAGGGCGTTACGTCGCCGCACCTGCTGTTGAAGGTCGCCGGCGTCAACAAGACGCGGGATTATCTGCTGACCGAGATCCACAAGGTCTACAAGAGCCAGGGCGTGGACATCAACGACAAGCACATCGAACTGATTATCAAGCAGATGCTCAACAACGTCCGGATCACGGACCCGGGCGACTCGAACTTCCTCCCCAACCAGCTCGTCATCCTCGAGGAGTTCCGCGAGGAGCTGCGCCGCCTGGGCGAGGAGAACCGCGCGATCCAGCGCGAGCGCGAGGCGCTCGTCGGTGCGGTGCTGTTGGAAGGCCTGGCCAGTTGGGGCGGTGAGACGATCGCCGAGCAGGGCGCCGAACTGGGGCGCCAGACGCTGCAGACGGCCGTGGATGCCGGAATCGAGCACGTGACGCTCGACCGCGGCCAGGGCGCCGAGACGGTCCGCGTCAAGGAGAAGCGCATGCCGGTCGGCGAGCGCGTCCTGCTGCGCATCTCCAAGGCCGCGTTGGAGACGAAGTCGTGGCTGAGTGCTGCGAGCTTCCAGCGGACGACGACCGTGCTGTCGGAAGCCGCCATGCAGGGCAAGCTCGACGAACTCGAGGGCCTGAAGCCGAACGTGATCATCGGGCGGTTGATCCCGTCCGGCACGGGCTTCGGCGTCGACCCGAGCGCGCCGACAGAGGAGGGCGAACAACCCGCTCAGGATGGGGAGACCGAGGCAACGGAGGAGCCCGGAACCGATGGCGAGGCGTCGCCCGTCGACGAGGCGAGCGGCGCCGAGACGGTGGAAGGGCACGCCTAAGCGCTTGACAGGGGCTGAAGGGGTGTCTATAATAACATCCGTTCAGCTCCGCAGGGGCGTCCCGTTCACCTTCGTTGCATGCTCCGATCGTCTGAGCTCGAGGTCCCGCTCCGCGTTCATGCGAGCAGTGGCCATAACGTCCAGCCGAGCGGGGACGACGTGTACGGGAAACGGAATTGACCCCGAAAAATGAGGTTGAGTCACAATGCCGACGATCAATCAGTTGATTCGGAAGGGCCGCAAGACCGAGAGCGGAACGAGCAAGTCGCCCTCGCTTGACGGGTGCCCGCAGCGACGCGGCGTCTGCACGCGCGTGTTCACGCGCACGCCGAAGAAGCCGAACTCCGCGCTGCGCAAGGTCGCCCGAGTGCGGCTGAGCAACGGCAAGTACGTGACGGGCTACATCGGTGGCGAGGGCCACAACCTGCAGGAGCACTCCATGGTGCTTGTGCGCGGTGGCCGTGTGCCGGACCTGCCGGGGGTGCGCTACCACATCGTGCGCGGTGCGTTGGACACTGCCGGCGTCGAGGGGCGGCGCACCAGTCGAAGCAAGTACGGGACGAGGAAGTCGTCCTCACGCTAGGATTCGAGGCTGTTCGAGAGCGCTATGGCCGACTATCAGATTGACCAGACGCTGGAGAAAACGATCCCGGGGGCGCGCTACGGGCGTGACGAAGCCCCGTACCTCCACCCGGATTTGCGCTACGGCAGCAAGTTGGTCGAGAAGCTGATCAACTACGTCATGCAGGATGGGAAGAAGGCGAAGGCCCGCAAGATCGTCTACGAGGCGCTCGACCTCGCCGCGGAACGGTCCGGCGAGCCGGGGCTGGAAGTCTTCTACAAGGCGATGCGCAACGTGATGCCCAAGCTCGAGACCCGCTCACGACGCGTGGGCGGCTCGTCGTATCAGGTGCCCTACGAGGTGCCGGAGGATCGCCAAAAGACGCTGGCGTTCCGCTGGATCACCAACGCCATGCGTCAACGCGGCGAGCGGACCATGGTCGAGCGCCTGGCCGCCGAGCTGATGGACGCCGCCGAGGGGCAGGGCAAGGCATACGACAAGCGCCAGGAATCCCACCGCATGGCGGAGGCCAACCGGGCCTTTGCCCATTATCGCTGGTAAGCGTGCGAGGTTAAGAGAGGACCGACGCGACTCAATTTCGACGGAGTATATATGACTCAAGCAACGCTGACCAAAGAGACGACGAAATTCATCCAGACCCTGCGCAACATCGGGATCGTCGCCCACATTGACGCCGGGAAAACGACGACCACCGAGCGGATCCTCTTTTACTCCGGGCGCATCCATGACCTCGGTGACATCGACGAGGGCGACACCGAGATGGACTGGATGGACCAAGAGCGCGATCGCGGCATCACCATCACGTCCGCCGCAACGTTGACGGAATGGCGCGGCCATCGGATCAACATCATCGATACGCCTGGCCACGTCGACTTCACCGCCGAGGTTGAGCGCTCGCTGCGCGTGTTGGACGGGGTCGTGACGGTCTTCTCCGGGGTTGACATGGTGGAGTCCCAGACGGAGAAAGTCTGGCGCCAAGCCGACAAATACGACATTCCGCGCATCGCGTTCATCAACAAGCTCGATCGACCGGGCGCCGCGTTCGACCGGACGGTGGAGATGATGGAGGAGCGGCTCGCGACGACCCCGCTCCCGCTCCAGATTCCGACGGGGGTTGGGGAGGATCTCACGGGCATGATCGACCTGCTCCACATGGAGCTGCTGCTCTGGGATCAGGGCAGCAAGGGACTCGAATACAGCCGCAACGAGATCCCCGAAGAGCACCGCGAACGGGCCGAATCCATGCGGACGAAGCTGATCGAGTCGTTGGCCGAGGTCGACGACGACGTCATGGCGAAGTACCTCGACGACGAGGAGCTCTCCATCGACGAGATCAAGGCGGCGATTCGACGAGCGACGCTCGCCAACAACGCCGTTCCCGTCTTAGGGGGAACGGCGCTGAAAAACATCGGCGTACAGCCGATTATCGACGCGATCGTCGACTACCTCCCGTCGCCGCTCGACCTCCCCCCCGTCCAGGGCCACGTCCCGCAGAGCAGAGCCGAAGAGGACGGCGCCCCACAGGAGATTTCCCGCCAACCGAGCCCGGAAGAGCCGCTCACCGCACTGGCGTTCAAGGTTGTGACCGACGAGTATGCGGGACGGCTCGTCTACGTGCGCGTCTACTCCGGGCGTCTGGAAGAGGGCTCCTACGTCCACAACGCCTCCACCGGGAAACGGGAGCGAGTCGGCCGCATCTTCCAGATGCACGCCGAGAAACGGGAGCAAGTCGGGTACTTGGAGACGGGGAACATCGGCGCGCTCGTCGGGCCCAAGGAGGTCACGACGGGCGATACTCTGTGTGACCCCGATCATCCCATTCTGCTCGAAAAGATCGACTTCCCCGAGCCCGTCATTTTCGCCGCCGTGGAGCCCAAGTCCGACGCCGAGGAGGAGAAGCTCAATCAGGCGCTCGGCAAGCTGGCCCAAGAGGACCCCACGTTCCGCGTCAACGTGGACGAGGACACCAATCAGACCATCATCGCCGGCATGGGCGAACTCCACCTGGACATCCTCTTCGATCGGCTCCAGCGCGAGTTCAAGACCGAGGCCTCCATGGGCAGCCCGCAGGTGGCCTACAAGGAGGCCCTCATGGAGCCGGCCGACATCGAGGAGAAGTTCGTCAAACAGACGGGAGGTCGGGGGCAGTTTGCCCACGTCTATGTCCACTTTGAGCCGCTGGAGCGCGGCTCGGACTTCGAGTTCGACAATCAGATCCGCGGCGGCGTCATTCCGCGCGAGTACATTCCCTCCGTGGAGGCCGGCATCAAGGAAGCCATGGGCAGTGGGCCCCTGGCTGGTTATCCTGTCGTTGACCTGAAGGCGACGCTCTACGACGGCTCCTCGCACCCGGTGGACTCCTCCGAAGGCGCATTCAAGACGGCCGGCGCACGAGCCCTGCGGCAGGCGTTCGAGCGCGCTCGCGCGGAGCTTTTGGAACCGGTCATGGAGGGCGAGATCGTCACTCCGACCGAATACATCGGCGACATCGTCGGTGATCTCCACACGCGCCGCGCCGAGGTGAACGCCTTCGACATCCACGGCAACACCCAGATTATCAACGTGGCCATCCCGCTCGCGGAGACGTTCGGCTACGCGACGATTCTGCGGTCGCTGACGCAGGGACGGGCGACGTATCAGTTCAAGTTCTCGCACTACGACATCGTGCCGAGCCACATCAAGGAAGCTGCGCTGGAGGGGAATGCGTAAATGATGAGGCCGAGGAAGCGAGCACAAGGCGCCCGGGATGCGGGCAGATCGAGGTTGATCGGAATGATTCAGCAGGGGGCTGCCCATGGCTCGTGAGAAGATTCGCATCCGTCTGAAGAGCTACGACCACGAACTCGTTGACGAGGCCATGCGCCGCATCGTCAAGACGGCGCAGGAGACCCGGGCCAAGATCGCCGGGCCGATTCCGCTTCCGACCGAGATGAAGCACTACACGGTGCTCAGGTCACCGCACGTCAACAAAAAGGCGATGGAGCACTTCGAGCGGCGCATCCACAAGCGATTGCTCGACATCAAGGAGCCGACGTCCGAGACGATCAACGCGCTCATGGACATCGAGCTTCCCACAGGCATTGACATCGAGCTGAAGCTCTAACCCAGGGGAGACGTCGATTATGGCAACAGGAATTTTGGGCCGAAAAGTGGGCATGATGCAGTGGTTCGACGAGCAGGGTCGCGCCGTCGGCGCGACGGTCGTCGAGGCCGAGCCGAACGTCGTTGTCCAGGTTAAGGACAATGACAACGACGGCTACGAGGCGGTTCAACTCGGCTTTGACGAGGTGGAAGCCAAGAAGGTGAACAAGCCGGAGCTCGGCCATTTTGAGCGGGCAGGCGTGACGCCGCAACGGCACCTGCGCGAGTTCCCGGCGGACGCGGATGCCGAGTACGAGGTTGGCCAAGAGATCGGCGTGGACGCGTTCGAGGTCGGCGAACGCGTTGACGTCAGCGGTCTCACCAAAGGGAAAGGCTTCCAAGGCGGCATGAAGCGCTACGGCTTCCACGGCGCGGCGGCCAGCCACGGCGAGGGGAAGCGCTCTCCGCGCCGGCCCGGCTCGATCGGCAACATCATGGCCACGGGCAAGGTGTTTAAGGGCAAAAAGATGCCGGGTCGCATGGGGCAACGTCGCGCCACGGTGCAGAAGCTCGAGGTGCTCAAGGTCGACCCGGAGAAGAACGTGATCGTCCTCAAGGGCGGGGTTCCCGGCCCTCAAGGTGCGGTCTTGGAGCTCTGTAAGCGCGATGGCTAAGACGACCCTCTATCAATTTGCCGGCGGAGAGGACGAGATCGACCTCCCCGACCATTGGCACGAGAAGTCCGTCAACACGGATTTGCTGCATCGAGCGGTGCGGAGCTACATGACCAACCAGCGTCAGGGGACGCACCGGGTAAAGACCCGCGGACAGGTCATCGGCAGCAGTCGCAAGCCCTGGCCGCAGAAGCACACGGGCCGCGCCCGGCACGGCGATCGCCGCTCGCCGCTGTGGGTTGGCGGCGGCAAGACGTTCGCGCCGCAGCCGAAGGACCACCAGCTGACGCTACCCAAGAAGATGCGCCGGGCGGCGCTCGGGTCGGCGGTTCGGGACCGCGTCCAGAGCGAACGCCTGATGGTCATCGACGAGCTCGGCTTTGAGGCGCCGAAGACCAAGGACGGTTTGGCGTTGCTAGAGCAGCTGGGCTTCGAGGTCGAGCGCGATAAGGTGCTCGTGCTGGTGGCCGAGACGGAGAACGCGGTGCCGGTGCGCAAGACGTTCAGCAACATCCCCCGGGTCCGCTGCCTGCCGGCGATGAACGTGCATCCGTATGAGATTCTCAACCACGAGTGGCTCCTCGTCACCGCAACCGCGCTGGACGAGTTGGAGAGGAGGGTGCGCTGATGGATCTGAACGATGTGCTTGTGGAGCCGATCCTGAGCGAAAAAAGCTGGCTCCAGCAGGACGATCGGCAGTACACGTTCCGCGTGCACCCGGAGGCGAACAAGCTCGAGATCCGCGAAGCCATTGAGACGATCTTCAACGTCGAGGTCGAGGACGTGCGGACGATGAACATGCACGGGAAGCCGCGGCGCCTGCGCTTCGACCAGGAGGGGCGCCAGTCGTCCTGGAAGAAGGCCGTGATCCAACTGGCGCCCGGCGACCGGATCGATCTGGAGCAGTAACGTGCGAATGAGTGGTGATCGCTGAATGCCCACACGAAAGTTCAAGCCGACGACCTCGGGGCGACGACACGCCCAGTGGACCGACACGTCGCACCTGACGGACAAGCCCCCGGAGAAGTCGCTCTTGCGCTCGCTGAAAAAGAGCGGCGGCCGCAACAACCAGGGGCGCGTCACGGTCCGCGGGCGCTCCGGTGGCCACAAACGACGCTACCGCGTGATTGACTTCGCCCGAGACAAGCTGGACGTCCCGGCCGAGGTCGTCTCGAGGGAATACGACCCGAATCGCTCCGCGTGGATCACGCTGTTGCAATATGCCGACGGGGAGAAGCGCTACATTATCTCCCCGCTGCAGCTCAAGATCGGCTCGACCGTGGTCTCGGGCGATCGGGGTGTCGAGGCACGGCCTGGCAATGCGCTTCCCTTGCGCGAGATTCCCGTCGGCACCTACGTCCACTGCGTCGCGCTCATGCCCCACGGCCAGGCGAAGGTCGCCCGGGCTGCCGGCACGGGGGCGCAAGTGCTGAGCCGCGAGGGCGGCTACGTGCGACTGCGCTTGCCATCGGGCGAAATTCGGCTCTTCGACGCCGAATGCCGAGCCACGATCGGGCAGGTGAGCAACCCGGACCACAAGAACGAGGTCCACGGCAAAGCGGGCCGAGTGCGTCATTTGGGTCGCAAGCCGATCACGCGCGGCGTGGCGCGCAATGCCGTCGATCACCCGCACGGCGGCGGCGAAGGCCGCGGCTACATCGGCGGCCCACCGATGACGTTCAAGGCGAAGCCGGCCCAGGGCGTCCGGAGTCGCAAGAAGAAGCCGAGCGACAAGCTCATCGTGACCCACGCCCGCGACGCGCGGAAGAAGCGCAGGAGGAGGCGTTAACGATGCCGCGATCGACGCACAAGGGACCGTTTGTCCACCCGAAGTTGCTCAAGAAGGTGGCCAAGGCGCGCCGTGGCGAGCTGCGCGAGATCGTCACGTGGTCGCGCGCGTCGGTCGTGACACCCGAGATGGTCGGCCTGACCATCAAGGTGCACAACGGCCGCGCCCACGTGCCCGTCTACATCTCCGAGGCGATGGTGGGGCACAAGCTCGGCGAGTTTGCCCCGACTCGGACGTTCAACTCGCACGGCGGCGTCAAGAAGAAGAAGCCGCCCACGGCGACATGATGAGCGCGTTGCGGGGACAACAAGGAGCATCATGACTGACGTGAAAGCGATTTCCAAGTTCGTACGCGTGTCGCCCAAGCGGGCCCGGATGGTCGCGGAGAAGCTGCGCGGCCGCTCCGTGGACGAGGCGCTGTTGGAGGCCCAATTCACCAACTCCAAAGCGGCCCGCGTTATCTACAAGACGCTGGAATCGGCGATTGCCAACGCCGAGCACAACTACGACATGGACGTCGACGAGCTGATCGTTCAGGAGGCGACCGTCGACAAAGGGCCCGTGTTGAAGCGCATGAAACCCCGCGCTCGCGGCCGGGCCGACATCATGCAGAAGCCGACCAGCCACATCACCGTCGTGGTGCGCGAGAGGGAGGACGAGTCGTAATGGGTCAGAAGATCAATCCCATCGGGTTCCGCATGGGGGTCAACCGCAAGTGGATCTCCAACTGGTATGACCCCTCGAACGCGGCGGAATACCTGGAAGAAGACCGCAAAGTTCGCGATCTGATTGGCACCCGCTATCGGGGAGCCGGCATCGCCGAAGTCAGCCTGGAGCGCCCCACAACGGAGCGGCTGTCGATCGTGATCCGCACGGCCCGGCCCGGCATCATCATCGGGAAGGGCGGCCAAGAGATTGACCAGTTTCAGCAGGATCTGGAAGCCGAGACGGGCCGGTCGGTCAAGATCTCCATCAAGGAAGTCGACGCGCCCGACCTCGAAGCGATCTTGGTGGCGGAAGAGGTGGCCTACCGCGTCGAGGGGCGCTTCCCCGTCCAGCGGGCCATCAAGGAGGCCGGCCGCCGCGTGATGGAGAACGGCGCGCAGGGCGTCAAGATCCGTTGTGGGGGGCGTCTGGGCGGTGCTGAGATCGCGCGCAACGTCGAGATCAAGCACGGCCGCGTGCCGCTGCAGACGATCCGGGCGGACATCGACTACGGCTTCACGGAAGCGCTGACCAAGTACGGCCCGATCGGCATCAAGGTCTGGCTCTTCCGGGGGGAGCACATTCCGCTCAACTTGACCAGCCAGGCCGATGAGCGAGGTGAGAACGTTGCCACTCCTGCAGCCTAAACAGACCAAGCACCGCAAGCAGCACAAAGGCCGGATGCACGGCGTGGCGACGACCGGCCACGAGGTCAACTTCGGGGAGTACGGCATCCAGGCGCTGGAGCCGTCGTGGATCTCCAATCGGCAGATTGAGTCATGCCGAACCACGATGGTCCGCGAGCTGGAGCGCAACTCCAAGATTTGGATTCGCATCTTCCCCGACAAACCGATCACGAAGAAGCCGGCCGAGACCCGCATGGGCAAGGGCAAAGGCGACATCGACCACTACGCGGCTGTCGTAACGCCCGGCCGCATTCTGTTCGAGCTGAGCGGCGTTTCGCGCGAGCAGGCCGAGCGGCTCAATCAGCTCGTGTCCTACAAGCTGCCCATCAAGACCCGCTTGCGACGACGCATCAAGCTGGGAGGCGAGCGATAGGCATGGCGCTTGAGGCTGAAGAACTCCGCGAGATGACCGAGGACGAGTTGCGCCGTAAGGAGGCCGAGCTCAAGCGGACGCTGTTCAACCTACGGTTCCAACTCGCCATGCGGCAGCAGGACAACACGGCTGCCCTGAAGGAGACGCGGCGCGACATCGCCCGCGTGAAGACCGTGTTGAACGAGCGAAGGAAGGCGATTGCCGATGCCGGTTAAGCAGCGAACGGGGCGCGTGGTCAGCGACACGCGCGCCAAGACGATCACGGTTCTGGTGGAGAACTTCGCCGAGCAGCCGACGTATCACAAGTACGTCCGTCGACGGAAGAAGTTCCACGCCCACGACGAGCACGGCGAGGCCCGGGTCGGCGACGTCGTGCGAATTCAGGAGACCCGGCCGCTGTCGAAGACCAAGCGCTGGCGATTGACGGAGATCGTCCAACGGGCTCACGAGGAGGAGGCCGCGGCATGATTCAGATCCAGAGCATGCTCAACGTCACCGACAACTCGGGAGCCCGCCAGATTCGCGTGTTCAACATCGTGGGTCGACCCGGCTCGAAGCGCGGCCGGATCGGCGACGTCGTCGTCGGGTCGGTGCGCAAGCGCTTGCCCAACAGCGACATGGAGAAGGGCGAGGTCGTGCGCGGGGTCATCGTGCGCACGCGCAACCGCTATCGGCGCGACGACGGGAGCTACGTGCGGTTCGACGACAATGCCGTCGTGATCGTCAACACCGCGATGGAACCCGTCGGCACGCGCGTGTTCGGCCCCGTCCCGCGCGAGCTCCGTCGACTGAACATGATGCGGGTGCTGTCATTGGCGCCGGAGGTGCTGTGATGCGCAAGATACACCAAGGCGATATCGTCAAGGTCATCAACGGCAACGAACGCGGCGCGCGCGGCGAGGTCGTGCGAATCGAGGCGCAGGGCCGCGTCCTCGTCAAGGGCGTCAACTACATCACCAAGCATCAACGCCCGACCCAGACCCAGCGCGAGGGCGGCATCATCGAGCGCGAGGGGACGATCCCGATGTCGAACCTTATGGTGGTCTGCCCGGTGTGCGATACGCCGACGCGCGTCGGGTTCTACGTCAGCGAGGCCGGCGAAAAGCTGCGCCAGTGCAAACAGTGTGGGGAGACGTTCGAGTGATGGCGACGCTACACGAGACATTCCGCAGCGAGATCGTCCCGCGGCTGCAGGAAGAACTCGGCTACGCCAACGTCATGCAGGTGCCCCAGATCGAGAAGATCATCGTGAACATGGGCATCGAGGAGGCCCACGATGATCCGAAAATCCTGGAGGGCTGCATGAACGATCTGGCGATGCTGTCGGGCCAGCGGCCCATGATCACCCGAGCCAAGCGCAGCATTTCCGACTTCGGCATCGCCGAAGGCGATCCGGTCGGCTGCAAGGTGACGCTGCGTGGGGCGCGGGCGAACGCGTTCGTGGAGAAGCTGTTCAACGTCGTGCTGCCATCGGTGCGCGACTTCCGCGGCCTCTCCGCCGACGGGTTTGATGGGCACGGCAACTACTCGCTCGGGCTTGACGAACAGCTCGTCTTTCCGGAGGTGCGCTACGACGACATCGCCAAAGTGCAGGGGATGAACATCACGATCGTGACCACGGCGGCGAGTGACCGCGAGGCATACTATCTATTGCGGGCGTTGGGTTGCCCGTTCCGAGACTGACCTCAGGAGATTTTTCAAACCATGGCCAGAACATCATGGATCGTCAAAAGCCGGAGGAAACCGAAGTTCAGCTCGCGAAAGGTCAATCGCTGCAGCGTCTGCGGCCGTCAGCACGGCTACATCCGAGATTTCGGACTGTGCCGGCTCTGTTTCCGCGAAATGGCGCATCGCGGCGAGATTCCTGGCGTGAAGAAGTCGAGTTGGTGATTTCCCCATGAGTACGCAACCGAAGTCGAAGCTGAACGCCGTCGTATCGGATCCCGTGGGCGACATGCTCACGCGGATCCGCAACGCGAACGAGCGCTACCGCGACACCGCCGTCATGCCCTCGTCCCGCCTCAAGGAGGCGATTGCCCAGATCCTCCAGGATGAGGGATTCATCAGCGACTACGAGGTGAGCGACGGGCGGGCGCAACGCGTCCTGACGCTGACGCTCAAGTACAAGGGCGGCCGTCGCCGCGAGCGCGTCATTCAGAACCTGCAGCGCGTGAGCAAGCCGAGCCGGCGCGTCTACGTGGGCGCCGACGAGATTCCGACGGTGCTCGGCGGGCTCGGCATCGCGATCCTGACGACGTCGCACGGCATTCTGACTGACCATCAGGCACGCCAGGAGCGCGTCGGCGGCGAAGTGCTCGCCTACGTCTGGTGACGCCAGCAGGCGTGCCGCCGACGGAAGCAATCGGGATGGGCCGCGACGTTCACGGGGCCAGACACAAATTTAGACACGACGAACACGGAAGGGCGAGAAGGGAGCGACCATGTCCCGCGTAGGGCGACTACCGATCGAGATTCCGGACGATGTCAGCGTCTCCGTGGAGGAGACGCCGGCTGCGGTGCACGTCGAAGGCCCGGCCGGCACGTTGGAACAGCGCTACGAGCCGAAGTACGTCGAGGTGAACGTGGACGACGGCGTCGTCCATGTGCAACGGCGCGGCGAGACGAAGGCGCATAAGGCTCGCCACGGGCTCTATCGGTCGCTGATCGCCAACATGGTCCAGGGCGTCCGCGAGCCCTACGAGCGGCGCCTGCAGCTGATCGGGCTCGGCTACCGCGCGCGGATGCAGGGGGAGCAGGAGCTGGTGCTTGAGATCGGCTACAGCCATCCGATCCACTTCGCGATCCCCGATGGGGTCGAGGCCTCCGTGGAGGACGCCTCCAGCAGCAGCGTTCAAGCCGTTGTCGTCCTCAAAAGCCCGGACAAGCAGCTTGTGGGGGAGACGGCGGCCGACATCCGTGCGCTGCGCAAGCCCGAGCCCTACAAGGGAACCGGCATCAAGTACCGTGACGAGGAGATTGTGCGCAAGGAGGGCAAGCTCGCCGGCGCAGGCGAGTGATGAGCCATGGCGAAATGGGATCGACACGCTCAGCGGAAACGCCGACACAAGCGCATCCGCCGGCGCATTATGGGCACACCGGAGCGCCCGCGCTTGGCGGTTCACAAGAGCAACCGCCACTTGTATGCCCAAGTCATCGACGATCTGCGCGGTCACACGCTCGCTTACGCCTCGACGCTCGATCCGGAGATGAACGGCACGCCGCGCCGCAAGTCGGTCGAGTCGGCGCAGACGGTCGGCCAATTGGTGGCCGAACGGGCTCGCGAGGCGGGCGTCGAGCAGGTCGTGTTCGACCGAGCGGGCTATCCATATCACGGCATGATCGAGGCGCTGGCGGACAGCGCCCGTGAGGGAGGGCTGGAATTTTGAACGGACAAGGTGGACGTCGACGCCGAGAGCAGGACGAGTTTGACAACGAAGTCCTGGAAATTCGCCGCGTCGCCAAGGTCGTGAAGGGCGGCAAGAACATGAGCTTCCGCGTCACGGTCGCCGTCGGCGACGGCAACGGGCGCGTAGGTCTCGGCAAGGGCAATACCCGCGAGATTCCCCAAGCGATCCAGCAGGCCGTCCGGGACGCGAAGAACAACCTCGCGTACGTGCCCCTACAAGACGGGACCATACCGCACCAGATCCACGGGGAGTTCAAGGCGGCGCGCGTGCTGCTCAAGCCGGCGCTGCCCGGCACCGGCATCATCGCGTCCGGCACCGTGGGCGCCGTCTGTCGGCTGGCCGGCGTGAACGACGTGCTGACCAAGTCGTTCAAGTCCACGAACCCGCTCAACTTGGCCAAGGCGACGATCGAGGGCTTGAGCAGCCTCCGCACGCCGGAAGAGATTGCCCGACTGCGGGACAAGGACGTTGAGGAGATCGGCCATGCGAAATCTGAGTAACCTGCAACCGACGCCGGGGAGTCGAAAGCGCCGCAAGCGGGTCGGCCGCGGCGACGGCTCGGGCGATGGCAAGTACTCGGGCCGCGGCATCAAGGGCCAAAAAGCCCGCACGGGCCACAGCCGCCGGCCGGGCTTCGAGGGCGGCCAGACGCCGTTGTGGCGCCGCATTCCCAAGCGCGGCTTCGTCAATCCCCACCGCAAGGCGTACGCTTACGTCAACATCGATGAGCTGATGGCGAAGTACGACGACGGCGCCGAAGTCACGCCCGAGGACGTCCTCGATCGGGGCATCGTGGATCAGCTCAACGACGGCCTGAAGGTCCTGGGTCGAGGCGAATGTGACAAAGCGCTAACGGTCTACGCGCACCGGATGTCGCAGAGCGCTCGCCAGAAGATCGAGGCCGCCGGCGGGCACGTGACGCTCCTCGAAACGGAGGGGGACGCTGAGTCCGATCCGGCCGCGTCCGAAGCCCACGCTGCTGAGGACGCGACAACCGACAGTGAGGCCACGTCGGATAACGAGGCCCCCGACGCCGAGGGCGCCGACGCGGAGACCGACGAGGATCGGGAGGGCTGAGCCGCTGTGTTCCAAGGAATTTTCGAGTCGCTGTCCATTCCCGAGGTCCGCAAGCGCATCCTATTTACGCTCGGCGCCTTCGCCATTTTCCGCCTCGGTGCCTGGATTCCGGTGCCGGGTGTCAACCCCCAAGAAGTGCAATCGCTGCTGGAGCAGACGATGAGCGAGGGGCTGTTCGGCTTCGTCAATCTGTTTACGGGCGGCGCCCTGGAGCGGTTCTCCGTGTTCGCGCTCGGCGTGATCCCCTACATCAACGCCTCGATTATCATGAGCCTGCTCCAGAACGTGATTCCCTATCTGAAAGAGCTGCAGAAGAAAGGCGACGAAGGGCGACAACAGATTCAGAAGTACACGCGCTACGGCACCGTCGGCCTGGCGGCCCTACAGAGCGCGGTCTTCAGTTATTACATTGCGAGCCAGCAGGGCCTGTTGTTGCCGGGTGTGTCGCCCGTCGTCTTTTACTTCATGGGCATTCTGACGATGACGACCGGCACGATGTTCTTGATGTGGCTCGGTGAGCGGATCACCGAGAACGGCATCGGACGCGGCGTCTCCATGATCATCTTCGGCAGCATTCTGGCCAGCTATCCGGGGTTGATCGGGCAGGCGGCCGTGTCGCTCGGTCCGGGCGGCGGCGCGCACCCGTTGTGGGGCGTGGCGCTCGTCGTCATGTTCGTGGTCGTCGTGGCCGGCGTCGTGCTGGTCCAGTTGGGCGCTCGGCGCGTCAACATCCAGTACGCCAAGCGCGTCGTGCGTGGGCGCGTCTACGGCGGCCAGAGCACCTTCATCCCGTTCTCGGTCAACCAGGGCGGCGTCATCCCCGTCATCTTCGCCGGAGCGCTCCTGTCGATTCCGCAGTCGTTGCTGGCAGCCCCGGCCATCCAGAATGCCATCAGTGCCGGCCCGGACTGGGTCAACGCGCTCAGCTTCTCCGTGCAGAACTCCGGGGTTCTCTACATGATCTTTTACGGCGCGCTGATCATGTTCTTCACGTTCTTCTACAGCGCCATCGTGTTCAATCCGGCCGACGTCAGTGACAACCTGCGCCGTTGGGGCGGCTACATCCCCGGCATCCGACCGGGCGGTCCCACGTCGCAGTACTTGGAGCGGATCCAGAACCGCCTGCTCACGATCGGCGGGCTCTTCCTGACCATCGTGGCGCTGATCCCGTACATTTTCTCCAACCTGAGCGGCCTGCAGACGTTCTTCGGAATCGGCGGCACGTCGATCCTGATTGCGGTCGGCGTGGGCGTGGACACGATCAAGCAGATCGAGTCCCACATGGTCGAGCGTCACTACGAGAGCCTCATTCGCCGCGGCGGAGGCGCGATGATGGGAAGGCGGGCCTAAGCTCATGGGGCGCCGAATCATCCTCCTGGGGCCGCCGGGTGCCGGCAAAGGCACCCAAGCGAGCCGATTGGCTGAGCGGCTGGATCTGCCGCTGGTCATCACCGGAGACTTGCTGCGATCGGAGGTCCAAGACGGGAGCAAACTGGGTCGCGAAGCCCAGGCTTACCTGGATCAAGGCAAGCTCGTCCCGGACAAGCTCGTCGTCTCGATGATCCGAGAGCAGCTCGATCGCGTGAACGGCCATCACGGGTTCATTCTGGACGGGTTCCCGCGCAACGACGTTCAGGCGCAGGCGCTGGACGAAATCACGGCCATCGATTGTGCCGTGCTGATCCACATCCCGCGCGAGGACGTCGTCGAGCGGCTCAGTTCTCGGCGGGTCTGCGCCGAATGCGGAGCGGTCTATAACCTGAGTTCGGATATGCCCGAACAAGCGGGCGTGTGCGACGAGTGCGGTGGGGCGTTGACCCAGCGCTCGGATGACACGCCCGACGTGGTCGCACGCCGCTACGACGTCCAGTACAATGATTCGGTCAAGCCCCTGATCGACGTCTATCGTGAGCGCGGCGTGTTGGTGACGGTCGACGGCCGCGGGTCGATCGACGACGTCACCGACCGCCTAATGGAAGCCATCTGCTGAGGAACTCCGTTCCACCATGATCCAGTTGAAGTCGAAGGCCGAGATCGAGATCATGCGCGAGAACGCCGACCTTATTAATGGGTTCCTCGGCGAGCTGATCCGCGCCGCGCAACCGGGCGTATCGACAGCACAGCTGGACGAGCTGGCCGAATCGCTCATGGCTCAAGCTGGGGTGGTGTCCGCGTTTAAGGGGTATCGGGGCTTCCCCGCCTCGATCTGTGCCTCGATCAACGAGGAGATCGTCCACGGGATTCCGAGCCCGGACCGAGTGCTGCAAGAGGGCGATCTGCTCTCGATCGACACGGGTTTCGAGCGCCAGGGGCTCTACGCGGACAAGGGCGACACCGTCGTGGTCGGCCCTCCCACGGAAGCGACCGCCGAACTGATCGGCGTCGCCCGCGAGGCGCTCTGGCGCGGCATCGACGAAGCCCGACACGGAAACCGCGTCGGCGATATCTCGCATGCGATCGGCTCGCACGTAGCCGAGCGCGGCTATCGGGTCGTGCGACGCTTCGTCGGTCACGGGATCGGGCGCGAGATGCACGAGGACCCGCAGATCCCGAACGAGGGCGAACCGGGGCGCGGGCCGAAGCTGAAGGCCGGAATGGTGGTCGCCATCGAGCCGATGGTCTGGAAAGCCGATCCGGACGATGATGGAACGGATGAGGAGTGGGTCGCTGCCGACGACTGGACCGTGCTGACGCCGAACGGCCAGCGCTCGGCCCACGTGGAAGAAATGGTGCTGATCACGAAGGGAGCACCCGAGGTGCTTACCGCGATGGACAACTCGGAGGGTTGGACATGAAGGTGCGGAGTTCCGTCAAAAAGATTTGCGACCACTGCAAGCTGATTCGACGCCACGGCAAAGTGATGATTATCTGTTCGAACCCGAAGCACAAGCAGCGTCAGGGCTGACGGGAGGATTTGCTTATGGCACGAATTGCCGGTGTTGACTTGCCGAATCGCAAGAAGGCCAAGATCGCGCTGACCTATCTCTACGGGGTCGGGGACGCGCGAGCGCAAGAGGTTCTCGACGCCACGGGCGTCGACGGCGACAAGCGCGTTCACGAGCTCACCGAAGGCGAGATCACCGAGCTGCGGCGACAAATTGAAGGGAACTACATCATTGAGGGTGAGCTCCGCCGCAAGGTGCGCGCCGACATCGACAGGCTCAAAGAGATCAAAAGCTACCGCGGTCGGCGCCACAGCCAGGGACTGCCGACGCGCGGTCAGAACACGCGCTCCAACGCCCGATCCTGGAAGGGACCGCGCCCGGCCAAGGCCGGCGCTCGGCGGAGATAAGAGGTGACGAACTGACATGGCGAAGAAACGAGTGGACCGAGCCCGCGTGCACGTGAACGCGACCTACAACAACACGATCCTGACCTTGACCGATCCGGAAGGCCACGTGCTCGCCTGGAGCAGCCCGGGCGCCGTGGGCTTCAAGGGCTCGCGCAAGGGGACGCCGTTCGCGGCGCAGCGCGCCGCCGAGCGGCTCATGGACAAGATGCGCGAGTTCGGCGTCCAATCCATGACGGTGACGGTCCGCGGGACCGGATCGGGGCGGAACTCGGTGACCAACACGTTCAAGGGATCCGACATCCGCGTCGAGGAGATCAAAAACATCACGCCGGTCGCGCACAACTAGGAGGACGGACGAGATATGGGACGATATACCGGCCCGAAGTGTAGACTCTGTCGTCGGGAGGGTGAAAAGCTCTTCCTCAAGGGCGCAAAGTGTTACTCGGAAAAGTGCCCGGTGACGCGGCGGCGGTTCCCGCCCGGAACGCAGCAGAGCCGCCGCCGGCGACGCATGTCGCAGTACGGCCTGCGCCTACGGGAGAAGCAGAAGGTCCGTCGCATTTACGGCATCCGGGAGCGCCAGTTCCGGCAGTACGTGGAGACGGCGCAAAAGTTCCAAGGCGTCACGGGTGACATGCTGCTGCGACTGTTGGAGCGACGCCTGGACAACAGCCTCTATCGCGGCGGCCTGGCGTCATCTCGCGATCAGGCCCGCCAGTTGGTCAATCACGGCCACGTCTGGGTCAACGGCCGCCGCGTGGACATCCCATCGTTCTTGGTCAAGCCCGGCGACGCCATCGAGTTCAAGGAGAACTCGCAGGGCAAAAAGGGCATCAAGGCGATCATGGAGGAGAACAGCAAGAGTGACGTGCCGGAATGGCTTGAGCGGACGAATGGACAACTCCGCGTTCTGGAACAGCCGATCACCGATGAGATTCAACAGGACTTGGAGATGAACCTCATCGTGGAGTACTACTCCCGATAAGGAGGATTGCCGATCGTGAGCGATGCGACGATGATGAGCTCAGAGCGGACCGGCATGAACGGCGGGCAAGCCGTGGTGCCCCAGCTGGTCGAACAGGAGCTGGGGGAGAGCGAAGGCCGCCTCGTGATCGAGCCGCTCGAGCGCGGATACGGAACGACGTTGGGCAACGCCCTGCGGCGGGTGCTCCTGTCGTCGATTCCCGGTGCGGCGGTAACGCGCGTGCGCTTCAGCGGCAAGTATCACGAGTACGACACGATCCCCGGCGTCAAGGAGACGGTGCTGGAGATCATTCTGAACCTCAAGGAACTGGCCGTTCGGCTAACCCATGGCGACGGCTTCCACCGCGCGTTCCTCACCGCCGAGGGCCCCGACGACGTAACGGCAGACCAGGTCGAGCTGCCCGCTGGCGCGGAGGTCATCAACCCGGACCATCACATCGCCACGCTGGACGAAGGGTCCGAACTGGAGCTCGAACTGGAGATCGAGTCCGGCTACGGCTACCAGCCCGCCGAGCGGAACAAGCGCGAGGACATGCCGCTGGGCGTGATCGCCATCGACGCTGACTTCTCCCCGATCAAGCGGGTCAACTATCGCGTGGAGGAGACCCGTGTCGGCGAGCGGACCGACTTCGATCGGCTCGTGCTCGAGATCGAGACTCACGGCGGCATCCAGCCGGGCGAAGCGCTCCACGAAGCGGCCCAGATTCTCATCAATCACTTCCAGCTCTTCGCCGAGTTCACGGCGTCGCACCCCTTCGCCAGCACGGAGGCTGAAGACGTCTCGGAGGACTTGGACGAGACGCTGGAGGATCTCGGCTTCGACACGCGAGCCTGCAATCTCCTGCGCAGCCGCGGCATTCTGACGCTCAGGGACCTGCTGTCCCAGTCGCGAGAGGAGCTTCTGGACATCAACAATTTCGGCGAGAAGTCGTTGGTCAAGGTCGAGGAACGCCTCCACGAGCTCGGCTACGAGATCAACGATCCGTCGGTCGGCTAACGCTGGAGGGTGAGTCGCTATGAGACACATGAAGGGACATCGCAAGCTCGGGCGAGCTCAGTCGCACCGCAAGTTGATGCTCGCCAGCCAGGTCAAGGCGCTCATTGAGCACGGCAAGGTCGACACGACCGAGGCACGCGCCAAAGAGAGCCGGCGTCTGGCCGAACGCTGTGTGACCTGGGCCAAGAAGGGCGACACCGCCGCCCGGCGGGAGGCCTTCAAAGTGCTGCAGGACAAAGAGGCCGTGGAGCGGCTCTTCGAGGAAATCGGGCCGAAGTTCGAGGGCCGTCAAGGCGGATACACGCGCGTATTGAAGCTCCCGCCGCGGCAAGGCGATGGCTCGCCCATGGCCCGCGTGATGTGGGTCGAGTGATTCGAACCGCCTTTCAACCCCACTCAGGACCCCGCGGTAGCGGCCGCGCGACGTAGCCAGGGAGCGGTGAACGTAACATGGCCGGGCCGATTATTCGCGCCGAGAACTTGTCCAAGCGCTACAATGGCGTTCCCGCTCTCGACTCGCTTGAGCTCGAGGTGCCTGAGGGCAGCGTCGGCCTGCTGGGCGAAAACGGCGCGGGCAAGACGACCTTCATTAAGCTCCTTCTCGGGTTGCTGATCCCCTCTGCCGGCAACGCTGACGTTTTGGGCCACGACGTCACGACCGATGGGCTGGAGCTGCGCCGGCGCATCGGCTACATGCCCGAGGACGAATGCCTGCCCCCGGATCACAGCGCCCACGACCTCGTCGTTCGCCTCGGTCGTCTCTCGGGGCTACCGCGAGAGTCAGCCGTGCAACGCGCCTACGATGTGCTCCATCTGGTGGGCTTGGGGGAAGAGCGCTATCGCCCCATCGAGGGCTACAGCATTGGCATGAAGCAGCGTGTCAAGCTGGCCCAGTCGATCGTGCACGATCCCGATCTCGTTCTGCTGGACGAGCCCACGAGCGGCCTCGACCCCGAAGGGCGCGTGGAGATGCTGGATCTCATCGCGGACATTCACGAGAAAATGGGGCTCAGCGTGCTGATCTCAACCCATCTGCTGCCCGACGTGGAACGCGTCTGCGAGCACGTGGTGATCATTCGCGAGGGTCGGGTTGTGGCCGACGGCGCGCTCCGCGAGCTGTTGCAGGGCGTCGGCGAGGGCGTGTTGGTGCGCGTCGTCGGCGACGGCACGTCGTTCCAGGAACGGCTCGAGACCGAGGGCCTGGAGGCGGTCGAGACGGGCCCGGACAGTTGGCTCATCCGCGGCGATAACCCCGAAGACGGAATCTTGCGGGCCGCGGCCGACACGGGCGTCGAGTTGCGTCGCTTGGAGCGCGAATCGCGATCCTTAGAGGACGTCTTCTTGGCGCTGCACCAGGAGTCCGAACCATGAACGAGGAGACCGCCGAGCAGCGGCGCGGCCAGATCTACGACGTCGGCTATCGGCCCTTCGAGGGCCAATATCAGGGTCGGGGTGCCGCGTTGGCCGGCCTGATCTGGGATGACATGAAGCGGGCGCTCGGCATCAAACAGAGCGGACGCTACAAGGTCATTCTCATCATTCTCGTCGGGATCGAAGCGGCTCTGCTGGCGACGCAGGTCTTCAGCAGCCAGCTCATGGAGAGCATGGCCACCCAACAGGGCGTCTCCGGCGTCCAGTTCAACCCCTACAGTTCCTTGCTCGGGTCGATCCAGCTGATTCTGATTTTCATCAGCGCCATGGCGGCCCCCATGCTCATCTGCACCGATCGGGCCTACGGCGTCTATCCGCTCTACCTGTCGCGGCCCATCCATGCGTCCGACTACCTGCTGGCGAAGGGATCGGCCATATTTGGCGTCTTGTTGCTCTTCACGTTGGGGCCGGGGGTGATCCTGCTGGGAGCCAAAGTCGTCTTGGCCGGCGCTCCCGTGAGCTATCTGACCGATCATCTTCGGGATGTCGGGGCGCTGCTCATCAGCTCGGTCTTGATGGCGTTGTTTGTCGCGAGCCTGGCCATGGCCGTCTCCTCGTTGACCACAAACCGGGGCTACGCAGCGGGCGGCTTGATCGGTGGGCTGATGCTGTTATCGTTCGTGCCGTCGCTGCTGTTTCTCATCACGCAAAACCCCTGGTTCACCCTCGTCGACGTCAGCAGCGCGGCGACCTACGTGAAAGACGCCTTGTTCGGCACGCTGCAAAGCATCCAAGCCCCGATCCAGGTCGGCGACGAGTCGAGCACGGTCAGCTTCGAGCCACTGTCAGCGTGGATCTACCTCGTGGAGACGCTGGCTCTCATTGTCGTGTCGTGGGCGGTTGTTTGGGGCCAGTATCGCCGGGAGGTGCGCTAGTTTGGCCGTCATCCAGGTCGATAGCGCCACGAAACGTTACGGCGATGTGGTCGCCCTCAGCGACGTCTCGGTGGCGATTGGCCCAGGCGTGACGGGGCTTTTGGGCCCGAACGGGGCAGGCAAGACGACGCTGTTGAAGTTGATGACCGGGTTGCTGGCCCCGACATCAGGCACCGTGACGCTTTGGGAGGCCTCACCGCGATCCGATCCGGGCCTCTATGGCCGCATCGGCTACTGCCCCGAGGGCGAGACGCTCTACGGGTTCATGACGGGGCGCGCCTTCTTGGCCATGAACGCCAGCCTGCACGGGCTCAGCGAACCGGACGCTGCCGCGCAACGGGCGCTGGAGCAGGTCGATCTGGTCGATCAGGCGGAGAAGCGCATTCGCGCCTACAGCCGCGGCATGCGGCAGCGGATCAAGATGGCCCAAGCGCTGTTGCACGAGCCCGACGTGTTATTGTTGGACGAGCCGCTCAAGGGGGCCGACCCGACCCAGCGACGCACGCTCATGGATCTTATCGTCGGGCTCGGCCAAGCCGGTAAGACGGTGGTGGTGTCGTCCCATGTGTTGCACGAGGTCGAGCGGATGGCCGCGGAGATCGTCTTGATCCACCGGGGCCGATTGCTCGCATCCGGCGACTATCAAGCCATCCGCGAGGCGATGGACGGACGCCCTCACAAAGTGTCGCTCGAAGCCGAGGAGCCGCGGCGCCTGGCGGCTGTCCTCACAGAGGGCGATCTGGTGAACGGCGTCGAGCTCCAAGAGGGCCGCGTTGTGGTGGACATCGCGGACCCGTCGACGTTCTATCGCAAGCTGCCACGCGTGGCGCTCGATGCTGAGATTCGCTTGACGGGAATCACGAGCCTGGACGAGGACTTGGAGAGCGTGTTCCGGTACTTGGTGCAATGACCACGACGATGGCGCTGGCGAAACTGACGCTGCGACAGTACGGCAGCCGCCTCGGGCTGCTCGCGTTTGCGGGCGTATTGGCGATTCTGCCCTGGATCATCGCGATTGTCTACTGGGCCGCCGCCCAGTGGGAAACCGACCTGACGTCCGCCGGGCAGTTTGCTGACGCGTTGTTTGCCGACTTTATGCTGCCGTTGCTCTACCCTGTCCTCGCGCTGCTGCTGACCGCGTCGGCGCTTCGGGACGAGATCGCCAACGGGACGATGCCATATCTCTGGACCAAGCCCATCAGCCGGGCGTCGATCGTCGTCGGCAAGTTCGCGGGTGCCGTCGCCATCGCGCTCCTCGTCACGGTCCTGAGCTCGCTCGGCACCGTGGGCGCGATGACGGCCGATCCCGCAACGCTCGGAGCCCACCTGGGCGCGCTGATTCCGACGGTCTTCGCTTACGGAGCCCTGTTCTTCGCGCTGGGGACGCTCCTGGAGCGCGGGCTCCTGTGGGGATTCGTCTTTCTGCTGGGTTGGGAAGAAGCCCTCAGCCGCGTCTCCACGCTCGCGACGCAGATCAGCATCCGGCACTATGCCGAGGAGCTGACGCGCGCGCTTCAGGGAAGCACCAACTCCCTTGATCCGCTGACCTCGCTGGTCGTCCTGGTCGGGGTGGGCGTCGTGCTGTTGATCCTGGCTGCCTTGCGGTTCAGCGGCATGGAGTTCGCCGACTGATTATCCATTGAATCAAGATAGAGCGTCAACGCGCGCTGGCCAAGCTTCCGTGTGATTCGCGTCGGAGCCCCATCTCGCCGGGCAAGCTAGACTCCCCGATATCATGGGCCAATGCGGAGGGAAAGAAAGAGCCACCCTGGTGAGGAGGCCAGACCAGGATGGCTCGCAACTTGCCTGACGCGCAGGCGGGTTCTTAAGCGAACGGGACGGACGCGTCCGGTCCGTCGTCGGTGCGGTGGTTGGGTGCCACGTCTAGAAGAGACCGAAGGCTGCGGCCAATGCCGCCACGCCGGAGATCAGACCCGCCGTGGCCAGCGCCGTGCTCGTGGTGGTTTGCGACTGGACGTCCTCGATCTGAGTCTGCATCTGCTCCTCGAGTTCAACGATGCGCGACTGGAGCTGCTGGATCTTGTCCGGGCTGACGGTTTGCGTGTTGAGTTGAGACTCGAGCGAATCGATGCGGCTCATGTTATCGGCAATGTCGGACTGCATGCTGGAGATGGGCAAGCTGCCGATCTCATTCTCCAAGCTGGAGATGCGCTCGGAAAGCTCGCTCGTCTGTCCATCCAGCTCCATGCGGATGCTCTCAATCCGATCGGTCAACTTGGCCGTTGCCTGTGGACCGGTCGGTTGCTCAGCCATTTGCGAGACCTGTTGGCTGAGCGATTTGACCTCGTCGCTGAGCTGGGTGACGTCCTTGTCGAGCGAGAGCAGCTCGCGGACCTTGCCCTCAACGGTTGAGAGCCGCGAATCTAGGCCGTCCATGGTCGTTTCCAGGTCGTAGACGCGGCCTTGGATGGTCTTGATCTTCTCGCTCGTGCTGGCG
Organism: uncultured Thermotogae bacterium; assembly: GCA_964567595.1. GTDB lineage: Bacteria > Bipolaricaulota > Bipolaricaulia > RBG-16-55-9 > RBG-16-55-9 > CAZMNF01. The sequence continues at coordinate 21,245 of CAZMNF010000006.1, read as the reverse complement.
CCGACGCCCTCGATCTTGCTCTCCAACGACGCGATCTTCGAGGGCAACTCCTCGACTTGGCTCTGGAGGTTCTGCAGGTCTTTGACCTGACCTTCGAGCTTCTTGACCTCGTAGGAGACGTCCTTGACGACGCCGTTGGTCGACTGGGTCTGTTCCAGCTTATAGGAGAGATCCTTGACCATGTCCTCGAGGCTGTCCACGCTCTGGGAGAGCGACTCGACCTTCTCTTCCAGACTGGCCGAATCCTCCTCGGCCATCGCGAGGGGGGCGATCAACAGGCCGGCGAAGATGATCGCCATCGCCACTGTGAAGCATGTTCTGCTCATCGAAATCTGCCTCCTCCTTGGGAGTGGTCTGAGCTTACTGTAGCAGGGGTAACGCATGTCACAGAGGAGGTCGGTTAAGCGGGGGTGGGAACTTGGTCACACGGTAATGTCACGCGCGTTACAGTTGGACATCCGGTGTTGTCCCTGCCGCGGGGGCTCGTCTAGAATTGAGCCGGAGGTGAACGGTGTGCCCGCTTGGCAGAAGGCAATCCCGGCGTTTCTCGAGTCCCTGGACGTGTCGTCGAACACCGTCCGGACCTACGAGGAGGCGCTGAAGAGCTTCACGCGTTGGCTGGCGAGCCACGACGGCGCCGAGGCCGAGCCGAGCCCGGAGACCGTCCGAGCGTACCGAGAGTGGCTCAAGGGCCAACGATCGGCCAACACCGTGCTGACCTACTGGGTGGCCCTGCGGCGGTTTTTCCAGTACGCGGCTGCCAACGATCTGATTCAGAAGAACCCCGTGGAGGGCCTCAAGGGGCTGCGGCGTCCTCGCGGGCACTTGCGTCGCGACCTGACGCGGGGCGAACTGCGCGCGGTCTTCGACGCGATTGATACCTCCACCGAGCTGGGCAAGCGGGACTACGCCATGATCAACCTGATGGCCCGAAACGGGCTGCGGATCATCGAGATCCATCGGGCCAACGTCGGCGATCTGGAAGCCCGCCAGCATCGCCAGATCATGCGCATCTGGGGCAAGGGCCGCGACGAACGGGATGAGTTCGTCGTGCTCGCGGAGCCTACCGAGACGGCACTGGAAGCCTACCTGGACGAGCGGGGCGCGGCGGAGCCGAACGAGCCGCTGTTCACGAAAGCATCCGCAGCGAATCATCCGGGCGAGGCTCGTCTGAGCACGCGCCATATCCGTCGTCGGATCACGCACTACTTCGAACGGGCCGGGGTCAAGACGGACCGAACGTCCGTCCACTCGCTCCGCCACAGCTTCGTCACGCTCGCCATCGAAGGGGGCGCCTCGCTCATGGAGGCCCAGGCTGCCGCTCGCCATCGCTCGATCCAGACGACGATGGTCTACTTCCACGAGCACGGCCGTCTGGACAACCCCGTCGAGGATCGCATCGACATCTGATCCCCTCGCTTGATGGCGAATCAGCCACCCGCCCCCGACGATCGGGTGACGATCAGCACGATGCGGACGACGATCAGAATCCAACCGACGGCAACGACGATCCATGCCAGCCGCTTGGCGATGTCGGAGATGACAAGAAATATCGTCAACAGCGCCAAGATCCCGATGGCGTCGACCAGCGATGGGGGGATCGTGATGTCGGGGACGATGGACTGGACGAGGCGGACGATCAACTCGCCAATCCAGCGCGAGATCGTGTAGAGAAATTCCAGGATCTGATCGAACGCGTCGCGGGTCTCCGGCGTGACGTCTGGCGGCTGCTCTTGCAGAGCTAGGCTCTTCAAGGACAGGAACGTCACGATCGACGCCACAATGGCACTGATGCGGGCCATCGAACCTCCTTTGGGCTTGACGATTCGCGATGGGCGCGGTCCATCTTGCCCCATCACGTTGAGCCCTACGATAGCAGGTCCCCAAGATGGTTCAACGCTCCGTGCGTGACAATCGAGGGCGTCGACATCGCGCGCTACTCGCCGAGGTCCGAGGGCGTGGCGAGGGGACGGACGCTCCGACGGAACGTCCGCGGCAGCCGGAACGTGAAGGGTAAGGTGGGTGCCGAGGGCGGGATTCGAACCCGCACGGCCCAGGGGGCCACGGGATTTTGAGTCCCGCGCGTCTGCCAGTTCCGCCACCTCGGCGCGATATGCTATTATAGGCGGAGGAACATGGGCCGTCAATCACAGCCGTTGCGCCCTCAGCGCGACAGCCTTACCATCGAACCTGACACGCAACCGGACCCCGCCGTGTACAGGGACAGGGATCATCATGGCCCACAATGAGGACGGACTCGACCTGAGCGCGCGCATGGATCTGGCTCGCCTTGCCTACGGCGAGCAGATCATCCGGTGCATCAACCGGCCGCCCGAGGATGTGGAAGGGTTCTTGATGCTCGACGGCGAAGTCGAAAAGGCCCGCTGGTGGCGGGCGTTCGCCGTCGCCAAGCGCGAGGGGAATCGCGACTACGTGCGCGGCCTGCTCGCCTATCTCATGAGCCATCACTTGGATGCCCGCAACGCGACGAAGCAACGCCATCTGAGCGAGCGCATTCACAGCGGCGCGCTGGGCTTGGAAGATCTCACCATTGAGATGCTGTCGGGGGCCGCGTTGACGTGGCAGGACGTCTTTCGGTTGGTGGGGACCGAATTCAACCCGACCCGTGAGAAGGCGCTCATTCAAGAGATTTATCAGCGGCTTACGCGGACGGAGGAGTGCCTCTCCTCGCCGCGTCCGTAGACGCGGCAGCGGGCGCCGATGCCAGCGCTTGGGCCAGTCGGTCAAACTCGGCCATCGTCAGCGTCTCGCCGCGCCGGCGCTCGTCGATTCCAGCGTCCTGCAGCAGCCGGCTGGATCTGGCCGTCGAGATACCCAAACCGATGGACAACGCTCGCCGGAGCGTCTTGCGACGGACGCCGAACGCGGCCCGAATGGTCTGTTGGAAGGCCCAATCGGGGGCCGAGAACGTGGGCTTCGCGCGCGGTTTGATCGCCAACACGACGGATTCGACCTCCGGCGTCGGATAGAACGCGTTCTTCGACACGCTGAACGCCCGTTCCACATGACAGTACGCCTGAACCCAGATCCCGAGCGAGCTGCTCTCGCGCGACCCGGGGGCCGCCAGGAGCTTCGTCGCCACCTCGCGTTGGACCGTCCAGACGGCGCTGCGGATGCGATCGCGATGCTGGATGAGCCGCTCCAAAAGCGGCGCGGTGATATTGTAGGGCAGGTTCCCCAGCGCTTGGATGTCCGCGTTCGATGGCACGAGCTCCGGCCATGCCGTCTCAAGCGCATCGGCTTGGACGATCTGGACGTGGCCCTCTGCCCGGAAGTGCTCGCTCAGCCACGCGGCCAGCGTCGGATCCACCTCCACGGCGACAACGTGGCCCGTGGCCTCAGCCAAGCGCTCGGTCAACGCGCCCAGACCGGGGCCGATCTCCAGGACGGCATCCGCGGCGGCGGGCTCGGCGACCGAGACGATGCGCTCCACGGTGTTGGCGTCGATCAGGAAGTGCTGGCCCCAGCGCTTGCGGGGCCGGATGCCCAGTCGCGCCAACGCGTCGCGGACCGCTCGGGGGGACGACATCGACGGACGACTCATCGCGATTCCCATCCAGCCTGACTACAATGGCCCCTCTGGTCAAGGGTCGGGGGCGTCAGCTCAAGCTCGGCCCCGAAACGCGCTGGACCAGCCAGACTCGATCATCTCGAGAATCGACAACGAGGAGTTGACGACGATGGCCGCATCTGAGATCCGTGACCCGGCGCTCGCATCCCAGGGCGAAGCAAAGATCCGTTGGGCCCAACGCCACATGAAACTGCTCCAACGGATTTACGATCGCTTCCAACGCGAGCGCCCGTTCGAGGGCTACCGGGTGGCGTTGAGCATCCACTTGGAGGCCAAGACGGCCCAATTGGCCCGAACGCTGCGTGCCGGCGGCGCCGAGCTGCACGTGACGGGCTGCAACCCGCTCTCCACTCAGGACGACGTCGCGGCGGCTGTAGCGGCCGACGGCGACATCCCGGTCTTCGCCAAGCGTGGCGTTGACGCCCGCGAGTACGATCAGCTGCTGGGCCAGACGCTCAGCCACCGGCCGCACCTGATCATCGACGACGGCGGCGACCTCGTCCGGCTCCTGCATGGGGACCGGACGGATTTGGCGGCGGACGTGCTGGGTGGCAGTGAGGAAACGACCACCGGCGTCCGGCGATTGGAAGCCCTGGCCCGCCAAGGCCATTTGAGGTTTCCCATGGTTGCTGTCAACGACGCGCGCATGAAGCACCTCTTCGACAATCGCTACGGCACCGGCCAATCCGTCTGGGATGGGATCATGCGCTCGACCAACCTGACGATCGCCGGGCGGAGTGTTGTCGTTGCGGGCTACGGGTGGTGCGGTCGCGGCGTGGCCGTGCGGGCCCACGGGCTCGGCGCGAACGTGATCGTCACCGAGGTTGACCCCGTGCGCGCGATCGAGGCGCACATGGACGGCTATCGCGTCATGACCATGGCCGAGGCGGCGCCCTTGGGCGACGTCTTCGTCACGACGACCGGGTGCAAGGACGTTATCACGCGAGCCCATATGGAACGGATGCGCGACGGGACGCTGTTGGCCAACGCGGGCCACTTCGACGTCGAGATCAACAAGGACGAACTGACGGCGTTGGCCGAGGATCAAGGCGAGATCCGTCCGAACGTCGACGCCTACAAGATGCCCAACGGCAACGAGCTTTATCTCCTGGGCGACGGGCGTCTCGTCAACCTCGTATCGGGGGACGGCCACCCCGTGGAGATCATGGACATGTCCTTTGCGCTGCAGGCCTTGACGCTGGAGCACTTAGCCGAACACCACGCCGACTACGCGGCCTCCGTCTATCCCGTGCCGACCGAGATCGATCGGGTCGTCGCGGCGATGGAGCTGGAGGCGGTCGGCGCGCGGATCGACACGTTGAGCGAGGAACAGCGGGCCTATCTTGAAAATGCGGGATGAGTCCGCTACAGTGGCCTATCCAAGCCAGCGTCGTCCGTGTCGGTTTGAAACGTTCCAGACGGCGCGTGAGCACTCGAATTCGAGCGGAGGCCGAAATGTCTGAAGCCACAGAGATTGCCCAGGAGCGCGGCCAGCGACTGCCCAAGCAGATCAACGACGCAATCCACGCGATTGGGCGACGTAAGGAATCCGTCGCTCGTGTCTATCTGAAGCGCGGCAACGGCGAGGTGACGGTCAACGGCAAGCCCGCCGCTGAATACTTCCGCGGCTCGCCTTACGTGGAGAGCCGACTGGAAGCCACGGCGCTGCAGCCGTTCGCCATCACCAACACGCTCAACGCCTACGACGTCAAGGCGAACGTTGACGGCGGCGGCATGACCGGGCAGATGGAAGCGCTGCAGCTCGGGATTGCCCGGGCCCTGCTCGGCGTTGACCCGAATTACCGCAAGCCGCTCAAGGACGCGGGCATGCTGAGCCGCGATGAGCGCATGGTCGAGCGCAAGAAGGTCGGCCTCAAGAAAGCACGCCGCTCGGAGCAGTTCTCCAAGCGTTAATTTCCCGACGACGGTTCTGAAGCAAAGGTTGGCCGGACGCGCGCTGAGCCCGGAACCAACGATGGCACGACCCTCGAAGGATAAGAAGGGATCAGCATGAAAGCCGAAATCCATCCCGAGCTCCAACAGGTGGTCATCAAGTGCAGCTGCGGGGCGGAGTTTGAGACGACGTCCACGCGCGAGAACCTCCACGTGGACATCTGCTCCCAATGTCACCCGTTCTTCACGGGCGAGGAGAAGTTCGTCGACACCGCCGGGCGCGTTGAGCTGTTCCAGCGCAAGTACGGCCGGCTGCTTGATGACGACAACAACGCCTGATGTCCGCCCGTTTCGAAACGCGGGCCATTCACGCCGGCAGTGAGCCGGAGGCCCAAACGGGCGCGGTTATTCCCCCCATCTACGCGACATCCACGTATCGCCAGTCGGCTCCCGGCGTGCATCAGGGCTACGACTACAGCCGCGCGGCCAATCCCACCCGCAAGCGCTTCGAAGAGGCCGTTGCGTCGTTGGAAGGTGCCGAGCACGCCGTGGCGTTCGCCTCCGGGGTCGCCGCCACCTCGGCGGTCCTCACGCTCCTCAACCCGGGCGACGGCGTCATCAGCGGCAATGACCTCTACGGCGGAACGTACCGGCTGTTCGAGGAACACTTCCGGCGCTATGGCATTCCGTTTGCCTACGTCGACACGACCGAGCCGGCCAATGTCCAGCCTGGCGCCGACACCGAGCTGATCTGGATCGAGACGCCGACGAACCCGCTCATGGCCGTCACGGACATCCGAGCCGTCGCCGAGCGCAAGGGCGAGGCTTGGCTGGCCGTCGACAACACGTTCTCGTCGCCGTATCTGCAGCGGCCTCATGAGCTCGGCGCCGACCTGGTGGTGCACAGCGCGACGAAGTACCTCGGCGGACACAGCGATCTGATCGGGGGCGTCGTCACGACGGACGATCCCGAGCTCCGAGACCGATTGGCGTTCATCCAACTGTCGATCGGCGCCGTGCCGTCGCCCTTTGACTGTTTCCTGGCGCATCGCGGCGTCAAGACGCTCGCGGCGCGCATGCGGAGCCACTGTGACAACGCTCGTCAAGTCGCCGATTTTCTCCAGGGTCACCCTCGAGTCACGCGCCTGCTCTATCCCGGCTTGCCCTCGCATCCGGGCCATGAGGTTGCGTCCCGACAAATGGATGATTTCGGCGGCATGCTCAGCTTCGAGCTGGACGGCGATCCCTCGGCGTTCCTGCAAAGTCTGGACGTGTTCGCGCTGGCGGAGAGCCTCGGCGGCATCGAGTCGCTCATCAACCATCCGGCGACGATGACCCACGCCTCGATCCCCCGCGAGCAACGCGAGTCACGCGGCATCAGCGAGGGGCTATTCCGCCTGTCGATCGGCATTGAGCACGCGGATGACTTGACGGACGACCTCGATCGTGCCCTGAAGGCCGGGTGATGCGCCCATGCATGTTGTTAGCAACGTCCTGGAGCTGTTCGGGCAGACGCCCATGGTTGAGCTTTCCGACAAGCTGAACCCGACGGACGTTCGCATCCTGATGAAGGTCGAGATGTTCAACCCGGGCGGGTCGGTCAAGGACCGCATCGGCTTGGCGATGGTCGAGCGCGCCGAGCGCGAGGGCAAGCTGGAGCCCGGCATGACGATCGTCGAACCGACCTCGGGGAACACGGGCGTCGGCATCGCGATTGCGGGCCGGCTGAAGGGCTATCCTTTGGTCGTGACGATCCCGGACAAGATGAGTCAGGAGAAGATTGACCTCTTGCGTGCTTATGGTGTGGAAGTTGTCGTCTGTCGCAGCGACGTCGAGCCCGAGGACCCGGAGAGCTACTATTCCGTCGCCGAGCGGATCGCTCGAGAGCGCGGCGGCTACGTGCCGAATCAGTACGAACACCCGGCCAACCCGCAGGCCCATTACGAGACCACGGGGCCCGAGATCTGGGAGCAGACGAACGGCGAGTTGGATGCCTTCGTCTGCGGCGTCGGCACCGGTGGCACCATCAGCGGCGTCGGGCGCTATCTAAAGGAGCAGAACGAGAACGTCCAGGTCGTTGGTGTCGATCCCGAAGGCTCGATGATCTACACGGCGTTCTACGACGAGCCCCACGACGTCTATGCCTACGCCGTGGAGGGCATCGGCGAGGACCTCGTGCCCGAGACGCTCAACATGAGCGTGATCGACGGAATGATCCGCGTTGGCGACGGCGAATCGTTCCGCATGACGCGCCGGCTTGTCGAGAGCGAGGGGCTCTTGATCGGCGGATCGTGCGGCGCGGCCGTGCTCGGGGCCGTGCGCTACGCGGAGCAATTGGGCAGCGGCACGATCGCGACGCTGCTGCCCGACACGGGGCGCAACTACATCAAGCGCATCTACAACGACGAGTGGATGCGCGATAACGGGTACTTTTAGAGCCCCTCCAGGGATCGTGACCTGATCCGTTCCGTTGCCCGCGCTCGGGCGCGAGATATATACTGGCCGCGCTATGGTGCGCTCCAATCGGCCATATCGTGCGGTCATCGTCTTGCTGTTCGCGGCCGTGTTGCTCACGTCGGCCGGCCCATCACTCGGTAGCCAAGCCGACGACGCCCCGCTGGAGTTGCTCATCGTGGACGAGACCAAGACGTTCGAGGCGTCGTTGCTCGTCAACACAGCCGCCGGTGCTCTCAAGCAGACCGGCATGTTCAACGTCGAGGCCAAGTTCGTGGATGTCGACTCCAGCTTCGACGATCCGCTCGGTCCCAACGCGACCGACACCGTCTACGACATCATCCTCATCGTCCCGCGGGCGCTGGAGCAGCGCGAGCTGATGCAGGTCTGGGTCGCGTCCTGTCCCTATCTCCCCGACGGCCCGGACGAGCTGGAGCACGGGGTGGCGACGATCCAGGAGCTCGTCGACAAGCGGAGCCAGGGCATGTTGACGGCCCTCGGCGTCCACGACGACGCGGTTCCCGCGCTGTTTGCCACGATCTTCGCCAACCACGGCTGGCTCGACTGCAACTGACATGCAACGCCTCATTCAGGGCTTCATCGGGTGGGTCGAGGTTCACCCCCGATGGACCGTCGCCCTGGTTGGGGCGATAACCGCGCTCTTCCTGGGCGTCCTGCTCACCCAAGGGCTGTCGGTCCAGACCGACTTTCGCAAGTTCCTGCCCAGCGATGACCCCGCTGTCCAGCGCCTCGAACAGGCGGAGGAGACCTACGGGTCGCAGGATCTGTTCCTGATCTCCATCGAGGCGGAGACGACGATCTTCAAAACGTCCACGCTGCGCAAGTTCAAGGAGCTGGAGACCCAACTCACCGAAATCAGGGGAGTCGAGGACGTCGATGGGCCCGCCACGACGGATGTCATCTACGGCACCGAGGACTCCGTCGTGGTCGAGCCGGCCATGGAGCAAGTGCCCCAGTCGAGCGAGGCGATCGAGCGGTACCGCACTCGCGTCCTGGGGGATCGCACGATTCGGGGCTGGCTGATCTCCGAGGACGAGAAGGCTGGCGCGATCTCGGTTGCGCTGGAGGATTGGGCGGACGCGCCGACGGTCGTGGACGAGATCCAGTCGCTCGTGCGGCAGTACGAGGGACCGGAGACGTTCCACCTCGTGGGCGAGCCGGTGTTGCGAACGGCCGTCGCACAGACGATGATGCGCGACCTCCGCGTGTTGGTGCCTGTCGTGCTGCTCGTGTTGGCCTTGGCGCTCTGGTTCAGCTTCCACAGCGTGGCGGGGGTGCTGTTGCCCATGCTCGTCGTCGGGCTGAGCACCCTCTGGGCAGTCGGATCCATGTCGATCGCCGGGGCGCCGATGACGCCCTTCGCGATCGTCATGCCCGTGATGCTGATCGCGATCGGGGCCGCCGATGGGATCCACATCCTGAACAAATACTACGAGTCGGCGGCTCCCTACGCAGACGACACGGGCCCCTCCCGGCGAGCCGCCGTCTTCGACACGATGAGCGAGATGGCCGTGCCCATCGTCCTCACCTCGCTCACGACGGCCATGGGCTTCGTGGCGCTGCTGGCGTCGTTCCTGTGGCCGCAGCGGCACTTCGGGGTCTTTACCGCGCTGGGCATCGTCTACGCGATGGTCCTCTCGCTGACGCTCATCCCGGCGTTCCTCTCTCGGCTGCCCATGCCGACGCTCGGCCCGACGGACTACGAACATAGCCCCGTCTCCCATGCGCTGGGCAGTTGGGCCCGAGCCGTGCGGCTCAAGCCGTTGCTGACGCTGGGGATTGCCGCCGCGGTGTTGATCGCGTGCGCGGTCGGCATTCCTCGACTCAACGTGGAGACGCGCGCCGACGAATTCCTCGGCCAGGGTCATCCCGTGGTCCAGTCGATGTACGCCATGGACGAGCGCTTCGGCGGCAGCTACCAACTGGCCGTGGAGGTCAACACGGGCCGGCGCGACGGCCTGAAGGATCCGCAAGTGCTCAGGAAAATCGCGCAGTTGCAGGATTACCTCAAGTCGCGATCGGAGATCGGGCAGGTCACGTCCGTGGCCAACATCGCGCGCCAGCTGAACGAGACCTTGCATGCCTCGGATCCCGATTACTATCGCATCCCAGAGGATCCGCGCTTGGCCTCACAGCTGTTCATCCTCTACGGCGGCGAGCCGGGCAAGCTCTTCCGCGGCGACTTCAGCCAGGGCGAGGTCATCGCGCGGCGGCTCAACGTCGGCAGCAATCAAATGGCCGCGCTCGTGGCCGACGTCCGCGACTATCTGGAGACCCACTTCGGCGGGCCCGACGACCCGGAGGTGCAACTCGTGGGGCCGACGCAGGCCTACAGCGCACTGCTGTCACGCATCATCCAGAGCCAGATTGCCAGCCTCTCGGCCAGCTTCGTCACCGCAGGCATCATCGTCGCCATTCTCATGGGCTCGGTCATGGCCGGCCTGCTCTGCCTCGTCCCCTTGGTGTTGACCATTATCGTGGTGTTCGGCGTCATGGCCTATGCGTCGATCCCGCTCGACATGGCGACGATCATGCTGGGGGCCATCGCCATCGGCATCGGCATCGACTACGCCATCCACTTTCTCCACCGCTTCCGGTTGGAGACGCGAGCGAGTCGCGACGTGGCCGACGCCTTCAATGGGTCGATGCGGTCGGTAGGACGCGGAATCGCGTACAACGCCCTGGCCCTGATGTTCGGGTTCGCCGTGCTGCTTGCCAGCCGGTTCCACGGGCTGGTGACGTTCGGCCTGTTGCTCGTATTGACCATGATCGTGAGCAGCCTGAGCAGCTTCTCCGTCATTCCGGCGTTCCTGCTCATTCGCCGGCCGTCCTTCCTGAAACGGCCGAGCCCTGTCTGGCCGGAATCGACCACAGAGACCGCGCATCCGGTGGATCGTGAATTTTCCTAGTGGATCCCGACAGCCGACCCGGGCATTGGAGTTCACCGAGAGTGAGTCCCCCCCCATTGTCGCCCGCGGCCTCCAAAATTGTCGTGTGGCGGGCTAGGAGAGCCGGATCTGTACCGATGCGAACACGTCGTCCAGCATCTCCGGGGTTAGGCGCCCCGTCTGCGTGTTCTGTCGGCTCGGATGGTACGCAGCGACGAGCGCGGGCATGCTGTCCAGTTCCGCGACGGCGCCGTGGGCAAACCTCGGTTTGGGGCTCGGGATCGACGCCCCAAAGCGGCGCAGGAGCCGAAGCGCGTGATCGAAGGCCATCCCACCCAACGCCACGATCGCCTGGACGTTCGTCAGCAGAGCGAACTCGCGATCTAGGTACTCGGCACATTGGTCAATTTCCCTGCTCGTGGGTCGGTTATTCGGCGGAGCGCAGCGGGCGATCGCGGTCAGGTAGGCGTCGGTCAGCTCCAGTCCGTCGTCGGTATGGCGGGACGTCGGTTGGTTGGCAAAGCCGGCGCGGTGCAGCGCCGCGGTGAGAAAGTCCGCTGCGCCACCCGGCACGTCCCCCGTAAACATCCGACCGGTGCGATTGGCGCCGTGCGCAGCCGGGGCCAGTCCTATCAATAACACTCGGGCGCGGGGATCGCCGAAGCCGGGGACGGGCCGGCCCCAATACGGTTCGTTCCGGAATGCGGGTTTCTTCTCCGAGGCGACGCGCTCGCGGTGGGCCACCAAGCGCGGACAGCGATGGCACGTGATGACGTCCCCATGGAGCGCGTCCAGGGAGTCGCTCATTGACCAGCAGGACCTACGCTACGGGAGAACGGTCATGCGGCCGACGCGACGCTGCAGGCCATGCGATGTGTCCGCCTCGACGACGTAGAGATAGACGCCGCGGGCGACGGGTTGCCCGCGGTGGTTCTGCAGGTGCCAAACGAGCTCGGCGTCGCTCGTCCGGCCCGTGTAGACGAGATCACCGGAGAGGCCGTAAATGCGAACCGTCAGCTCGTGAGCTCCAAGCCCGTTGACGGCAAAACGGGCGCGGTTCTCTTCCTGGGCCACGGAGAAGGGCGCGGACACGCTAACTCCGCTGAGCGACCCACCCGAGCGGTAGAGCTCGTAGGCTTTCTCGACAACGCGATCGCCGAGGCGGCCCGCATTCCAGTCGGAGACGATCTCGTCGAATTCGGGCCGATCGATGCGGTCGTTGTCGTTGACGTCGTAGTCCGCCAACGTTGCCAGCACGGGATCCGGGCTCGAGGAGCTGCCCTCGCGCTGCTCGGCATCGACGACGTCGCCGAAATCGGTTGTCCAGAACCAGCGGTAGTCGCTTTGCGGAGCCTCGGTACGGGCGATCCCGATTGCTCGCACACGGCAGTCGAGCATGGTCCGATTGTGGCTGTCGGAGGTGCGCCAGGCCTCGCTAACGGCTTGGGCGGACTCGAACCCACCGGCAACGTTCTCCGATAGATAGGTCCACGTCGTCGGGTACCCGGCCGCCTCGATCCGCTCCGGCAGATCCGCTTCGCCCTCGCAGCGATGCGCGAGACAGTCCGTCTCTGCCATCGTTGCGTTATGGGCGCTGGCGGCGTCGTCAAGCGTTGGGGAGCGCGCCAGCGTGCGGGTCGCGTCGCTGGGCCACGAGCGCCAGCGATCGCCGGTCCAGCATCGATCGCTGTCGGCGCGATAGTCGTTGATCAAGGACAGGAAGGTCGCCTCCGGCGTACGCTGTTGGGCCTCAACGGGCGCTGCCACGACGACCAACGCGACGAGGGCCACGGCTGCGGAAATGATCTGGAGCTGACGTCGCGAACGGATGGGTGCCTGCATGCCTACCGCCTCCTCGATAAAACTCATTATAGACGCCATGTGTCCCGGACCTCAAGCGACCGACGTCTGCGTGTGACCCGCCCCACGTCCTTCGCAATTCGGGACGTGGCCGATATCATGAGGGAGAGAGCGAAGGGCCGGTGAGCTGAGTAGGGAATGATGAAACCATGATTGGATTGATCGTTGGCGCGACCTATGCTGCCCTACGCATCGCGCTCTATCCCGTGTTGCGGGAGACCGTCTTTATCGAGGCGAGCTGGCTCCTGTTCGGATGGTACCTCGCCACGGGCTTTGTCATGGTCGCGACGTCCGTGCTCGTTTGGGCCGGGGACTTTGGCAGTGAAGGCGCTCGCATGCGACACGGGGTGGCGACGACGTTGGCGTGGGCGTTCGGGCTAGCGCGCGTGCCGATGGCCTCCTTGACGCCGACGATGGCGCTTGCCGTTCGGCGTCTCGTCCTGGCCCTCGGCGCGTTCTGGTGGACCCAAGGGCTTCAAGCGATGGGAGCCGAGTTCGTCCGAGAAGAGTCGACGCTGATCATGGGCACAATCGCCATCGGCATCGGCCTGCTGTTGGGCGGACTCCGTTGGCCCCTGCGCCGACTGTCGAGTCCACCTGAGCTCGACGTCGAGTCGCCCTCGCTCCATCGAGACGCCTCATAATGGGTGAGCGCCGTTGCGTCGGCCGCAAGCGTCCCCTATCGTCAAAACATTCAGAGTCGACGGGCCAATGCCATGCTGAAACGCCTCGTCTACGGCATCCTCGCGCCGCTGTTCAACCTGGCGATGAAGGGACTGTTCCGGCTACGCGTCGAAGGCCTGGAGCACGTTCCGGACGATGGGGCGCTGCTGGTCGCACGCCATCACAGCTATTGGGACATCACGCTGCTCATCGCGGCGATCGGCCTGCGGCGGCACATCCTGTTCATCGCCCGGCGCTCGTTGATGCGCAATCCCGTGTTCTATCCCTTCATCAAGCACTTCACGGTCCCGATCAATCGCGATCAATTCCGCAAGGCGGACTTCCGCCGCGTGACCGAGGCCCTGGAAGCCGAGCGTCTCGTCGGCATGTTTCCGGAGGGCACAACCCGTCAGTCGGCTGAAGTCCGGCTTGGCGTGATCCGCTTTGCCGAGCGGACTCGGAAACCCTTCGTGCCGATCTGTCTGGTCAACGAGGGGCCCTATCCGCCCGATTATCCCTTCGGATTTCCGCGCATCACCGCCCGCATCGGCCGTCCATTCAGCCTCGCGGAACTCAAAACCGACGTCGAGGGCCTGGAGGAGATGCCGAAGCAGGATCGCGATGACGTCCTGGCGCAAGCGCTGATGGCCCGGATTGATCGCCTGGCGGCTGAGCCGTTGTCGACGGAGCCCCCCTCGACATGAGCAAATCGGACTGTATGCGAGATTGCATCGGTCTCAGCCAAGTGCTATGATGATGGTCGATGCCGGCGCCGCCCATCTGCATCACCCCCGAGGCAGACGCGTTCCAATCAGGGCACTGCGCCAGCGATCTTTGAGATCGGGGGAGAATCCGACGAACGTGGGTGAATCCGAGATGGCAGAGAACCGGATGGAGGAGTTTCTCGAGGAAAAGGACGTCCAAGTCTACAACCGAGGCGACGTCCTGACCGGGCACGTCGTTCAGGCAACGGACCAAGTTATTCTCGTCGATATCGGCTACAAGTCCGAGGCCCAGATGCGCCCGCGCGAGCTGGCCCCGTTCCGCGAGGACGGCTTGGAGCCGGGTGACGAGGTCGAGGTGATCATCACCTACATCGACGAGGAAGAGGGGACGATCTTCGTCTCCGAGCGCCAGGCGATTTACGAGAAGCGCATCGGCGAGCTCGAGCAGAAGTATCGCAACGGCGAGGCTGTGCAGGGAGTCGTCGAAGGCGTGGTCAAAAACGCCGGTTATCACGTCAACCTGAACGGCATCCGGGCGTTTTTGCCCGGCTCCCATCTCGGCAACGACCTGCCATCGGACATCGAGCAACTCCGTGGCCAGGAAATTGACCTGAAGATCCTCGAACTGAACCGTCGAGACAAGAACCTCGTCGTCTCCCACAAGGAATATCTCAAGGAGCAGGAGCGCGCCCGCCTCGAGGAGCTGTTCGAGGAGATCACCGTCGGCGACGTCGTCGAGGGCGAGATCAAGAGCATCGTCGACTTCGGGCTGTTCGTCGACATCGGCGGATTCGAAGGGCTGGTCCACCGGACCGAGATCAGTTGGAAGGACCTGCCCGCGCCGCCGAGCACCTACGAAGTCGGCGACACCGTCAACGTGAAAATCCTCGACGTCGACAAGGAGCGCCGGCGGATCTCCCTGTCGATCAAGCAGACCCGCCCCGATCCCTGGGAGAACATCAAGGAGCGCTACCCCACGGGCGAGACGTTCGAGGGCGACGTTGTGGCGCTGACCGACTTCGGCGCGTTCGTGCGGCTGGAGGACGACGTCGAGGGGCTGGTCCACGTCTCCGAGCTATCGTGGGGCTTTCCGGAGAACCCGAGCGAGGTTGTCCAGGAGGGCGACCAAGTCGAGGTCGTCGTGCTCGACGTCGACGAAGAGAACCGGCGCATCAGCCTGAGCATGCGCCAGGCCCAGCCGGACCCGTGGGCCAACATCGAAGAGAAATATCCGGAAGGCGCAGTTGTCACGGGCACCGTGACCAAGCTGCTCGACTTCGGTGCGTTCGTCCAGCTCGAGGAGGGCGTCGAGGCCCTGCTCCACATCTCGGAGATGAGCTGGGAGCGCATCAACCATCCGAACGAGGTCGTCCAAGAGGGCGACGAGCTGGAGCTCAAGGTCATCAAGTCCGACGGCGAGCGCCGCAAGATCCGCCTGTCGCTGCGCGAGATGCAGGAGGATCCCTGGCACACCTTCGTGGAGAATTACCCCGTCGGCACCGTCATCGACGGCGAGATCACCGAACTGAAGGACTTCGGTGCGTTCTGCAAGATCACCGACGAGGTCGAGGGGCTCATCCACGTCTCCGAAATTGCGGAGGAGCACGTCGATCAACCGTCGGACGTGTTGGAGAAGGGGCAATCCGCCGTGGCGCGCATCATTGGCGTCAACGAGGAGAAGCGCCAGGTCCGTCTGTCCTTGCGCAACGTCAACGAGCCCCATGAGGCCGAAAAGCGCCAGCAGGAAGCGCAGGCCCCGCAACCCCAGCGGGCCACAGAGCCGTCCCGCGGCCCAGAGCGCCAAAGCTGGCCGCCGGAACCGACGGCCGCGGCGTCATCTTCCTCTTCCTCTCCCTCTTCCTCATCCTCATCGTCAACGGCCTCGTCCCCGGAATCCAGCAGTTCCGACGAGGAGCCCGCCGAGGTCGAGGAGGCCGAAACCGGCCACGAGGCCTTGACCATGCGTGAACTCCTCAAGCAGCACGCCGAGGATGCCGACTTGGAGACGGAAGAAACAGAGGAGACCGAGGAGGCGAGTGACGACGAGACCGACGCGTCGTCGTGACCCTCGACTCGGGCGCCCACTCCAACGGAAGTCGTGACCCCGTTGGCGGCGATCCTGCACGCGCTGCTCGCTTATCTGATTGGCGCGATCCCGTTCAGCTACCTCATCGCGCTCGCTCGCGGCGTCGACGTGCGCAGCGTCGGCAGCGGCAACGTCGGCGCGACGAACGTCGCCCGCTCGGCGGGCCGTGTTTACGGGGCGCTGGCCCTGCTGCTGGACATCGGCAAAGGCGTGAGCGCGGTGGGGCTCGGCTGGGCGCTTGGCACGCCCTTGTGGCTGGCCGGACTGGCCGTAATCGGCCACAACTGGAGCGTGTTTCTCGGCTTCCAGGGCGGCAAAGGAGTCGCAACGACGCTCGGGCTCGTCGGCGCGTTGGCCTGGCCAGTCGCGTTGATCACCATCGGGATCTGGGGCGGTGTGGCGGGAATCACAGGCTACGTCTCGGCGGCATCCGTCGGGGCGCTATTGTTGACCCCCGTGTGGCTGGCGGTGTTCGGCTATCCACTGACATACGTTGGCCTGATGGTCGGGCTCGCCCTGCTCAGCGTCTACCGACACCGCGACAACATCCGACGATTGCTTGCCGGTCGCGAGCTCGGCGTCTGAGCCATCAGGCGGCAACCCCTTTTTAGACGGAGGATTCGTCGGTTCGTGCTGCGTGGAGGAACCGAATCAGCACCGCAAGTGCCTCTTCGACGTCCCGATTGACCACGAGCAGGTCAAACTTGGGGGCTTGCGCAAGCTCTGCTCGGGCACTAGCCAGCCGCCGTTCAAGCTCGTCAGAATCCTCGGTCTGACGGTGGCCGAGTCGAGCCTGCAACGCGGACCACGAGGGCGGCAGCACAAAGATGAAGTGCCCGCTCAGCGGCGACGCGCGAAGCCGCTGGCGGATCTGAGCGGCTCCCTGAACGTCGATCTCCAACAGCACATCTCGGCCCCGCTGTGTCAGTTGCCAGACGTCGTTGATAAGCGTTCCGTACAGATGGCGTCCGTGAACCTCCGCCCACTCCAGAAATGCCCCTTCCTCAATCAGCGACCGGAAGCGCTCGCGGGAGATGAAGTGATAATCCACGCCGTCGCGCTCGTCGGGGCGGGGCAGGCGTGTCGTGCAGGAGACGGAGAATTCGAGCCGATCCAATCGCGTTAGCAGCTCGTTGCGCAGCGTCGTTTTGCCCGCGCCCGCTGGTCCGGAGAGGATGAGGAGCGTTCCCATGCGAGAGGCCGTCATAACGTCTGGGTCGGGATCAAGTGACGTCGTCAGCCGAGGTCAGACATAACGATCGAGGGGCATCCTCGTGTGCGCGGGCGCCGGGATAGCGAATTCGGGAGGCGTGGCCACCCGATGGTCTAGGCCGTTGTTTGACAACTCCTCATTCAATGTTTCTTACTTGCTCTCTGAACTGCTCAACTTGAGCTTTCATGTCCACCAGGCGCTGCGCAACATCACCGTCTTTGGCTTTCGACGTCATCGTGTTAACCTCTCGATACATCTCCTGCCCGAGGAAGTCAAGCCGTCGGCCCGCTGCTCCCGCCTCGTTCTGAAGCGTTTCATCGGCGGCTTGGCGATGGACCTCGAGGCGGTCCAGCTCCTCAGTGATGTCCGCCCGCTCGACGACGAGCGCCACCTCCTGCTCCAGTCGGCCTGGGTCGAACTCGACGTTCGGCGCCAGCTCGGTCAGTCGGTTCTGCAGCGACTCGCGGTAGCGGGCCTTGAGCTCAGGCACGGCAGCGCGAACCGCGGCTTGTTCTCCGCCGAGGGCATCAAGCATCGACGCGAGCTCCTGTCCGAGCGCCGCCCCCTCGCGGGTGCGTTCCGCCCGAACAGCCTCCAGAGCCGACTGGAGCGCGTCCGTAAGAGCAGGCTCGGCGCCCGCGGCATCGGGCGGCAGGGGGACGAACGCCCGGCCGAAGCGGATCAGGTGATCCAGCGTCACGGGCTCGCCCAACCCGAGGTCGCGCACCAGGGTCTCGAGCGCGTTCCAGTGATCGCGAGCGGCGTCGTGGTCGAATTGGAGGCCACGATCGTCGGTCGGCGTCAGCGAAACCCGAACCTCCACGCGGCCGCGGTGCAGCGTCGACTCGATGAGGCGTCGGGCGGTCAGTTCGAGCGCATCGTAATCCTCGAGCCCCTTGACGACGATGTCAAGATAACGATGATTGAGCGTCTTAATGCGAACCGAGGCCGACCAAGTATCCGTCTGCGCCTCGCCTTCGCCGTAGCCGGTCATGCTGGTAACCATGGAAACCGAGAGACGAGTCTAGGACACGAGGGCACAAAAGACAAATCGCGACGGGCGGAGCCCGCCGCGATTGCTCGACTGGCATCGTTCTCGCTTTGAGAGGGAGTTGTCAGGACCGCTCCGTTGGCATGGTGTCGTCCCGGGTGATCTTGATCGATCTTAAAAGTGGAACGCAGCGCCGAAGCTGAGCTCGAGGTTGTTGATGGCGGTGGCTGGGTTGCCGTTGTTGACGTGCTTCCAGGGAACGGGCACCGTCCCATAGGTGAGATCGAGGAACAGCCCGAGCGGCGCAACTTGCACCTCCACGCCCATGCGTGCCAGCAAGGAGAACTGGAACCCGCTGTTGCCGTTGGTGCTGATCGGCAGGGTGCTGGCGCCGCTGCCGACGTAAAAGATCACGGGCGCCGTCGTAAACGCGTACAGTAGGGACTGGCGAACCGAAATGAGCGTCGGATCCAGCCCAAAAACAGGAAAGAACGGCAGGCGGACTTCCGTCCGGTGGAACACGTCCCGTGTCAGATCGCCCTGCGCGAAAAGATTGACGAACAGGAGCGAGGTCGCCGTGTTGGGCGGCAGGTTCGCGAAGGGGAAACTGACCGAGAGGCCGAACGCTTGATTGCTCAGGGCCGGCGGGCACTTCGAGGGTTGGGACGGCGGTGGACAGCACTTCGAAGGTTGGGACGAAGGCGGACAGGCTTGGTCCGATTGCGGTTCCTCAACCTCCTGGCCGAAGGCGTCGGTGACGCCGAATGGCAAGCTGATCAGGACGGCCGTCAACAACCCGATGGTCAAGACACGCTTCATCATGGTCACTCCTCTGTGCGGATTCTATGCGGAATCGCTCATCCATTTGTAGGCCATGATAAGCTCTAAAGGGAGGAACACTGTCTGCGGTCGAGGGCATGCTTGTCCATTCCGCAGGGCCTTCGGACGCCTCGGAGTCGTCGTCTCCAAGCATGCCTGAAGCGTTGGTGATCTCGGTTACTCGCGTCATTCCGATGACACAGATCCCACTTCATCGTGGTCACGCGCTGAAAGACGATCATTGCGACGGGAACCCTCCGCGCAGTGCCTTTGCGCTCTGGCAAGGTCCTCGAAGCGCTATCGCATCCAATCTTCGTTGCCCGAGGTACAACGGCTCGCTGCGACGGCTTATGGTCGGCTCGAGAGGCCGTTGAAGCGTTTCCCATTGGATGATATCGTTCAGATGCCCAGAATAGACGAGAAAGACATGGAACGCCCGGGAGGTGAAGGCCATGCAAATGACAATCTATTATACGAAGGCGGACGAGTATCTGATCGACAAAGTCGATGAGATGGCCTATCGTGAGCGGAAAAGCCGAAGTGCGGTCATCTTGACCGTTCTGGAGCGCTACTTTGAAGGGGAGAAGCGGCTCGGTGAGATTCTCGTCGACATGGGCAAGCTTTCCGACGACCAGTTGGATGAGCTAATCAAGAAACAACAGCAGGCGGATGATCACCGGCGGTTGGGCGAAATGCTCCTTGAGGAGGAGTTGGTCTCCGAGAAAGATCTACATCGGGCCCTGGCCATCCAGAAGTCCGACAACGTCGGCAGCAGCCAGAACGGCGGCTGAGCTTGACCTACGTGGGCTTATCCCCAACCATTTTGGCCTGCAGGTAAGCCACAAGCCCGATCATCAGCACCACGTCGCCGACGCTGAAGACGTTGGCAAGCGGGATCCATTCCGGTGTGGCGAACATGTCTCCGAGCCAACCGAGCCTCGTCTGCCCATCCTGGAGGACGCTGTTTGCGTGTGTGCACCTACCCTGGCCGGCATTCGCACACGATTCGAGCGTCTCCGCGGAGCTTTCCAGGCCTGCTTGGCGCAGCTTGGCGGGCGTGGTTGGCATAAAGCCTCCGTTGAGCGTGATAACGATCGCGTTCAACGCCATGCCGACGCCCATGACGACGATGCCCCATTCGCGCCAGTTGGCAAGCGCAAAGAGAACGAGCACGGCATAGGAGGCCAAGTGGATCGTGGACGTGTCGCTTGCCCATAGTGGCCCGTCTAGGCCGGGCAACGGGAAGATCAGGATCTGCAACAGCAGGGCCAGGAACACCAACCACGTGGCGCGGAACTGGATCCGGCCGAGCGACGCAAGCCGTCCGCCCCGCAGATATCCGATCAAAAGCCCGATCGGCACGGCCCAAAGCAACAGCATGTCAGTTGGACGGGGAGGAAGAATTGGGTTCAGATGCAGTCATGTCGCTTCCGCTGCACGGACTCCACTTGTCGGCCACGACCTGTCGGAAGGCCTCGACGATCTTAGGGTCGAAGTGGGTCCCGCTCTCGGACTCGATGATGTCCATGGCTTGATCGTGCGGGTAGGCGCCGCGATAAGGGCGATCGGTTGTTAGCGCATGGTAGGCGTCAGCCACGGCGATGATTCGGGCCCCCAGAGGGATTTCATCGCCCTCAAGCCCCTGCGGATAGCCTTGGCCGTCCCAATGCTCGTGTTCGTGTCGGACGATATCGACAACGTCGGTGTACATCTCCAAATTCTTGATGAGATCCGCTCCGATGTTCGGGTGAGTCTTCATGATATTCCACTCTTCTTGGGTCAACCGATCCGGCTTTTTCAAGATGGAGTCGGGAATCCCGATCTTGCCGACGTCGTGAATGAGGGCGCCTGAGCGCACCTGATCGATCTCGTCTTCAGTCAGGCTGAGCTGTCGCGCGATCTCCTCGGCCAGATCAGCGACCTCATCCGAATGCTCGAACGTGTAGGGATCGCGGGCATGGAGCATCTCGGCGATACTCTCGAACGTCTGTTTGGCCTCGTGGCGGAGCTTCATGTAGTTGCGCAGCGAGACGTGGACCA
>CAZMNF010000005.1:0-76774 GCA_964567595.1 uncultured Thermotogae bacterium | reverse complement strand
TGTGATTTGGGGTGCGCATGTGCATCGGACCTCGGCTCACCCTAGCCCGAGTTGCCCACGCTCGACAATCGGCCTTCAATGCCGGAGGTCATGTCGAGACCTCGAGGAACGTCCTTCGCCATTCAAGTGTGACACTTATCACCCGCTACGAGGACAGACTCGGTCCCCTCACGCTTCAGGGGTCCTTCGTCCGCGACGGTCCGAGCGCTAGGTTGATTCGAGAGGATGCGAATTTACTCAGGTGAGAGCACGAAAGGAGTCAACATGCAGCAACGATGGATTGCCGCTCTCGTCATCATGGCGCTGACCGTCGGAGGCGGCGCATTCGCCGTCGATGCGCAGCTCGTGGACGACCCGTCCCAGTCAACGCCCTTGGGCATCGGCCTCAACCTCACCGCGCCGTTCGCCCCGCCGGACACCTTCCCGGCATCAGGGCTGGTCGGGCGATTCTGGATCGCCGATCTATTCGGCGTTGAAGGCCACGTCTTCGTCGTCGGTGGCGCGCCAAGCTTCGCCGCCCGGGGGTTCGTCAAATTCTTCAATAGCCCGTTCGTCGACCTCTACGTCGGGTCGGGCGCCGCGTTCTTCACCAGCTCCGGCACGTTCGTCACCCCTCTGCAGGCGACGACGGGCATCGAGGTCCGATTGACGGATCAATTGGCGCTCATGTCCGAGGTCGGGTTGATGTTCCGCGGCGTTAGCACCGTGACGGCCGGGCTCGGCATGCAGGTCTACTTTTAACGTTCGACATGTTGCGAGCCGGCATCCGACGGAGCGACGGGTGTCCTTGAGCCCGTTCCGCCGTGGCGCTACGATGAGTGTCACCTCACGAGCATGGAAGTGACCTGACCTATGGGGAAACAAGAAGTCCTTGATTCGGTGCTGGAACAGATCAAGAAGCGCTACGGCGAAGGGGCGATTATGTGGCTCGGCGAATCGGGCCACATGGACGTAGAGACGATTCCAACCGGCTCGCTGTCGCTGGACCGGGCGCTCGGCATCGGCGGCATTCCGCGGGGGCGCATTGTGGAGATTTTCGGGCCGGAGTCGTCCGGCAAGACGACCCTGGCGCTGCACCTCATCGCCGAGGCACAGACCCGCGGCGGCACGGCGGCGTTCATCGACGCCGAGCACGCGCTGGATCCGAGCTACGCCGAAGCCATCGGCGTCAACCTGGATCACGTCTTGGTCAGCCAGCCGAACTCCGGCGAGCAGGCCCTGGAGATTACCGAGCAGTTGGTGCGCAGTGGCGCGGTCGACATCTGTGTCGTTGACTCCGTCGCGGCTCTCGTTCCCGAGGCCGAGATCACGGGGGCCATGGGCGACCAGCAGGTCGGCCTCCAGGCGCGGCTGATGAGCCAAGCGATGCGCAAGCTGGCCAGCGCCGTGGGCGCCTCCAAGACGACGACGGCGTTCATCAACCAAGTCCGGTCGAACATCAACGCCGGCGGCCCTTGGGGCCCGCAGACGACGACCTCGGGCGGCCTGGCGCTCAAGTTCTACGCTTCCCAGCGCATGGACATTCGCCGCATTGGGGCCATCGAGGACAACGACGAGAAAGTCGGCAACGAGACGTTGGTCCGCGTCGTCAAGAACAAGGTCGCCCCGCCGTTCAAGGAAGCCCGCTTCGACATCATCTACGGCATCGGCATTTCCCGTCCGCGCGAGCTCGTCAAGCTCGGGGAGGAGATGGAGATCGTCACGAAGAAGGGCGCCTGGTACTCCTACGGCGACACGCGGCTCGGCCAGGGGATCACCAACGCGGTGCAGACGTTGAGAGAGGATCCGGAGCTGGCTCAGCAGCTCGAGCACGAGATTCGCCAACAGGCCGGCCTCGTGACGGAAGAGCCGACGGCCGATGGCCAGGCGGACACCGAGCCCACCGAGGCCGAAGCCGAAGAAGTCGGCACGCTTGACGAATCCGCCGAGTGACCCGCTCGCTGAGGCCCGCGAGCGGCTGATAGCCTTTCTGAGCACCCGCCCGCGCAGCGTCGAGGAGGCCCGCGCACGCCTGCAGCGGGCGGGTTTTCCGTCCGCGAAGATCGAGCAGGTCCTCGAAGAGGCCCAAGCGAAGGGGTGGCTCGACGACGCCGCCTTCGCCAAGCTCTGGATCGAGGATCGGCTGATGACCAATCCGCGCGGCTCAAAGTTGTTGCGCCACGAGCTGCGCCAGAAGGGCATCGATGGCGCGCACATCGAACAGGCGCTCGCGGAAGCGAACATCGACGAAGCTCAGCTGGCGCAAGACCTCATCGAACGGCAGAAGCCGCGCTATTGGCGCGACGATCTCGAAGCCCGCCGGCGGAAGTTGTTCGCGTTCCTGCAACGCCGGGGGTTCAGTTACCGTGTGATTCGCGACGCGTTGGACGAAGCTGACTTGGAAAACGTCGATGCTTGATTCACGAGCTGAGCAGGGCGCGAAGCGACTTGCCCGGCTCGCCTGAGCGCATCAGCGACGTCCCCACCAACACGGCATCGGCCCCCGCTTGCCGCATTCGGATGATCTCATCCCGCGACTCCACCCCGCTCAGCGCCCAGACGGGGCGATCTTTCCGATGGCGCTGGAGCACACGCTCCGTCGTGGCGAGGTCAAGCCGCAGCGTCGACAGATCGCGGTTGTTGATCCCGATCATGTCGGCATCGGTGCCGAGCGCTTCGGCATACTCGTCCGAGCCGTTCACTTCGAGCAGCACTTCCAAATCGCGCTCGTGGGCCGCGGCGATCATGTCGTCGAGCGCCAGCTCGGCATAGGCCCGCCGAATCAACGTCAGGATCAACAGCACGGCGCTCGCGCCACACGCCCTTGCCGCCTCCAGTTGCGATTCCGCAAGCAGAAAATCCTTCATCAAGCGGGGCAAGCCCGTCTCGCTAGCTCGATGGAGATAGCTGAGCGAGCCGCCGAAGTGGGTCGCGTCGGTGAGCACGGACAGGCCATCCGCCCCGGCTTGAGCGTACTGGTCCATGATGAACGCCACCTCACGCTCTGGGTGCTGCAGCAGCATCCCCGCCGACGGCGAAGCCGGCTTGATTTCCGTCACGATCGCGAGGCGATTCGCCGTCCGCTGGGATCGCTCAATCGCGGATACGAACGACGGCCTCGGCCGATCGGCATCGGTCGGCGCGACGCCCGCATAGTAGCCGGTCTCGATCCGTTGGCGCGTGGCTTGGGCCAGTCGATCAAGCGTGTCCATCGCTCGCTCCGTTCATCCTTGCCACGAACCGGTCCAGCGCGTCCAACGCCGCGCCGCTGTCGATGCTCTCTTGGGCCCTTGAAAGACCGGTTTCGAGCGAGTCGGCCCCGCCGCCGGCAAAGATGGCGGCTCCGGCGTTGAGCACGAGCATCTCGGAGCGGGCGCCCGGCTGGCTGGAGGTCAGCAGCTGACGGGTCAGCTTGGCCCCCTCATCGGCCGGGAAGCCGCCGACGGCCTCGCGCGAGGCATGATCCAACCCGAACGCGGTCGGTTCGACGGTGTAATGGCGAATCGCGCCGTTGGCCAACTCGCCGACGCGGGTGGGGCCGAGCGTGGAGAGCTCGTCCAAGCCGTCCACCCCGTGGACGACGAGGGCGCGCCGCACGCCCAACTCGCGAAGCACCTCCGGATAGACATCGACAAGCCCGGGATCGAACACGCCCATCAGATGGGATTGAGCCCCGGCGGGGTTGGTCAAGGGCCCCAGGAGGTTGAACACGGTCCGCAGGCCGAGCGCTCGCCGCACGGGCGCCGCGTGGCGCATGGCGGGATGGAAACGGGGCGCGAACAGAAAGCCGATTCCCTCGGCTTCGATGCAGGATTGGATCGCCTCCGGCGGCCCGTCCAACGGCGCGCCCAACGCCTCGACGAGATCGGCGCTGCCCGATTGGCTGGTGACGCCGCGGTTGCCGTGCTTGGCCACCGGGACGCCCGCCCCCGCCACGACGAACATGGCCATCGTGGAGACGTTGAACGTCTTGACGGGCGCGCCGCCGGTGCCACACACGTCCGTCAGCCACGGCGGCCCGTCCGGCAATTGGGGATTGAGCCGCACGCTCTGCGCGCGCATCGCTTGGGCGAACGCCGCGATCTCGTCGACCGTTTCGCCCTTGACGCGCAGGCCCATGAGGAACGCCCCGATCTGCGAGGGCTCAGCTCGACCTTCCAGGATCGCCGTCATGGCCTCGACGGCGAGGTCGGCGTCGAGATCGGCGCCAGCGGCCAGCGCGCTCAAGGCCTGGCGAATGGATGTCTCGCTCATGGCGCGTTCACCGTCCACTCCGACCCGTCAGAGCCAGCGAGCTCGACGGATTCGCCCTGATTGAGGAAGTTGGCGAGCAGGTGGTGGCCGTGTTCGGTCAGGATCGACTCGGGATGGAACTGGACGCCTTCGATGGGCAGCTCAACGTGGCGCAAGCCCATGATCTCGCCCTCGGCGCTGCGGGCCGTGACGACGAGCTTGTCGGGAACGCTTTCCAACTCCACGATCAGCGAGTGGTATCGGGCCGCCTGGAAATCCTGAGGCAGCCCCTGAAAGACGCCGTCCCCGTCGTGGTTGATGACGGAGGTCTTGCCGTGCAGCAGTCGGTCGGCGTTGGCCACCCGGCCCCCGAACGCGGCGGCCACGCCCTGGTGGCCCAGACAGACGCCGAGCGTCGGCGTCTCAGTTGCCAGTTCGTGGAGGATGTCGTCGCAGACGCCGAAGTCGCGCTCGTTGGTCGGCGTCCCGGGGCCGGGCGAGAGCACGATGCGATCGGGCGCCAGGCGGCGCACGTCGTCAAGGGAGAGCTCGTCGTTGCGGTAGACGTGCGTCTCCGCGCCCAGCTCGGCCAAGTATTGGACCAGGTTGTAGGTGAACGAGTCGTAGTTGTCGACGACGAGGACTCTCATCCGGATCCCTCCTCTAGGGCGCGCGTCAGTCCCCCCAGCTTGTGTTCGGTCTCAGCCCACTCGCGCTCCGGCTCCGAATCGGCGACGATGCCGGCGCCCGCTTGGAGATAGAGCGCTTCGCTCGTGGCAAACAGCGTCCGGATGCTGATGGCGGTGTCGAGGTCGCCCGTCAGCGACGCGTAGCCGACCGCGCCCGCGTACGGCCCGCGCCCGCTCGTCTCCAACTCGTCGATGAGCGACATGGCGCGCACTTTGGGGGCGCCCGTGACGGTCCCGGCGGGGAAGAGCGCGCCGAGCGCGTCGAAGGGGTCGTGATCGTCGGCCAACCGGCCCTCGACGCGCGAGACGAGGTGCTGCACGTGGCTGAACGGCTCGACGGAGCGATACTCGGGAACGTGGACGCTGCCCGGCCGGCTGATGCGCCCGATGTCGTTGCGAGCTAGATCGACGAGCATGGCGTGCTCGGCCGCTTCTTTGTCGTCGGCCAGGAGGTCGTCGCGGTAGGAAGCGCGGTCGGCCTCGGTCTCGCCCAAGGGCCGCGTCCCGGCGATCGGGTACGTGATGGCATGGCCTTCGCGGACGCTCACGAGCATCTCCGGGCTCGATCCGACGATGGTATGCTCCCCATCCGTGCCGCGTCCGAACTCCAAACAGAACATGTACGGCGACGGGTTCCGTTCGCGCAACGCGCGATAGACCTCGAAAAGGTCGCCCTCGTACTGAGCGGAGAGCTGGCGTGATAGGACGAGTTGGTAGACGTCGCCGTCGTGGATGGCCCGTTTGGCGCGTTCCACATTGCGGCTGAAGGCGTCCTTCGAGGTGTCCGAGACGAGCTCGCCGACACGGAACGGAGCCGGCTTCAGCGCGGCTGAGGTGGCCAATTCGCGCGCGAACGCCGATCGGTCTTCGGCGTGACTGACGTAGAACGCTCGCCCCTGGCGATGGTCGACGATAACCCCATCGAGATAGAGGCCGAGCTCAACGTCCGGGAACGGCGGGCTCGGCTTGTCCCCGGCCTTTCCCAGGGAAGTCTCCAACTGGCGCACGACGTCGTAGCCCAAATACCCGACCAAACCGCCGAGGTACTTCGGCATGCGGACGTCGAGCGGGGGGCGGTAGGCGTCAAGGAACTGACGGAGCACGTCGAACGGGTGTGGGCGCTCGCCGTCGTCAGCCTCGATCGGATGGCCGTCGACGGTTACTTGATTGCTATTGAGCGCCAACACGTGGCGCGGGTTGAAGCCGATGTAGGTGAACTCGGCGAGGCGCTCCGGGCCAGGCGCGCTTTCGAGGATGAAGCTGGATTCGGCATGCTGTCGAATGTGCGCGTAGAGCGCAAACGGATCACAGGCGGGCAGCTCGCGAATGACGAGCTGGGTGGCGCGATCCGACGAGCGGTTAGCGACGTTGGGAGCCTGTCCAAAGTCGACCACCCTTTGTGACAATGTCCATGACCCATCACCTCGTTGTTAAGGAATTATAGTCGGGATTGTAGACGGCATCCCAGCTCCCGTCAACATGCCGCCGTCCCGACATTGCCGGGAGACGCCTGTCCTTGGGCTCGATGGGCGATGTTCTTACAGTCAGGGATCGCCATGGCTGACGCGAGGCGACGGGACGCGCGGGACGCATCCGGGACGCAACGGCCCAAGCTCAGCCAGCGCCATCTATTGATTCTCGGATTAGTAATCGTTGTGGCCCTCTCGCTCGTGTTCCTATGGCAGTCGTGGCGGTGGGTCGCCGCGTACAACGAGCTCCAAGAGGCCCAAGCCCAACTTGAGGCGACCGAAGCGGAGCACAAGCGCGCGCGGTTCGAGGTCGAACGGGCGTTCTCCCTGGAACGGATCGAGCGCATCGCCAGGGAAGAGCTCAACATGACCCGGCCCGACGAACCGCAATACCTCGAACGCCCCCCAAACGATAGCGATTCCCCATGACGGAGCGATGGCGCCTCTACGCGGTCATGGGCGGTCTTATGGTCTTTTTGCTGACGTCCACGGTCCGGCTCGTCGATCTCCAAATTCTCGAGCACGGCCAGTGGCGCGACCGGGCTGAGCAGATCCAGGTCCGCCACGTGACCCAGTCCCAACCCCGCGGATCGATTGTCGATCGCCACGGCCGCCGGCTGGCGTTCGACGTCCGCGCCACCTCCGTGGCGCTGGACAACTATCACATGACCAAGCCGGAGCTCTTGGCGGATCTGGTCGTCGAGCATCTCGGTCTGTCGGAGCCGGAAGCCGAGGACCGCATCTATCGCCCGTCGTACTTCACCTGGATCGCCCGCAAGGTCGATCCGGCGACGGCCGAAGCGCTGAAGGCCGATGCCGAAGCGAAGGGGGTCAAGGGCCTGATCTTCAAGCCCGAGTGGGAGCGCGCCTATCCCCAAGGCTCGCTCGCCTCCAACGTGATCGGCTTCGCCGGCATCGACAACGAGGGCCTAGAAGGCCTCGAACGGGCCCACGATGACCGTCTGAGCGGTCAGCGCAAGCGACGGTCCGTCGTTCGGGGCGCTGACGGGACCGTCTTGGACGAGCGCGTTCTTCAGCCGGGCCGCGCTGGCGAAGACCTGGCGTTGACTCTAGACGCACGCGTCCAACGGCTCGCCGAGTCCGCGATCCAAGCGGGCGTGGCTGAGCACCGGGCCAACGGCGGATTTGCCATTGTGGCCGATCCCCAGACGGGCGAGCTCCTCGCCATCGCCCAGGACAAAACGTACGATCTGAACGAGTTCCGGCGCTCCTCGCCCGAGCAGCGGGCGAATCTAGCGGCCGTTCAGCCCTTCGAGCCGGGGTCGACGTTCAAGCCCTTTGCTATGCTGGCCGCCCTGCAGGCGGGGAGCGTGCGGCCAGGCGACGAGATCAACGGCGATGGCCCCGTCACGATTGCGGGTCACCGCATCAACAACGCAGAACACCGAAGCTACGGGACGATCTCGCCGTCCGGTGTGATCGAGATGTCGGTCAATACGGGCATCGTTCGCATCGCGCAGGACCTGGGTCAAGATCGACTGCATCGTTTTTTGAGCCGCATGCGCTTCGGCAAGGAGACGTCCGTGGCGTTGCCGGGCGAAGTGGCGGGAACGCTGCGGCCGTTGGAGGAGTGGTCCGAGCTGTCCATCGGCACGATCCCGATCGGTCAGGGCATCTCCGTGACGGGGCTCCAGTTGACGCGGGCGTACGGCGCCATCGCCAATGGGGGCCGTCTGGCGTCCCTGAAACTCGTGCGAGGGGGGAGCCGTTCCAAGTCATCGGGCGCCAACGCAGCATCCGAGCGGGTTGCCGATCGGACGCACGTGGCCCAGTTGGCGTCGATGATGGAGCAGGTCGTCCACGGCGATCGCGGCACGGGCGTTTACGCCAAAGTGAACGGCTTCCGAGTCGCCGGCAAGTCGGGTACCGGGCAGAAAGCGATTCCGGGGCGCGGCTACGTCGAGGGACGCTACACCTCGTTGTTCGGCGGGTTTTTCCCCGCTGACGACCCGCGTTATCTGATTCTGGTTGTGCTCGACGACGTGCAGGCTGAGCAATACTACGGCGGCCTCACGGCCGCGCCGCTGTTCAAGGAGATCGCTAGCGGGATCATTGACGACCGGCATCCCGAGCCGAACGGCTCCGTGCTGGAAAACTAGCCGTCCATCGACTTGCCAGCCTTCAAACGGAACTGAAGACAGACGGGGTTACTGACATTCCAGTTCGTCGGCGGTCAGGGTGAAGTCCCGCACGAGGACCTCAACGTTCGGGCTGCGCTCGCGGCCCCAGAGTTGGATCGTGGCCCACTCGTCCTCGCGGAGGTCGGGGAGGACGCTCCACTGTCCGGTCGGGATCCACAGGTCGCCATCGTCATCGTAGTACCAGGCTTTGTACGTGGTGCCCTCCCGAGAGATGCGCACTTGGCCTTCCATGTCCGTGGTGACGAACAACCGCCCCTCGCGCCCGTTCATCTCGGAGAGATAGAACTGGCCGCCGCTCGGGTGGGTAGAGGCGACGCCGCGCTCGAGGCTGATCCGCTCGGCGATCGCCGTCCGCTTGCCGTTCGGGTCGCCGAAGACGCCGTGGAGCGTGGTGGATCCGAACGGCATCGGATCCGGATGGACGCCCAGTCCGAGCCGGATGCCGCTGGCGCGTGGCCACTCGCTCAGCTCATAACTCAAGCGCGCGTCGAAGTCACCGCCAATGCGGCAGTTGAGCCAGACGTTGTGCGCGAAGAAGTCGGCGACGTTGCGCACGGTCAGCTCCATTCGGAGGCCGTCTTCGGTCGCCGTGATGTCGCCGCGCGACTCGAAGCGCGCCACGTTCCAGTGCTGCCGATCGAGCGTCGAGCTGCGCAGGTCGTCGGCGAAGCTCGGCCCGTCCGTCTGAGCCGGCAGGGGCGGCCCGATGATGCCGAGGATGAGCGCGATGGCCAATACGGTAAGGCTCAAGCGAACGCGTTTCATGGTGAATCTCTCGCATTGTGCGGCCTGGCTCGGCGGCGCTGCAGTGACCCCGATTACGTCAGTTGCTTGCGCCCGGCGGCATTGCTCTGATAGGCGGACAAGGTCGTCCTGTTGACGTAAAATTTGGTATTGCGCTACCATCCATTGTTTTGCAGCGCAACCGAAACACCGTCAGCGAGGGCCGAGATGGCGAAAGCCGAGCGGCCGCGTTTTTGCGCGATCGCGGATTCTGCATCTTGGCGCAAAACTATCGCTGGCGAGGCGGCGAGATCGACTTGATCGCTCGCGACGGTGACTGCCTGGTGTTCGTGGAAGTCAAGACGCGGCGATCCCATCAGTACGGCGCGCCGGAGGAGTCGATAACGAGCGCCAAGCAGGCGCAGATCGTCCGAACTGCGCGTCACTATCTGGCGCGGCATCCGACGGATCTCGACGTGCGGTTCGACGTCGTGGCGCTGTCGCAGGGCGAAGCGCGACTCCACCGGGACGCGTTCCGATTGGAGGGCTGAGCGCAATGTTCGCCGAGGCTCACAGCGGCGCCGTCGTCGGCCTGGAAGCGACCAGCGTCGACGTCCAGTGCGATATCTCCAGCGGCCTGCCGTCGTTCACCATCGTCGGCCTTCCCGAAAAGGAGGTTCAGGAGAGCCGCGAGCGCATCCGCAGCGCAATCAAGAACTCCGACTACGCTTTCCCCACCAAGAAGATCACGGCCAACCTCGCCCCGGCCGACGTGAAGAAGGAGGGCGTCGGACTCGATCTCCCCTTGGCCTTGGCCATTCTCGTGGCGTCCGAACAGCTCCCCGAAACGAGCCTCCAACGCATCCTCGTCTTCGGCGAACTGTCGTTGGACGGCGAGCTTCGGCCCGTCGATGGGGCGTTGCCCGTCGCGCTCCACGCTGCCGAGAACGACGCCATCGATGCGCTTCTGGTGGCCGAGGGCAATGCCGAGGAAGCCGCGCTCGTGGACGACGTTGACGTCTACGGCGTTCGCACGTTGGACGAGGCGATTCGGTTTCTGAACGGCGAACGCCAACTCCAGCCGCACACGTTCGACGTCGAGGCCTACTTCCACCAGCACGAAACGTACCATGTTGATCTGAGCGAGATCCGCGGCCAAGCCCAAGCGAAGCGGGCGTTGGAAATCGCAGCGGCCGGGGGCCACAACGTCCTCATGATCGGGCCACCCGGTTCAGGAAAGAGCATGCTCGCGAAGCGGCTGCCGACGATCATGCCGCCCTTGGCGTTCGACGAGGCTGTCGACGTCACCCGCATCCACAGCATCATGGGGCTCTTGACGCGAGACGAGCCGCTCATCGTGCGGCGCCCGTTCCGCGCCCCGCATCACACGGTCTCGTACGCCGGCATGGTCGGCGGCGGCCACGGCGTGCCCCGCCCGGGCGAGATCAGCCTGGCCCAGCACGGCGTGCTGTTTCTCGACGAGCTGCCGGAGTTCGATCGGACCGTCTTGGAGACGTTGCGCCAGCCCTTGGAGGAGCACCAGATCACGCTCTCACGGGCCTCCACGGCCGTGACGTTTCCCGCCCGCTTGACACTGATAACGGCCATGAACCCCTGTCCCTGTGGGCATGCGGGCGACCCAGAGAAAGCCTGCCGCTGTCGCTCGATCGACATCGAGCGCTACCGCAAGCGCATCTCCGGGCCGTTTTTGGATCGCCTGGATCTCTTCGTCGAGGTCCCCCGACTGACGCGCGATGAACTGATGGGCAAGCCGACGGGCGAAGCCTCCGCGTCGATTCGAGAGCGCGTGGTGAGCGCGCACGCGAGCCAACGTGAGCGATTCCGCGGGACCTCCACCCACTTGAACGCCCACATGGGCGTGAGCGAACTGCGCGAACACTGTCTGCTCAGCGACGAGGGCCGCACGTTGCTTGAGCGCGCCATTGATCGGTACCATCTCAGCGCTCGAGCTTACAACCGCGTGCTCAAGGTTTCGCGCACCATTGCCGATCTCGAGGGGTCGGCGCGCATCGAGCCCGCCCACGTGGCGGAAGCTATCCAATATCGCAGTTCGCTCGAATCGATCGAGGGAGGAGTCTAAATGCCCCGCAGAACGTTCATTCCGCAACGGGCGGCACTCGTCGTTGCGCTCATCGCGAGTCTGATCGCCGGTTTCCCATCCCTAGGCGCGGCACAGGGCGACGCCGAGGCCCAGACCGCCGAGATCGCCCAGATCCAGGTTCAAGGCAACACGCACGTCGACACCTCGAAGATCCGGTCGGATCTGCCGTTTGCGGTGGATGAGGAGATTACGCTGCCCGACGACATCGAGCGGGCCCAGACCGCGCTCATGGACGTTGGGCTGTTCCAGAACGCGAGCGTGGACTACCGCATGGCCGAGGACGGGGTCGTCGTCATCGTCAACGTGACGGAAAATCCCGTGATCCAGACGATCGAGGTCACCGGCAACACCAACTGGAACGCCGATCAGCAGCTCAGCATTCCCGTGGTCAATTGGAGCATTCCCTGGCCGTTCGTCGACTACCTCGTCACCGACGAGCGCATCGATGAGATCCTCGCCGAGCACGACATTGAGACCGGCAACGTGCTCAACACGACCAAGCTGCGCACGGCACTGGGCATCAACGAGCAAGGCCAGTGCCAAGCCAATCCGCCCACGCCGAGCATCTGCCACGAGTATCAAGACCAGGGCTACACGCTCGTCGGCTTCGGCGAGGTGCAGACGGGCGAGACGCTAAAGATCAGCATCGTCGAGGCCCTCATCGAGTCCGTTGAGGTTCAGGGCGTGCAAGGCCCGTTCAAGGAGAAAGCCGAGGCCATGTTGTCGGGCATCCCGACCGATCGGCCCGCCAAGCAGGAGACGATCCAGCAGGCGGTTCAGTCCTTGAACGAGTCGATCTTCTTCCGGATTCAAGGGGTCGCGCCGCAGCAGGGAAGCGCCCCGGACAAGCTCCAACTGCTCGTGCGGCTGGCGCCGCGCACCTTGATCGAGGAGCCGCAATCCATCCAGGCAGTCCAGTTCGAGGGCGCAACGGCGTTTCCCGTGTCGGAACTGCGGAGTCTTCTGGAGTTGCCGGATGGCGAGGTGAGCAACTTCGAGTTGCTGGAGTCGTTGCAGGACATCTATCAGCTTTATCGGGACGACGGCTTCATGATGGCGACGTTTGCCCGCCAGTCGCTCGAGGACGGCGTCCTGACGCTCGAGATCTTAGAGGGCCGGATCGAGGAGATCCTGATCGAGCAGAACGGCTATCAGACCGCTCGGATCACGCCCGAGGACGGCCTGCAGGAGCTCGAGATCGACGCGTCCGAACAAACCGACAATGGATCCGCTCAGCAGACGGAACAGCCGGCCTCGGAGTCGGCGGACAACGAAGGGCTCCGCCAGATGGTGAATGAGTTCGGCACGCTGCTCGGCCAGTTCTTCGGAACCTCCGCCACCAGCGACTTGCCGCGCACCGAGCCGGAGATCATCCGAACCCAATTGACGTTCGGGGCTGGCGACCTCGCCAATCAGTTCCGCCTCCAGGAGTCGTATCGGAGGCTCCTTCAGATGGAGTACTTTGACAGTGTCAACTACAACTTTGAGCGACTCGAAGCTGGAGGCGTCCGCGTGATTATCACGGCCGAGGAGAAGCGGAAGACTGGCAGCCTCAACGGCGGGTTCTCCGTGTCGGGCGAAGGCCTGGTCGGTCAGCTCAGCTTGAGCGGCAAGAACCTCTACGGCCTCGGCCAGGACGTATCGATCAGCGTTGATCGCGGCGTCGTCGGCCAAGCTTCAACCAACTTCAACCTCGAGTATCAGGGCCGCCTGCTTGTGCCGGGCACCGATTCGCTGAACCTCAACGTCTACAACGAGACGAGCCAGGAGTCCGCTAGCGACCAGGGCCAGTACTGGCTGCAGCGCCGCGGCGGCGAGGCCTCGTTGACGGTCCCGATCAGCGGAGATGCTCAGACGGAAGTTGGCATGCGCCAAGAGTGGGTCACCAAGGAATTTGTGGATCAGGAAGACCTTTCTCCCGAACACAGCCGCGTCTCCGTGGCCTCGCTGTCCTTCAATCAAGACGACCGCAATAACCCGCGGTTCGCCACGCGCGGCGGCCGGCGCCAGGTCTCCATGGAGCGGGCCGGCCTCTTCGGCGTCGGAACCCCCTTCACCAAGGTCGAGGGGACGATTGTCCAGCACTGGCCCACCATTGAGGATCAGACGTTCGCCCTACGGTTGGTTGGCAACGCCGGCTCGCAGCTGCCGGCCCAGGAAGAGTTCACCCTGGGCAGTTCGACGACCGTGCGCAGCGTGGAGACGGTTCGAGGGCCATCCCTTGGCTACGCCAACCTGGAATACCGGATTCTGCTGGAGCCGCAGGCCAACGTGTCGGTGGCGTTCTTCGCCGACATCGGCACCGACGGCGACGTCTGGCGCAAGTCGGTCGGCGTTGAGGGCCGGGTGACGGCCCCCTATGTCGGGCCGGTCCGTGTGGCGATGGCTTGGCCGATCACCGATCGCGTGCAGACCGTCCAGGGCGTCTTCGGCTTCGGCACGTTCTTTTAAACGAGGAGGCGTTCAAGTCATGAAGCAGACCGTCACAATCGCAATTGTCGGCGTCATCGCCTTGGCCATCGGATTGGTGATCGGGGCCCAAGTGCTTGGCGGATCGGGCGCTCAGAACACGGAGGATCTCCAAGAGCAGATCAGCATCCTCGACGACCGCATCGGGGACCTGGAAGGCGAATTTGCCGGCCAAGAGGAGGTCACGACGCTCCAAGAGCGCATGGACGAGTTGGAGCAACGGATCCAGGAAATCCAGAGCGGCGATAGCCAGGCGCTCGCCGATCGGATCTCCGAGCTTGAGACCCGAATCCAGACGATCGACTCGGACGCCTCCACGGGGGACACGACGGCATCCACCAGCGACGGGGCTTCCCCCTGGGCGAATGTCGCCGTGGTCCGGGTTGACGAGCTGGCCACGCGCTATCAGGAGGAGAACCCCGAGGTCAAGCAGCGGCTGCAGGAGGAAGTCCAGCGCCTCCAGGGCGAGATGCAGTCGCTGCAACAGCAGGTGCAAAGCGGCGAGTTGTCCCAATCGGAAGCCCAACTCCAAGCGACCCAGTTACAACAACAGCTCCAAGAAGTGACCCTGAACGTGGTGGCCGAACCGATTCAGGCTGCCGTTCGGGCGCTAGCACAAGAGCGCGGCTACACGGCCGTCTTCAACGTCCAAGACACGATCATCTATCGCCAAGAGGGCCTCATGGACAACATCACCCCATCTGTTTGGGATCGTCTGCAAGCCGCCTCGAGCAGCAACGACGGCAGCGGGAACCAATAAGGGCGTGACAGGAGCGGTGGTGAGAGCATGAGAAGCGGGATATGGACGGCCACGATTGGGGTTGTGCTCGTGGTCGGCCTGGCCCTCGGCGTTGTCGCTTGGCAGGGAATGCAGCAGCGACTCAGCATGCTGGAGGACCAGGTCGCCGAGTTGAGCCAACAGCAAGGGCAGACGGCTTCGCCCAACCGCGTGAACGAGCTGAGCGAACGGACCGGACAAATGGCGTCCCAGTTGGACGACCTGTCTGCGAGCGTTGGGGAGTTGCGCGATCGGATGGCCAACGTTGAGGCCCAAGCCGGCGGCCCCAGCTCGGACACGTCCGAGGCAAACGCCCCGAACGATGCCTTCAGGTTCGCCTACGTGGACATGTTCCAAGTCCTCCAAGACTTGCAGGATAGCCCCATCGTTGCTGAACCCTTGCAAGAATATCGCGAGGAGCAGCAACGCATCGAGCAGCAGAAGGAGGAGGTCCGCCAACGATTCGAGGCGGGCGAGATCACGGCCAGCGAACGCGACCAGCGACTGAGCGAGCTTGATTCCCAGCTTCAGCAGCTCAACCTCCAGTTGTCCGCGCCCATTCAACAGAACATGGTCGAAGTCATCCGCCAAATCGGCGAAGATCAAGGCTACGACCTCGTGATCGACAACCCGGCAAGCCAGTACGACGCGATCGTGCTCTACTCCCAATCGGCCCAAGTGGACGACATCACCACCGCGGTTGTGGAACAGCTCAAGCAGCGGCTGCGTGAGCAACAGAACGAGCAGGGCGAGTCATCCGACGGCACCTCTGACGAGGGCGAGGGCGCCGCTGACGGAAACGACGGGAGCGGTTCTGGGGATGACGAATCCGACGCCGACGAACAGTGAGCCCGGCGCGAGCGAGTCCTCCGTCTTGGATCTGCTGCCGCTGCGGTTCCCCTACCTGATGATCGATCGGGTGCTGGAGCGCACGGACGATCGGGCGGTGGCTCTCAAGAACGTCAGCCAGAACGAATGGATGCTCCAGGGCCATTTTCCCGGACGTCCCGTGCTGCCGGGGACGCTGCTCGTCGAAGGGATGGCCCAGACCTCCGGCCTCCTCATCGCGCCGTTGACGGGTCACGACCAAGCCCTCGGCTATCTCGTCGGGGCCGACAACGCCCGTTTCCGTCATCAAGTCGGGCCCGGCGATCAGGTCATCTACGAGGTGAACCTCCTGCGCGCCCGACGAGCGATGTTCCGCTTTGACGCGCAAGCACGTGTCGACGGCGAGTCGGTGGCCGAGGCGACCATCTCGCTTATGGCAGAGACCCCCGAAGACGAGGACGCATCGGCCAACGAAACCTGATGATCGTCCGCTCTATTCGTATCCAGCAAAGCCCATAAGCGCGACAGCGCAAAACGGAAGGTCGTCTGTCCACTTGGTGGACCGCCTGCGTCTCCCGGAGCTGTTCTGAGCGTCCATTCCACGCGCCACGTCTGCGCTTCGGTCGATCGACCCCTCTCCCTACGATGTGACGCACAACGAGGGGGGATGGGATGACCCAGGCAGAGCCGATTGGCCGACAGCGCGTGGCCGTGTTGGGAGCCGGTCGGACGGGACTGGCGACGGTGCGATATCTGACCGCGCGCGGCGCCGACGTCCTGCTCAGCGACGCTCAACCGATTCCGAATGACGCCAAGGCCGACCTGGCACGATTGGGCGTGCCCTGGGAAGAATGCGGCCATTCCGAGCGCGTCCTGTCGGTGGATGCCGTCGTGCCGTCGCCGGGGATTCCGACAGGGGCCCCCATTCTCCAACGAGCCCGAGCCTGCGGCATGCCCGTGATCGGCGAGTTGGAACTGGCCTACCGCAAATGCCCCAGCGACCGGATCATCGCCGTCACCGGCACCGTCGGCAAGACGACGACGACGCACTTGATCGCCAACTTGCTGGGCCAACATGGCCACTCCGTGGTCACGGCCGGCAACATCGGCACGCCCTTCATCGAAGCGCTGGAGAGCATCGACTCACATACGGTTGTGGTGCTCGAAGTCAGCAGCTTCCAGCTGGAGCATGTCGACACCTTTCGCCCGCGCGTCGGCGTCCTCACGCGGTTCTCGCCCCATCATTTGGATCGTCACGGCACCACCGAGCGCTACTTCCAAGCCAAAGCGCAACTGTTCCGCCACCAGCGCGACAGCGACGCGGCGATCGTTCACCACGAAGCGCCGCCGCTTCCGCGCCTTCGAGCGGCCTGCCAGCGGTTTGCCGCCGATGATGTGAGTGGGATCCGTTGGCCGTTCCATCAGCGCGAGAACTTGGCAGCGGCCATGGCGGCCGCCCGTCGGCTGGATCCGCACGTTTCGCTCCATGGGAGCGCGCTCGGCCCGACGATCGAGCTTCCGCATCGCCTCGAACCGGTCGCCACGTTGGCGGGGACGCGGTTTGTCAACGACGCCAAGTCGACCACGCCCACCGCAACTGCAGCAGCGCTGCGGGCGTTTCCCGGCGAGTCCGTGGCCCTGGTGCTCGGCGGTCGATCCCAAGGCGAGGATCTCCAAGAGCTGACCGACGAGATCGCGCGGCGACGACCCGAGGTCGTCTATCTCATGGGCAACGCTCGAGAGCGGTGGATGCGGCCGCTCCGCGCGGCCGGGTGCCGCCACATTCGGCCGATTGCCTCGTTCGATCAATTGATGCGCAGCGTCGGCCGATACCGTCCCGATGTCTGTCTCTTCTCCCCGGGCGCGGCCAGCTTTGATCAGTTCTCGAGCTACGTCGAGCGCGGCGACGCCTTCAAGGCGGCCGTGGCAACGCATGCCCAGACACAGGTCACCGCCTGGGGTGATCAAGCGGGCCCGATGCTTGAGCGTCGGTCCTTCTGAGACGTTCGCTAAAACCCTATAAGAGATCGTGTCCGTTCGTTGGCCGATTCCACCATTCGGGGGTGACGTATGAGGGGCATTTCTGGGACCGTACCGGGCTCGCCCGCGCTGGACCGCGCCGGGCATCCGCTGGCCTCCACCGAGGCCACGCTCTGGGTCGCCACAACTGCCCTGGTTCTGCTCGGCCTCCTGATGGTGGCGTCCGCGAGCATCCCCATCTCCGAGACCGTCTACCGCCAACCCGGCTATCTTTTCCTGAAACAAGCCGTGGCGGCCGTCGTCGGGCTGGGGGCCATCAGCGTCCTGATGCGCCTCGACTACCGGCGCTGGATGCGCTACGACGCCGGACTGTTATTGGGAGCGCTCGGCTTGTCCGTGTTGACGCTCGTTCCGGAGCTGGCCCCGAACGGCCTGTGGCTGCGCCTTGGCCCGGCCTCGTTCCAACCCACTGAGTTGGCCAAGTTGGCGCTCATTGTGGCCCTGGCCGCCGTGCTGGTCCGCAAGCGCGACAACGGCGACCTGCAGTCCCTCACCACGGGCGTGTTGCCGACCATCGCGCTTGCGGCCCCGTTTGCGCTCGTTGCCCTACTGCAGCCGGATTTTGCCCTGGTGGTCCTCTACGGGGCCATCGCCGGGTTCATGCTCTGGATGGCCGGGGCCCGCTTGCGCCATCTGATGGGGCCGGTCCTGGCGGCTCTGCCGGTCATCTTCGCGCTGCTCTGGTCGGCCCCGTACCGCCGCGAGCGGCTGCTGACGTTCGTCAATCCGCTGGCGAGTCCGCAGGACGAGGGCTATCACCTTCTGCAATCGTTCATCGCGCTCGGCTCGGGCGGCCTGACGGGACGAGGCCTCGGCGCAAGCCGCGAAAAGTGGTTCTATCTCCCCGAGGCCTACAACGACTTCATTGTCGCGATTGTCGGCGAGGAACTGGGGTTTCTCGGCATGCTCGTCATCATCGGCCTGATCGGGGTCGTCGTGGGCTGCGGCGTCCGCATTGCCCTCCGCGCACCCGACGTTTACGGGTTTCTCTTGGCTTCGGGGTTGACGTTCGCGATCGGGCTCCAGGCGGCGGTCAACGTGGGCGTCGCCGTCGGCGCGCTTCCCGTGACGGGCTTGACGTTGCCGTTTGTGAGCTACGGCGGATCCTCGTTGATCGTCTCCATGGCCATGGTCGGCATCCTGCTCAGCATCGCTCGACAAACGAGGACCGAGGAAGGAGTTTCCGATGACCGTCTTGGTCGCCGGCGGCGGGACCGGAGGGCACCTCTATCCCGCGCTGGCCCTTATCGAGACGCTCCATCGACGCTACGGTGACGCCTTGACCGTCGGCCACGTCGGCACCGCGCGCGGGCTGGAAGCTCGTGTCCTCGCCGATCGACCCGACGTTCAGCGTCATCTCATTCAGGCGCGCGGCGTCCTGCGAGAGTTTTCCGGGGCAGCCTTGCGAGCCCTCAGCGTGAACGCGCTCGGGTTCGCGCAAGCGTTAGCGATTCTGCGTCGACTGCGTCCGGAGGTCGTCGTTGGCACGGGCGGATACGCGGCGTTCGCCCCCGTATTGGGGGCATCGCTGTTGGGCATACCGACGCTCATTCACGAACAGAACGTTCGTCCCGGCCTCGTGACGCGGCTGCTGGCCCCGCGAGTCGACCGTGTCTTTCTGAGCTTCCCCGACACGGCCCATTGGTTGGATGCCCCGGCGCCGTCGGTCGTGGGCGTGCCGCTGCGCGACGGCATCCGCCAGTTGCGCCACCGCTCCCCGCAGGATGCCAAAGCCGCACTGGGGATCGACCCGGAACGGCCGCTCGTTCTTGCCATGGGAGGTTCCAACGGCGCGCGTGCCGTCAATGACGCACTGCTGCGGGGATGGCCTGAGCTGCAAACTCGACATGCCCAGCTCGCGATCGTCGCCGGGCGAGACGCCACCCGGCTCCAGCACAGCGCTCGCGATGCCGACTGTACCGTGATCCGTCACACGGCCAACATCGGCTTGTGGATGCGCGCGGCGGACGTGGCGATCTCACGAGCGGGCGGGTCCACGCTGAGCGAGCTGGTCGCGCTTGCTGTCCCGACGATTGCCGTGCCCTGGCCCGACGCAGCCGATGACCATCAGACCGCCAATGCCCGCTGGTTTGCCGAGCGCGGCGCGTGCCGCTGGCTGAGCGAGCGGAATCTGGACGAGACGAGATTGCTCGACGAGACGATCGCGCTGCTCGACGGCGCGGCCGATCGCGCTGCGCTGCGAGCGGCCTGCAACCGCTTGGCCCACACGGAGGCCCATGATCACCTGATGAGGGAGGTTGACCGGTATCTACGCCATGATGCCCCTGCGCGAGTCCTACCACTTTATCGGCATCGGCGGAGATGGCATGAGCGCCTTGGCTTGGTTGCTTCACGAGCGCGGGCACTCGGTGAGCGGATCGGATCTTCGCGATAACGCTCACACCCGCGCGCTCCAAGCTGCCGGCGTGCCGATCCATCTCGGCCACGACGACACCCGACTGGGGGGCGACCGCTCGGTCGTCTATTCCTCAGCGATCCAGACGAACAATCTGGAGCTGAAGGCGGCGACCCGCCAGTCGTTGCCCGTCTATCACCGTCAAGAAGTTCTCGGCCAGCTCATCGCCAGTCACCGAACGCTGGCGATCGCCGGAACCCACGGCAAGACGACGACGAGCGCCATGACGGCTGCGCTGCTTAAGGCGACGGGGCGTGATCCGTCCTATCTGGTGGGAGCCCCCTCGCCCTCGTTGGGCGGGCACGCGCGCTTAGGGGCCAGTCCCTGGCTCGTCGCGGAGATCGACGAAAGCGACGGGCGCTTCCGTCAGTTCGCCTCGGAGATCGGCATCGTCTGCAACGTGGGTCGGGACCATCTCAACACCTACGGCAGTGAGGCGTGCCTGGTCTCCGCATTCCGCGAGTTCGTGGGCCAGAGCCAGAAGGCGATTCTGTCGGCGGACGATCCGCACACGGAGCTGCTCAAGGCAGCTAGCTCAGAGGCCTGGACGTTCGGGCTGAATCACGCCGCCGATCTTGAGGCGCGACACGTTCGCCAACGCCGGCGGGCGACCACCGCGGACATCTGGTTCCAAGGCGAAAAGGTCGGCCAGTTGGCGCTGCCCGCTCCCGGTCGCCATAACGTCGCCAACGCGTTGGCGGCGCTGTTGGCGGGCCATCTCTCCGGCTTGGATTTCACGACCATGATCGAGACGCTGGCCACGTTCCAGTTGCCCGAACGTCGCTTCCAGGTGTTGGAAGAAAACGGGCGAGTCGTCGTCGACGACTACGCCCATCTTCCGACGCAGATAGACGTCAATCTGGACGCCGTCCGCCGCGGTTGGCAGCCGCGGCGAGTCATCGCCGTGTTCCAACCCCATCGCTACTCGCGCATGAGCTATCTGCACAGACACTTCGCGCGGGCGTTCCGTGGCGCCGACAAGGTCATCGTCTCGGATATCTATCCGGCGTACGAGTCGCCCATTCCCGGCGTCAGCTCGCAGCGCATCGTGGAGACGATCCGTCGCGAGCATCCCGAGGTCCACTACCTGCCCACGCTCGACGACGTGTATGGCTTCCTGCGCCGTCGCTCCGAGCCGGGCGACTTCATCATCGGGTTCGGGCCCGGCGATATCGGCGACGTGCTCCACCAGGTCGCCCGGGAAGGGAGGGCGCGATGACGACGCTGGCTGCCCCACCGAGCTCGATTGAGACCGTCGTTCAATCGAACGTGCCCCTGGCGCCGTTGACGTCGCTCGGCATCGGGGGACCGGCCCGGCTGTTTGCCCAACCCACCGACGTTGATCAAGTGGCCGACTTGGTGCATTACGCGGAGGACCACGCGCTGCCTTGGATGGTGCTTGGCAACGGCACGAACGTGCTGGTTCCCGATTCCGGCTTCCCGGGATTGGTCATCCATCTCGGTCGCGCGTTCGGTCGGACCCGGATCGAGACCGATCGGTTGACCGTCCAGGCGGGAGCTGGCCTCGGCGCCACGATGGGACACCTCCGTGCCCACGGCTATTACGACTTTGATGGCCTGATCGGCATCCCGGGATCCATCGGCGGAGCGCTGACGATGAACGCCGGCGGCCGCGACGCGACGATCTCGGACAGGCTCGAACGGGTGACCGCCCTGCGACCGGATGGCCAACTGGCGACGCTGACGCCTGACGAATGCGCGTTCGGCTATCGCGACAGCCTGTTTCGGCGGAACGAGTACGTGATTCTGGAAGGCCAATTCCGCATTGGGGAGCCTCAACGCGTCGACCCGCAGGCGTTGATGGCCCATCGACGGTCGGTCCAACCCCTGCGACAGCCGAGCCCGGGCTGCGTGTTCGCCAACCCCCCAGGAGGCCTCAGCGCCGGCCAGATGCTCGAACGGGCTGGCCTGAAGGGCCTACGTCGGGGCGGCGCGAGAATCTCCCCAGTTCATGCCAACTTTATGGTTAACGAACGGCGAGCCACCGCTGCTGATCTGCAAAATCTGATTGACATCGCCATAGAGAGGGTGTACAAAGTGTTTGGGGTGGAACTGCGACTCGAACTCGTCGTCGTCCCCACTTGAGGCCTCTGGTGAGAGGGGGGATTCTCCTGGCGGTGGCTCTCGGCGGGTTAGGCCTCGTCGCCTGGCACTTGGTGCCTCGACCGACGGCCCCGCCCACAGTGACGCGTGTGAACGTCACCGGCGTGGAGCACTTGGATCCAGGGACGATCCGAGGCGAAAGCGGTCTAGAGGTTGGGGCGTCATGGACGCCTCAGGCCGAAGCCCGTGCCCTTGACGCACTCGAACAGCTCCCGAAAGTCCGTCAAGCTCACGTCGATGCCACGTCCGAACGTGCCTCGTCGGACCATGTGGTCGTCCGGATTGAAGTAACGGAGCGGCGCCCGCATGGGATCGTTGAGCTTGCCAATGGCCAACGCCACTGGGCCGACCGCGATGGCGTTCTATTGGAACGCGCAGATCGGCCGCCGCCGTCGCTGCCCATTGTTGCGAGTGTCGAGACGACGTCCTCTCCCCAAGGTCCTCAACTGAAGTCGGAAGCCGCTCTCCGCGCGCTCCGTTCGTTGTACGCGCTCGGCGGCGAGAGACTGCGCCAGTACGTCTCGCTGCGGGTCCGGGGCTACGACTGGATACTGCGCACCCGGGACGGGCGGCGTGCTCTGCTGCCGCCGAGGGAATTGTCGGAGCAGGTTGCGCGGTTGGAGCGCGTCGTCGAAACGCTTCGCGCGGCGGATAAGCGAGGCTGGCGCACCCTCGACTTGAGGATTCCGGGCGAGGTGGTCATTGGACGATGAGACCAGGCTTGACAAGGCTCTGGACTCTCCCCCAAGATGAAGAGATCACCCCCGCTCTTGAGGCGGTGAGAGGGATGAAACCATGGTGAGAGGGAACGGGGGCTTGCTCATCGGGCTCGACATCGGCACGACGAAGGTCGTGACCCTCGTCGGGAGTGTCGAGAACGGGGTCATTGAGATCATCGGCATGGGCAAGGCTCCATCTCGTGGCCTAGAGAAGGGCGTCGTCGTCGACATCGGCGAGACGACCAATTCCATTCGACGGTCGATCGACGAAGCCGAAAACATGGCCGACATGGAGATCGACCACGTCTTTGCCGGCATTGCCGGCAAGCATATCACCTCCATCAACAACTCCGGCACGGTCAGCATCTCCCGCGACAATCGCACGATCACGACCGACGATGTGCGACGCGTCATCGACACGGCGCAGGCGATTCAGATCGCCCCCGACGCCGAACTGATCCACGTGATCCCGCGCCAGTACATCGTGGACGGCCAGGAGGGGATCACGGACCCGGTCGGCATGACCGGCACCCGACTGGAAGTCGACGTCCACATCGTGACGGGCTCCATGACGGCCGTGCACAACATTTACCGCTGCGTGACCAACGTCGGCATCG
Organism: uncultured Thermotogae bacterium; assembly: GCA_964567595.1. GTDB lineage: Bacteria > Bipolaricaulota > Bipolaricaulia > RBG-16-55-9 > RBG-16-55-9 > CAZMNF01. The sequence goes on along the minus strand of CAZMNF010000005.1, from coordinate 53,406 downwards.
ACATCGAAAAGATCGTGCTCCAGCCGCTGGCCAGCAGCTACGCCGTGCTCTCCGAGGCCGAGAAAGAGCTCGGTGTCGTGCTCATGGACATCGGCGGCGGCACGACCGACATCGCGATCTTCCGACGCGGCGACATCTGGTTTTCCAAAATTTTGCCCATCGCGGGCGAGCACATCACCAACGACATCACGGTCGGCCTGAAGGTCGAATACCAGGAGGCCGAGCGGATCAAACGGACTGAGGGGCTTCCGCGGGTGGACGAGGTCAGCGGGGAAGAGCGCTTCGAGATTACCACGATCAGCGGCGAGAAGAAGAGCATCAGCAAGCGGAAGTTGGCCAAGATCATCGAGCCGCGGCTGGAAGAGCTCTTCGACTTGGCGATGGGCGAAATCGAGGACGCGGGATACCGCGACCTGGTCCCGGCCGGCATCGTGCTGACCGGGGGGACGGCGCTGTTGAAAGGGATTCCGGAGTTCGTCCAGGAGCGCTACAACGTCGCCGTTCGCCGGGGGAAGACGCCCCAAGGGATCCATGGACTGCGCGATATCGTGGAGAGCCCCGTCTACGCAACGGCGATCGGCTTGTTGAAATACGCCATGGACTCGCGCGAGTTCGACTTCCGCTACGGCGAAGGCCGCCACGACGAAGTCGGCAGTCCCCGACGCAACGGTCGCGGCGACGACACGGTCTTCACCAAGGTCCTCCGCTGGCTCAACCAGGTCTTTCGCGGATCGGCCAGCTAGCGTGTGGGACAAGAGATGAGGGAGGAGCGAGTCATGGAACGGGCACGCAGCAACAACGGACTCGCCCGCATTCGAGTCGTCGGGGTCGGTGGCGGCGGGTGCAATGCCGTCAGTCGGATGGTGCAGGACAAGGTCAAGGACGTGGACCTCGTGGCCGTCAACACCGACGCGCAGGTGCTCGAAGTGATTGAAGCGCACCAACACGTCCAGATCGGCTCCAAGCTGACCGGGGGCTTGGGAGCTGGCGGCGACCCCGACGTGGGGCGCCGCGCGGCCGAGGAGTCCGAGGGCGACCTCCACGACATCCTGGAAGATATCGACATGCTCTTTATCACGTCGGGCATGGGCGGCGGCACCGGCACGGGCGCGGCGCCCGTGATCGCCCGATTGGCCCAGGAAGCCGGCGTGCTCAACGTCGGGATCGTGACGCGGCCGTTCGCCTTTGAGGGTCATCAACGGGCCGAACGCTGCAAGAAGGGCATCGAGGAGCTGCGCCAGTACGTGGACACGCTCATCACGATCCCGAACGACCGGCTTCTGAAAGTCGCGCCCGCCGATCTTCCCTTGATGCAAGCGTTTGACCTCGTGGACGACATTCTGCGCCAGGGCGTGCAGGGCATCACTGACCTGATCACGACCCCCGGCATGATCAACATGGACTTCGCCGACGTGGAGACGACCATGCGCAAGGCCGGCACGGCGCTCATGGGCATCGGCGAAGGCGAAGGCGAGGGGCGCACCCGCGAGGCCGCCCGCAGCGCGATCACGAGTCCGTTGCTGGAAGGCTCAGTCGAGGGTGCCCAGCGCGTCATCATGAACATCACCGGCGGCATGGATCTGACGCTGGAAGAGGTGACGGAAGCCGCCCAGCTGATCCGAGAAGCCGTCAGCGAGTCCGCCGACATCTTCTTTGGCACGACGGTCAAAAACGACTTCGACGGATTGAAGATCACCCTGATCGCCACCGGGTTCAAGCCGATCGAGGACGAGGAATTCGAGGAGCTGGAATCCGAGGACGAGTTCAAGGAGTACGAGGCGCAGTTCAACCACGACCGCAACAACCACAGCGACGACCCGCCCGCGAGAGAGAAACGCGAACGCCCCGGCGATTGGGACATCCCTACCTTCATACGCCGACGCGGCGACGATGGGGGCGACGACGAGGACTGATTAATAGGGAGCGGCAGTCGCTTGCCCCCCCTCTCTGCAAAGGCTGCCGCTTGGATGGAGTTCCCGCCGGATGGAGTCCTCGCCCAGCGAGCTCAGCCGGCGTTCGTTCATCGAAGCTGTCCTATCGAGCAAAGTGTGTCCCTCGAGCCATCGATCCGCCGTTCGTGGCTGGGCCTCAATCCATGCGGATCGGCATGCAGACGTAGAGGAATCCCTGGTCGTCCTCGCCGTCGCTCGGCTCCAATAGCCCCGCGCTCTCGCCGTCCTTGAGCCACAGAACGACTTCCGAGGACGTCATGCGCCTCAGCGCGTCGATGAGGTACTCGCCGCGGAAGGAGACGGACAGGGACTCGGCGTCCTTGAGCAGCGGGACGCGCTCCTCGGCCTGTCCCTTCTCCGCGGACGAGGAGCGCACCACGAGCGAGCCGTCCCGCGATTCGAGAATGACGGCGCCGGATTCGGTCGCCGTGGTGATCTCCGCGCGGCCGAGCGCGTCGAGAAACGCGTCGCGATTGAGACGCAGGCCGACCGAGTTGTCCGAGGGGATGACCCGCTCAAAGTCCGGATACTCCTCCTGGATCAAGCGCGCCGCAAAGGTAACCCCCTCGGTCTGGGCGAACAGATGGTCGCTGCCATGGGCCAGCGTGACGGTCTCGTCGTCGAGGCTGCTCAGGATGCTCTGCAGGTCCTTCAGGGCATCGGCGTCGACGAGGTACTCGCCCTCGGGCGGCTCGGACGGGAGCTGTTCCTCCTTGAGCGCCAGTCGGTAGCCGTTGGTGGCCACCAGCTTCATCGACTGGCCCTCGGTCAGGATGTCGACGCCCGTGAGGTTGAGCCGCGATGTCTCGCGCGCGCTCATCGCCGCAAACGTCGTGCGCTCCAACGCCCGCACCAGGCGCTCGCGCTCAATGGGACAGAGCGACCCCTCCGGCACCTCGGGAATGTCCGGAAAGTCCTCCAAGGGCAACAGCAGCAGCTCGAATGTGGCGTCGCCCGAGCTGATGACGAGCTTGTCGCCCGCCTCGTCCATCTGAACCCTGACCGTGTCGGCCGGGAGGCGACCCGTAATCTTGTTGAGCAGCTGGCCGCTCAGCACGCATTCGCCATCGCCGCCCTCGTTCTCGATCGGGATCGTGGTCGTGATCGCGCGTTCGAGGTCGGTCGCGACGAGCTTGAGCTCGGCTCCCTGCACGGACAGCTTCAACCCGGCGAGGATGGGCAACGTGCTCCCCGAGCCCAGGGCCCGACTGGCCGTTTTCACGCCGAACGCCATCGCAGCTTTATCACACTGAAATTCCATTGAATCCTCCTTCCCCTGACGCCATCGGCAAAGCGGTCTCGCGCTCGATGGCTCTCAACAGAGCCTCGAAGAGCTCATCGGCGGCTTGATTGGCGTCAATGCGAACCATCTCGGGGCATTCCTGAGCCAGGGCGTGATAGCCCTCGGCCACGCGCTCGAGAAACGCCGATCCTTCCGCCTCCAATCGATCGGGTCGGCGTGCCTCCTGCAGGCGCTGCCATGCCACCTCCGTCGGAATATCCAGCCAGAGCACCACCGACGGACGGACGCCCTGAGTCGCTTCCGCGTTCAGATGACGGATCAGGTTCGGGTCCAGCTGGCGCCCGTAGCCCTGGTAGGCAACGCTGGAGTAATCGTAGCGATGGGAGAGGACGACGGCGCCTCGCCCCAACGCCGGGCGAATCTCCTGGCGGACGAGTTCATGGCGGGATGCTTCGAGCATGAGCAGCTCGCTCAACGGAGCCAATGTGCCGCGGGCGTGCAGAAGCAGCTCCCGCAGCCGCTCGCCGACGTCCGTGCCGCCCGGCTCCTCCACGGTGACGACGTCGTGGCCAAGGCCGCGCATGTGATCAGCGAGGCGGGCCAAATGGGTCGTCTTGCCGCTGCCGTCGATCCCTTCCAACGCGATGAACGTTCCGTTGATCACGCTTGCACCTCGCTGCGCAAGAGATAGAACACCAAAAGCCCCGTCCCGACCACAATCGACGTGTCGGCCACGTTGAACGTGGGCCAGCGCAGCGTCGACGAGGCCCCGATCTCGATGAAGTCGACGACGTAGCCGAGTCGCGCTCGATCGATGAAGTTCCCCAGCGCCCCGCCAACGATCCCCGTGAGCCCGACTGAGGCCAGGGGGTGGGTAACCCGCCCTGAGAGCAGCACGGCGACGATCGCGACAATCACCATTCCGGTGACCACCGTGAGTGCCGTCCCGTAGTCGGCGAAGAGGCTGAACGCGCCGCCGCTGTTCCGCGCCAAGTCGATCTCGACGTAGCCGAGACCTCCGTCCCACACCCTCAATGGGCGCGGTATGGAACGTACGACCACGGCCTTGCTGGCCTGATCAGCAGCCGCAATGGCGGCAGCGCCGCTGAGCGAGGGCCACGTTATGCGACGGACAGTGGTCACCATATGCCTCGTATATAACCGATTTGCGCAAACAACGCAAAGACAGAGGGGATCGTTGGATCCCGGGTGCTTTCGGGCGACCGCGTCTCATGGATCATCCGACCCGCTAAGGCCACTGCACGTCGACGCCTAAACGGGCGCTTCTGGAGCGGTTTATGGGTTGGCTTCGTCGCGTTGGACGGCACCGGTCGAGAACGCTCTCATCCCTGCTGAGAGGGTTCCGGCGCTCAAGTCCGCGTCACCAGGCGATCGACGAACCCGTCCAATTCCATGGCACGAGAGCCTTTCACGAGGATCAGCGTGTCGTCTTCGCGCGTACGCTTGGCCAGCTGGCGCTCCAAATCCTCAACGTCGGCTGCATGGCTCGCACGATCCGTCGACCATCCGTGCCGCTGGCGCAAACGATCCGTGATGCGCTTGGCGCGGTTGCCGATCGTCAGGACCGTGTCGATGCCGAGCGCGGTGAGGTCATCTGCCAGCGATGCGTGCTCGGCGTCGGCCCGCTCGCCCAGCTCCCGCATGTCGCCAAGAATGGCGAGCTTTGGGATGTCCTCCTCGAGGCGAGCCAGCGTCCGTAGCGCCGCGCGGACGGCGGTCGGACTGGCGTTGTAGGTGTCGTCCACGATGAGGCCGTGCCGAGGCGCTCGCTTAAGTTCCATGCGGTGCGGTATGGGGGAGAATGACGCGATTGCCCGCTGGATGGCCTCGATGGGGACCTCAAAGCTTCGGCCCGTCGCGAGTGCTGCCAGCACGGCGTACGCGTTCTGACGACCGAGCAGTTGGGTCTCGAGCGGAACCGCTCGGCCCTTGACCGACGCGTCCAGGGCCAAGCCGTCGAGCCGCCTGTCGTTGATGTCGATGGCGCCCGTGTCGACGTCCGCGCGCTCGAGGCCGAGCGTCCACGTCTCGCAGGCCAGATGCTGACTCCATTCGGCGGCGAAGGGCGTGTCGACGTTGAGCACCGCCGTTCCCTCCGCGGGCACGGCCGCCATGAGCGTCCACTTTTCGCGAGCCAGCTCAGCTTGATCGCGGAAATGGCCGATGTGCGCGTCGCCGATGCTTGTCAACACGCCGTGAGTGGGCCGGCCAATGTCGGCAAGCTCTCGGATGTCGCCCGGGCGCTGTAGGCCCATCTCGACGACAGCGACGTCAATATCGTCCGGCATGTTGAGCAGCGCCAGCGGAAGCCCGATCTCGGTGTTGAAGTTGCCCGGGGCGCGATACGCGCGATACTGCTCGCTGAGGACGGCATGGATCAATTCCTTCGTCGTCGTCTTGCCGGCGCTGCCGGTGATCCCGAGGATCGGGATGGACAACTCAGCCCGGCGCTGGGCGGCCAGCTCCTGGAGAGCTTCGAGTGGGTGGGGGACTTGGATGCAGTTGGTCAGGTGTTCCCGACCGCCCGTGGGGAGGTTGCGAACGATCGCGCCGCCCGCCCCTCGGCGGAACGCGTCCTCCAGAAACCGATGGCCGTCCGTGCGCTCGCCCGGGAGCGCGACGAACAGCTGGCCGGGCTGGATCGCCCGACTGTCGATGGAAGCGCCGGTCAGGGGTTGCGCCCGATTTGGAAAATGGATCGGGGCATCCAGGACCTCGGCGACCCACCCGATTGATCGCATGTCGTCAGTCGACGGTTAGCAGTAGTAGTTCGACGAACAGCCATCGTCGGCCTCGTCGTCCGAAGACTCTTCATCGTCAGTGTCGGGGTCGTCGGTTGAGTCGTCCGAGTCCTCGCCGGCCTCGGACTCGCCCCGATCGCCGTCGTCGCTCGCCCGGTTGATTTTGAGCGACGTCCGGTCCTCGCCCGTGACGATGCCGTTGCCGAGCCGTTTGACGTCGCCGAAGGAAGCTGAGGCGGTCTGGCGCTCGTCGGCGTCCCCGTTGGTTGGCGAGTTGGGCAAGCCGAGCAACTCGACCGTGAGCTGATCGTTCGTCTCTGAGTCTTCGACGGCTCTGATGAGCCCTTCCAGATCGGAAAATTGCGGCGTCTCCGACCCGCTGTTGTTCGATTGCTGTTGCTGCTGCGCGCCGCCGGAGATCCTCAATGTCACCTGGCGCGGTCGGACGTCGTCCGGCAGCTCGACCTCGCCCTCAACGGTTTGCTCCTCGCCGCGGAACGCCCGCAGCGTGGCCGTGTACTGGATCGTGTCGCCGGGTTGGTAGCTCTCATTGCCCGTGCTGATCTCCACGACCCGGAACTGTTGCAGCGGCTCCTTGACCTCGATCTCGACGTCCACGTTGGAAACCTTCGGTTCCTGGAACTCGTTCTGCTTGAGCAGCAGAACCGCTTGGGCCACTTGGAGGGGGCCTTGGACGGCGACGTCGCTCTGGCTGGCGAACACGTCGTTCCGCTCCAGGGACTGGGGCAAATTCTCGCCGTCGATCGAATAGCTGATGCGCATGGTTCCCTGACCGATGCGATTGATGGTCTCGTCCACGGCCTGCAACAGGCTGGAGTAGACGAGCGATCCCAGCAAGTTGCCGCTTTCGGCCATGCGGACTTGGAATTCGCGCTCCTTGCTCCGGGTTCTGTCGACGACCTTGGCGTTCAGATCGATGGAGCGGGGCTCGTCGCCGAGCGAGGCGCCGATGGCCTGCGTGCGATCTTGACGAACGGTGCCGTGGATGGTCTCTCGGCTCACCTGCGGCAATACGAAGGAAATTTGGGCGCTATTGACCGTGTCCACGACGCGCGCCTTGCTCAGGAACATGCTCGACTCGCCGGTCATGAAGATCTGGTGCCCGCACGCGAGCAGGACGCTGGACGCTGGGTCGACGTAGCTCGTCGTGCAGACGCTGCCGAAGGAGACGTCGCCCTGGGCGAGCTGTGCCGACATGGGGCGACCGGCCTCCAGCTCGGCAAATCCGTTCTCCGATTCGGCGCCCTCTTGCGCGGACGCCATGGGCAGCACGCGCTTATCAAATCGGTCTTGCACGCCCGTGGTCAAGGTGTCACGCAGTCGATCGGTGACGGCCCCACCGAGGTTTGGGAGCCCGTGTCCACCCGTGGCCAAGGCCTCAGATGACACGCCGGACTTGAGGGCCTCGAGCGCCCGGCCGCTCAATCCGCCGACCCACAGCGACGTGCTCATGGGAACGGCGTAAGCGGTCTCCGGGTGGGCTTGTCGTTCGGCCAGCGAGGGAGACGTGGACGCGTATTGGACCTCGTCGATGTCATTGGGCAGGGCTTCGGAGAGCGCACTGGCCAGGGCCGGATGAGCCGGGGTCTGCGGGTCGAACATGCCCTGCTGCTCGTCCTCGTCGGCGGCTTGTTGGGCGACGCTTTCGGCGAGGGGCAGCATCGTCTCGATCGGCCGGACAAACCCGATCGGATCGGCGCTGTCGTTGAACGCAAACGCGCCGTAGAATGCGCCAATCAGCTTGTCGTCGATGTAGATGGGGCTGCCGCTCATGCCCTGTGCGTAGCCGCCGGCCGCCTCAATCGCCTCGCCGTGGGATCGGACCATGATGTAGTCGTTGGTGTCGCCCGGATTGTCCACCGTCCCGACGACTTCGACGTTGAACGTCGCCATCTCGTTGCCGCGGACCGTCGTCTTCCCGATCCCTTCCATGCCGGCCTCGAGCTCGTCCATGAACAGGAACGACGGCGACGAGTCTTGGCCGCTCGCCGACCAGGTCATAACGCCGAGCGCCAACACCAGCGCGCTGAACGCGACCGTACGGGCAATGCTCATCGGATGCTCCCTCGCTTTGTACAGATTGGATTTACGATACCGTCCAGCCGTCGGTTGTGCACGCCCGGCTCAGCAACGGATCAGGAACGGGTCAGCTCGGCGATCTGCTCCGCACCGGCCTCCATGGCGGATACGGCATGCAGCCCCTCGACGCTCTCCAAGATCTCGCGGCCCTCGGCCTCGTTCGTGCCGACAAGCCGCACGACGACGGGCACTTGGATGTCGAGGGATTCGGCCGCCTGCGCGATGCCCTGCGCGACGAGATCGCAGCGCGTGATGCCGCCGAAGATGTTGATCAACACGCCCGTGACCTCGCCGTCGCTCAGCACCAGACGGAGCGCGGTCTCCATCTGCTCGGCCGAGGCGCCGCCGCCGATGTCGAGGAAGTTGGCGGGCGCGCCGCCCTTGAGCTGGACGACGTCGAGCGTGGACATCACGAGGCCGGCACCGTTGCCGATAATCCCGACGTGGCCGTCGAGTTTGACGTACTGGAGCCCGGCGTCATTGGCTTGCTGTTCCAGCGGGTCGACGCCCTCGCCGTGGCCCTCCGGCACGTCGTCCGGCAGATCGCTGTCGTCGAGGATGAATTTGGAATCGATGGCCGACAGCGACCCGTCGGTCAGGACGACCAGCGGGTTGATCTCCACGAGCTGGGCCCGATAGGCCTCAAACGCCCGGTAGAGCGCCTGGGCCGTCTTGACGAGCTCCTTCAACTGCTCCGTCGGGACCTGGGCCTCGAAGAAGACCTTGCGCAACTGATAAGCCTGTAGGCCCTCCAAGGGAGACACATGGACGCGATGAATCTCGTCCGGCGAGGTCTCGGCAACCTCCTCGATGTCCACGCCGCCTTGGGTGGAGAAGATCAGCACGGGCGATCGCTTCGCCCGATCCAGCGTGATGCCCAGGTAATACTCGTTGGCGATGTCAACGGCGTCCGCAACCATGAGCCGTTTGACCGGCTCGCCTTGGATGGTCATCTCCAGCAGCTCGTGGGCCGCCGACTCGGCCTCCTCAGCCGACTTGGCAACCTTGACACCTCCGGCCTTGCCACGGCCGCCCGTGGCCACTTGGGCTTTGACAACGACGGGTGGGCCGAGCCGTTCCGCGGCGGCCCGGGCGTCGCTGGCAGAATCGGCCAGTTCGCTGTCGGGAACCGGCAGCCCGGCTCGTTCAAACAGTTCCTTGCCTTGGTATTCGAGAAGGTTCACAGTATCGCCCGCTCAGCTGTATGGGGACTTGTCGTCCTCTGTCTCGGTCGTCGATGTCTCCGACGTTGGCTGAGTCGTCTCGCTGTCCGTTTCCGAATCGTTTGCGTCGGCCGCCGACGCCTGCGTGCCCTGCGACGACGAGCCCGACGTTTCCGACTCGGCTTCCAGGTCGATCTCGCGCTTGAGCGAGTTGGCTTCGTCGCGGAAAGCCCGCATCGCACTGCCCATGGACTTGGCCACTTCCGGCAGCTTCTTGCCGCCGAAGAGCAGCAGCACGATGGCGAAGATCACAATCAGTTCCGGTGCGCCAATGCCTCCGAGCATGGTGGTCCCTCCAATCTATGATCCCTACGGTAGCAGACAGGGGGCGCCGAAGCAAAGCCACTATCGCCTGTCGTTGCGCGCTTTGGGGCGTATGGGCCCGCCAGGGACGACTGATATTGACCTCAGGGGGCCTATCGGGTTTCATGAGACGTAATGGGCCGCCGTGGACTCCGCATGCGTGAGCTGCCCTTCCGGGACGTTCGTCGGGCCGACGTCGTCGACGAAATTGCCGAGGTCCAATACCGACGGATTCGCATCCAACGGACCAAGGGCAGCCGGATCCGGCTCCTGTATGTGAAGATCGCCGACGGCATTCCCGTCGAGATGCTCGACGGCAACGGGACGATCGTCGACGAGCCCCGCATTCCGCCGGATAAGCTCGAGCGCATCGTGGACTGCGAGGTGTGGACGGGCGTCGGGACGACGTGGACGCCGCGGGCATGTCGGGCTCGGACCTACGAGCGGGCCAAGCGTCGCTTGCACGTCCGGCGGCGTTAGGCCGAACGCCCCATCTGACGCTCCCAAGCGATGCGCAGCCCGTCGAGGGCCAGTTGCGGATCGTAGAGTTCAATGTCATCCAGCTGAGCCGCGAAGAACCGCCCCCATCCCCCGGTGGCGATCACGCGCAACGACGCCGGATGTTCCCGGTGGAAGCGCTGGATCATGCCCTGAACCATGTCGAGAAAGCCCAAGACGATGCCCGACTGTAGGTGCTCGGCGGTGTCCTTGCCGATGACGCTCGGGGGCGGCAGCAGCTCGATCTTGAACAGCTGTGCCGTGCGACGGGTCAGCGTCTCGGAGGCCAGCTCCATGGTCGGCCCGATGGCCCCCCCGAGAAAGGTCCCGTCCTCCCCGATCAGGTTGAACGTCGTCGCCGTGCCGAAGTCGATCACTAGAAGGGGACCGCCGTACTGATCATAGGCCGCCAGGCAGTCCGCCAGCCGGTCGGAGCCGACTCGCTCCGGCTCGCGCACCTCGAGCGGCATCAGGTTCCAATCGGCGGACAGGTACGTCGGATCCAGCTTCAGGTAACGCTGACAGGCCAGCGAGAGGGCCCAGTTGAGCGGCGGGACCACCGAGCTGATCATGACGTCGTCCAGCGCGTCCCTGTCGACTCCATGCGCATCCAAATAGTGGACGAACGCCATGCCCAATTCGTCAGGCGTCGCGTCGTAGCGCGTCGCCACATGCCACTCGGCGCACAGCTCGGTTCCGCGGAACACGCCGACGGCGATGGTCGTGTTGCCGACTTTGACCGTAAGGAGCATGGCGTCTCATCGTAGGCGAGGTGGGCGGCGACGGCAAACGCGGATTCGATCTGGACGTATGTCTTTTGCCTTCTGATGCGAAATTCGGTACAATTAACCATCTGTTGGCAACCGTCAACACCGAGCCGCAGACAGGTTACGAGCGCGGCTTATCACGCGTTGGCGACGAAGGATCGAACCTTGCGGGGGTGAGCCATGTCCACGAACGATCCATCCACGGACGAGCAGTTGAGCAACGCCGAACAGGCCCAACATGCTGAGAACGGTGCCGACGCCCATACGCCCGTCGGCGACGGTTATGGCGCCGAAAGCATTCAGGTCCTCAAGGACCTGGAAGCGGTCCGCAAGCGTCCGGGCATGTACATCGGCGGCACGGGCCCCGACGGGCTGATGCACCTGATTTGGGAGGTCCTGGACAACGCCATCGACGAGGCGCTCGGCGGCTACTGTGACGAGATCACCGTCACCATCCATCCGGACCATCGGGTGACGGTCAGCGACAACGGCCGTGGCATCCCTGTGGACATGCACGAAGAGGGCCTAACGGCGCTGGAGCTGGTCATGACCAAGCTCCACGCGGGTGGCAAGTTCGATCACAAGAGCTATCAGGTCAGCGGCGGGCTGCACGGCGTCGGCGTATCGGTCGTCACCGCGCTGTCCGAGGACGTGCTCGTCGAGGTCCAGCGCGACGGAACTCACTATCGCCAGCGCTTCTCCCGCGGCTTCAAGGCCGGCGATCTTGAGACGGTCGGCCCGACCGACGGGCGCGGAACGACCATCACCTTCAAGCCCGATGAGGCGATTTTTGAGGAGATTCAGTACGACGTTAGCCGGGTCTCCATGCGGCTGCGCGAGCTGGCGTATCTCAACCCGAGCCTCAAGATCAACTTCATCAACGAGGACGCTGGCACGCACAAGGAATTCCAATTCGACGGCGGCATTGCGGAGTTCGTGCAGAAACTGAACGAGGGCAAGGACGCGCTCCACGACGAGCCGATCTACTTCAGCGCCGAGACGGACGACCTCGTCATGGAAGTCGCCATGCAGTTCACGCATGGCTTCGACGAGCACGTCTTCGCGTTCGCCAACAACATCAACACCAAGGAGGGCGGCACGCACCTCACGGGGTTCAAGTCGGCGCTAACCCGAACGTTCAACGAATACGGCCGGGAAAAGCGCATCATCACCCAGGACGAGGATAACCTGGAGGGCCGGGACGTCCGCGAGGGGCTGACGGCAATCATCTCGGTCAAGCTGAGCGATCCGCAGTTCGAGGGACAGACCAAGACCAAGCTCGGCAATCCCGAGGTCCACGAGAAGATGCTCAGCGTGACGCGCGAGCATCTGATGATGTATCTGAACAACAACGCCGGGGTAGCGCGGCCGATTCTGGAGAAGGCGGTCCAGGCGGCCCATGCCCGCATCGCGGCCAAGAAGGCCCGTCAGCTGGTGCGGCGCAAGGGCGTGCTCAATGCCTCGTCGCTGCCGGGCAAACTGGCGGACTGCTCGGAGAAGGATCCCGAACAGTGCGAGCTGTTCATCGTCGAAGGCGATTCCGCCGGCGGCAGCGCCAAGCAGGGCCGCAGTCGCGAGTTCCAAGCCATTCTCCCGCTGCGGGGGAAGGTGCTGAATGTCGAAAAGGCCCCGCTCAACAAGCTCCTGGACAACAAGGAGCTGAACTCGATCATCACCGTGCTCGGCACCGGCATCCGCGAAGACTTCAACATTGAGAACCTCCGCTATCACAAGATCATCATCCTGGCCGATGCCGACGTTGACGGCGCCCACATCCGGACGTTGTTGTTGACGTTCTTCTTCCGCAACTTCCGCCCGCTCATCGAAGGCGGGCACATCTACATCGCCAAGCCCCCCTTGTATCAGATCAAAGAGGGGCGACAGCTCCATCACCTCCACGATGAGGAGGAACTGACCAACTTCCGGGCCGAGCACACGGGCAAGCTGGACATGAAGCGCTTCAAGGGGCTCGGCGAGATGAACCCGAACGAGCTCTGGAACACGACGCTCAATCCGGAGAACCGCGTGCTCAAACAGGTCCAGATCGAGGACGCTCTCGAGGCCGAAGAGCTCTTCACGATTTTGATGGGCAGCGACGTCGGACCGCGGCGCCAGTTCATCATGGACAACGCGGACATGACGACGAACCTGGACATCTGAGCACGACGGCTGGGCCCCGTCGGCGTTACGCTCTCCCCATGATGCGGCTGTCGACGCTGTTGCAACGCGCGTCGCTCGACGCGGCGGAGCTGCCCCACGACCCGTTGATTGACCACCTCGAGCACGACTCGCGTTCAGTGACGCCGAGCGCGCTCTTTGTGGCCATTCCGGGCCACGACGTGGACGGCCATCGATTCCTCGCGCACGCGCTCGAGCGGGGCGCGGTGGCCCTGGTCGGCGAGCGTCCGCCGTCGAGCCTGTCGCTGACCTTGGATGTCCCCTACATCCGCGTCCCCGACGCCCGGCGCGCCCTGGGCGATCTGGCCGCCGCGTTCCATGGCCGCCCCACCGAACCGCTCCATGTGGTTGCCACGACGGGTACCAAGGGCAAAACCTCCGTGGCCCATCTGAGCTCCGCAGCGCTCCACCCCGAACGGACGGCGCTCATCAGCACGATCACCAACGCGCTCCAACGGGACCGCGAGGAGACGACGCCGAGCGCGCGCGACATTCAGGCCATCGCTCGAGGGGCGTTGGACGCCGAGCGAGAGCATCTCGTCGTCGAAGCGTCCGCGCACGGCCTCGTCCAGGACCGACTCCATGCCACGGACGTCGACGTGGCCGTCTTCACCAATTTGAGCCACGACCACCTCGACTATTTCGGATCCATGGAGCGATACCTGGACGCAAAGCTGACCTTGTTCCGGGATCTGAAGCCGAGCGCAACGGCCGTCGTGAACCGCGACGATCCGCGCGCGGACCGGGTCGTCCAAGCCAGCGATGCCCCCGTCTTAACGTTCGGTTTGACCCGCGAGGCTGACGTGTGGGCCGAGGTTCGCGACAAGCGCGGCGCCGGGACGTCCGTGGTCGCGCACACGCCGTCGGGTTCCGTCCCCATCGAGGTCGGCTGGCCCGGGCACATCTACGTGCGCAACGCATTGGCGGCCCTCAGCGTGGGGATTGCCAATGGAATCCCGTTGGAAACGATCGCCACGCGTCTGGAGGGCATCGACCGCATTGAGGGGCGCATGGAGCGCTACGAGAGTTCGCGCGGGTTCGGCGTCGTCATCGACTTCGCCCACTCGCCCGACTCCCTCGAGCAGGCGCTGCGGACGCTCCGCCCCGACGCGGGACGGCTGATCGCCGTTTTCGGCTGTGGCGGGGATGCCGACCGCGACAAGCGGCCCATGATGGGCGCGCTGAGTGCCCGACTGGCCGACATCACGGTCGTGACCGGCGACAACCCGAAGGGCGAGAATCCCGAGACGATCCTCGACGAGATCGAAAGCGGCATTCCGGCCGGCGCCCGTTACGAGCGCATCTCCGACCGCGCCGCGGCCATCGAGCGGGCGGTTGAGTTGGCTCGGCCAGGGGACGTCGTGTTGATCGCGGGCAAGGGCCACGAGCGGACACTCACGTACAAGGACCGCCTTGTTCCCTTCAACGATCGCGAGCATCTGGTCCGCTTGGGCGTCATCGACGCCGTTGGAGCGTGGCATGACGGCGCCGTTGCTCGCGTGTGAACGCGTCTCCAAGCTCTATCGGCTCGGACGTTCCACAGTCAGGGCCTTGCAAGGCGTCGATCTGACGGTGGCGGAAGGCGAGTTTCTCGCGCTCGTCGGTCCATCGGGATCGGGCAAGTCGACGTTGCTCCATCTGTTAGGGGGGCTCGATCTCCCGAGCGACGGCCGCGTTCGCCACCGGGGGCAGGATCTCGCGCAACGCAACCCAACGCAACTGGCCGACTGGCGGGCCCAACACGTCGGCTTCGTCTTCCAGACGTTCCAACTGGTGCCGACGCTGACGGCATTGGAAAACGCCGCCGTCCCGCTCCTGTTTCGCGGCGTGGCGCCGGGGCCTCGGCGCGAGCGCGCGCTGGCCCTGCTCGATCGCGTGGGGTTGGCCGAGCGGAGCCACCACCGGCCCGAGGAGCTCTCCGGCGGCGAGCAACAGCGCGTCGCGCTGGCGCGGGCGCTGGTGGGCGAGCCCGAGATGCTCTTGGCCGATGAGCCGACGGGCAACCTCGATGCCGCTACCGGCGCCAACATTCTTGATCTTTTGGGCGAGCTCCACCACGAAGGGCTCGCCATCGTGCTCGCGACCCACGACGCCCGGGCGGCCGGGTGCGCCGAGCGCGCGATCCGCCTTCATGACGGCCAAATCCAGTCCGACGCGTGAGCCCTGCTCGATGATCTGATAGCCTGACCGCATGCCTGCCCCTATTGCCGAGGTGGCCGTGCCGCGCGACGTCCGCCGGACGTTCGACTACGCGGTTCCGGCCGAGCTCCGAGCGACGCTTGACGCCGGGATGCGGGTCCGAGTCCCCTTCCGCCACGAAACGCTCATCGCGACGGTTGTCGCTCGCAAAGCCGAGAGCGACTTTCCCGGCGAGCTGAAATCGATCGCGGGCGCGGTCGACGCCGAGCCCATCCTCAACGAGGCCCAACTGGCGCTCGCCCGCTGGATCAGCGAGCGCTATCTCGCGCCGCTCGGGCTGGCGTTGGCGGCCATGGGGCCGAAGCGACTGCTGCGGCGCGACCCCCAAGTGCGTCGTCACGTCCGCCTGGTTCCATCGCTTGCCGACACCCTCGAGTTGATCGAGACGTTGCGGCGTCGCGCTCCTCAGCAGGCGGCATTGTTGGAGACGTTGATCGCCTGCGAAGCCGCGCCCGAGGTATCCGACCTCTTGCGGGCGGTCGGCTGCACGTCGGGCCCGCTCAAGTCCCTGGAGGCCAAGGGGATCGTCGCTGTGGAGACGAGCTCCCGTCCGCGCCGCGTGGCGTCGGGCTTGGGCGAACCTCCATCTGACATCTCGCTCACAGCGGAACAACTGGAGGCGTTGCAAGCCATTCGGGGGGCCATGGA
This sequence comes from uncultured Thermotogae bacterium, assembly GCA_964567595.1. GTDB lineage: Bacteria > Bipolaricaulota > Bipolaricaulia > RBG-16-55-9 > RBG-16-55-9 > CAZMNF01. The sequence goes on along the minus strand of CAZMNF010000005.1, from coordinate 37,533 downwards.
TCGACGGCGCGGGCGGTTCCTCATGCACGGGGTCAACGCGAGCGGCAAGACCGAAGTCTATCTCCAGGCTCTCCAGCACGGGCTTGAGCTCGGTCGGGGCGCCATCGTCATCGTGCCCGAGATCTCGCTCACGCCACAACTGATCGCCCGGCTGCGGGCGCGGTTCGGCGACGCTATCGCGCTCTATCATAGCGGCCTGACCGACGCGCAACGGGACCGCGAGTGGACGCGCCTGGTCGACGGCGACGTGCGGATCGCCGTCGGCGTGCGGTCGGCGATTTTGGCGCCTGTTGAGAATTTGGGGCTGATCGTCGTCGACGAGGAGCACGAGGGGACCTACAAACAGGAGGATCCACAGCCGCGCTATCACGCGCGCGAGGTGGCACTCAAGCGGGGCGAGCTCGAAGGGGCGACCGTGGTGCTGGGCACCGCCACCCCGGCGATCGAGACCTACGAGCGCGCCCGACGGGGCAGCCTGCAGAAGCTCACGCTGAGCGAACGGGCCGTCGGCGGCACGCCGCCCCTTGGGGAAGTTGTCGACCTGGGTGGCCAAGATCAAGTCTTGAGTCCCCGCCTCGAGGCGGCGCTCGCGCATCGGATGGCGCGCGGGGAGCAGGCCATGCTCTTGCTCAACCGCCGCGGCTTCGCCACGTGCGTCCTCTGTCGCGACTGCCGCGCGACCCAGACCTGTCCCCAGTGCGAGGTCGCGCTCGTCTATCACGCGCGCGGCCAGCGCTTGGTCTGCCATACCTGCGGGCGCCATGTCCCGGCGAGCGCCGCCTGTCGGGCGTGCGGCTCGAGCGACGTGGTCTTTCTGGGGCGCGGCACGGAACAGGCCGAGCATGAGCTGCGAGCCACGTTTCCGAGCGCTCGCGTGGCCCGCATGGATGCCGACACGGTCGGCCGAGGTGAACACGGGCAACGCTTGGAGAGCTTCCGACGCGGCGAGATCGACATCCTCTTGGGCACCCAGATGATCGGCTTGGGACTGGACTTTCCCAATGCGACGCTCGTCGGCATCCTCTCGGCCGACACGCTGCTCGACGTGCCGGACTTCCGCTCGGGCGAACGGACCTTCCAATTGATCAGCCAGGCGATGGGTCGCGCGGGTCGGGGCGGTCGGCAAGGGCAGGTTCTCATCCAGACCAATCACCCCGAGCACTACGCCATCGCCCGTGCCGTCCGTGGGGACTACGCCGCGTTTTTCCACGAGGAACGGACGTACCGCGAGGCGCTCGGCTATCCGCCCTTCACCCGGCTCGTCAAACTGACGAGCGAGGACAAGACCGAGGCCCAAGCCCGCAACGGGGCCGACGCTCTCCACGCAGCTCTGGACGTTGCGCTCGGCAAGGGAACGGAGATGCTCGGCCCGTTCCGGGCGTTGCCCTATCGGCTGCGGGGAATCTATCGCTGGCAGTTGATCGTCAAGACGAAAAACCTCCAAGGGACGCTTGCGCAGCTCGAGCCGCAATTGCGCGAGGGCCGCTTCCCGGCGTCGATCAAGGTCGACGTCGATCCGCAGAGCTTGACGCTGTAGCGCCCGTATCCCCTTGGCACCTATAATACGGCGTCATGGCGAATAGTCTGCAACAGATCTACGCACCGGCCAACGTCTGCTTCGGCTGCGGCCCGGCCAATCCGGACGGACTCCAAATCAAGAGTTTTCCGACGGGCGACGACGTTCTCACGCGCTGGCAGCCGGAAACCCGATACGAGGCGGCCCCCAATATCTTGAACGGCGGGGTCATCGGGACGCTCTTCGACTGCCACTCCAACTGGACCGGCTTGTGGCACATGATGCAACAGCATGATCTCGATCACCCGCCGGCCACCGTGACCGGCAAGTACGAAGTCAAATTTCGGCGCCCCACCCCGACGGAGGCCCCCATTGAGCTGCGCGGCCGGGCCGTTGAGATCCAGTCGGACCGAGTCACGGTCGAGTCCGAGCTGCTCGCCCAAGGGGAACTCTGCGCCACGTTCCGCGGCACGTTCATCGTCGTTCCACCGGGCCACCCGGCGTATCAGCGCTGGTAGTCAGGCAGCCTGCTGACGGCGGAGCACCCGTCGTAGCTCGGCCTCCTCGATCGGCGCGTAGAGCGTCGGGCCATCCGCGAACGCGATGACCGGGATCTGGGCCCAATAGCGAGCGTACAAGTTGTCGTCCTGGGTGATGTCGACGACCTCGAGCGTCCATGTCGAGGCGAGAAGCGTGCGCAGTTGGGCTTCAGCCTTGTCGCAGAGGGGGCACTCGGGCTTGCTATACAGGGTCACGGTTCGCGCCATTGTCGTATGCTATCGCACAGCGCGCTGTGGCGCCTTTGCCCCCGATCTGCTAATCTGCCGACGCTTATGACATGGGATTGGCTGCTGTTTATCGGGGTTCCGCTGGTCGCCGCCGTCATCGGCTACACCACCAACCGCATTGCCATCTGGATGCTGTTCAAGCCCTACGGGGAGAAACGGCTCTTCGGGCGACGGTTGCCGTTTACGCCCGGGCTCATCCCGAGCCGTCGCGGCGAGATGGCGGAGCGACTGGGCGCCACGATCGCCATCCATTTGGTTAACGAGGACACGGTCGCCGCGCGGTTGGAAACGCCGGACGTTCGCAACGCCATCGAGTCCAGCGTGGCCGAACACCTGGACGGGTGGGTCCACCGCGAACTCGGTTCGCTCCAGACGCTGCTGCCGGATGAGTTCGCCGACCGCTGGGACGACTGGATGGCGGCGCTGCAGCGTCGGGTCCGCAGCGAAATCCAGGCGATTCTGGACGATCCGCGCACCGAGGTCTGGATCCGCGACCTCGTCGAGGAACACGCGTCCACGTGGCTGACCGAGCCCATCGACAATGTCGTGCCCGAGTCGTTCTTGGACGAGCTGCCCGACCGACTGAGCCATGCCGCCGTCCGTTTCTCGGAGAGCCGCGCCTTTGAGCGTCGAGTGCGCGAGCTCGTCGATGCCAAAGTCGACGCCGTCTTGGCGACTGACCAGCCAATTGGCACCTACGTTCCGGACGACCTCCGGGAGATCGCCTACGACAAGCTGGACGAGTGGATGCCCGTGCTGTTGGACAAGATCGCCGTGCTCTTGGAGGACGAGGCCATCAAGAAGCGGCTCAAGGTCCACCTCTACGAGCTGGCCGACCGGATGATCTCGGAGACGTTCCGCGAGGACTCCATGTGGGACCAGTTCAAGTTCGGGCTCATGGAGACGTTTTTCCTCAGCACGGACGACATCAAGAACCGCATCGACCAGGCCGTGGACGAGGCCGCCCCGCGCTTGGCCGAGCTGCTGCAGGAGCCGGAGATGCAGGAGCAGGCCCACGGCGCCCTGAAAGGGGCCATCGAGCGTTTTCTGCAACGACGCCCGGCCGAGCTGGGCCTGTCCGAAGCGACGGTCGCATCGCTCAAGGCCCGAATCACGGACATGACCGTCGGCACAGCTCGCAGCGATCGCTTGCGGGATCAGCTGACCGAGCTGGTGCGCGCTCAACTGGCCGAGCATCGCGACCGATCGCTGCAGGAGATCATCCCGTCTCTCTCCAGCGAATGGCTCACCAACCGCATGACCGAGCTCATCATGACCTCGCTTCGCAACGAACGAACGTCGAGCGCCATCGCCGACTTCCTGGGCAAGCGCGTCGACACCTGGTCTAAGCGTCCCATTGGGCGGCTCGCCGATCTGGTGCCCGGGGACGATATCCAGGCGGGCCAACAGTGGCTGGCCGATCGGACGATCGATCTCCTCAAGCATGAGACGCCGAGAATGGTCCAGGCGATCGACGTGCGCCGCCTCGTGCGCGAACAGGTGGATGCGCTTCCCATTGCCGAGGTTGAAAAGCTGATCCTGTCCATCACGAGCCGCCAATTGCAAGCGATCACGTGGTTTGGGGCGCTGCTCGGCTTCCTGATCGGGCTCCTGCAAGTCGGGATTGTGATCGCACGGGGCGGGTTTTAGCCCTCAGTTTCCTCGGACGACGACAGATGCAGGAACTGCTCCAGCCGCTCCTTGACCCGGGGATGGCGCATTTTTTCCAACGCCTCGTTCTGGATCTGGCGGACCCGTTCGCGGCTGATGCCGAGCTCTTGGCCCGTGTCCTCCAGAGTGCGGGGTTCGTCGTCGTCCAGGCCGTAGCGCAGGCTGAGGACCATGCGCTCACGTTCGGTCAGAACGTCGAGCGCCTTGCGCAGCTCCTCGCGACGGAGCTCCTTCAGGGCCGTGCGCAGCGGCGCGGGCAGGCTGCCGTTGCCGATGAGCTGCTGCAGCTCGTCGCCCTCGTCCTCTTCGTCCAAGGGCTTGTCCAGCGAGGTCGTAAACTGCGGCGCCTGGCGGGCTTCGTGGACTTGCTCCACCGGGATGTCCAGCTCCTCGGCGAGGTCCTCGTCGGTGGGCGGCTCGCCGTACCTGTCGATCCACGATGACTCGGCCTGGTGGATCTGCCGCAGTCGCTGGATCAGCGACTCCGGGAGCCGAATGGAGCGCGACGTCTGCGTGATCGCTCGGGTGATCGCTTGGCGGATCCACCAGGTGGCGTAAGTGCTGAACTTGAACCCGCGCTCCGGGTCGAACTTTTCGATCGCCCGCATCAGCCCAACGTTGCCCTCTTGGATGAGGTCCAACAACGGCAGGCCGAGCCCGGTGTAGCGCTTGGCGATGGAGACGACGAGGCGGAGGTTGGCCGCCGCCAACTCGGCCTTGGCCTCCTCGTTGCCTTCTTGGACGCGACGGGCGAGGCCCTTTTCGCCCTCGGGGGTGAGGAGGTTGACGCGGCCGATTTCCTTGAGATAGGTCTGGACGGGATCGTCGCTTCCCGCTTCGGCGTCGCTGTCCTCGTCCAGCGTCTCATCCCACTCTGTGTCGGGCCGCTGAGCCATCGAATGTCCTTCCTCCTTCGGGATTGTAACCGCGCCGCTCAGGATACCTAAGTTCAAAACGGGCCACAAGACGAATGAGCTCGCGATGCCTACATCGAGGCGATGCCGATCGCCGCGACCAGGAGAGCAAGCGTTCCCAGATGGAACCAACGGGCGTTGGGCACGCTCTCGGAGGAGCGTAGCTGGCGGGCAGCCAATTGGCCAATGACAGCGGCGAGAACAGCGGCAATCAAGTGGAGAATGTTGCGCTGGCCTTGGATGCCGAACACCCCGAACCAGACGGCCAATCCGAGCAGAACTTGGAGGTGCATGAGCCCCGCAAAGCTGCCGGCGAGGCCGCGCAGCGCGCCGGGCTCTCCCCCTCGAGCGGCAACAAAGCTCCAGATCGTGACGATAACCCCGACGAGGAAGATGGCGTAACCGAGCCATTGGTGGACGTCAATGAGCGTCATGTGGCGTCAGCCCTCCAGAGGATGGATCAACCGGCCCGCCGTGCCCGGACGGGTCGGCCACGCTCGACCGCGTCAACGACCTCCTCGGCCGGATCGCTGCCGCGGCGCAGCTTGATGCTGCCCGACTTCGAGACCGAGCCGATGAAAACGGCCTCGCCATCGACCGTCAGTTCGATCGTCTTGCCGCGCAGGTCGGGGTCGAGGTCGAGAACGACCTGCTTGTCATTGATGTCGACGTTGAGCTCTTGGCCCGCGGACAGGTCCATGTCGTCCATGGAGCGGACGTCGAAGCTCATGCCGAACTGCTCTTCCAGCTGGCGGATACGTTCCCCGCCCTTGCCCAACACTTGCGGAATCCGGTTGTCCTCGACGTAGAGCTTGGCCCGCTCGTCGGAGGTCACTTCGACGACGATGTGGTCGCGGAAGATCTTGCCGATCTCGTACTCGAGCGACTTCTCCGCCAGTTGCCAGATGGGCTTCGCCGACGCGACGTCGCCGATGGGCATGACGACGACCTGCTCGCCGAAGGTGTAGATCTCGTAGGCCAACTGCTTGGACTCGTGGTCGCTGACCTGGATCACGGGCCGAGCCAAGTCGGAGTCGCCCATCCCCGTGGGCACCTTGACGTTGAACTCGAGCTCGTAGACTTGGCGAATGTCGCCCTCGTCGATGAACACCACCGTGTCGACGACCTGGGGAATCATGCCCAGTTCGACGCGGCCGATCAGGCGCTGGAGCGCGTCAATGCCGCGCGTGGCATGGACGACGCCGACCATGCCGACGCCGGCCAATCGCATGTCGGCAAAGACCTGGAAGTCCGCCGTGCGGCGCATTTCGTCAAAGATCGTGTAGTCGGGCCGCACCAACAGCAGCACGTCGGCCGTGTTGGCCATGTCGCCCTCGAGGGCCGTGTATTGGGTAATCTCGTCGCTAACGACCAAGTCGCGCGGCTTCTCCATCGTCTTGATGACCCACCCCGCCGACTCCAGATAGTCCGCCGTCGCCTGCACGAACGTCGACTTGCCCGCTCCGGGCGAGCCGGCCACGAGCACGCCGCGATAGCGCTGGCGCATGCGTTCCTTCAGCAGGTCGGAGTAGGCATAGTCAATGAGCTCGGTATGGGCCACGGGCCGCACGGCCGTGATCTCCACGGCGTCGGAAAACGGCGGGCGGGCGATGGAGACCCGCAGCTTGCCGAGCTGCAGCACAGTGGACCCGCCGGAGTCCATCTCAATGAAGCCGTCGGGATGCTGTTTGGCCGCCTCGACGATCTCGCGCGATATCGAGGTGACCTCGCGCTCGGTGAGGACCTCCTCGCGAATGGGGACGATCTCCATTTCACCGGGCTCGCCCCGCTTGGCGCGCGGACGGGTGTGGGCCCGCAGGTGGACCGACATGGTGGTCTCGTCGAAAAACGCCATCAACGATAGGGAGTCAATGCGATCCGCGCTGACCCCCGACGTCTCAAAGCTGTAGACGGGCACGCCACGCGCCTCGCAGACCAACGACTGGACGCGATCGCTGGTGAGCAGCGTCGCCCCCTTGGCCTCGGCCAGCTGGCGGATCATGGCGTCGATGTGGGCCTTGTCGAAGTTGCGCAGCGTCATCTGAGAGGGGCGTTCGCCACTGTAGGCCACGTCGATGGTCCCCTCCCAGCTGGCGCTCTGGAGCTGCTTAAGCTCGTTGAGCCCGGCGTAGCCGGCTTCCTGGCCGCTTTCAGCTTGGGTTTCGAGCTCGGCCACGGCGGCTTCGGGAATGATGAACGTCGCGCCGCGGAACCGGCCCTCGCGCAACTCCTCCGTGACGCGACCGTCGGAGATGACGCTCGTGTCGAGCACGAAGGACTGGCCGGTGGGGCGATTTGTAGGCTGAGCCATGTCGGGTTGTGGTCATTCGAGTTGTTTATGAAGCCGTCGCTTGAACCTTGTCATGATACTTGGGCAATCCCTTGGCTGCAACCGTCGATCCCGGATGGGTCCCCTTGAAACTTGTTTTGCCGACGGAGAGAAGCTACATTAAGGGGATCATTCACAGCTATGCGTGGCAAGCCCTCGAGGCATTTCGCCTATCAAGTCGGCCAGCTCCTACGACAGAGCCTGCCACTCAACGGATTAGCTGTCCTAATTGGCATTGCGGCCGGCCTAGCTGCAATCCTTTTCCGATGGTTCCTTTTCAGCGTCAACAACCTCTTTTTCCATCAGGAGGTTGCCCTGGGGTTCATCCCCCCGATCGATCACGGGCTGGGTTGGCTTGTCGTCCTGATCCCGGCTGCCGGCGGCCTGCTGGTCGGGGTGATCACCACGTACTTGGCGCCGGAGACCAAAGGGCACGGTGTTCCAGAGGCCATGGAGGCCATCGCCATGCACGGCGGGCGCATTCGGCCTATCGTCGTGCTGGCCAAGGCTTTGGCCTCAGCATTTTGCATCGGCACCGGCGGATCCTCCGGCCGAGAGGGCCCGATCGTCCAGATGGGCTCAGCCTCTGGCTCGGCGTTGGGGCAACTGTTCGGTCTGAGAAGTCGTGACGTCAAAGTCCTCGTCGGCTGTGGCGCAGCTGCTGGGATCACGGCGACCTTCAACACGCCGCTGGCTGGGGTCGTGTTCGCGATCGAGCTGATCTTGCTGGAGTTCCGCACCAAGTCGTTCGTTCCCCTCGTGATCGCGAGCGTCGTCGCCACCGTGATTTCTCGGCTCGTGTTCGGCAGCGAGCCCGCCTTTGCTATTCCGGCCTACGCGTTCGCCCACCCCGTTGAACTGGTCTTCTATCTCGTTCTGGGGTTGATGGCGTCCGGGGTCGGCGTACTGTTAATCGAGACGCTCTACGGCATGGAAGATATCTTCGACCGCTGGAAGGCCCATCCCGTGATTAAGCCAATTGTGGGCGGGCTGGCTCTCGGGGTGATCGGCTTGGCTTTTCCGCAGGTCTTCGGAGTGGGTTACGAGTCCGTCGACGCCATCCTGAGCCGTAACATCGGCGAGGCTGGATTGGGACTGGTCGTCTTCCTCGTCGTGCTGGCGGGCGTCAAGACCCTAGCGCTATCGTTGACGCTTGGCTCGGGGGGATCCGGCGGCGTCTTTGCCCCGTCGTTGTTCATCGGGGCCGCGCTCGGTGGGGCGTTCGGCGTGCTCGTCAATTTGTTGTTTCCCGGCGTCACGGCTCCGTACCCGGCCTATGCCCTTGTCGGCATGGCAGCGCTGTTCTCCGCCGCGTCCCGCGCAACGTTCACTTCGATTCTGATGCTGTTTGAGATGACGGGCGACTACAACATTATCCTTCCCTTGATGTTCGCCTGCGTCGTGGCCGACGTCGTTGCCTGGCACCTGTACAGCGACACGATCTACACGAAGAAATTGGAACGGCGCGGTGTCCACGTCGAGCACGACCTCGAAGTCAACGTGATGCGCACCCGATTCGTCCGCGATGTTATGGTCACGGACGTGCAGACCGTGCCGCCGTGGATGACGCTGCGCCACGTGAGACGACGCATCCTCGAATCCGGCCATCACGGCTTCCCCGTGGTGAGCGACAACAACAGCCTGGTCGGCATTGTCACGGGCCAGGACATCAATCACGCCATTCGGACCCGACGGAACGGGCGCGATCTGCCCGTCAAAGAAGTCGCGCATCAGGATCTGGTGGTCGGCTATCCCGATGAGACGTTGGACACGGTCTGGGAGCGCATGCGAGTCAATGGGGTGGGCCATCTCCCCGTGGTCGACCGCGGGGATCGTCGGCGCCTGGTCGGCTACCTTACCAGAGGCGACCTCATCCGCGGGCGAACCTGAGCGCATCGAAGGCCCTTTGCCGCAATTGCTTGCATGGGTTGGGAGGGTCCGCTATGATTCAACAGTCTGTGAAGGCGGCAATGCCGAGGTGGCGGAATCGGCAGACGCGCACGCTTGAGGGGCGTGTGGGGGCAATCCCCGTGGGGGTTCGAATCCCCCCCTCGGCACCACGTTGACCCTCCAGTCGGAAAGGACCCTCGATGGAACGACAGCCACGCATCGTGCTTGACACCCAAGGAGGCGACCGCGACCTTGGCGAGGTCGTCAGCGGCGGCGAGAAGGCAGCATCCGATTACGACCTGAACGTCATCCTGGCCGGTGACCGCCAGCGCATCGAAAGCGAACTGAGCCGCCGCGCCCGAAAGCACATGACCGTGCTCGACGCGCCGGACGTCGTCTCCATGGAAGACTCCCCGAAGGACGTCATCCGGAACAAACCGGAGAGTTCGCTTGTGCGCGGCGTCGAGGCCGTGCGCGACGGGCTCGCGGACGCGTTCGTCAGCCCGGCCAACACGGGGGCGGTCATGGCAACATCGCTGTTCAAGCTCAAGCGGATTGAGGGCATCGATCGCCCGGGCATTGCGGCCGTCATTCCGACGGTTAGCGGGCACAATGTGCTGCTGATCGACGTCGGCGCCAACGCGGACTGCTCGCCGCAGAACCTGAAGGAGTTTGCCATCATGGGCCGCGTCTACGCCCGGGAGATCCTTGGCATGGATGAGCCTCGCCTCGGGCTGATCAACATCGGCTCGGAGCGGAGCAAAGGGAACTCGCTCTCGCTGAAGACGTTCTTCCTGCTGGAACAGCTGGAAGGGTTTATCGGCAACATCGAGGGGAACCGTATCTTGAATGGCGATGTCGACGTCGTCGTCTGCGACGGCTTCGTGGGCAACGTGCTCTTGAAGTCCTACGAGGGCGGCACGGCCTCGACCGTGGAGTTCCTGCGTCGGGCAATCGCCCGCGACATCCTGGCCCGACTCGGATCCTTCATCATCATGCCCGCCCTGAAGAAGTTCAAGCGGAGCCTGAGCGCCGCCCGCTACGGCGGAGCGCCGCTGTTGGGCGTCCAGGGATCGGTCATCGTCGCCCACGGCAACTCCGACGCGGAGGCCATCAAGAACGCCGTGCGCACCGCGGGCGAGTCGGTCAGCCACCAGTTGATCGACAAGATCGGGCGCGGCCTCGAGGACGCGCCGACCTCGGATCCCATGGACCGCGAGCCGACGGGGGTGAACTCATGAGCTCGGCCTTGCGCCCCGGCATCGCCGGCATTGGCTCCGCCGTGCCCGAGCACGTCCTGACGAACCAGGATCTGGAGCAGATGGTCGAGACGTCGGATGAGTGGATCACCTCGCGCACGGGGATCCAAGAACGCCACATTCTCGACAAGAACGAAGACCCCATCGACATCGGCATCCAAGCGGCCCAACGGGCGATCGACGCGGTCGAACTGACGCCGAACGACATTGACTTCGTCATCACCGCGACCAATCTTCCCGAAATGCCGATTCCCGGAACGTCCCCCTTCGTTTGCGAGGGGCTCGGCATTGACAGCGACGTGCCGTTCTTCGACATGATCGCCGGCTGCACTGGCTTCGTCTACGCCACGACCATCGCCCATGACCTGATCAACTCCGGACGCCACGAGAACATCCTCGTCATCGGCCACGAGGCGCTCTCCCGATTCACCGACTGGGAGGATCGCTCCACGTGCGTGCTGTTCGGCGACGGCTGTGGTGCGGCGGTGGTGCGCCCAATGCCGAACGAGCGCGGTATTTTGGCGTCGTCGCTGGCTGCGGACAGCTCCAAATGGAACCTGCTGCACATGCCGGGCGGCGGGATCAAGATCCCTGCCACATCGAAGAGCCTCGGGGAACGCCAGCATTATCTGAAGATGGAGGGCGGTGGCGTCTTCAAAAGCGCCGTCACCATGATGGCGGAGACAACCCATCAAGCCCTAGAAGACGCCGGGCTCTGCCGAGACGACGTCGACTGGGTCGTGCCCCATCAGGCCAACTATCGTATTCTCAAAGCCTTCGCCGAGCGCTACGAGATCCCCATCGACAACGTGATCGTCAACGTCGACCGCTACGGCAACACCTCGACCGCGTCCATTCCGATTGCCCTTACCGAAGCCACCCAAGACGGCCGAATCCAGGAGGGCGACGTCGTGGTTCTGAACGCGTTCGGGGCAGGCGTGACGTACGGGGCTCTCGTGCTGCGCTGGTAACGCGGGCAGCTCCCTTCTGAACCCATCGACGCCTTCATCCGACGAGCCATTTGTTGCTTAGTCGGCACAGCAGGTCCCAACATGGATAAGCTCGGCTGATCAGGGAGGAAGCCATGCTTAGCGACTTTACTCGCCGCTACTTGCTGGACGGCCTGCGGGCGTCCCCGGGCGTGCTCGAGCACCTGATGGACGACGTGGACCCGACCATCTGGGACCGTCGGCCCGTCGCGGACCGTTTCACCCTTCGGGAAATCTTCGCCCACATGGCGGATTGGGACGGGATTTGGCGGCAGCGACTGGAGATCATGCTCGCCGGGGACGCGGGCGATGCCGCCATCCCGGACCATGATCCCGGGCAACGAGCGCGCGAGCGTGACTACGCCAGCGCGGATCCGGCAACGTCGCTGAAGCAGTTTCAGGCTCAGCGGGCAGCATGGGTCGATCAACTCCAGAGCCTGGCGTTCGACGATTGGCAGCGCGTGGGCCAACACGAGGTGCGAGGCCCCTTCACCGTCGCCGACCTTGCGGTGACCGCGTTGGGGCACGACCATTACCATTTGGCCCAAGTGACCGAATGGATCCAAACGCAGCCACGAACGTGACGCCATCATCTGGGCCATGACCCTCGACAAACCGGCCGGCCGTTGATGCGACCAATCCCAATGGAGGAGCGATTCGCATGGACCTCGCATTTGTGTATCCGGGCCAAGGCTCCCAAGGCGTCGGCATGGGACGCGACCTCTTTCGAGCGTTCCAGTCCACCGTCGAGCCCCTCTACCGCCGAGCGAACGAGGCGCTCGGCTTCGATATCCAGGCGCTCATGTTCGAGGGACCGGAGGACCAACTGACGCTCACGCAGAACGCCCAGCCGGCCATTCTGCTCGACAGCGTCGTCAAGCACGAGCTGCTTACCGATCGGATGCAGCCTGATGTGGGGGCGGGGCACAGCCTCGGCGAATACTCCGCGCTCGTCTGCGCTGGCGTCTTGGGGCTGGAGGATGCGCTGCAGCTGGTGCACAAACGGGGGAAGCTGATGCAGGAGGCCGTGCCCGTGGGTGAGGGGGCAATGGTCGCGATCATGAAGCTGGATCGCGATCGCGTTGAAGCGATCTGTGAGCAGACTGGCGCCGAGATCGCCAACATCAATGGGCCGGGACAGATGGCGATTTCCGGACGCTACGACGCCGTGATGCAGGCGAAGGAATTGGCCGCTGAGCAGCGCGCGCGGGCGATTCAACTGGATGTGTCGGGCCCGTTCCACTCCACCATGATGCAACCCGCGCAGGACCAATTGAAACCGGAGATTGAGCGTGTTGATTTCCATCAACCGTCGTTTCCGGTGGTATCCACCGTGAGCGGCGAACCGGAGAGCGACCCTGAGCGACTCCAGGCGCTGCTCAGCGAGCAGATCACGGCGCAAGTCCGCTGGATGGACTACGTCGAGACGCTGAAAGCCCGTGGGGCCACGCGATGGGTTGAGGTGGGCCATGGCGAGGTGCTCACGCGGTTGATCCGCCGTGTCGACCCGGACCTCCAGACGCTGACCTTCAGCGATGCCTTTGGCGAGTCTTCCGCCTGAGCGTTGTCGAGCCGTAGGCCACCTGCTACAAAGTGGGCTGTCATGACATCCCATGCCGACCGAGTCGCCGTCATTACCGGCGGAACAGGGGCCATTGGGCGAGCCATCGCGCGCGAGCTCATCGATTGCGGGGCGCACGTTGCGCTCATTGGGCGGAACGAATCGCATGGACAGACAGCCGTGGACGCGCTCGGCGAACGAGCGCAGTTCTTCCAAGCGGACGTCACCCGAGCGGATGAGGTCAAGTCGGTCGTCAAATCGATTGCCCAGCAGCGGGGTCGGCTTGACTACTTGATCAACAATGCCGGGGCACTGCGGGACAATCTGTTCGTGCGCATGGGCGACGACGAGTGGGATGCCGTTCTCGACACCAACCTCAAAGGGGCGTTCTACTGTTCCAGAGCCGTCGCGCGGCACATGCTCAAGTCACGCTCGGGGGCGATCGTCAACGTCAGTTCCATCTCCGGTCAACTGGGTGTGCCCGGTCAGGCGAATTATTCCACGGCCAAGGCGGGCCTCGACGGCCTCACGCGCAGCCTGGCGCGTGAGTTGGCGTCGCGGGGGATTCGGGTCAATGCCGTGGCCCCCGGCTTTATCGATGCGGGTCTAACCGTCGATCTCGACGAGGGGGTCAAGTCGAGCTACTTGGAACACATTCCGCTGTCCCGCTTCGGCCGGCCTGAGGAAGTTGCCCCATTGGTCGAATTTCTCCTATCCGATCGGGCGTCCTACGTGACAGGTCAGGTCTTCAACGTGGACGGCGGTCTGATGATGCGGTGAGATGTAGGGTTGTCGAGGCTGGGCAGATGCGTTAGGGTTTCGCATCATCGTGTGGCAAACACCCGATAGGGAGGTGGCCATCGTGGCCGATATCGAGAACCGACTGACGAAAATCATCACCGAACAGCTCATGGTCGAGGAGTCCGAGATCACCGAGGACGCCTCGTTCGTCGAGACGCTCGGCGCCGACTCGCTCGATACCGTCGAGATGATCATGGAGATCGAGGACGAGTTCGGGATCGAGATCCCGGACGAAGACGCCGAAAGCCTACAGACGGTGGGCGAAGCCCTGGCCTACGTCAAGGAGAAGATCAACGCAGCCGAGACCACCAGCTGAGCCCGGGTCCCGCCTCACCGTACCACCATGGTTGGCCAGCCCTCCGCGGACGAGCGCGAAGGCTGAGTACCTACCGGCTCACCCCCATAGACGTCCCCGCCCCCTTGTATCATGGCCAACTGAGCGCAGCCACGCCGTCGGGCGATAACCGCGGCAGGTCGGCTGCCCGATGGTGGGCAGCGTGACGTTAGGGGCTGTCGTCCGGGGATCACTGACGATGGAAGGCGTTACTCGGGGGGCGACGACGCGGCATCCCCAGCAACCGGCTCCAAGGCCGAAAACATTTGGATGCGTTGGTTGTTGAGATCGACGACGTAAATCTGGCCCTGGCCGTTGACGGCAACGTCGACGCTGTTGTCGAACGTCCCGGGCTCGCGCCCGAACTCGCCCCATTTCGCCAAGAACTCGCCCTCGGGCGTAAACACCTGGATCCGCTTGTTGGCCGAATCCGCCACGTAGACGCGACCTTGGGCATCGAACGTCACGCCCCACGGCGAGTCGAACTGGGCGTCGGTCTCCCCTAGGGGCCCATCGCCGTCGGGGTCCTCACAGCCACGATCGGGATGGAGATAGATGCTGCACTGATCGCCCCAGGCGAACTGGAAGTTGCCACTCAGGTCGAAAACTTGAACGCGATGGTTGAGCGAGTCCACCACGTAGAGCCGATTGTCGGTGGAGACCTCCATGCCCGTCGGGTGCGTGAATTCGCCTTCGGCTGTGCCTCGTTCGCCCCAGCGCGCGACGAGCTCGCCCTGGGTCGAGAACTTGTAGATCGTGTGGAGATCCAGGTCCGAGACAAAGACGTGCCCCTCCGGTCCGACGGAAATGCCCCAGGGTGTCATGCGTGGGCCGTCGCTCTGGAAGCCGGCGTTCGGACCGCGCCAGGCGCGTTGGAACTCTCCTTCGCGGGAGAAGACCTGAATACGGTTATTCCCGGAATCTGCGACGTAGACGTCCCCCTCTGGGCCCACTTCGAGCCCAACGGGCCCGCCGAACTGGCCGTCGCCCCAACCGGGGGTGCCCCACTCTCGGACAAACTCGCCGTCGCTCGTGAAGACTTGAACGCGATTGTTCTTGTGGTCGCTGATGTAGATGCGTCCGTCGGGGCCTACGTCAATACCCCAAGGACTCTGAAACTTGCCGGGCTCGTCGCCGACACTTCCCCAGACTTGCAACAGCTCCGGCTGTTGGAACGCCGGGACGGAAGAGGGGCCGGCTTGGGCCGACACCTGTGGAGGCGCGGCCACGAAGAAAAGACCCAATCCGACGAGGCCGAGCCAGGCGAGCACGCGCATGATGACCTCCAATAGAACGGTTTTCGCCGCATCCTAGAGGGCAACGCTCTGCCTGTCAAGACGCTTGCATCGCCGACAAACGCCGTCTATCCTGACTTGCCATGGAACTGCAGCTTCCGCGCGGCACCCGCGACTTTCCGCCCAGCGACGCGATCCTGCGCGATGAGATCATCCAGACGATGGTCGAGGTCTTCGAGCGCTACGGGTTCAATCCGCTGGAGACCCCCATCCTGGAGCGTTGGGAGATTTTGGCTGCGAAATACGCTGGCGGCGAGGAGATCTTGGAGGAGACGTACAAGCTGAGCGACCAGGGCGGGCGCGTACTGGGGCTGCGCTACGATCTGACGACCCCCCTGGCTCGGTTCATCGGCATGAATCCGGACGTGAAACGGCCGTTCAAGCGCTACCACATCGGACCCGTCTATCGCGACGGCCCGATCAAACACGGGCGCTACCGGGAATTCTACCAATGCGACGTCGACACGGTCGGCGTCCATTCCGCCCTGGCCGATGCTGAGCTCATCTGGATCGCGCTCGACGTCTTTCAACAGCTGGATTTCGACGTGGAGGTCCGCGTCAACCACCGGGAACTGTTGAAGGACTTGGCGCGGGCGGCCGAGGTGCCGGAGGAGCTTACCGACACGGGCATTCTGTCCATCGACAAACTGGAAAAGATCGGGCAAGAAGGCGTCCAGAAGGAACTGGTCGACAAGGGGGTGACGGCCGAGCAGGCCCGTCGCTGGCTTGACGCCCTGGGCGCAAGCGGCACGAACGCCGAGATATTGGAGAAGCTCGAGGCGACGATCCCCGACAGCGCGGCCCATGGGGAAATCTCGAATGTCCTGAGCTTTTTGCCCGACGACGGCCGAGTCCGGCTATCGCCATCGCTTGCGCGCGGCTTGGGCTATTACACGGGCACGATCTTTGAGGCCTTCAGCCACGAGCCCGCCTTCGACGGCGCCGTGGCTGCCGGCGGTCGTTGGGACGAAATGATCGGCGATTTCCTAGAAAGCGAGGAGCTCTATCCCGCCTCGGGCATCTCGTTCGGCCTGGAACCGATCACGGAGCTGATCAAGGCCCAGCGCCGAGCGTCGGCGTCGCAACGCGAGACCGTCGTCGACGTCTACGTCGTCCCGATCGCGCTGCAGCACGAGGGATTGGACATCACCCAGAAGCTCCGTCAAGCGGGACTGAACGCCGACCTCGATCTCATGGGACGGGGCGTCAGTGACAATCTGAAGTTTGCCAATGCGTACGGCATTCCCTACGTCGTCATCGTCGGCCCCAAGGAACTGGAACAGGGCAAGGTGACGCTGCGCGACATGAACTCCGGCGAGGAGACGCTCATCGCGCTCGAGGACGCCATCGAGCGGCTCGAGGCACAAACCCCGTGATCCCCCTTGGATGTTGCGGATCCGTCCGGTACAATAGCTCCCTCTCGCAATGAAGGGAGCACATGGCCAGCATGGCTGACGTTCAGATCGAGTATTGCGTCGAGTGCATGTACCTCGAGCGGGCGCTTGAAGTGGCCGAGGCGCTGTTGACCGAATTCCCGGAGCGTATCCACGGGTTGACGCTTGTGCCTGGCACGCGCGGCGTCTTCGCCGTCAGGCTCGACGGCGAGCCCGTGCGTGAAATTGAGCCCGGCGAGTTGCCGCCAGCCGTGGCGGACGTGCAAGCCAAGGTGGCGAGCGCCCTTGCCTGACGGACGAGTGCGCGCGCTGTTCTTGGGACGGTTCCAGCCGTATCACAACGGCCACGAGGCGGTGGTTCGGCGCATTGCCGCCGAGGTGGACGAGCTGATCATCGCCATCGGTTCCGCCCAGTACAGCCACACGATCCGCGATCCGTTCACCGCCGGCGAGCGCATCCTGATGATCACCCAGATGCTGAGGGACGATCCCGTCTTCCGCTACGTGCTTCCCATCGAGGACATCGAGCAGAACTCGCTCTACGTCCCCCACATCAAACGACTGACCCCCGATTTCGACGTCGTCTACTCCAACAACCCGCTCGTCATTCGGCTCTTCGAGGAAGTCGACATCCCCGTCAACGAGATGCCCCACATCGACCGCCGCCATCTCTGGGGAACGCGGATCCGCCAACTGATGATCGAAGGCGAGAGGTGGCGCGAGGACGTGCCCGACCCGGTCGTCGACGTGATCGACGAGATCAAGGGGATCGAGCGGCTCCGCACGATCTACGAGAACGACCAGGTCGCGGCCGACGATGAGGAGCCCGCCGAGGAGGATCGTCCCGCATGGCGTTGAACGTGCCTGCGCAAGATAACGAGAAACTGCAGACGCTTGTTGATCGCGTCGAACATCACGACACGCTGCGCACGTACTGGCAGTGCTCCAACGTCATCGCCATCAACCGCATGGGCATCAACGACCATGGCCCCATCCACATCAAGGTCGTCACCAACATGGCGCTCAAGATGTTCCGGATTCTGGTGGATCAGGAGATCACGCCGAGCATCGTGGCGGATCATGGGCTGACCGCGGAAGACGCCGAATGTGTGGTCGTCTTGGCCTCCTGTCTGCATGACATTGGTCACGTCGTGCATCGGCAGAACCACGAGGACTTCTCCGTCAGCCTGGCGCCGCCGCTCATCCGAGAGCTCATCGAGGGGCTCTATGAGGGCCGCGAAAAGGCCATCATCACCTCGGAGACGCTGCACGCGATCTATGCCCATCGCACCGACATCGACCCGTTGACGGTCGAAGCGGGCGTATTGAAGGTCGCCGATGCGCTTGACATGGAAGAAGGTCGCGCTCGGATTCCGTTTCGACAGGGATCGCCAACGATCCATGCCGTCAGCGCGAAGGCGATCGAAAAGGTAATCGTCCACGAAGGCGAGAGCAATCCCGTCTGCATTGAAATTCGCATGTCCAATTCCGCCGGCATTTTCCAGATCGACAACCTGCTCAAACGCAAGCTCCAATCCTCGGGCATCAAGGACCACTTCGAGATCCGCGTCGACATCCGCGGCGAGGAGAAGAAGATCCTCAGCAACTACGAGATCTGACTCGCTGGCACTTGCCTGCTGCTTCGGCTGTCAAACGGCTGTTGCCTGGGCGACTTGGCCGGATAGATGGGAACTTTGACTTCCCTTTGACCGGGCAACGATTCGCGTTTGGCGATCGAGTCGTTATCCTGTGAAGCCATGGAATACGATAGCCCGGACCGAAGCGCTGGACTCTGGAGCGGAGCCCTCGCGGCTCTGATGGCGACCGTCGCCGGGTACGCGGCCTATCAGACGACCGGTTGGTTCTTCTGGCCCGATCTGTTTGCCCAATGGGTCTTCGCTGTCGTGCCCGGTCCCGTGCAAGCTGAGATGATCGGGACGCTCGGGTTCGACGCCAAGATTCTCGGCTTTTATGCGGCGATCCTCGCCCAGGTCGTTGCCGGCGGTCTGATCGGCGTTGCGCTGCGCAGCGCCGGCAGCTGGGTGCTCGGCAGCGTTGTGGCGGCGACCCTGGCGATCACGAGCGCCGGCTTTGCCCTCAGCGTGTCGGCCGTCCAAGTCGTGAACGTCACGAACGCCTTGGCCGGCGGTCTGACGGCAGCGGTGCTCTTCGGATGGCTGACCCCAAGCCTCCGCCGGTGGTTGAGCGCGGGCTCGACCCGCCCAAGCGCTGGCGAGACGAGCGAAGGCGCCGAAACCTTGCCCCGAGCCAAAGCCCAGTTGACGCGGCGCCGAATGCTGGTGCGCGTGGGCACCGTGGCCGGAGCCGCCGCGCTGTGGCCCTGGGTGCGCGCCAACCTGCGGCCCTCCACGGCGGATAGCGCCTCGCGAGCCGCGTCCTCGGGCGGGACGTCCGAGGCCGCTGAATTGGCAACGCCCGGCGATATCGACTTTGAGGCGGTCCCCGATCTGTCGCCGTGGCTGACGCCGCAGGAGGACTTCTACTATGTCTCCAAAAACATCCAGGTGTACCGCACGGGGGTGGCGACATGGGAGCCGCTCAAGGTCGAGGGGCTAGTCGACTCGCCACTGGAGTTGTCTTTGGACGATATCAAACAGCTCCCCCAATTTGACCAACACGTCACGCTGGTCTGCATCGACTATAAGGCCACGAAGCCGGCCACGCGCGACCTCATGAGCAATGCTCGCTGGACCGGCACGTCGTTCCGGACGCTCTTGGAGCAGGCCGGCATTCAGGACGGCGCCAAGGACCTGGAGCTGCACGCCGCCGACGGCTATTCCGACAGCCTTCCGGTTGAGCTCATCATGAACAATGAGGAGATCATGCTCGCGTGGGCGATGAACGGCAAGGAATTGACGCCGAAGCACGGTTATCCGCTCCGGGTCGTCATTCCCGGCTACTATGGCGTCAAAAACGTCAAGCACCTCGACCGGATCGTCGCGACCGAAGCCGACTATCAAGGCTACTGGCAGAACCGCGGCTGGAGCGACGAGGCCGACATCCATCCCTTTGCCAAGATCGAAACGCCCGACCTGGATGCGCGGGTCAAAGCGGGCGAGCCGCAGTTCATCGCCGGGGTGGCCTTCGCTGGCGTCCATGGGGTGTCGGCCGTTGAGGTCAGCACGGACAACGGCGAGACGTGGCGAGAGGCCCAAGTCGAAGCCCAGGACGATGCCCCCTACAGTTGGCGCCGCTGGGCCGTGGTTTGGGAGCCGTCCCAAACCGGAGCGTACGCCCTGCGAGCGCGCGTTATCGACGGAGAGGGACGCATGCAGACGGCCGACAGCAGCGCCTCCTATCCCGATGGCTCGACGGGCTACGATCGGGTTCGCGTCAACGCCACGTCGGCATAATCGGCCGCTCTGGGCAGGCAGACCTAGCGAATTGACAATGATTTGACCCGCTGATGGTTCCATCTTGACCCCGCTCGGCTTAGGTTGAGCAAGCCTTAACCTACAAGACAGAGGGGGTCGTTCCATGAACGTGACACGTTCGCTGAAGACGATCGGGGTGTTGAGCCTCGGGGTCCTTCTAATGGCGTCGGTGAGCTCCGTCGGTCAGATGGAGGACGAAACGCCCAGCAACACCATCGTCTTCTCCACGACGATCACAGCAACCCAAGAGGTGCCCACGCCCGCGGCCGAGACGCCCGCGACGGCAGTCGGCTCGGGAACGCTCTTGTACAACCCCGACGAGGGGACGCTCCAATTTGCCTTCTCGTATCGAGGCTTGAGCGAGGCGGCCGTGGCGGCGCACTTCCACAACGGCGCGCCCGGCACCGCGGGCCCCGTGGTGCAGACCATCTGCGGCGGTCCGGAGCCGGCCATCGTCGGCGAGTGTCCAGGCGCGAGCGGGTTCCTCCAGGGAACGTGGGAGATCCCGGAGGACATGGTCCAAGCACTGATGGCCGGGGACCTCTACTTCAACATTCACACGCCGCTGAACGAACCCGGCGAGCTCCGTGGCCAGATTACGCCTCAGTAACGAGGTGACCACCCCTTAGACCCCGGGACGCGGTCGGCCGCATAGCCCGTCGACCGCGTCCCGCTTCCCCCGAGATGCGCTCCCCAAGCTTTCCATTGTCCGGATCTGCAAGAGCCGGTAGCATATTCGGTGTTTCGCAAGCCAAGAGGGGGAAAAGGGCCATGAAGCGATGGCGTCGGTCCGCCATCTGGGCGACACTGTTGGTGGGGCTCACGCTCGTGCTGACCACGGTGTTGGGCGCACTCCACCTCTCTCGGTTCCATGAAAGCTTCCGTGCCCAGTTCGAGTCACGAGCGGCGCTGTCCGCGCAGATCTTCACCGAGTCGGTCGGCCAAGCCTCGGACGAGACCCGCTTGCAAACGTTGACCCAGGCGTTCGTGCGTGGCGACGTTCTCTTTGCTCAGGTCGTTCAGAACGGCGTCGTCATCGCCGAAGATCGCACGGAGTCCGTCCTCGATGCCGACCTCGAGGTCACCGACAATCCGGGCCAACGCCAGCGCCGCCAACGCACGCTCCAGCGTGGACTGACCTACTTCGAACTGGTTCGGCCGCTCGACGGGCAGAACGGCTCGAGCGGGTCGAGCGAACCGAGCTACGTCCGCATCGGCTTTTCCTTGGAGCGCGTGAACAGTGCGCTCCAGTCCGAAGCGTTGTTGACGATCGGCGTCGGGCTCGCGTTGGTTCTGGCGGTCAGCCTGGCCGCTGGGCTCTATCTGGTTCGGACCCGTCCGCGCGCGGCCGATGCGGTCCCCGCGTCCGATTCGGGCCGAGCCATCGAGCCGACCCAAGCGAATGGAGCAAGCACGGCCAGTCACAACGACTGGATCCGCCTCGGCACCCTCCAGATCGATCCGCGCGGCAAGGAGGTCTACGTTGACGACCATGTCGTGGAGTTGACGCCGACGGAATACGACTTGGTTCGGCTCTTGGCCTCCGAGCCCGGCCGCGTCTTCTCCAACCGCGAGATCCTGGAGGAAGTCTGGGCGTCGCAGAACGCGAATGCGCCCACGTCAAAGGACGTCAAGCAATACGTCTATCTCCTGCGTCAGAAGTTGGAACGCGACGCCGGCCGTCCCGAGCTGATCGTCACCGTGCGCGGGTTCGGCTACAAGCTCGCCCTACAAGGCTCGTCCTCAACCAACGGCGAAGAAGATGCCCCATGACCGCAGAGACTCGATACCTGGACAAGGAGGCGGAGATTGCCATGTCACGACGCCGCTGGCCCCATCGTGGGATCGTTGTTGGGCTCTTGCTCGCGCTGTCGCTGAGCGGCCTGGGCGCCATGTCCGTGTCGCAATGGGATGGCGCAACGGACGAGACGCTGCAAAATTTGAAGACCCAAACCAACGACACGATTGCCCAGACCTCGGAGGCACTGACCTACGTTCTGTTTGCCTGGGATGCCCTTCAACGCGAGGACATCGAAGGCGGGATGACCAACGCCCATCGCGCGCTCAACGTTCTCGAGGGCCCAGACGGCGAGCACTACGACCCATCCTACGGCGATTCCGACGACGGCGTCGGCGATGGCGTCGGCGCGCTCGTCCATGCCGAGCGGATGCGCGCCATCATCGACGACATGTCGCAGGGAACGGACTATAAGATCGCCGCGGAAAACGTGGACCTCTTCCTCCAGTGGGCCGTCGGGAACTTGGCAAAGGCCCTCGATGGAGCCGAAGACGACCCGGAGAGCGCGGCCCAGCACGTTCGACAGGCCCAAGCGATGCTTATCGCCGCACTCGGCTCCCGCGAGGAAGTCGATCAGCCCACCCAGGGCAGCGCACGGGCCATTCTGGCGTGGATTGACAATCTCCAGTAGGGCCCCGCAGGGCGCTTCGTTGACCTCGGGTTGACCGGCGGTTGGTTGAGATTTGACCCCGCGATCCGCGTTCATTCTGGCCAAGCAGCAAGGAATTTGGAGGTCGATGCCATGAACATCCGTCGTTGGACGGGGATAGGACTTGTCGTCGCGCTGGCGGCCGTCGCAGCCGGCTATTGGGTGTTGGGTCCCTCGTTGGGCCCCGAAGCCCAGGCCCAAGGCGCGGACGACCGGATCACGATCGAGCTGGGCAGCTTCTATTTCGAAGGGCCGGAGGGTCGATCCGACTCGACGGAGACCCCGACGGTCGTGGCCAAGTTGAACAACAATCAGACGACCACCCTGGTCTTCGAGAACACCGCCAACATTGGGCATCAGGTGGTCAGTCCGCTCTTCAACGATCAGGCGCTCGAGGACGGTACATTGGGGAAGGACACGGTTCGGTCGGTGGCGCCGGGCGAGTCGTTGGAGATCGAGCTCACGCCCGAGCTGCTCACGGTCGCGGACGGCCAGAGCCTCACGTTCAACCTGAGCTGCCACGTGGGCCATGGCACCTCCGGCGATCACTTCAAGCGGGGCATGAACGCCCTCCTCGAGGTCGTGCCGTCCGACTCCGCCTCCGATGACGGCGATGACGACGATGGCGGGCCGTATTAGACGACCCCGGGATCGCCCGTCTCAACGCCCAAACGAGATCGTGTGCAGTCCGTTCTCGACGGGGGTGTCCGGCGTCGCCCCCGTCATCCGCTCGACCACCTCGACAGCGATCTCAAGATGATCCGTCCACGTTCGACAGCGCAACGTCCCTCCGTAGAGGGCCATGTAGGGGATCAACTGATCGGCCAGGTGGACGTCGACGGTGGCGTCGGACGCGATCTCCCGGATGAGATGCCGGGCCGCCTCGCCGCCGACCTGTTCGGCCAGTTTGCCCTTCTTGCCCAGCGCGTCTGCGCCGAGCACGGTGTGCTCGAAGACCGCCCAGAGCACGATACCCGTCCCGATGGAGGCCGTGTCGACGTAGCCCGGTTCGACGTAGACGGGCGTCTCCGACAGTACTTCGCGGAGTTCGGCTTCGGCGGCTTGCGCTTGGCGCTCGGCAACCTCGCGCTCGCGCAGTGCCTCGCTCGCCAGCGATCGACCTTCGATCCGCTTGAGACGGCCTCGGTCGGTCACCTCCAGCGGATCGCCCGTCGTGGGCGGGGAAAGTTGGGCCCGGACACGAGCTCCGCCCTTGGGAAAGAAGCCGTGGCGGTCCGTCCACACTTCGATCGGTTGGCCCCACTCGGCCAGGACGCGATGCGTGACGTGGGCGAGATAGGGCAACGGTGGGGCCCACTTGGCAATGGTCCCACCCCCTTGCACCTCCACAGTCACGTCCCGATCAGCACCCAGCATGGCGAGCTGGATGGGTTGCAAGGCTAGCCCCACCGAGCCCGCCGTCGGAATGTTGACGCTGACCTTCGATGTCCACGTCGATCCGGGGGCGAACGTCAACTCGCGTGAGTGGATCTCGGCCCCATTGAGTTCGGCGTTGCACAGATCGGCGACGGCCTGGACGCCGGCCAGATGTTGGGCCTTGAGGCCCGGGTTCTTGCGAGCCTCCCGGACGTTGACGATCCGGATCGGCTGGCCGCAAGCGGTGGCCAAGCCGACGCCCAGCCGGACAATGGATCCGCCCCCGCTCGACCCGTCGATCTCGATGATATCGCTGGTCATGGGGCATCCAGCATACGGGGTCGAGGGGCCTCCCTGTCAATCGATCTCCGAGGGGCGAGCAGCGCGGGAACCGATTCGGCCTGAGCCGTTGGGAAGAGCCGATATGCGAGGGGACGAGAGGCTCCGGAAAGCGGTTGACGCTTCGCGGAGCGAGCCTTAATCTAACCTTTCATCCGTGTCGATCCGGACGAGGAGGACCGATGAGCGTGTCCGACGGCTTGAGATGGCGATGGGCTCGACGACAACGACGAACGGCGGAAGGCCTCATCGTCGTTCTCCTCGGGATCGTGATCGGTCTCGCTCCAAGCCCGTCCATCCTGGCCCAATCGGGGCCCTCGCTCGAGGTCAGCGTGGGCTTCAAGGGCGCCTTCGTCCCCGGTGAGACCGCGCCCATTACCGTTGAGGTCGACCACGAGGGGGTGCCCATCGACGGGCGGCTGATCGTCCGCCAAACGTGGCGTCCGCTGATGGAGGCGTCCCGCACGATCGAAGGGGAGCGCTCCGTGACGCTCGGGCCGAAGGCGCGGCTGCGCTACACGTTCCATCAGCCGCTGTACGGCGATCCTCCGCCCAACGGCGATTCTCCGGAATTGTCAGTTGTCCTCCGCTCGAAGGGGCAGGCGCTTGTCCGCCGCGATGTGGCCCTTGATGATAAACGCCGCCGAGGGCTGGTTCTCATGGCCAGCGATACGGGTTATCTCCAGGAGCTGCCCACCGGCGAGACGACGATCCAACTCAGCGCCGCTGATCTGCCCCAAGACTGGCGCGCGTACGGCGGCGTCAAGCGACTTTACTTGGGCCGTCTGGATGTGACCCAGATCTCCAAGGACCAGCAGGCCGCGATTCGCCGATGGGTCACCAGCGGCGGCGAGCTCGTTGTTCTCTCGGGCGGCAACGCCTATCGCCAGGATGCGGACTGGCTGAACGAGCTCAGCCCGTTCCGCGTCGAATCGGTGGCGTCACCGGAGGCGTTCGGCGCCCGCATGGCCCAAGGCGAAGCCAAAGGCCAAGTTGTCTACGCCGACGACGGGCATCCGCTGTTGACGCGCTGGCGTGTCGGGCGGGGCGAAGTGTCATTTTCGGCGCTGTCGCTCACCGAGACCGGCCCTGCTCAGGCCGAGATCTGGTCCCGGCTGGAACCGGGGCGAACGGAGCTGGAGGGCCCCTTCGAATTGGGCGCGCAACTGTTCCGTCGCATGCCGTTGTACTATCCCGATAAGGTCGTCGTCGCGGGCGCGTTTACGGCCTACGTGCTCGGCATCGGCCTGCTCCTGCTCTGGGCCCTGCGGCGGACGCCGTGGAGGAGCGGTGGACGGTTCCACGCATCGACAGCGTCCAGCGACGACGGCACATCCGACGAGGCGGAATGGCATCGGCTTTGGGTGGGCATGGTGATCTGGATCGGGCTGGCGGCAGCGTTCGTGGTCGGCTATAGTGGCCAGCCCGCCTTCTCCGAGCGAGTCCAGGCCCTCGAAGCCAGCATCATGTGGGGCAGCGCGAGATCAGGCCTGGTGCACGAGGCGACCGGCCACAGCGCCATGCCGAAGCGTCGTCTCACCCCGCGTTGGACGCTGCCGACCGACACGGCCGTCCTCCCGCTGCGACGGACCGACATCGCCATCACGGACGCGGGAGCCGCCGTCGAGCCCCGATCAGCAACGCTTGTGCCCCGGCAGGTGTACGACGTGGCCCTGGAATCGGTCCGTCGTCTGGATGTGCGCGCGGAGCCGACAGGGGATTCGAGTGTCGAACCCGACGGAGTGCGCATCTACAATGGGAGCGGATCTCAGCTTCGACAGCCGCTGGTATGGCACCAGGGCGATTACGCAACCGGCTCGACAACGTCGATTGCTCCCGACACGCAGGCTGTGATCAATCTGGACGACGCGGAGGCCACCGCGAAGCCATGGGACGCCAGCGAGGGTCGCCCCCCTGGTGGGTTCGCTTCCGCAGCCAAGCGGACGCTTTTCAACGCCGTCGATCGCCGACTGCGCGAGCGGGGCGACCCCTGGGCACTGTTGGCGTGGATACGTGAGCCTGGCTTCGACGTTCAACCGGAGGAGTATCGCGAGACGTGGCGACTGTTGCTGGTGACACCTTGGTAACATGACGGACGATGTGACGCCGAATCGCAGTCGAGTGGCGAGGCTGTTTCGCGCGGGGATGCCCCGCCTTCAGCCCGATTATCTGATCGAGCGGGCCACGTGGTCGGCAACGATCACGTACGTCATTTTCACCGGCATCGTGGCGCTGTTGGCCCTGCCCATGGAACAGCGCATCGGCGAGATCGCCTGGGACTCAGTTGGTAATACGCTGGCGATCTACACGGCGCTGTTCTGCCTGCTATTCGGGGTGTTGGCCCTGACCATGGGCCAAGCCGAGCGCCGCTGGGGGGCGCGACTCAGTTTTGGCGGTCAGCTCCGGCACCTTGCTGTGCGCGTGCTGTTTGCGCTGGCGCTGGCGCTGCCGTACTGGGCCGCCTACATGATGGCCCACGTCCGATCGTTGGCCGTGTTGGCGCTCGTGCTTGTGCACTTGGGCCTCTGGGGCTTGATGCTCGGCCTGGCCGGGTGGCGCCTCGAGCTGGCGCCTTGGTCGGACATCGTGCGGTTCAACGTCAAGTACGGGGGGGTTGTTGCGTATCTCATCCTGGCCGGCGTCGGCCAACAGCTGCCGGTTGTCGGCATCATCGGGCCGTTCCGGACGCTGGACGGGCTCATGGCGCAAGGTGTCGACGCGTGGGGGCTGCTCTTGCAGGGTGCGCTCGTCTGGATCGCGCTCGGCCTCGCGCTGACGATTTCCGTTAGGAGGGCCTATGAACGATCGTAGCTTCAAGATCGTGGAAAAGACCGTGACCAAACGCCGTCGGCAGCTCAATGCTCGGGCGGGGGCGCAAGTCGGCGGCCTGATCACCATGTCGCTGACGCTGGCCCACTTGATCGGCGTCTTTCTCGGCTTGATGTCGCTGATTCAGCCATGGTGGTTGCTGATCCTCGGCAACGGAGTCGGGCTGTGGATCGGAAGCCTGCTGGGCCGACGGCGGCCGATCCAGCTGCAGCGGGACCTGTATCGGCTCGACCGCAGCTACGATCTTGGCGAAAAGCTGGCCACGATCCACGAGATTCGCCAGCGCGACGATCGCAACCCCTATTTGCCCCTGCTCTACCAGCAAATCGGCCACACGGACCCCGACCCGAAACGAGCGCTCCGGCCCAGCCGACGCCAGCGCCGTGGTTGGGCCGCGTTCGGCGGCGTCGCGGTGGCCGCCGCGGCGTTGTTGGCGATGTGGGTCGTCGGCGTGCCCCCGCTGTCGATGCAGTCCCTGCTGGCATCGGGGATGGGCGGAGACCAGCCGGTTGTGGCATCGCCGGACGAAAGGTCGGATGCCGGGAGCTCGCCAGGAACATCATCCGGCGACTCGGACGCTGCCGATCCATCTGAGGCTCAAACCGCCTCGCCGTGCGACGACGACGGCGGGGCTTCCACGACGATGTTGAGGCCCAATGCTCGCAGCGATTGCGCCAATGCGTCCTCCGGCGAAGGCAACCCGTCAGGGGGATCGCAAGCTTCATCCGGGAATGCGAGCGAAAATGAGCGCATGAGCGCGGCGGAGCTCCGGCGCGAGCTGCAGAGCATCCAACAGCGCATGGCCGCGGGCAACGTGTCGTTGGAGACCGCCCAGCGCGAACTGGACCAGCTTGCACAGGAGGCACGGTCACCCTCGACAGAGGAACTCCTGGAGCAGGCCTCACAGTCGGACAGTCGGAATGAGATGCAGCAGCGCATGCAGGACGCCATGGACGAGCTGGATCGCCGACGGCAACGGGCCCAACAAAGCAACAACGGGCGCGACGACTCGCCCAGTTCGGACGGTCAACGTCGCTCCAGCGGCAATGCCGACGGAACCCGACAGGGGCAAGCTGAGGGCCAACAGGCCTCATCGCAGGAGCCCTCGCAGAGCCAAAACCCGCCGGAGAGTCAGCGTGACGGCGACGGCCAACCCCAGTCGCAGGAGGCCGATGGGCCGCAGCGCTCCGAGAGCGGGTCCGGCCCGAACGAGGGCGAGGGCGGCGAGTCCGAAGCCTCCCAAGGGAACGAGTCGTCCCAGTCCGGCGAACAGGCCAGCTCACAGGGGCAACAAGGCCAAGCCGAATCGGGCCAAGGTGAGAACGGCCAACAGGCTTCCTCGGGCAACCAGCAAGGCGAGACGTCCGGCACGGGCCAGTCCGAAGGCCAATCGGAGGGGAGCGGCGACTCGTCCGAATCGTCCGAGAGTTCGGCGTCGGGCGACGGGAACATCGAGGGGGCCGACGGCGGAAATGCCGAGGGCCAATCGCAGGGCGAACAGAACGGGTCCGGCCAGTCGGGCGGATCCGCTCCCGGCATGGGCCCTGGTGAGGATCAAGCGGGACCCTCCGAGTCGACCGACAACGAGCCCGCCAACGACGTGCGCATCGAGTCGCCCGAGCTTCCGCAGGACATGGAGACCCTACAATCCAAGATGACGCGCGGCGTTCCCTTCGACGTCAGCGGCAGCCCCGCCGGCGACGGTTCACGGCAGCTGGAGCTGAATCCCGATCGCGTGGAGACGCTGCTGCGCTCCCGGGATCTGCCGCCCGAGGTCCGAGACCTCGTGCGAGCCTATTTCCTGTCATTGGCAGAGGGAGAGTGACGCCATGGCCCCCAACCCATCCAGCCGTGCCCAGCCATTGGACCAGCGCCTCGACAGCGGCGCCGAGACGTTCGGGCGGCTGCGCGAGGGCCTCGAGTCCGTCATCGTCGGCCATCGAGAAGCGATTCGGGGCACGCTGATCGCGCTCATCTGCAACGGCCACGTGCTGCTCGAAGGCGTCCCTGGCTTGGGCAAGACGATGCTCGTCAAATCGCTCGGGACCATCCTCGGGCTCGACTTCTCACGGATCCAGTTTACCCCGGATCTGATGCCGGCCGATATCTTGGGCACCAACATCATCAGCGAGGACGAGCACGGGCATCGCTACTTCCAGTTCTCCGCGGGGCCGATATTCGCCCACATTGTGCTTGCCGACGAGATCAACCGGGCGACGCCGAAGACGCAGTCCGCGCTCTTGGAGGCCATGCAGGAGCGCGGCGTCACCGTCGGCGGCGAAACGTATCAACTGGAGGAGCCGTTCATCGTGCTCGCCACGCAGAATCCCATCGAGATGGAAGGGACGTACCCGCTCCCCGAGGCCCAGATCGACCGCTTCTTCTTCAAGCTCGTGCTCGACTATCCCAACCTGGACGAGCTGGATGAGATCCTGGAGCGTCACCTGACGAGTCGGGAAGGGACCCGTTCCCTGGAGCAAATGGTCGACCAGGACGCGATCCGGGAGGCCCGACGCCTGGTCGCGGACATGCCGGTGGCCGCCCCCTTGCGACGCTACATCACCCGACTGGTCAACGCGACGCACCCGCAGGCCGAGGAAGCGCCGCAAATGGTCCAGGACTACGTCTCCTACGGTGCCAGTCCGCGAGCCGCGATTGCGCTGTTGTGGGGCGCCAAGGCGAACGCGTTCCTCGACGGCGAGCCCAACACGCGGTTGCGGGACATCAACGCCGTCGTCGAGCCGGCGCTGCGGCATCGCATTATCCGCAATTTCCGTGGCGAGGCCGAGGGCGTGACGGTCGACGCAATCCTGCATCAGGTCCGCGACGCGATTCCCGAGGAGTAGCGCATGGCCCTGCTGCTTGACCCGGATTTTTTGACCACCCTGGAGCGTCTGGAGCTCGTCATTCGCGGGCGCTTCCGCGGGACCCTGGGCGGGGGCCACCTGACCTCGCGGGCGGGAATGAGCCTGGAGTTTGCCGAGTACAAGGAATACTATCCGGGCGACGACCTGCGCTACGTCGATTGGAACCTCTACGGGCGACTCGGGAAGCTCTTCATCAAGGTCTTCTCGCGCGAGGAGGACGTGCCGATCTATGTCTTTCTCGACACGAGCCGGTCCATGGGCGTCGGCGGCAAGTCGACGGCGGCCGCGCAGCTGGCCGGCGCGTTGGCCTATCTGAGCCTCAAGGAACTCAACCGGGTTGGGATCTTCCCCTTCGCCAGCTCGCTGACCCAGGGCGTGCCGCCGCGCGGCGGCCACGGCCAGATTTTTCAAATTTTCCAATTTCTCCAGTCGGTCGAGCCCGCCGGCGAGACCTCGATCGACGAGTCCTTGGCGCACTTCACCCGCGTCCGCCGCGAAAGCGGCGTCGCCGTCGTGATCAGCGATATGCTGAGCGAAGGCGGCTACGAGGACGGGCTGGCCCGACTGCGCTACCACGGCTACGAGGTGATCGTGCTGCATCTGTTGGCGCCCGAGGAGACTGAGCCCGAAGCTACGGGCGAACTGCGGTTGCAGGACATTGAAAGCGACGCCGAGCTGCCCATGTACGTCGACGAGTCGGCGCGACGGGCCTATCGGCAGCGCGTGCGCCAGTTCCAGGACGACCTGGAAAGGTTCTGTGAGGCACGGGGCATGCGCTACCTGCGTCTGTCCTCGGCAACCCCGTTGGATGAAATGGTCACGGGTGCGTTGCAGGAAGGGGCGGTTGTGCAATGACGCTGCTTGCGAGCGGTGCGCTCTGGCTGTTGGGCCTTGGCGGCCTCGTCGCCGCGATCTATTTCCTCAAGCGCCAGGCGGAGCCGCGCTACGTGTCGTCGCTTTTGTTCTGGCGCGGCGTGGAGCGCCAGCCGCGAAGCGCGCTGCGCCTGGAACGGATGCCCTTGCTCGGGTTGATCCTCCAGCTGCTCGCGCTCATCGCCGTCGTGCTGGCGCTTGCCCAGCCCGTCATGACCACCACAGCTGGAGGGGCGCAGACGCTCGCGATCGTCCTGGACGGCAGCGCCAGCATGCGCGCCGACATGACGCCCGACGGCGAGCCTCGCTACGAAGCGGCCATCGCAAGGGCCCGAGAGGTGCTGTCGAACCACGCCGCGGCTGAGGCGGCCCTGTTCCAAGCTCAGCGCAACAGCGAGCTATTGGTCGCGCCGACGACGACTCATGCGACCGTTCGGCGCGTTCTTGACGGCTTTGAGCCGAGCTATCAGAACAATGCGGATCCGGCGGCCCTGCTGCGCCTGGTGGAGAGCCAGTTCCCGAACGGCGTCGATCGCGTGGTCTATCTGACCGACGAACCGCCGTCGGCCCAGGTGGCGGCTCTCGGCTGGCAGATCGAGGTGATCGGGTCGGGGGCCGAGACGGCGAACGTCGCGGTGACCTCGTTCAAAGCTCGGTCGCAGCCGAACGGTCGAGGCGTCGCCTTCGTGCTCCAGGTTTGGAACGGGGACGATGCCGAACGGTCTTTGCCGGTCGAGATCCGCTCGTCCGAGGCGACCGTGGCGGAGCAGGCCGTCGACGTGCCGGCCAAGGGCACGGCCGAGCTGGACGTCAGTCGCCCGGAAGTGCCGGCGGGCCCGTTCGTCGCCGAGATCGATCCGGGGGAGGGGCCGGACGCGCGCTCCGACGACAACGCCCGCTACGCGACGCTGCCGCAGCAGCGCCCACGGCGGATCCGCTGGGTTGGCGAGGATAGCTTCTATTTGAGCCGTTTCTTTGAGCGGGCCGGGCGTGCTGAAGTCATCCGCCAAGGCGAGGAGTCGGCGACGTCGTCGCCCGAGGGCGCCGACTTGACGCTCGCCCACAACACGACGATCGAGTCCCCCCAGCCCGGTCGCTATCTGCTCGTGGGCAGCGCCATGCCGCCGTGGATCGAGGCGACGCCGGGCACCTCCGGCGGTGACGTCGTCATCGAGCGCGATCATCCGACGCTACAGGGGGTAGACCCGAGCGATTGGCGCCTGGGCGAGGTGCCCGCGGTGGAGGTCGCCTCGGATGGCGAGGTCCTCCTGTCCGCCGACGGGTCCCCCGTCCTCTACGTGGTGGCCAGTGGGAGCGTTCGGCTGGCCTACGTCGGCGTTGACCTGAGCCAATCCAACTTGGGTCTGTCCGTCGACTTTCCCATCCTCTTGTCGCGCCTGACGGAGTGGCTCGCGCCGCGCGTCGACCGCACGACCGCGTTCGTCGCCGGGGAGGAGCTGCCGCTCGATCGCCTGGAAGGGGAAGCCCAGATCACGGATCCCGACGGCCGCTCGTGTCGGGTGGGGCAGGACGATGCCGCGTGCGGGCGCCTTGACCAGCCCGGCATCTATCGGGTCACGCAGGGCTCAACCACGTACGACTTCGCGGCCAACGTGCCGGCGTCCGAATCCAAGTTGAGCCGGCCCAGCGACAACGCGGCCTCGACGACGGCTGCCCCGACGCCGTCCCCGGCTGCTGACGATCGCGCCCTGGCGTCGGAACGGCCGCTGTGGCCCTGGGCCTTGGCGCTGGGGCTCGGCCTGCTCGTCGTCGAGCTGTGGACCTATGATCGCCCCCGTTGGGCAGGTATTGTCGGAAGGAGAGGCGAATGATCCGCTTGACCGAGCTGTGGCCGTTGGCGCTGTTGGTTATTCCCGCGCTGTACGTCGGCCTCCAACGTCGCGGGCTGATCCGCAAGTCGCTCGCGGATAAGCTCGCGATCGGCTTGCGGCTGTTGGCCATCCTCGCGCTCATCCTTGCGCTCGGCGGCCCGCAGTTGCGCAGCGCCGTGGACGAGCACGCCGTTTACGTGCTCGTGGATCGGTCCGCCAGCGCGCAGGCGGCGACCTCGGAGGCCGAGCTGATCGATCGACTGAACGGCCTGTCGCAACCGCAGCCCAACACCGAGTACGGGGTCATCGTCTTCGGCAAGGAGGCCTACGTGGAGCGGCCGTTCCAAGGGACGCTCGAGATGGCGCAGCTGAACACGGAGGTTGATCCCGAGGGGACGAACGTATCGGCCGCGCTGGATCTCGCCATGGCGACGTTTCCCGAGGACGCCACCCGGACGATCGTGCTGCTCTCCGACGGTCAGCCGACAGGCGGCGATATGGCGACCTCGCTGGCGCGCGCTCGGCGTGAGGGCATCGCCATTGCCCCGGTCCCGTTGTCGGCCCCGCGGGACGAGCTGGCGATCCAAGCGCTGCAGGCCCCGAACGAGGTCGCCACCGATCTGCCGTTCAGCCTGCGGACAGTGGTCTATGCGGGCGAATCGGCCGACGCCCAATTGCTCGTCTACCGCGACGGGTCGCTCATCCGCGAACGGTCGCTCGAGCTCCACGCCGGGCTCAACGTCGTGGAACACGAAGATGAACTCGCCGAGTCCGGCGCCCATGCCTATCGGGTTGAGCTCGTCGCCGAGGGCGACGTCCTGAGCGAGAACAATCGTTACGAGCAGGTGGTGCGCGCGACGGGCGAGCCGCGCGTGCTCGTCGTGCGCGGCCCCGACGAGAGCGCTCCCTCGTCGACGTTGAGCCGCGTTTTGAACGAGACGGGCTCGGCGCATACGAGCGTGTCGTTGAACGAGTTTGCTCCGTCGTTGTCGGCGCTATTGCCGTATCGGGCGGTCATTTTTGAGAACGTCCCGTTGCGCTCGCTCACGGACCGCCAGCAAGGGGTGCTGGAGCGCTACGTCCGCGACCTGGGCGGCGGTTTCTGGCTCATCCAGGGCCGCGATGCCGTGCAGAACTTTGCGGATCCGAAGTTCGAGAAGATCCTGCCCGTCACATACGAGGGGCCGGAGGAGATGCGCAAGCCCGCGCTCGGGCTCGTCATGGTGCTGGACCGGTCGGGCTCAATGGGCGAGCTGGCCGGCCAGGGTCAGAAGATTGACCTGTTGAAACAGGCCGCAATGCGCGCCGTGCAGAAGCTGAACAGCGAGGACCTCGTGGGCATCATCGGCTTCGACGCCACGCACGACTGGCTCGTCGAGCTCGGGCCCGTCGAGGGCCGTCGCGAGGAGATTCTGCAATCGATCGAGGAGCTCAGCCCCAGCGGCGGCACGGACGCCCATCCGGCGCTCGAGGACGCCGTGGAGGCCCTCCAAGGCGCTGACGCTCGAGTGCGACACACCCTCGTCTTTTCGGACGGAAAGTTCGTCCGTGAGCGTCGCGACTTTCCGTCGCTGTTCCGGAACGTCGAGCAGAGCCCGATCACGGCGTCGTCGATCGCGATCGGCAATCAAGCCGATCGCGAGCTGATGTGGCGCCTGGCCGAGGTCGGCGTGGGGAAGAAGTACCCCGTCTCGGACGCGCGCGATCTGCCCGAAATCACGCTGGAGGAGCTGATCCGGCTCCAGCGGGCCCGTTGGATCAAGGGCCCCATTCCGGTCCGCTCGGGCCCGTTCGCCGATGAGCTTCGCCAAGTGGATCCGGCGGCGGTTCCGCCCGTGGGCGGGTATGTCCTGACGTTCGAGAAGCCGAGCGCCAAGACGGAATTGTTCGTCGGGCCGGAAGATGGCCCGGACGATCCGCTGGTGAGCACGTGGCGCTACGGCCTCGGCAAGGCGGCGGTCTTGAACACCGCGCTCAGCGAGACCGACGCGGAACAGTGGCTGCAGTGGTCCGGCTTGAGCAACTTGATGTCGGATATTTTGGGCCAGGTCTACAGCAAGAGCGCGCTACGCCCGGACAGTCTCGACGTCCGTCGGGATCTGGACGGTTCCAGGCTCACCGTGACCGTGGATGCGCAACAGGACGGGCGCTGGCTCAACGACGCCGACGTGCAGGGCCGCGTGGCCTCGCTCGGGTCCGAGCCGCGCTCGCTCGCGTTCGAGCGCATCGCGCCCGGGCGCTACCGGGCGACCCTGGAGGACGTCGCCGAAGGGGTTCATCTGCTCAATGTGGGCAGCGATCAGCTCGGCCGCGTCCAGGAGACAATCAGCGTGCCGTACCCGGAGGAATACCGCCGCATCGGGCTCAATTCCGAATCGCTGCGCCGGATGGCCGAGACGACCGGCGGCCGGTACCTTGAGTCGATCAACGAAGCGCCGTCGCTCCTCGAGGGACGGGCGTACGCGTACCAAGACATCTGGTCCTCGCTAGCGCTGGCCTCGCTCGTGCTGTTCCTGCTCGACCTGGCCATGCGGAAGCTGCCGCTGCACCGACTGTTTGCCGGCTAAACACGGACGACGTAAACGCCGCGAGTCCGGTCAAGATGCGATAGATCAGCTTCATCCGTCGCTCCTGCTGCGTCCGAAGCCGCAAGCACGAGCACCATCGCACGGCTCTCCAGCGGCGAAGACAGTGCCTCCAAACGCTCGAGCAGCCCATCCCGTTCCGCGATCGTCTGGGGGGGCGCGGTGGGGATCACCGTCACGTCATCGCCCAACGTCAGGACGGCATCGTCCTGGGGATCGCCGATGCCGATCGCCAGATCGGGCAACTGTTGGCTGAGATGGGCCTGAAGGGAGAAGACGAGGTCTCCATCATCCGTGCCCTGATGGCCCTGATGGCGTGGCCAACTGGCCAAGACGGATTTCAGCATCGGAACGGGGCGGATGGCGTAACGGATCGCGCCCCACGGATCGCGCATCCGCGTGATGAGCAGCACGAGCGACACGGCCCCGGCCAGAATGGCCAGACCGCCGATGACGCGGCCGCGCAGGTCGTTCGGGTTGTCAAGAAAGACGAACAGGCCCAACAGCGGCGTCGCGCCGTAGACGAGCACACGGTAGAGGAATCGCTTACGGCTGCCGAGCACCGGGCTCATGGGCCCATGGTAACAGCGCTCGTGGCGACAGGCCGGTCCCGCGACCTAGTCGGCATTGCGGCGCTCTTTGCGGCGTTGCTATACTTGATCTGGATCATCCAAGAAGGGAGCATTGCCGATGGCCTTTGTGATCGCCCAACCTTGCGTGGACGAAAAGTCGACGGAATGCGTGCAAGTCTGCCCCGTGGACTGCATCCATCCCCGGCCCGATGAAGCTGAGTTCGCCGACGTTCGCATGCTCTATATTGACCCCGAGACCTGCATCAACTGCGCGGCGTGCGCGGCCGTCTGTCCGGTTGAGGCCATCTATCCCGAGGAGGATCTGCCGGAGCAGTGGCGCGAATTCATCGAGATCAACGCCAACTACTATAAGTAATCCGGCTGCTCCGGCCGAGCGAAGACCTTCACGAGCACCACTCCTGCAAGAAAGCCGCCAATGTGGGCGAGGTAGGCCACGCCGCCGCCCGACAGCATGCCTTGCCCGATCAGCGCTTGGATGACTTGGAGCAGGATCCACATGCCGAGCACGATGACCGCCGGCAGCTCGATGAACTGAATGAACCAGACGATCCACATGAGCGTCAGCACCCGGCCGCGCGGGTAGAGCATCATGTAGGCGCCCAATACGCCGGCGACGGCGCCGCTGGCCCCCACCATAGGCGTGGTGCTCGCGGGATTGCTCAGGATCTGGGCCGCCGCGGCGACCAGCCCCGTCAGGAGATAGAAGGCCAAAAATCGCCCCGTGCCCATGCGGTCTTCGACGTTGTCGCCGAAGATCCAGAGGAACCACATGTTGCTGGCGATGTGGAGCAGCCCGCCGTGGACGAACATCGCCGAGAAGATCGTCAGCCACGCGGGCAAGCGGGACTCCGGAAACGGCCCCTCGACGGTCGTCACCTCGACGACGCGGCGGTTTTCGATAACGCAGACCTGGGTGTCGCCGCAGCTGCCGAAGAGCTCGCACGGCTTGACGCCGTTCGCGAAGATGAAGCGATCGCCCCCGGACAGCGGGATGCACTGGGAGCCGCGGACGATGCCGTAGTCGGCCTCGCCGCCGCTGCCGCCCACCACAAACGTCTGGAAGAGGAAGACAAGGACGTTGATGCCGATGATGACGAACGTCAGGACGGGCGTGGTGCGACTGCGGCGGTAATCGCGAATCGGCAAAAACATGGCGACGCTCCCGTCGTGCCCGACCGCGCCACTCTAAATCCGTCTCGCTGGAGCTGCAAGGCACGGGAAATTGCACGCGGAAGCCCCGACAGCCTACAATCGATTCGGCATGACGCAAGATCGACTTCTGCGCGGGTTGGCGCGCTGGATCGCGGGGACGCTCTCCATCTACGCCGTCGGGGCGCTGCTGCACCCGCACATCCAGGTTGCGGACTTCGCCACCGCCATTTGGGCGGGGCTCGCCCTCGGCCTGCTCAACGCCTTCCTCCGCCCCGTTCTGGTCATCTTTACGCTTCCGGCCACGATCTTTACGCTCGGCCTGTTCATGCTCGTCATCAACGCCTTCATCCTTTATCTGACGGGCGCGCTCGTGTCCGGCATCGACATCGACGGCTTCGGCTGGGCGCTGCTCGGCGCGCTGCTGATCAGCATGCTGAGCGCGCTCATTTCCGCCGTCATCGATCCGACGCGCAAGGGCGTCCACGTCGAGATCCGTCGCTGAT
>CAZMNF010000004.1:71634-86412 GCA_964567595.1 uncultured Thermotogae bacterium | reverse complement strand
GACTCGGCGTCGATCTGGTCGTCACCGACGCGCAGAACGATCTCTCCACCCAGGTCTCCGACGTCCAGGATCTCATCAGCCAGAACGTGGACGCCTTGCTCATCAACCCCGTGGACAGCGCCGGCATCGTGCCCGCCGTCAATCAAGCCAACGATGCCGACATTCCGGTCTTCGCCATTGATCGTGCCATCGATACCAGCGGTGACGCCCAAGTTGAGGCGCAGATCGCCTCGGACAACGTCTTCGGCGGCCGGCTCCAGGCCCGCTTCGTGGCCGACGCGCTCGACGGCGAGGGCAACGTGGTCGAGCTCGAGGGCATCCCCGGCACCTCCGCCGCCCGCGACCGACGCCAGGGCTTCGAGGACGAGCTAGCTGAGATCGCCCCCGACATGGAGATCATCGCCAGCCAGCCGGCCGGCTTCGATCAGGCCGAGGCCGTCACCGTGATGCAGAACATCCTCCAGGCCAACCCGAATGAGGTCGACGCGGTCGTGGCGGCCAACGACCAGATGGCGCTGGGCGCGCTGCAGGCGATCCAGCAGGCCGACGCGACGCGACCGAACGGCGAGCGGATTCGGATCGTCGGCTTCGACGCCATCGACCCGGCATTGGAGGCGATCCGCGAGGGCAACATGGACGCCACGGTCGCGCAGCAGCCCTCGCTGATGGGCCAGCTCGGCGTCAGCGCCGCACGGATGGCCGTGCTCAACTCGCTCATGTACAACGAGCTGGCGAACGGCCAGTTCATGCCGGTCGAGGTCCAGACCATTACCGCCGACGACCTCTAACGCTCGCTGCAACGCGACAACGCCCGACGCAACGGATGATCGAGCGGGGCACAGCATCCGCTGTGCCCCGCTCGGCTACGAATCGAGTCAGTTGCATCGTCCGGTTCGGGTCAGTGCCAGTGTTGGATGGACGTGCTCAATTGTCGCTCGATGGGCGGATGCGGATCTCGCCCAGCTCGACGCGGGCCTTCGGCGTGCCGTTGCCCATGCGGAGGCGATAGTAGTACGTCCCGGCGGGGAGCGCGTTGCCGGACCCGTTGGTGCCACGCCAGACCAGGCGATCTCGAGGCCCACCCATCGCGGCGACGCGGTCGCCCGCGGCGTTGTAGACCCAAAACGTCAACGAGCGCGCGGCGGG
This sequence comes from uncultured Thermotogae bacterium, assembly GCA_964567595.1. Taxonomy (GTDB): domain Bacteria; phylum Bipolaricaulota; class Bipolaricaulia; order RBG-16-55-9; family RBG-16-55-9; genus CAZMNF01. Next base: position 85,266 of record CAZMNF010000004.1, on the reverse strand, counting down.
CACGGCGATCCGGAGGGGCTCGCCAGCTCGATAACGCCCGATCGACGCCCCATCCAGATCGGTCACCTCGGCCGACCATGTCGCGGCTCCGTCTTGGATGGTCGTGCCGACTTGGGTCCAAATATCTCCCATCTGGCCGAGCAAATCGACCAGCTTTGAGGTCGCGGCTTCCACGTCGACGTTCGGCTCGCCGTTGAGCGCGTCTCGAAGTTTCTCCGCCTCGAGGAATGCTTCATCCAACAGCGCCAACGTTTCGCTCAGTCGACTGAGATCGAATGCCGGCTGCGAGATCGACGCCAATTGCTCGCTCTTGGCCTGAACGTTGTTGAACGCGTCCAACAGGGATTGGACTTGGGCCTGGGCCAAGCCCGTCTTGGCGGTTTGGAAGTCCTCCGCCATCGTGTCGTAGAGTTCGAGGATGCGCTCGCCTCGGGTCACCTGTGGCATCGTCTGGAAGGGGTCAGGAGCGGGGTTGACGATGGCGGCCATCGTGCGGACGCTCTGTCGGTAGGCGGTTGCGATGCTCTCGAACGCGGCCTCAAAGTTGCTGATCAGTTGGAACGTATCCGAGGTGTGTTCGACCTCTAGCGCCTGGCCTGCCTCGATCAGGCCGCCCGCAATGGCTTCCAACAACGGATCAGTGATCGAGCGGACACTTTGGGGGGGCTGCACGGTGAGGGTAGTGCGCAGTTCGTTGTTCTCTTCGTCGGCCTCATCGACGCGATCGAAGGGGTCGGCGCGCACGCGCACGCGGTGCTCGCCCTCGGTCGGATTGTCCCAGGTCCCGCTCACCTCGATCGACTGATTCGGCTGCAGCGGCGTCGACACGCGCCCGCTGTGCACGAGTTCGGTCCCCACCCGGATGTCCACGTTGAACGAGCGCAACAGCGAGCTCCGCCCCTCATTGGCGATCGTCACGACCATCTCGGCCGGGCGGCCCGTCTCGATCGGTTCCGGCTCCACGGCCAGATCGACGACTGCCAAGTCCGGCAGGGGCTGTGCAGCCCCCACTGGCACCACAGAGAGGAGGATCGCAATCAGCGCGAAATGCCGCCAGCATCCCCAACGGGTCTCCCCAAACACGTGCTGCATTGTTGCCTCCTTGTGGCCGGCATGATAGGGAACGACGGGGGGCTCGTCCAGAGACTTCCAATTGTCGGCCGAAGGGGCGATCACTAGGGTGCCAGTCCCGAACCTTGCGATCGAAGGAGCAATCGTGCGCGTGCCCCGCACGACGTCGGTTCTGCATAAAGAAGTGGCCGTGGCGCTCGTCGTCGTCTTGGCTGTGATCGGCGTCTCCACGACGAGCGTGCAGATGGAGACGTTATACACGGGATTCCTCGCGGTGGACCTCTCCACCATGGTGCGCCAGCGATCCGTAGCGAGCGATCAGGCCTACCCGCTGATCGCGGCGGTGCGCACGGCCAACGGCACTGCAGATCCTGCGATCGAAGCGTTGATGCGCCCCGCGACCCCATCCGATTACACGCTCGGTGACGTTCGAGTGCGCTGTGGCGCGGATGTCCCCTCCCCGACGTCGGCATCGCGCCGGCGGTTTGCTCAGGCGATTCGGGACCACTGTGAATTGGCACTGCCGTCTGCGGCACACGACGAACTCGTCCAAACGGCACAGCCCATCGCCAGCATGGCGTTCGACCGAGCTGACTGGCCCCCGGATGCGTTGACTTTGCCTCGCTTGTTGATCCAGTGCCGAGATCTCTTGCCGTTGCACCTGGCTGCTGAGCCACGAACGTTTTCCGCGTGGACGAAGGCCAACTGCACGTTTGTGCCGTCGTGGGAGGCGTAAAAGGGGGCCTTCAGTTGGACCATTGGCCGCGGTGGGCACGCTGACTTCCGTTGTGGGCCTCTGCCAGCCCAGGCGGTCGATCGAGACGTGTCGCCGCGGGCTTGACTTTCCAACAGCCCGCGGGGCAGACGGGATCCGAATTAAGGGGGGTCCTCTATCTGGCCCAGAAACGTGGCGATCGCGTGTCGGACCCGCTCCGGGGCGTCTTCCATGACGAAGTGGCCGGCATCGGGGATTGTCACGAGCGTGGCCTCGGGAATGTCCTCCTGTAGCCGCTTGCCGTAGGCGAGCGGCTGCCACTCGTCGTTCTCGCCCCAGACGATCCGTACCGGCATCGTCAGATGGGCGAGATCGTCCTCGATCGCTTCGGTGTAGCGCGAGTCGTAGTGCCGCACTTGGTGGGCGAAAAAGGCCACCTTGCCGATCTCCGTGCGGAACGGGGCCAGATACGCCTCGAGCGTGTCGCCGCTCATGCGGGATTTGTCAAAGACGGTCATGCGCAACTGGCGGGTCATCATCTCGCGAAAGTCGTCCAGCGGCATGGCCTGATAGTCGTCCATGCGGTCCGCAATGATCGCTTGCCACGTCTCCGATGGCCAGGAGTCGTAGCTGACGGTGTCAGCCAATAGGAGGCTACGTACGCGCTCGGGATGCCGAACGGCGAAGATCATGCTCACAGCCCCACCTAGGTCGTGCCCCACGAGATGCGCGCTCGGGACGTCCCAATCTTCCAACAGCTCGTCGAGGAGCTCAGCTTGGGCTGCTACGGAAGTGTCGCGCTCGAACGCCGGCTTCTCCGAACGCCCAAAGCCGAGCAGGTCGAACGCGAACACCCGATAGCCGGCGTCGCGGACGGCCGGCAGCACGTGGCGCCAGATGTAGCTGTGTGAGGGAGTGCCGTGGATCAGAACGACGGGCGGCCCCTCGCCCTGTTCCGTGTAGGCGACGCGTTCGCCGTTGACGATGAGGTCGCGGTCGAGAATCGTCGGCAGGGGCGCTTGGGTCGTCATCGCTCATCATCGAAGCCAGCGACGGATGCCAGCGGGAACCCGCAGATGCTGTGTCCGGACATTGAAGGCTGCGATCGGATGAACGGACTTACGGCACGCTGGTATGGGCCTGCGCGTAGCGCGGCGGGCCGTTCCCGGAGCCGGAGACGGTGAAGCGATAGCAGACGCCGTGCTCGTTGCACGCCTTGTCCATCAAGGCCTCGTCGGCGTGGGCCCACACGAGCACCTTGTTGTCGCACCCGACGTGGAGCCCATCCTGGATTTCGTCCAGCGACAAGTCCTCGTGGACGGGCGTCATGGTCTCATCGAAACACTTTAACGCGTCCATCCCTAAGCCTCCTTCTTTTTCGCTGGTCACTAACGGTTATAGGGATTCAGCCCCGAGTTGTCCACCGCGTCCGACGGTTATCCGACGAGTGCGGCGCTGTGCGCCCGCCCAACGCCACCATGCCCCTAACCGAGTGGATCACGAGGGAGCCAGCCCGTCTTGATGTCCGCGGGCAGCGTGCCTAACATCAAATGTAACATCGCTGACCGTATCGAAGGAGCCATGGCGATGCGATACTGCCCCGAATGCCGAGCCGAACACTTCAGCCGCCGAGTCGCCAGCTGTCCCGACTGTCAGGTCGAATTGGTCAAAGGCCGGCTTCCGTTCAAGACGGTGGCCCAACTGCTGGCAAGCGGGGTTGTGGGCGCGGCTGTGACGGGAGGCGTGTCCGTGGTGATGTCCAATACCGCCCCGAACAGCGGCGCCATCGTCGGTGGGTTTGTCCTCGGCATCGTCGGCTACGTCATCCTCAACCGCCGGTCAGGCGGATCCGGCCCCGGTGGCGGTCTGCCGGACAAAGCCAAGGTAGAACGGCACAGATACAGCCGTCGCGACGTCAACGTCCCGATCGACGGCGGCGGTGGCAATGTCGGTGGCGGAAGCTGATGGTCAGCTCCATTACGAAGTGGAGGGTCGCTCAGCTGGCCGTTGCCACCTCAAACGGGGCTTCGAGGTCGAGGAAAAGGGCGGCCGGAGGGCTGTCACTGTGCGTTCCCCCGACGGTCAGCGCTTATAGGTAGCCGAGCGCTTCCATTTCGTCGCCGCAGTATGCGCGGAAGAGGTCCTGCTGTTCCGCGGTCAGTCGTTCCTGATGCCGCCCGACCGATTGGGGGCTGACGGTGCGCGTCTGGGCCAGCTTGTAATCGCCGCCCTTGCGCATCTGGAACGGCTCGAAGGGCAGGAGCGACTCCGTCGGCAGCTCCAAGTAATCGAAGAGGTCGCCGATCACGCGATCCGGGTCACGGACGAGCGACTCGTATTGGACCAGGTGCCACTGGTTTTCGTGTTCGAAGTAGCGCCGGTAGATGCGCTTCCAGCGCCGCAGCAGGCCGACGTCGATGCCGTGGACCTTGCGCCCGGGGGGCCACAACAGATAGGCGTATCCCGAGGAACGCGCGGAGAGGTAGCTGTCACGCGGATCGCGCGCCAGCCAGATCCGCTTGTCGAAATGGGGTTCGAGCGTGGGGCGTCGGCGCAGGTAGACGACGTCCATCGGCTTGATGCAGACGTGGTCATCGAACCGGCGACCCGCTTTCAACTGGGCCAGCTTCGGGACGGAGCTCAAGTCGCTGTAGGAATGAATCCGCGAGTGCTGGCCCAGGATGTGCTGCAGCAGGGTGCTGCCGCTTCGCATGGAATAGCCGATGAGAATGCGGGGCATCGCGTCACCTCGACGCCGATCGAAGCGATCGGGGTTCCCCGACGATCGTTAACGGCATGGTCTCCTGGTCGCCTCGCCCCTGGAACGACCGCGCTCAAACGGACCGCGTCGACCTAGCTGCATCAGCCAACTCGGGCCAGGGCCGCAAGGACGCTTCGCATCAAGTATCGAAAAACTCCAAGTCGACCAACCGCAGGCCCTGATTCAGGTACTGTCGGTCGAGCGAGATGAGTTCGGATTCGGGCAGCTGAGTGTGCCAGCGCTGCGCGCCTTGGCCCGTCCGCCACACGGCCGTGTAGGCGTTGCCGATGCGCTCGACGTCCTGAAGGATGAGCCCTTGCTGGAAATATCGATCGTCTTGAGCTTGGAACTCGCTCAGGGTCATGCCCCTGTGGATCCGCTGCGTGCCACGTCCCTCGCGCCAGATGGCGGTGTATTGCGCGCCGTTGGGACCAAGGTCGATTTCGATGTCCACAAGCCGCAGCCCTTGGTCGAGGTATCGGGCGTCTTGCGCTTGGAACGCCTGCCAACTCAAGTCGGCCCGCCAATATTGGGCGCCCGACCCTGTGCGCCACACGGCCGTGTAGCAGTCGCCCGAGCGGTCAAGGTCCTGCAACCGCAGCCCCTGTTGGAAATAGGTGTCATCCTTGGAGGTCATCTCGCTCAAGGTCATGTTCGTATGGACCCACTGGACGCCGGTTCCCTCGCGCCACGCCGCCATGAACGTGTCCGTCCCGAGCGGCTCGATGTCGTGCAAACGCAGCCCACGATTGACGAACTCCGTGTTGCGCGAGGCGAACTCGCGCTCGCTCAACTTCAGGAACCAGCGCTGTTCGCCGCTCCCCTCGCGCCACACGCCCGTAAACGACTCGGCACCACGCGGGTTGTAACTGTAGCCGTTGCAGGCCGTCGATGAAGTCGAGGCTTGGCTCGTGGCGGTCCAGCTGGGCCCGGTTGCGAGGGCGAGCACCCCCCCGAGGGCAAGCAGTAGGCCGATTCGGCGAATGGGCAGGCCAGCGTTTCGCATAGGGCACGTCCTCCTTTCGGCGTTTGCGTCCGATGGTGCCTGAATCAATCCCGTCGGGCAAATCTCGGCACCGATCGGCTCCTGAGTTGACCAACGGTCGAGCCCTTGTCCGGCGACCGTGTCGTCCGTTCTAGACATGCGAGCAGGGGAGACGAGCGCTTCGTCCGGTGTCAGGGCGTTTGTCGCGCAGGATAGCGGGGAATTTGGAGCCGGCGGCCGGACTCGAACCGGCGACCTTTCCCTTACGAGGGGAATGCTCTCCCGACTGAGCTACGCCGGCAAATCTTTCATAGTCTACTCTGCGGGGGCCTCATCGTCAAGCAGTTTGCCCCGCAGATAGGCGCGCAAATCGTCTCGCAACGACCAAGACACGGCCGGGGTATCGGGAAGCCACAGTCGGAGCGCGTGGAGCGCTTGGCCGATCAGCATCTCGAGCCCGTCGATGGGATCGGCGTGATGGGACGCCGCATCCGCCAACAGCTGCGTTCTTAGGGGCCGATAGACGAGATCGTAGACGACGAGATCCGCGTGCAGCGGGGCCTCGGTCGGATCCAACGGGCTCGCGTCATCGTGGGGATGCATCCCGACCGACGTGGCGTTGACGAGCAACCGGGCTTGGCGAAGGCTCTCGGCCAGTGCCGGGTCGTCTAGCGCACAAGCCTCGACGCTCGGCCCCGAGTCCAGCGCCTCGGTCAGCGCACGCGCCCGATCTTCGGTCCGATTCGCGACGGTGACGTGGGCGGCATCCAGCTTGCCAAGCCCGTGCGCGACGGCCCGTGCCGCGCCGCCGGCGCCCAGGACGACCGCGTGTTGGCCCGCCAAGCTCACGTTGCGCTCGCGGAGCGGACGGAGAAATCCGTCGAGGTCGGTGTTATGCCCGACCATGCCCTTGTCGTCGGCATTGACCACCGTGTTGACGGCCCCGAGTCGCCGAGCATCCTCGGCCACGTCGTCCAGAAACGGGATGATCGATACCTTATGGGGAATGGTCACGTTGAAGCCGAGGAGCCCGCCCAGCCGGCTCGTGCGGACGAAGTCCTCGAGGCCCTCTGGCGTGACCCGGTACGGATCGTAGCGGCCCTCCACCTGGAGCGCCTTGAAGAGATAGTCGAACAGCTCGGGGGAGAGCGAGTGCTCGATAGGATCGCCGATCACGCCGAGGAGCTTCACGCTTGAGCCACCCACCGTAACGTATCGAAGAAGCCGGGGAATGACACGTCGGCCCAGTCGGCCCCGTCGATCGTCGTCGGCCCCTCGGCCACGAGGCCGGCAACGGCGAACGCCATGGCGATCCGGTGATCGCGGAAGCTCGCCACGTGGGCGCCCCGCAAGCGTTGCGGGCCCTCGATGACGAGGCCGTCGTCTCGCTCGTCCAACTCAGCGCCCATGAGGCGCAAGTTTTCGGCAACAGCGTGGATGCGGTCCGTCTCCTTGTGGCGCAGTTCCGCCGCGTCGCGGATGACCGTGCAACCCTCGGCTTGGGTGGCCACCACGGCCAGGAGCGGAATCTCGTCGATGAGACGCGGAACCAAGGAGCTGTCGATCTTAGCGCCGCCCAGCTCGGGAGCCGAGGCGACTCGGAGGTCAGCGATCGGCTCCTGGCCCCGTTCGCGCTCGTTGAGCACCTCGATCCGAGCGCCCATCGACCGGAGCACGTCGAGGATGCCCGTCCGCGTCGGATTGATGCCCATATGGCGAAGCGTCAGCTCGCTGTCGGGGACCACCGACGCCGCCGCTAGGAAGAACGCGGCCGAGGAGAGGTCGCCCGGCACCGACAGCGCGAGGGGACCGAGTTCGCGGCAGCCGCGCAGCGTGATCGTGCCGTCCTCGTGAGCGATGTCCGCGCCCATGGCCCGCAGCATCCGCTCGGTGTGGTCGCGGGTCGGCTCGGGCTCAACGACGGTCGTTGCGTCGTCCGCGTACAGCCCGGCCAGCAGAAGACACGACTTGACCTGGGCGCTCGCAACCGGCAGCTCGTAGCGCATGCCCTGGGGCTTGCCGCCGTGAACGACGAGCGGCGCGTGCCCATCGTTGCTCCGGACGCGGATTCCCATGCGGTTTAAGGGATCGATAATCCGGCCCATCGGCCGGCGTCGGAGCGACGCATCGCCCGTGAGGGTGGCCCGGAACGGCTGACCCGCCAGCAGGCCGCTCAGCAGGCGCAGGGTCGTGCCCGAGTTGCCCGCGTCCAGTTCGCGCTGGGGAGCTTGCAGGCCCGAGCGCCCCTGGCCCTTGATGCGACAGTCGGTTTCAGACTGGGCACGAATCGAGGCGCCCAACCCTTGGAGGCATCGGCCCGTGCTCGTCACGTCGCGCGACGGGACGAGTCCGGCGATGGCACTCTCGCCTTGGGCGATGGACGCCAGCATCAGGGCCCGATGGGAGATCGACTTGTCGCCGGGAACGCGAATCTCGCCCCGGATCCGACGGACGGGCCGGATCACGCGACCCATGGCTCACAGCTGCACCGGCACGGTCGATTCGTCGGCTGGGTCCAGCGTGCGCCCCACGGTCTGGGCCACGCCGCCGACCGCGCTCATCAGCTCGGCATACATGTCGGGGGTGAGCGCCTGGTTGCCGTCGCTCACGGCGAGTTCCGGCGCGTCGTGGATCTCCATGATCAGGCCATCGGCGCCGGCCGCGACGGCGGAGAGCGCCAACGGTTTGACGTAGTCGCGCACGCCGGCGGCATGGCTCGGGTCGACGATGATCGGCAGATGGGACCGTTCTTTGATGACGGGGATGGCGCCGACGTCGAGGGTGAAGCGCATGTGGTCGAGGAACGTCCGGACGCCGCGCTCGCACAGGATGACGCGATGGTTGCCCTCGCTCATGACGTACTCGGCCGCCATCAAGAACTCCTTCAGCTTGGCCGCCAGGCCGCGCTTGATCAGCACCGGTCGATCGACCTGGCCGACCGAGCACAGCAGGTGATAGTTCTGCATGTTGCGCGCCCCGATCTGCAGAATGTCGGCATATGAGGCGACCAGCTCGGTCTGGGTCGGATCCATCACCTCGGTGACCATCAAGAGGCCGTGTTCGTCCGCTGCCTCGCGCATCCACTTCAGGCCTTGTTCGCCCAAGCCCTGGAAGCTGTAGGGCGACGTCCGTGGCTTGAACGCGCCGCCGCGCAGCACTTTGGCGCCTTGCGCGGCCGAAATTTCGGCAAGCCGATGGATTTGGTCTTCGTCCTCGACCGAACAGGGGCCAGCCATGGCGATCAGTTCGCGGCCGCCGATTTCGGTCCCGTCCAGCTGGATCGTCGTGTCCTCGTCCTTGAATTCCCGGCTGGCCAGCTTGTAGGGCTCCGAGATCTCCACGACTTGGCGCACGCTAGGCATCGTTTCCAGGGGCGAGCGCTCCACGCCGCGCTTGTCGCCAATCGCCCCGAGCAGCGTCTGGTGGATGCCATCAACCCGATGGACCTGGAAACCCAGCTCCTCGAGCCGATCCGAGGCGTGTTGGATGTCGGCTTCCTCCGCGTCCGGCTTCATCACAATAACCATCGTTCCGACCTCCTTGTTGTCCGAATGTCGAACGGATTGTTCGGTTGAGGCGCGCTGCGACACAGTCAGCTCGGCGGCGGTGTGGCGTAATTAGGACCCCTGAGGGGTCCAAAAGGGCGGAACGAAAAAGCGGAAGGAGAACGAAAAGACGGGGCTGTTCGGGCTCAAGCTCTCCTTGGGGTTGGCAAGCTGTTCAGGAATCGCGCTCATATCGCGTCGCTCCCTTTTGTCGAGCGTCGACTGTAGCACGACGGGCTTCGCGCGTCAAGACGGCGCTCACTCGCCGAACAAGCGGCGTTTCAGGCGGCTTAGCATCCCGGCTTCAACGGCGCCGTTGGCTGAGGCGTCGTCGTCGGGTTGACGGATCTCGTCCGCCTCGCGGGCGGTCTCAAGCACCTGCTCCCACTTGTTGGCGGCGCGGATGCGCTCTTCCCAGATCTCGGCGAACCGATGGACGCTGGCCTTGGCGTCCGCCGCGTTGACGCTCATGCCGCCTTTGCCGAGCGACTTGATGATCCCTTCCAGTTCGGCAACTTGCGGACGGATGTGGATCGCCTCGCCCTCGTCGACCAGGCGATAGTGGGTCGCGTCGGCGATGAGCCCGAACGAGGATCCGTCGACCGAGCCCATCGGCAGGACCTCGCGGATGAAATGGCTGTCGGCCTCGTGGTACTCGCGCTGGACCAGCCTCGTCCATTGATAATCGCTCATGCGCCATCGCCTCCCTGGACGCTCGGATACGTGCCGAGCACTTGGTAGCTTGCCACGCGGGCCCCCAGCTCGTCCAACGCCGCCTGCACCGACGGCGTTGCCACGTGGCCCTCGAGGTCCAAATAGAACCGGTACTGCCAGGGCGCGTCGCCCATGGGCCGCGACTCCAGCTTGGTCAAGTTGACCCCATGCTGGGAGAAGGGCAAGAGCGCGTCGTAGAGCGCGCCCGGCTCGTGGGCCAACTCGACGACCAGGGACGTCTTGTAGGGGGCGGTTTTGGCCAGCTTCGCTGACGGCTCGCCGAGGATCACGAAGCGCGTCGCGTTGTGGGGCCGGATTGCGACGTCGCGCGCTAACGTGACGAGTCCGTAGAGCTCGGCCGCCAAGGGGCCGGCAATGGCAGCATGGGCGGCGTCGTCCCCTTCGGCGACCCACCGGGCCGCGCCGGCGGTGTCGTAGAACGCCACCCGCTCGGCGTTGAGCTCATCGAGGAAGCGTTCGCACTGCCACAGCGCTTGCGGATGCGAATGGACGGCCTGAATGCCGTCCAGCGACGAGCCCGGCACGCCGAGCAGTTCGTGGCGGATCGGCAAGATGACTTCCCCCCCGATGGGCAGCTCGTGCGCCAACAGGAGGTCGTAGACCTCGTGAATGCTGCCCGTCAGCGCGTTTTCGATCGGCACGAGCCCGGCGTCGGTCGTGCCATCGCTCGCCTGACGGAAGACGTCCCGGAACGAGTCCGACGGGACGACCTCGGGCTCGGGTCCGAGGCTTACGACGATCGCCTCGTGGCTGTAGGCGCCGAGCTCGCCCTGGAACGCGATTTTCACGCCGGGCCCCTAGATTCGCTCGAGGGCCAGGGAGAGGCCGTTGCCGCCGCCCATGCAGATCGTAGCGAGGCCGGTCTCGGCGCCACGGTCGCTCATGGCCCACATCAGCGTCGTCAGGATGCGCGCGCCGCTGGCGCCGATCGGATGGCCGAGCGCGATCGCGCCGCCGTTGACGTTGACGCGGTCCCAGTCCCAACCGAGCTCGTGGCCGTCAGCCAACGTCTGCGCGGCGAACGCCTCGTTGACCTCAATAAGGTCGAAGTGGTCGACATCGACGCCCATCTTCGCCATGAGGGCCTTCGTGGAGTGGATCGGCGCAAAGAACAGGTCCAGCGGCTCGGTGGCCGCCACGGCGTAGTCGACGATTCGGGCAACGGGGGTCCAGCCCTGGCGTTCGGCTTCCGCCGCCGTCGTGACGATGAGCGCCGAGGCGCCGTCGTTGAGGCCGGGCGCGTTGCCGGCAGTCACCGTGCCGTTCTTCTCAAAGGCCGGCTTCAGCTTGCCGAGCTTCTCCAGCGACGTGTCCGCGCGGGGCGACTCGTCCCGATCGATGGGTCCCTCTTTGTCCTCCAAGGGCAGCAGCTCGTTCTGGAACTTGTCGCTCTCGGCGGCCCGCACCGCGTTCTGGTGGCTGCGCAGCGCAAACTGGTCTTGATCCTCGCGCGTCAGGCCCGCTTGCTGGGCCGTGTATTCGGCGGAGTTGCCCATGTGGTGGTCCTCGAACGCGCACCACAGCCCGTCCTCGAGCATGGCGTCGACGAGCTTCTGATGGCCGAACTTGATCCCCTTGCGCGCGCCGTTGAGGACGAACGGCGCGTTGCTCATCGACTCCATGCCGCCCGCCAGGACCGTCGTCGCATCGCCGGCCTTGATGGCTTGAGTAGCCTGGACGACGGCCTTCAGCCCCGAGCCGCAGACCTTGTTGATCGTCACGCCGGGGACAGTGGCGGACAATCCGCCGCGAATGGACGCTTGGCGCACGGGGGCCTGTCCGACGCCGGCCTGGATGACGTTGCCCAGGATGACCTCGTCGACCTCGTCGCCCCCAAGCCCGTTCCGCTCGACAAGTCCCTTGACGACGTGGGCGCCCAGTTCCGTTGCGCTGAAGCGCGAGACGCGCCCTTGGAATTTGCCGATGGGCGTGCGCACCGCATCCACAATGACGATGTCGGAATCCATGAATGATCACCTTTCGTGTCGACGCTCTTGTCAGTTGATAGCCAGTGTAAGGCCGTCTCTGCGGACGACTCAACGAGCTCCATCAGCTCGGGGCCATCAACGTCCGCGACCGTCGGTCATTTCGACGCCTCCGACGCCAACGCCTCGCGCAGGCCGCGGGCGGCCCGTTTGACGGCCGCCTCGCCGAAGTCGAACTCGAGGCCCGTGGCCTGGAACAGCTCGGGCAGCGGCCGCGAGCCGCCGAGCGCGAGCGCGCTGCGATAGTTGCCGAGCGCTTTCTGGGGGTTCTCTTGGGCTTGGAGCCACACGCCGAGCGCGCCCAACTGCGCGATCCCGTACTCGATGTAGTAGAAGGGGATCAAAAAGAGATGGAGCTGGCGATGCCACTCGTTTCGGCGGGCCGTTTCGTAGTCGCTCCAATCGTCAATGCCGCCGAAGCGCTCGCGCAGCTCGAGCCACGTGTCCTCTCGCTCTTCGACGCTGTGGCCGGGATTGGTGTAGATCCAGTGCTGGAAGGCGTCGATCGTGGCGATCCACGGGAGAATGTTGACAATGCGCTCCAGGTGATCGCGGCGGGCCCGCTCGGCGCCATCGGCGTCGTAGAAGACCTCCCAATGCGGATGGGTGAGCAGCTCCATGCTCATCGACGCCACCTCGGCGAACTCCGTGGGCGCGTGGCGATAGCCCACCAAGGGCTCGTCGCGCGCCGCAAACGTATGGAACGCGTGGCCGCCCTCGTGCAGTAGCGTCCGCAAGTCGCCGTTGCGCCCCACGGCGTTCATGAAGATGAACGGGAACCGTCGCTCGGCCAGCATCGCCTGATAGCCCCCCGGCGCCTTGCCCTTGCGGCTTTCCAAATCGAGAAGCCCGAGATCCGCCATCTGCTGGAACTGGCTGCCCAGTTCAAGATCCACCTTGCCGAAGATCTTGGCACAGCCGTCGATCAGCTCGTCGGCGGTGTTGAACGGGCGCAGCGGGGCCCGGTTGTGCGGATCGACCTCCAGGTCCCAGGGGCGCAGCGTGTCGACGCCGAGCGCGTCTTGGCGTTGTTGCTCCAGTTCGCGCTTGAGCGGCACGATATGCGCTTCGACCGCGTTCTGGAACTCCACGCAGTCTTCGGGGGTGTAGTCGAACCGCTCCCGCTGCCGGAACGCGTAATCCCGAAAGTTGTCAAATCCCGCGTTCAGCGCCCGTTGTTGGCGATTCTGCAGCATCTCATCGTAGAGCTCGTTGATCGTGTCGCGATCTTGGAGGCGTCGCTCCGTGACGAGCTCCCAAGCCTCTTGGCGCACGTCGCGCTGGGGCTCTTCCAGGAACCGCGCCATCTGCTGCAGCGTGCGTTCCTCGCCCTGGAACTCGACGGTCATGGCGCCGGTGAGCTTCTGATAGCGCTGGCCGAGTTTCTGGTCCTCGGTCTCGAGCGGGACGTTGGCCTCGCGGAACAGCTCGACGTCGTTCTCGGTTGAGCGATCCATGACGCGGTAGTAGTCCGACAGCTCGTCGCGGGCGGGGCTGTCGACGTAGCGCGCTTGCAGCGCGTGGTTGCGCGGCTTCAGCTTCGGTTGGATCTCGGAGATGAAGTGGAGGTAGGCGTTCTCGAATGCCTCGTTGTCGGTATCGATCGTCATGCGGATGTGGCGGAGCGAGCCCTCTTCGTGGATGCAGGCGATCAGCTCCGACCAGTCGGCGAGCCAGCTCTCCAACTGATCGCGAGTGTCGATGGGGCGTTCGTCGAGCGCGTCAAACAGCGGTTCAATGTGGGCCCAATTGCCGAGATCGGCGTCATCAGGGACGAATCGTCGCGGGTATTCGCGGGGGAGTCGGGCCGGGTCGACGGCCATGGGATCGCCTCC
>CAZMNF010000004.1:0-71534 GCA_964567595.1 uncultured Thermotogae bacterium | reverse complement strand
GTCGCGGGTATTCGCGGGGGAGTCGGGCCGGGTCGACGGCCATGGGATCGCCTCCTCAAGCAAGCATATGAGTAGGCCAAGTGTATTCGGGCAGCGCGGGCATCGCCACTGGTCGCTGTTGAGTTCGCACAGTTGGCTCCGTATAATCCGAACGATTCGGAGAGTGGCGCAGTCTGGCTAGCGCGCCTGCTTTGGGAGCAGGAGGTCGCCGGTTCGAATCCGGCCTCTCCGACCCGCTCCGCTTGACTATGCTGATGAGGATCTCACCCCCATAACCTCACGGACGGACCAATGTCTTTCAAGCGCCTGGAAAGCCTACATACAGGGGATCTCCTTGCCCCGACGGACGCCTGTCCGTTGACACGCTCGTCCCGGATGCTCAAGATAACAGCGAGGGACTTCCAGCCGAGAGGCTAATGGCGCTGAGCCGGTCTGTAAGCTAAGTTTCAGGGCAAAGGGGAGCTTACTTGGCATCCGAGGGACGCGTGCGCACCCATCAATCGCTCTACCGCAGGTGGCGGCCGTCGCGCTTCGCCGACGTCGTCGATCAGCACTACACCGTTCAGACGCTGCGCAACGCGGTGTCGCAGGGCGAGATCGCGCATGCTTATCTGTTCGCCGGTCCGCGCGGCACCGGCAAGACGAGCCTCGCCCGCATTCTGGCCAAAGCCGTCAACTGCGAGACCCCGAGCGAGGGGGAGCCGTGCAACGACTGCGAGAGCTGCCATCGGATCGCCCGAGGCAACGCGCTCGACATCATCGAGATCGACGGCGCTTCCAATCGCGGCATCGATCAGATTCGTCAACTTCGCGAGGAAGTGACCTACGCGCCGACGCAGAATCGATACAAAGTCTACATCATCGACGAAGTCCACATGCTGACGAACGAGGCCTTCAACGCGCTGCTCAAGACGTTGGAAGAACCGCCCGCGCACGTGATCTTCCTCTTTGCCACGACCGAACCGCATAAAGTCCCGCCGACGGTGCTGTCACGCTGCCAGTCGTTCGAATTCAAAAACATTCCGCAATCGCTGATCGTCGAACGGCTGCAGGCGATCGCCCAGGTCGAAGGGATCAGCATCGAAGCGGGTGCCCTGCAGGCGCTAGCGCGCCATGCGCGCGGCGCACTGCGCAACGCGCTCGTGCTGCTCGAGCAGCTCGTGTCCTACACGGGCCGACGCACGATCACGGACGACGACCTGTCGGAAGTTCTCGGCGTCCCGCCCGACGAGACGCTGGACGCGTTCCTGGACGCGCTCAACGGCGGCGACGCGCAGACGGCCATCGCGATGATCGCGGACCTGGCCGAGCGTGGTCGGGATCTGGAGCTGTTCCTCGATGAACTTCTCCATCGCAGTCGCGACCGGCTCATTGCGGCCATGGAGGACGGGTCGTCCTCGGACGCGTGGGTCGCGCTGACGAGCGAGCTGTTGGAGATCAAGCGGGCGATGAACGGCGCGTTCGACAAGCGGATGCTCTTCGAGGTCAGCGTCCTCGAATGGACGTCGCCCGCTCCGGAAGCTTCGCGTCCTGAGGAGGAGCCGATGCCGTCCTCAACTCCCGAGGCATCGTCGTCGGAGCCCGAATCTACGATCAATCCCGAGGCGTCCCGTTCCGACAGCGAGTCCCATACCGCCGATGACGCCCTCCCATCGAGCGCGGGCGATGCCCGTGGAACGAGCCAGGATGGAGCCACTGACGACGCATCCGCGGCCGAGCCGGCGTCGCAGGCGCCCCAGGGGCCTTCTGAAAGATCTGCGGAGGCGTCGTCCGAATCGCCGAGCCCCGAGCCGAACAGCTCCCTGTGGGAGCAGTTACTGGCGCGTGCCAAGGAGGAAAAGATCGGCATCTATGCGCTGCTCACGGAAGGGCGCCCGAACGAGCGCGAGGGAACGCTCGTCATCGAGTTCCCCCCCGCGTACGGGTTCCACAAGGAGCGCCTGGAGCAGCCGACCAACCTGGAGTTCGTCGGCAAGCTGGTCCGCGAGGTCTACGGCGACGTCACCGTCAAGATTGATTTTGCCGAGTCGCCCGGTTCCGCGAATGGCCATCCCGCGTCGACGTCGGCTGGCTCAGCGCCGTCGGAGCCCTCGGCCGCGGAGAGCGACCTGGATGAAAAGGTCGAGCTGGTTCGGCAAGTCTTCGACGGGCAAATTCTGGATTGATCCGGCTGCCCGACCCGCCTATAATGGCCCGGACAGGCAAAGGAGGGCGAATCATGCAGTTTTCCGGCAAGATGGGCAACATGATGAAGCAGGTCCAGCAGGCCCAAGAGGCCATGCAGAAAAAGCAGGAGGAGCTGGCCGAGCTGACCGTTGAAGCGACAGCCGGCGGCGGCATGGTCACCGTGACGGCCAACGGTCGCGAGGAGATTGTCGACATCAACATCGATCCCGAGGTCATCGACCCTGAGGACACGGAAATGCTCGAGGACCTCGTCCTGGCGGCCATCAAAGAGGCCCAATCGAAGGCGAAGGAGACCGCCCAGGAGAAGATGAACGAAGTCATGGGGGACATGAACCTGCCGAACATTCCGGGGCTGTTCGGATAAACGGCTCGGCGCCAATCGCCGACGATACGGTCTCATGAGCGGATATCCGGAGCCGATCCAACGTGTCATCGACGAGCTGCAGAAGCTGCCGAGCGTGGGGCAGCGGACCGCCGAACGGCTCATGTTCCACCTGCTCAACGAGCCGAAATCCGAAGTGACCCCGCTGGCGAAAGCCCTGCTCGATCTCAAGGACAAGATCCAGCTCTGCACGCGATGCTTCAACTTTGCAGAAGGGGAGCTCTGTCCCATCTGCCGCGATGATCGACGCGATGCGTCGGTGATCTGCGTGGTCAGCCATCCGCAAGAGCTTTGGAAGATCGAGCAGACGAGCAGCTACCAAGGGCGCTATCATGTGCTCGGCGGGCTCATCTCGCCCGTCAACGACGTCAATCCGGAGGATCTCCACATTGAGGAGCTTCTTCAGCGACTGCAAGGCGGCGAGGTCAACGAGGTGATCCTGGCCCTCGATCCGAACGTCGAGGGCGAGGCGACCGGGATGTATCTTGCGCGTCAGATCAAGCCGCTGGGCATTGAGGCCAGCCGGATTGCGCAGGGGGTTCCCATCGGGCGCGATTTGGAATTTGCCGACGAGCTGACGCTGACGCGCGCGCTCGAAGGCCGAACCCACATCTAAGCGATCCCACGAACTTGCGCTGAGGTGATATCGTGAAAGCCGTCCGTATCCACGAGCACGGCGGCCCAGAGGTGCTCCAGTACGAGGACGCCCCCGACCCCGAGATCGGCGCCAACGAAGCCCTCGTCCGGGTGAAGGCCTGTGCGCTCAACCATCTGGATCTCTTCGTGCGAGCTGGAGCCGTGCCCGGCTTGGATCTGCCGCACATTCCGGGCAGCGACGTGGCGGGAACCCTCGAGGACGTCGGCGCAAATGTCGACGGTTTCGGGCCGGGCGATCGCGTTGTGCTCAATCCGAGCCTGAGCTGTGGCAACTGTGAGTTCTGCCGCATGGGCGAGGACTCGCTCTGTGCGTCGTTCAGCATCGTCGGCGAGCACGGCGACGGCGGCTACGCGGAGCTGGTCAAGGTGCCCGCTCGCAACCTCGTCCGGATGCCGGACGACTTTTCCTTCGAGGAGGCCGCGGCGGCGCCGCTGACGTTCTTGACGGCCTGGCGGATGCTCATGACGCGCGCGCGGCTGCAGACGGGCGATGACATTCTCATTCTGGGCGCCAGCGGCGGCGTCGGCACGGCCGCGTTGCAGATCGCCAAGCTGGCCGGGGCCCGTGTGTTCGTGACCGCCGGCAGCGATGAGAAACTCCAACGCCTCCAGGAACTCGGCGCCGACGAGCTCATCAACTACCACGAGGTCGACTTCAGCAAGGACGTCTACCATCGGACCGGCAAGCGCGGCGTCGACGTCGTCGTGGAAAGCGTGGGCGAGGCGACGTTCCAGGGAAGCGTCCGCTGTCTGCGCAAGGGCGGTCGGCTCGTCTGCTGTGGCGCCACGACGGGCCCCAAGGGCGAAGTTGACTTGCGCGTGCTGTTCTGGAAGCAGCTGGAACTGATCGGCTCGACGATGGGCACGCGCGCCGAGTTCGACGACGTCATGAATCTGGTCTGGGAGCGCAAGCTGGAGCCGATCGTCCATCAGACGTTCTCGCTCGACGAGGCCAAGCCGGCGCACGAGACGATGGCGAGCGGGGACTTCTTCGGCAAGCTCGTGCTGGTTCCCTAACGTCGGTCCACTGACGTCACAGAGGCGTCGACCTTGACGTGTTAGCCTCCGGTGCGAAAGGAGGCAAAACGATGACACGTTCAAAGCGACGAGGCGCGAGGTGGGGGCTTGTCCTGGGACTGGTGGTCGGCGTCATCGCCCTCCCGACGTCGTCGGCGTCCGGGTTTTCGTTGATCTCTTGGGATCCGGACGATGGCGTGAGGGGACTTGACCACGCCCTTCGCTGGTCCGCCACCGACAATGCCTTTGTGGACACCGGGTCGCGCGGATTGGGCGGCGGCCTCGAATACGCGATCGACGATCAGTTCTGCGACTGGATGAAGCCCTATGTCGCCGACGAGCCGGCGCCGAGCTGCGAGGACATCGAATCGGCTGTCGGCCGCGCATTTGATAACTGGGGAACCGATCACCCTGACATTAACTTCGTCAATGTGAGCGACGACGTCCCACCTCGTCTAGCAACCCGCGAGAGCCCGAACGGCGGCGGCGCGGAGATCGACGTCTTCGCGTCGAAGCGGTTTCAGGAGCACAATCCGAGGAACCAAGACGCCGGGGCGTACGCCCGCTGGAAGTCAACGGCTCGCTCGCCACGGGGCACCAATGGGGAGCGGCTCCCGGGAGGAACACTCACGGGAGTCGACATCGTCGTGGACACCCGTCGTTGTTGGTACATCGATCCCGAACTAACCGGAACGTTTGAGACGACCTGTTCCTACTTCCCCGGGTTGATGATGCACGAGATCGGTCACACGCTTGGGCTGAGCCATCCGCACGAGTCTCCCAATTATCACAGCGGGGATGACCCCACCCAGCCGATCGAGATCAACTGCGAGAATCCGCAGCGCGGCCTCGAGGTCATCGACGATTACGACGCGGCGGCGATCATGGCACGCGGGTATTCGTCGAACTACTTCCATCGACAGTTAGGCTACGATCGGGCCCATCTGCGTCCCGATGACCTCGGCGGGCGTAACTTTCTCTATCCCGTCTGTGACGGGACATCAGAAGCGGAGCAGACCAGCGCGGACGTGCCAGGAATTCTCGGGCTTGTGTTCGGGGTCGGGCTCGTCGGGGTCGTTCGGCGTCTCCGCTGACGCTGTGCTCATTCCGAGACGTTCAGCTTATAGCCGAACCCCCGGACGGTCTTGACGAGCTCCTCGGCGCCGCGTTCCTTGAGCTTATTCCGCAGGAGATAAACGTACTTCTTGACGTCCTCCGCGCCGGCGTACGGACTGTCCGACCACACGTGACCGAGGATCTCGTCCTGCGAGAAGACCCGGCCCGGCTTGGAGGCCAAGTAGGACAGGAGCTCGTACTCCTTGGGCGAGAGTTCGATCGGCTCGCCGTGGAGCTTGACCTCCTTGGTCTCGTCGTCGATGACCAACGGCCCGACCTCGGTGTGACTGGGGGGGCCGTAGCGCCGCATAACGGCTTCAATGCGGGCCTCGACCTCCTGGAGGTCGAACGGCTTGGTGATGTAGTCGTCCACGCCGCTCGAGAGCCCGCGCACCTTGTCCTCGGTCGTGTCCTTGACCGTCACCATGATGACGGGAATGTCGCCGAGGTCGCGGACGTGCTCTAGCACCTGCCAGCCGTCGACGTTCGGCATCATGACGTCCAACAGGATGAGATCCGGATCCTCGGCCTCGAGGATCTCCAGGGCGACTTGGCCGTCCTCCGCGGGCAGGATCGTGTGCCCGCGCGACTGGAGATACTTCGTCAACAGCGCCATCGATTGGGCGTCGTCCTCAGCGATGAGGATCTTCATGACTCGCCCCCTTCGCTCGCGTCGGTGGGGATCGTAAAGTAGAATGCGCTGCCCTCGCCCTCGCGGCTCTGGACCCACACCCGGCCACCGTGCATCTCGACGTACGTCTTGACGATGGACAGCCCCAAGCCGATGCCGGCCCATGGGCGCGTCGTCGAGGAGTCGATTTGGGTAAAGGGCTGGAAGATCTGCTCTCGGTGACTTTCCGGAATGCCGGTGCCCGTATCCTGCACGGCGAAGACCACTTGACCGTTCTGTTGCTCAGCGCTGACCTCGATGTGCCCTTCGTCGGTGCACTTGAGCGCGTTGCTCAGCAAGTTGATCAAGATCTGCTTCAGCTTCGTGGCATCGGCTTGGACGTGGAGGCCGTTGACGTCGGCTCTCAGCTCGACGCCTTTTTCGCGAGCGATGACCTGGACGTTCTGCATGGCCTCGTTGATCAACCTGCCGACTTCGACGACGTCGGGGTGGAGCGTCTCTTCGCCGGATTCGAGCTTGCTGAAGTGGAGAATGTTGTCGATAAGCGCGCGTAGGTGATCTCCGGATGTCACGATGTTGTCCAGGTCCTCGTCCTGGGCATCCGTGACGGGGCCGTCGATGCCCTCCTTGAGCAACTGCGCATACCCGCGAATCGCATGCAGCGGGGTTTTCAGCTCATGGCCCATGACAGAGAGGAACTCGCTTTTCACTTGGTTGGCGCGCCGGAGTTCCTCGTTGACCTGCTCCAGGCGCTCGTCGCGCTCTTGGATGGTGTCGGCCATGCGGTTGAACTCCTCGGCGAGCGTCTGGAGCTCGTCCCCGCTGTTGACCTGGGCGCGGGAGGCCATGTCGCGCTTGAAGCGCTTCACCGACTGAGTCAGGCTTTCGACCGGCCCCAAAATGTTCTTGTAAAGCCCAAACGCCAGGGCCAACCCGACCATGATGTAGATCGCACTCAGCCCCGCCGTTCGGGTCCACTCCTGTTGGACCGTCTGTTGAACGTACTGGCGGGATAGCCCAATCCGGAGATAGGTCGGGTCCGGATAAGCCGTGCCGTCCGGACTCGACTCCACCGGCACGATCAAGTCGAAATACGGAATGCCCTCATTCGGCAGGCGCCGCTTGGCCAGTTTCTGGGACGAAG
Organism: uncultured Thermotogae bacterium; assembly: GCA_964567595.1. GTDB lineage: Bacteria > Bipolaricaulota > Bipolaricaulia > RBG-16-55-9 > RBG-16-55-9 > CAZMNF01. Next base: position 64,400 of record CAZMNF010000004.1, on the reverse strand, counting down.
ACTCAGTGATGGGAAGATCCAGTTGGTCGCTCATCTCTGGGGGATAGATGGCGCTGTTCTCTCCCTTGACTGCCTGCACGAACACGAATTCGGACCCGATAGGTTGATTGAAGATTTCGCTGTAAATGCCAAGATTGTACGAGAGTTCCTCGCGCGTGTCGCTGGGTGGAAAGACGCTCAAGGCGAGCGAGTTGGCCAACCGCTCGCCTCGGTTGATCACCTGCTGTTCCAACTCGCCTCGGAGCTGGTATACTGAGATGACGCCGAAGGAAACCGATAGCACAATGGTGAAGAGTGCCAGCGTCCAGATGAACTTGCTCCGCAGGCCGAACCGGGCATTCATGGCCGATCGGAGTTTAGACACGCGCCTCCAGAATATCAATCCGGTCGCGGAATGTGACGTCGGGTGTTGATTCGAATAAGGGCCAGCGCTAAGATTAGCTTCCGGGAAGTGTTTTCAATGGAAACGGCATGGACTGGTTGGCGTCGATGGGGGATCATGGCGCTTGTGGTCGGGGCCGTGATCGCCATGTCGTGGCCGTTGGCCGCCACTGCTGCTGCCGAGAACTCGGAAACCTTGCCCCGGTGTGGCGCCCCGGACGGCGATTCCGAAACCGTCGAGGAGATGCTTTCGTCGCTGGTCAGTTGGCTCGTGCCTCGGTCGAGCGACGAGCCCGACGCCGACGCCGATTGCCTGGCGGCCGAGACGGACAGCGAGCGTTCCTCGGATCGCGATGGCTCGCGGCTGAGCCTGCCGTCGGACGACCCGACGAGCGAGGTCCCGCTCAATCGGAACTACACGCTATCGGGCCTCATGGAACACAACGAAGCCTCGGCGAATCCGGGATCCGCCTCCGATCTCCAGATGCAGTTCGGCGAGAACATCAGCCTTTTGGCCCGCCACCCGGACGTCACCAAGGATCTGGTCCGAACCTTCGTCCAGGTGTCCGACATGCCTCCGAGCGATGCGACCCTGGGCGAGCGCGTGCCGCAAGAGTTGTCCCTCCAGTTGGGCGGTACGACGCTGGAAGCCAAGGCCGACTTCATGTCGGGGTTGACGCAGTACCTGGCTCGGAGCCTCATGAACGCGGACGTGCCCCTGCCGGAGTCGGGTGACGAGGTCACGCTGGTGTTCAACATGGACCGAAGCGTCAGTGGGCTGGACGTGTCCACGGTGCTACAGCGCACAAAAGAACAACACGACTTGCCGAGCGCGCTCAACATCGGCGAGGTGACGGTCAAGATCAGCAACGGTGACGTCACCAGCCAAGCTGAACTCGAGCCTGCGGAGGATAAAGTCCAGCTCAAGCAAGGAAAGTTCGCCGTCGACTACGACTTCGGATCCAACACCCTGAAAAGCACCACGACCTTCAGCCGCGGCGAGGGCGTCGAGGAGCAGCGCTTCCAGCTGACCGCCCAGCTCGGGTCGGTCGATTTCACGGGCCAGGCCTCAATTCTCAACAACACGGGCCAACAACAGTTCAAGCTGGAGGCGTTCTGGGAAGGATTGACGTTTTCGACGCTGCTAACACCACAGGGCTTCCAGGAGTCAAGCCTCGGCCTCGACCTCGAGTTCTGAGAACGAGGCCTCCCTCTCACTGGCGCGACACGCCCGGATGTCGATGTTGCCAACGCGGTGGGCGCTTGATGCCGTTCCCCGATCGCGCGTAGGCTTGCCCCCGATATGACTGATATGTCGAAAACGACGATCGTCTGCGGCATCTGCGGCGGCATTGCCGCCTATAAAGCCGCGGGCGTCATCAGCCAACTCCGTCAGCGCGGCGCCGACGTCCACGTCGTCATGACCGACGCCGCGCGGCAGTTCGTCACGCCCCTCACGTTCGAAGCCCTTTCGCATCACCCCGTACTGAGCGACCTGTGGCAGGACGCTCCGTTGGAGCACGTCCGGTTGGCCCATCGGGCCGACCTTGCGATCATCATGCCGGCCACGTTCGACGTCGTGGGCAAGCTTGCCCACGGCTTGGCGGACGACTATCTCACCACGCTCATGGCCGCGAGCCGGGCCCCGACGCTTGTGGTGCCCGCCATGGAGACGACGATGATCGACAATCCGATTTATCGGCGCAATCAGCGCACGCTCGAGGCCCGCGGCTATCGCTTTCTGGAAGCCGAGCGGGGCGCGCTGGCCAGTGGCCGATCCGGGCGGGGGCGATTCCCGGATGAGGACCGTATTTTGAGCGAGGCCGAGTTGATGCTGGCTCATGGCTCGCGGCTGGCGGGGCGGTCGGTGCTCGTGACGGCGGGACCGACGCGCGAGCGGCTCGATCCCATGCGCGCGATCACCAATCGGTCGTCGGGAAAGATGGGGTACGCGCTGGCCGAGGCGGCGCGCGACGCGGGCGCGGCAAGCGTCACGCTCGTGAGCGGGCCGACCCAACTGTCGGAGCCGGCGGGCGTGGCGACCGAGCGAGTGGAAAGCGCTGCCGAGATGCGTGACGCCGTCCTTCGCTTGCTCACGTCCCACGACGTTCTCGTCATGGCGGCGGCTGTATCGGATTGGCGGCCGAGAGACGTAGCCGAAGCGAAAACGAGCAAGCTCTCCGGCAAGGGACTGACGATCGAGCTGGAGCCAACTCCGGATATCTTGCGGGAGATCCACGTCGCGCTGGGCGGCGAATCGACACGGCCCTTGATCGTCGGATTTGCCGCGGAGAGCGACGATCTGCTGGACAAAGCGCGCTCCAAGCTGAGTGACAAAGGGCTCGATCTCGTCGTCGCCAACGACGTCTCTGGACCCCATGTCGGGGCCGAGAGCGACGACAACGTCGTGACGCTCGTCTACCCTGACGGCCGCAGCGAGGAGCTGCCGCGTCAGACCAAACGGGCGTTAGCTCGCGAGATCTTGGCACGGGTTGCCCCCATGCTGTCGACGTCACCGACCTGAACGCTGCCCGTGTCCGTTAGGGCGGGTCGGTCAGGCGTTGCCAGCGGATCTCGGCATGCGGATCTTTCGCGGCAACGGTGGCCGTATGATCCGTTCCCAGTCGGACCGTATCGAGCTGCCACGCGGCCGCCCGCTCGACATCGCCATGGAGCTTTCTCAGCGATGCCGAGCCGTCGTCGAGCAGGGCCAGTTCGTGATCCTTGAGCGCGCGCGGCACGGTTTCGCCGTGCGCCTTGATCAAGGCTTCCTTCGCCGTCCAGATCGTGAGGAAGGCGTTATGGCGGCGTTGCTCAGGCAGGCCGCGCAGCTCGGCCACCTCGAGGTCAGTGAAGTACCGCTCTGTTAGACGCCCAACGGAACGCTCCGGATGGCGAGATTCGACGTCAACGCCGAGCGCGGTGCCTCGGGCCAGCCCGATCACCCCGAATCGGTCCGCGTGGCTGACGCTGAACTGCAGGCCGATGCCGTTCGAGGGACTTTGGAGCTGCGGTTTGCCCTGCGAGCTGCGCACGATGCCAATATCGATGGGCGCGATGTCCAGTTCTCGAGCGAGCAAGCAGCGCAAGAGCGCGCGGGCGATGACGAAGCGAGATCGCGCGGAACCATGGGTGGCGCGTTCGGCTCGCTCCCGTTCCTCGTCGCTCAAATGGCGGTGGAGGGCAGCGGCGTTGAACGCCGCCCACTCAACGATCCAGATATCCATCGGCGGAGGCGAGCGTACAGAATGCCTCGGTTGCGGGGAATGGCCGGTCGAGGATTGGGCCTGGCTGGGAGAGGAGGATTCGAACCTCCACTAACGGGACCAGAACCCGTCGTCCTGCCATTAGACGATCTCCCAGTGCTTGTATCGAGATGATAGTGGAGGCCGCTGCACCTGTCAACTGTTGGATTCGCTCACGCGTCAGAAGCCGCCGCTGAACAGTCGTTCGATGTCGTTCCACGTGATAAACAGCACCAGCGCCATGAGCAGCGCGAAGCCCACGTAGTGGAGCACGCCTTCCTTCTCCGGTGGAATCGGCCGACCGATGACCATCTTGAGCACGCCGTTGATGCCGTTCAGGACGATGCGACTGCCGTCGAGCGCGGGGAAGGGCAGAATGTTGAAGACCCCGAGCATCAGGCTGAGCAGCGCGACCAGCCGCAAGAAGTACCCGAAGCCGAGATCGATGCTCTGGCCCAACAAGTCGGCAATGCCGACCGGACCGACGAACGCCTGCCCGGCTTCCATCTGGCCGGTGAAGACCTGCTTGAGCCCGAAGTACGTCAGCGCGAGGATGTCCCAGATCTGTTGGCTGCCGATCCGCACGCCGGCCCAAAGCGTCTCGGGCTGCCGCCGGGCCGGATCCAACTGGAGATTCCCCATGATGGCCTCCAGCTCGGCGCCAGCCAAGGAGACCGACAACGTCGAGGTTTGGCCATCCCGGTTGACCTCCAGTTGGAGCGCTCCCGCGTCGTCCTCGCTGCGGGCTCGCTCGATCGCCTTGACGAGATCGACCGATCCATGGATCGGTCGGCCGTTGGCAGTCAGCAGTCGATCCCCCGCTTGAAGGCCGGCCTCCGCCCAGATGGAGCCCGACTCGACGTTGCGGACCGTCGACCAGGTCGGCGGCACGCGCATGGCCACGCTCGAGTCCTGGATGGCCGAGAGATCGAGCTGGCCTGCATCAACGGTCAGCTCCTGCCGGGCCCCGTCGCGGCGGACCTGAACGGCCACGCTCGACCCGTCCGAACGTTGGGCCCGGTCGAAGGCGTTGATGACCTCGGTCCAGCTTCCCACGGGCGTGCCGCCCACGGACAGAATCTCGTCGCCGGACTGGAGGCCTTGGGCGGCAAGCGTCGACCCCTCCGGGGCGTCCGCAACGCGGTTGAGCGGATAGGCGAAGTAGACGCCAATGAGGTATCGCCCTTGGTCCTCGTTGAGGTAGGGATCGAGCTGGACCTGTTCGGTCGTGTCGCCGCGTTGGACGACGGCGCTTATCGGTTCGCCTTCGGAGTTCTGCACGATCGTGGGGATTTGTCGATCGCTGTAGATCGCCTCGCCGTTGAGCTCGACGATCTTGTCGCCGCTTTCCAAAACGCCCTGTGCGGGCGAATTGGGGGCCACTTCGGCCACCTCGACGTAGGACATGCCGGCCAGGCTGACGAAGGCGATCATGAGCGCGAGCGCCGCCACGACGTTGACGAACGGGCCCGCGAAGATGATCGCCGAACGGGTCCAGCCGGACTTGCTGCTGAAGAGCCGGTCCTCCGGGATCTCGCTGTCCTCGTCGCCGAGGCCGTCCTCGCCGGCCATGCGGACGTAGCCGCCGATGGGCAGAATGCGGAAGGTGTATTCCGTCTCGCCGCGCTGGCGGCGCCAGGCGGCCGGCCCCATGCCGATGGCGAACTCGTGGACCCAGACGCCGGCCCACTTGGCCACGAGGAAGTGGCCGCCCTCGTGGATAAAGACGAGGAAGCTGATCGTGACGCCGAAGATGAGCACGACCTGGGCAACCGAGAGGAGCGCGTCGAGGATTTCGGCCATGATCAGCGCGCCTCCTGCGGAGTCATGCGTTCGGCCCGGATCCGCACGGTCCGTCGGGTGGCCGGCGTGACCTGGCCGCGATCGTCAATGCAGTGGCCGGGAACCCAGAGGATGCCTTGCTGATCGCAAATCAAGGGCACCTGATCGCGATGGTGTCGAGGGGTTTTGGCGTCGACGAAAATATCCTGCAACTTCTTTGTGCCTCCCAGTCCAAGCGGTCGAATGCGATCGCCGGCTCGTCTGTTGCGCACGGCGAGCGGTCCGACCATTGTATCGGCATCGAGTCGCGCTTCCAACCGCCCCGACGGGTGCGGATGCGAGCCGCGCATCGTGTCCACGGCCAACCGCCAGCCGAGCTGCGGGACGTCGGTCGTGCCGTCCCGAGAGAGCGGGACCTCAATGCGGGCCATCGGGGCTTCGGTCGGGGCGGCGCGCTCGATGACCAAGCGGTCTGCTTGATATCGGGCATTCAGAGCATCGGGCAACGCCACGGATCGGCCCGAGCGGGCCTCGCGGAGCAAGCCGGACACGGCCTCGAGGTGGTCCGCGGTGATGCCGTCCAGGTCGGTCTTAACCCGACGGATCGCCTGCCGGAGCGCTTGGCGTTGCAGCGCTCGTTGCGCCCGGCGCAGCGTCCGAGCGTCCCAGGCACAGCCCACGCCGTCGGATTGGACGTAAGCGCGCTGCAGAAGCTTGTCGGCTTCGTCGTTGAGGTAGTCGCTCACGTCGGTCAGCGCATCGCTGGCCCGGGCCACGGCGTCGCGGACGCTCGGATTGAACGTCTCCAACAACGGCATCAGCTCGTGACGCACCCGATTGCGTTCGTAGCGCGGATCGCGGTTGCTCGGATCCTCGCGGTAGGGGATGCGGTTCGTCTTAGCGTACGTCTCGATCTGCTCACGGAAACAGTCAATTAAGGGCCGAACGTAACGTAGATCACACGTCGATCGAGTCGCGGGCATCCCGGCGAGGCCATCGACGCCGGATCCTCGCAGAAGGTTGAGGACGAACGTCTCCGCGCGGTCGTCGAGCGTGTGCCCGAGCGCAACGATCGGCGCCCGAAACGCGCTTGCTGCCTCGCGCAGGGCCTCGTAGCGCAGCTCGCGGGCCCCGGCCTCCGGCGAGAGGCCGTGACGGGCGATGTAGCCCGCAACGTCGGCGGCATCCTCGAACACGGGCAACCCGAGCGACCGAGCGTGGTCCCGGACGAAGCGCGCATCCTCGGCGGAGTCGGCACGCAATTGATGGTCCAGATGCGCGACGCCGAGCGTCAGGTCCCACTTCGTCGCCAGCTCGCGCAGCCCATGCAAAAGCGTCATGGAGTCGACGCCGCCCGACACCGCGACGAGCACGCGCTCGCCGCCGGCCAACATCTCTTCGCGGCGCAGCGTCGCCTCGACTCGCTCAAGGAGCCCCATATGTCCATTGTGCCCCGGCTCCATGCCGCCTTCAACGTGACCATTGCGCGCCGGAGGTCACGCCGCTACCGTGCTCGCATCTGGAAATTGAGGTGATTCGCGTGGTCTCGTCGGTGCGCTCGGTCATGGTGGCGGTCTTGCTCGTCGGGGTGTTGACGGGATGCGGCACGGAACTGGCGGCGCAGGTGGACGATCCCTGCGAGGTCGTCGCGCCGAGCGTCGCTCAGCCGACGATCGCTCTGGAGCGCGTTGCCGACGGGTTTGAGTCGCCCGCGTATCTGACGCACGCGGGCGACGGCTCCGGGCGCTTGTTCGTCGTGGAGCAGCCCGGCGTCATCCGCGTTCTGCACGACGGCGAGGTGCGCTCAGCGCCGTACCTCGACATACGGGACCGAGTGGCCTTCGGCGGCGAGCAGGGCCTGTTGAGCGTCGCCTTCCATCCGGACTTCCCGACAGACAACCGCCTGTACGTCAACTACACGCGCGCCAGCGACGGGGCCACGGTCGTCTCAGAGTTTCTCGCGGACGAGAGCGCCGACCGCGTCGACGGGGAGACCGAGCGGGTGCTGTTGACGATCGAGCAGCCGTTCCGGAACCACAATGGCGGTCAGCTCCAGTTCGGCCCTGATGGGCATCTCTACGTCGGCATGGGCGACGGCGGCGCCGGCGGCGATCCGAGAAACAACGGTCAGGATTTGGGAACGCTCTTGGGCGCGCTCCTGCGGATCGACGTCGATCCCCAGAACGGCCAACCTTACGGCATCCCCGCGGACAACCCGTTCGTCGACCGCGCCGGGGCACGGGACGAGATCTACGCCTACGGCCTCCGCAACCCGTGGCGGTTCTCCTTCGACCGCTGCACGGGCGATCTGTACGCCGCCGATGTGGGACAGAACCAGTGGGAAGAGGTCGATCTGATCGAAAAGGGCGGCAACTACGGCTGGAACGTCATGGAGGGCGCCCACTGCTTCCGCTCGGCCAACTGCGACGAGAGCGGCCTGGAGCTGCCGATCGCGGAGTACAGCCACGACCAGGGTTGTTCCATCACCGGCGGCTACGTCTACCGTGGCTCTGCGGTTCCTGAGCTGGTTGGCCATTATCTGTTCGCTGACTTCTGCAGCGGGCGCGTCTGGTCGGCACATCTAGACGAGTCGGGCGACTGGAGCATGAACCAGCTCCTCGAGACCGACCGCGAGCTGACGTCGTTCGGGACCGATGCCGCCGGCGAGTTGTACGCCGTCGATAGGGGCGGCGGCATCTATCGGGTCACCACGCCCTAAGCGCAGGCTCAAGCTCCGAGGATCGATCGGCTCGCTCAGTAGCCCGCGTTGAGGTCGACGCGTTGCGTGTCGGTCTCGCCGCGGGCCAAGGCGTTCAGCAGCTCGGCCAACTCGGCCATGCGCCGCGCTTCGATCGTGTCGCCTCCGCCCGCACGGTGCGGGCTCATGACGACGTTGTCGAGGTCGTGGAAGGGGTAGTCCGCCGGTGGAGTGGCCGCGCGTTCGTCGGGACCGCTGGGGTAGTTGTACCAGACGTCGATTCCGGCCCCACCTAAATTCCCGTTGCTCAGGGCGTCGTAGAGCGCCGCTTGGTCGACGACGGCCGCCCGCCCGACGTTGACCAGCAGGGCGGCGTCCGGCATGCCGTCGAGCTGGGCCTCGCCGACGAGGCCTTCGGTCTCGGGCGTCTGCGGCAGCGCGATCATGAGCACGTCGGCCTGCGGCCAGAGCCGATGGAGTTCTTCCACGGCCCGAACGTCGACCCCGAACTCGGATGCGTCGGGGTGCTTGCTCGGGTCGCGGCAGACGGCCGTCACGGCGAGGCCGAGCGCGCTGAGAACATGGGCAATCCGTTGGCCGATGGCCCCGTAGCCGAGCACCAGCGCCCGCTTGCCGTCGAGCAGCATGGCCGACGGCGCCGCCTCGAAGCGCGCTTGCCAATTGCGGCGGCGGAAGGCTCGATCAAACGGCAGCAGGCGCTTGGCCGTGGCCATCAGCAGCGCAATCGCCATTTCCGCGGTCGACGCCGCGTTGTGGTGCAGGTTGTGGATGCGCAACCCGGGGAAATCCGCGAGCGTCTCTCGGGTGGAGAGGGGAATCCCGGCAAAGGGGATGATCAACGCGTCCAAATCCCGACTAGCGGCGAGCTGCTCGCGATCGGGACGCCCGGCGATCAGCACGTCGTAGCGAGCGGGCGGGGTCGGCCCCCAGACGAGCTCGACGTCCGACCGGAGGTTGTCGTGCAACACCTCCACCGCGTCCGGGCGTTGGTCGCGTGGCCAGTAGACGGTCAGGGCCATGGCCGCCTCAGCCTCGCAGCGCCGCCCAGGCCAAAAGCGCCCAGCCGACGAGGAACGCCACGCCGCCGATCGGCGTGATTGCGCCGAGCCAACGGGTCCCGGTGAGGCTGAGCAGATACAGACTTCCGGAAAAGACGACGATCCCGACGACGAAGAGCCAGCCGGCGCCGGTGATGAGGCCTTCGGACCAGCGGGTCGAGGCCCACGCGGTGACGAGCAACGCCAACGCGTGAATCAAGTGGTAGCGGACGCCGGTCTCAAAGATGGCGAGCATCTCGGCCGAGAGTCGGTCGCGGAGGCCGTGCGCGCCGAATGCCCCGGCAGCGACGCCGATCCCCGCCAACAGGGCGCCGAGGGCGAAGAAGAGTCGATCCATACGGCTCCATTGAACCGTCCCGCCCGCTGCGGCGCAAGGGGCTGATCCGTGGACGGGGATACCGATCGGAAGGTTCCCATTTCCAGTTATGAACCCAAAGAGCGGTTGTTTACACATTGAGAATGGCCATGAATTGATCATATGTCAACGTCAAGGACGTTCATATTGACGCTCTCCATGTTCAATGATATAAACGTGGCCATCCTCCATATGAGGTGATAATCTCATGATCATACGTCCATTTCAGATGGCGTTCACGTCGGGAGTCATGGCGATGGGACCGGCTGCTTCTGCTTGGGGCGCCCAAGCGGACAATGTCTCCTCGGGCGACACGGCCTGGATGCTCGTGGCCACAGCGTTGGTGCTGCTCATGACGCCGGGATTGGCGTTTTTCTACAGCGGCCTCGTCCGCGCAAAAAATGCGCTCAACACGATCATGATGAGCCTAGGGGCGATCGCCGTGGTCGGCGCCGCCTGGACACTCGTTGGGTACAGCTTGGCATTTGCGGACGGCGGAGCGTGGCAGGCCTGGATTGGCGGCCTGAATCATCTGCTCGTGTCGGGCGTCGGGTTGAGCACGGGCCAGGGGGGCGCGTTCCCCGACGTGTTGTTCATGGGATTCCAAGGGACGTTCGCCATCATCACCGCCGCGCTGATATCGGGCGCGGTTGTGGAACGGATGCGCTTCGGGCCGTACCTCGCCTTCATCGCGCTCTGGTCGCTCGTCGTCTACGCGCCCATTGCCCACTGGGTCTGGGGCGGCGGCTGGCTCGGCGATCTGGGCGCACTCGACTTCGCCGGCGGCACGGTCGTCCACATCAATGCGGGAGTTGCGGCGCTCGTCGCTGCGATGGCGGTCGGCACCCGCAACGACTACAGTCGCCAAGCGATTCTGCCTCACAACGTCCCGTTCGTCGTCCTCGGCGCGGCGCTGCTCTGGTTCGGCTGGTTCGGCTTCAACGGCGGCAGCGCGCTGGCGTCGGACGCATCCGCGGCGCTGGCGTTCGTCAACACGATGCTGGCGCCGATGGCGACGATGCTCGTCTGGATGGCGCTCGATCGCGCCGGCACCCGGCGCATCACCGCCGTCGGAGCGGCAACGGCCATCGTCGTCGGCCTCGTCGCGATCACGCCGGCGGCCGGCTTCGTCTCGCCCGTCGGGGCACTGGCACTCGGGGCGCTGGCGGCGGTGCCCTCGTATCTGTTCGTCCAGTGGCGGACGCGGACGGCCCTCGACGACTCGCTGGATGTGGTCGGCGCGCACGGCCTGGGCGGCCTGAGCGGGGCGCTGTTGACGGGCGTCTTTGCCAGTGCCGCGTGGGGCGGCTCGTCGGGCCTCATCGAGGGCAACGTCGCCCAGTTGGGGATCCAGGCGATCGCGTCGCTGGCGGCGATCGCCTACAGTGGCCTCGTCTCGTTCGGGTTGCTCAAAGCCATTGGGGCCGTCGTCCCGCTACGGGCCGACGAGACGATCGAAGGATATGGCCTGGACGTGGGTCTCCATGGCGAGGACGCCTACAACACCGGCGAAGGCGCCGTGCTGTTGACCGGCGGCGACCTGACGCGCTCGACGCAGGCCTCGGAATCGGTTGCCGCGGAGGAGGGATAGCGTGAAGCTGATCGTGGCCATCGTGCGGCCGGACCGGGTCAACGCGGTCCTGACCGCGCTGTTCGACGCCGACGTTCGCGGGCTGAGCATGAGCCGCATCCAGGGACACGGCGGCGAGTTGGAGTTCGTGCGCACCTATCGCGGCACATCCGCGAAAATGGTGCTGCAGGAGAAAGTGCGGTTCGAGATCGGCGTCTCCGAGTCGTTCGTCGACCGCACCGTGGCGGCCATTCAGAGCGCAGCCCGAACGGGCGAGGTCGGCGACGGCAAGATCTTCGTGCTGCCCGTCGAAAGCGTCCACCGGATCCGGACGGGTGAGGAGGACGAAGCGGCCGTGACGCCGGTCCCCGAATAGCCACAATCGCCCCTGTCTGGGCCATCTAGGCCGTCTCGGCCATCCGGGGGGCCAGCGTCAACAGATCGGCCAACACGCCCGAGGCCGTCAGGTCGGGCCCCGAGCCCATGCCGCGCACGATGAGCGGGTCGTCGCGGTAGCGCTCGCTCGTCAATGCCACGACGCTGTCGGAGGCGCCGGGGCGGACGAGCTCGTCGTGGGGCTCCAGCTGTTCCAGACGGGCGCGACAGGTCTCGGGCGTGACCTCGATGACGTAGCGCAACGAGCGGCCGGCCGCCCGTGCTTCCTTCGATAGCTCGCGGTACGGAACGTCCATTTCCGTCAGGTGGGCCATGAAGTCGTCCACGTCCAGCTCGTCCATCTCGCTGGGATAGAGCGGCTCGACCTCCACGTCCTCGAAGTCCCGGCGGTGGCCCATGAGGCGGGCGAGGATGAGGGCCTTGCGCGCGGCATCTCGCCCGGCCAGGTCCTCGCGGGGATCGGGTTCGGTGTGGCCGTGGTCGCGCGCGTCGGTGACGATCTCGCTCAGCGTCTCGCCCGCTTCGAGACGCCGACAGACGATGTTGAGCGTGCCGGAGACGCAGCCGCGCGCGCGCGTGACGCGATCGCCCGTGTCGAGCAGATACGTCTGCAGCGTCGACAGCACGGGCAATGCCGCAGCGACCGTTGTCTCAAAGCGCGTCCGCGGACTGGACGCAAGCTCCTGGAACGTCTCCCAGGGGCCTGCAAGCGGGATCTTGTTGGCCAGGACGAGCCCCCAATGGCGCCGGCGGGCCTGCAACAACAGCGGGACCGTGGCATCCGTGGCCGAGGCGTCAACCAGAATCGCCGGCGCGGCGACCTCATCCAACAGGCCGGCCTCGCCGTCCCAGGCCTGCCCGTTTGGCTGATCCTTGAGGCACGTTCCCTGGGCCTTGGCGTTGATCAGTTCCGTCAAATCGTCGTCCGTCAGGCCGGAGTCCGCCATCGCGACGCCGTCCCGATCGGTGACGGCGGCGACGTCGAATCGCAGGCCCAGTCGCTCGGCGTGGCGCTGGCGGGTCTCCATCACCTGGCGCAGGAGCGCCCGACCGACGCCACCGGCTCCCAACAGCACGACGGAGATCGCTTGCGTCATTTCCCCTCCCCCAAGTTGAACTCGCGGTGGATCTGGCGCATCGCGCCGTCCGCGTCGCCCTCGGCGACGACGACCGAGAGGTTGTACTCCGACGACCCTTGAGCGATGGAGACGACGTTAATGCCATGGGCGCCGAGCGCCCCGAAGAGCTTCCCGGCGATGCCCGGCGTTCCCTTCATGCCGGCGCCGACGACCGCCAGGATCGCCACCTCGGCCTGGGCGTCGATGCGATCGACTGTGTGGCGATGGCGCTCGCGCTCAAACGCCGATTGGAGGGCTTCGATGGCGCGGTCGGCGTCGGTCGAGTCGACCAAGAAACAGATGCTCTGCTCCGACGACGCTTGCGAGATCATCAGCACGTTGATCCCCTCCTCAGCCACCGCGGAGAAGACGCGTGCCGCCACGCCCGGGATGCCGAGCATGCCGCGACCGGCGATGGTCACCAGGCTGAGCCCGTGGATCGCCGTGATCGCTTTCACGGCGTGATCGTCGTAACGGGCGTCACGAACGACGCGCGTGCCCGGGGATTCCGGCTCGAAGGTGTTCAGAATGGCGAGCGGAATGTTCGCTTCCACGGCCGGGGCGACCGTCAGCGGATGGAGCACCTTGGCGCCGAAGTAGGCCAGCTCGGCGGCCTCGGCATAGGACAGCTCCGGCACGGGATGGGCCTCCGGCACGACGCTGGGATCGGCCGTCATGACCCCCTTGACGTCCGTCCAGATCTCGATCTCGTCAGCGTCGCACACCTGGGCCAAAAGCGCGGCGGAGTAGTCGGAGCCGCCGCGCCCGAGCGTCGCGGTCGTTCCGTCGGTTGTGGCGCCAACAAAGCCCTGAGTCACGGGAATCTGTCCCGCCTCTGCCGCCGCTCGCAGCCGCTCAGCCCGCTCGCGGCTCTCGGCCACGAGCGGCGTTGCCTGTCCGAAGTGGCGATCGGTCACGACGACCTCGCGGGCGTCGATCCACCGGGCCGCCAGCCCGCGCTCGGTCATGGCTGCCTGGAGGATCCGCGTCGAGAGGCGTTCGCCGTAGGCCAGCAGCGCGTCGAGCGAGCGGGGCGTGAGTTCGCCCAGGATGGCCAACCCTTTCAGGAGCGTCCGCATCTCTTCGAACTGGGATGCCAGCCACGATTGGAGCTCCGTCAGCGCCTCGCCGTCGTCGAGCAGCTGGCGGGCGGCGGTCCGGTGGCGCTCGGCGAGCTTGTCCAAATGGCCGACGGCGCCGCTCTCGTCCCCACGCTGGGCGGCGTCGGCGCAAGCGCTGAGCGCGTCCGTCACGCCGCGCATCGCCGATGCCACGACGACCGGCTGGCGATCCCGACGGGACTCGACGGCCCGCATGGCGGCCTCCATGGCGGCCGCCCCGCCGACGGAGGTGCCGCCGAACTTCATGACGATCATGAGGGAGGCAGAACTCCTTGCGCGTGCAGCAGTTCGGCGTTGAGCACCGACGCGCCGGCGGCGCCGCGCAGGGTGTTGTGGCCCAGCAGCACCAGCTTGACCCCGAGCACCGGGCAGGGCCGAAGTCGCCCGACCACGGTCGCCATCCCGGCTTCGAGGTCGTTGTCCAAGCGGGGCTGTGGGCGATCGGGATCGTCCGTGACAACGACAGGTCGACACGGGGCACTCGGCAAGTCCTGCTTCTGCGGCAACGATCGGTACGCATGGAGCGCGGACCGGACGTCCTCCATGGCGGGCTGTTCTGCCATCCCGATCGAGGCGCTCTCCGTGTGACCCTCGACGACGGGAACGCGGGTTGTGGTGACGCTCAAGGCCATCTCGTGTGCTTCCAATTGATCTCCCGCGAGCTGGCCGAAAATTTTGCGGGTCTCGCTCTCCATCTTTGTCTCTTCTTTCGGAATGTTCGGGAGAACGTTTCCCATAATGTCGAGCGAGGGCAGGCCCGGATATCCGGCGCCGGAGATGGCTTGCAGGGTCGTTGCCACGACCTGCTCGATGCCGAACTGATCCTCCAAGGGCGCTAGCGCGAGGCAGAGCGCGATCGTGGAACAGTTCGGGTTCGTCACGATGAAACCGGGCCAGCCGCGGGTCCGGCGTTGCGTCTCGATCAGGTCAACGTGATCGGCGTTGATTTCCGGGATCAACAGCGGCACATCGGGCGCCATGCGGAAGGAGCTGGCGTTGCTGATGACGGCATGGCTCGCCTCCGCGAAAGCCGGCTCGACGGACGTCGCCGCATCGCTCGTCAGCCCCGAGAAGACGACGGGGGCGTCGATGGCGTCGGGCGTCGGCTCCGAGACGACGAGGTCTCGAGCGCCCTCCGGCATGGGCGTCGGCAACTTCCAGGCACAGGCGTCGGCGTAGCGCTGCCCGGCCGAGCGCTCGGAGGCGGCCAGAGCGCTGATCTCAAACCATGGGTGGCCGTCCAGCAGCTGGACGAAGCGCTGCCCCACGGTTCCCGTTGCGCCAAGAATGCCAACTTCAACTCGTTGCGTCATGATGATTCGGTTGCCTCTCAAGCAAAGCGTAAGGTAAACATATACGAGCGCCTCGGGCGGGTGTCAAATCCCGCAGGATCTCCATAGCGCATTTGACCCGGGCCCGGGCACGATGGTGTCCATCCAGAATGAGCCAAAGGGAACGATCTGAGAAGGGATTGCCATGAACGAAGTCGGCGTCATTGAACGCTATCGCGATCACTTGCCGGCACTGGATGATCAATCCATTGTGACGCTCTCGGAGGGCAACACCCCGCTTGTCCGAGCGGCGTCCCTGGAAGCCCGGCTCGCGGTCAATGTGACCCTCTACGTCAAGTTTGAGGGGCTCAACCCGACGTGCTCATTCAAAGATCGCGGCATGACGGTGGCGGTCTCGCGGGCTGTCGACGAGGGGGCGCAGGCCGTCATTTGTGCCTCAACGGGCAACACGGCTGCGTCGGCCGCGGCCTATGCGGCCCGCGCCGGCCTGGACTGCTTCGTCGTCGTGCCCGAGGGGAACATCGCGCTCGGCAAGCTGGCCCAGTCGACGATGCACGGCGCGCGCGTCCTGCAGATCACGGGACTGTTCGATGATGCCCTGAAGGCGGTTCGCGAGATCGCCGAGCGGCATCCCGTGACGCTGGTCAACTCGGTCAACCCGTATCGGATCGAGGGCCAGAAGACGGCGGCGTTCGAGATCTGCGACGCGCTCGGCCGGATGCCCGACTTCCACGCGATGCCCGTGGGCAATGCGGGCAACATCACGGCGTATTGGAAGGGCTATCGCGACTATCACGACGCCGGCGTCATCGACTGCGTTCCTAGCATGCTCGGCTTCCAGGCCCAGGGCGCGGCGCCCATCGCGCACGGCCATGCGGTGGCGCATCCCGACACCGTCGCGACGGCGATCAAGATCGGGAACCCAGCCAGCTGGCGCAACGCCGTGGCCGCCAAGGACGAATCCCACGGCCGAATCGGGATCGTCACCGACGAGGAGATCGTCGAGGCGTATGGCCTGCTGGCCGCCAAGGAAGGCGTCTTCTGCGAACCGGCCTCGGCTGCCAGTGTGGCGGGCGTCTTTAAGTTGGCTTCGGACGGCTACTTCAAGGACGGCTCGACGGTCGTGTGCACGCTGACGGGCCACGGCCTGAAGGATCCCGATCGCGCAATCGAGACGGCGTCGGTCAAGCCGAAGCGCGTCGAGGCGGACCAGGACGCGCTCGTGGAGGCGATGGACTTATGAAGTACGTCATCCTGGTCGGCGACGGCATCGCCGACGATCCCGTTGAAGCGCTCAACGGGCGGACGCCCTTGGAGGTCGCCGAAACGCCGCGCATGGATGCGCTCGCCCAACATGCGAGCCTGATGGGGATGGTTCGGACCATTCCCGGTGGCTTCACCTCGGGAAGCGACATCGGCCACCTGAGCATTCTCGGCTACGATCCGGACGTCTACTTCACGGGGCGGGCGCCCATCGAGGCTGCCAGCCAAGGGATCGAGCTCGGCCCCGACGACGTCGCCATCCGTTGCAACCTGGTGACGCTCGATGACCGCGAGGACCAGACCGTCATGGTTGACCACAGCGGCGGCCACCTCACCGACCAACAGGCCCAGCCGCTGGTCCGGGCGCTCAAACGGGAGCTGCAGACCGATGGGATCGAACTCCACCAAGGCGTCGGGTACCGCCACTTGCTCGTCTGGCGCGATGGGGCCGAATTGATGAGGGACTTGACCTTCGTCGGCCCTCACGACATTCCCGGCGAGCCGATCGAATCCCATCTGCCGCAGCCGAGCGACGCCGAGGGCGCGCGAGCGTTGCGCGAGCTGATGGATCGAGGTCGGGCTGCCCTGGCCAACCTCGACCACAGCACCGACGCCAACGCGATTTGGCTCTGGGGGGCCGGCCCGAGTCCGTCGCTGCCGACGATTCCCGAGCGATTCGAGTTGGAGGGATCAGTGATCTCGGCGGTCGATATCGTGCGTGGCTTGGGCGCGTTGGCGGGGTTGGACATTATCGAGGTTCCCGGTATGACGGGGTATATCGACACGAACTACGAGGCCAAGGCCGGCGGGGCGCTGGAGGTGCTTCGCGAGGGCGACGACCTCGTTCTCGTCCATGTGGAGGCGCCCGACGAGGTGAGCCACGAGGGAGACCTCGACAAGAAGCTACGGGCGATCCAGGATTTCGATGCCCGCATCGTCGGGCCAATCGTCGATGGCCTCGGGGACTTCAAGGACGCGGCTGTCCTGGTGCTGCCCGATCATCCGACGTCCTTGACGACGCGCGTCCACACGGCCGATCCCGTGCCGTTCGTGCTGCACCGTTCGGATGCGTCGTTTGCCGCCGGAGCGGAGCGCTATCACGAGCGGGCTGCGCGCGACACCGGCATCTTCATCGAGCATGGCCACCAGCTCATGGAGCGGCTGTTCGCCGTGCGGCGCTGAGGTTGTGAGGGCCAAGTCACGGACCTAGATTCGTTCGATTATGAGCCGTTCCTCGACTGCCGTTTCGACCGGCACGCTCCCGCTCGTCGGGTTGTTGCTGGCCCACTTCACGAACGACCTCTACGCCAACTTCCTGCCCAGCTTCCTGCCCGTGCTCAAGTCGACCTTCGAGCTGAACTACACCATGACGGCGGTGCTGCTGTCGACGTTCCATGCGGCCGGGTCGTTCCTCCAGATCGGCTTCGGCTGGCTCGCCGACCGCTGGCCGGCCGTGCCGTTTGCGCTGATCGGGCCGCTCGTGACGGGCGCGTTCATGAGCCTGGTCGGGGTGATGCCGAGCTACGCGCTCGTGGTGGTCGCGCTGTTGGGGGCCTCGCTGGGGACGGCCGCGTTCCACCCGAGCGGCGCCGCGGGCGCGGGCCAGCTCGGCGGGGCGCGCCGCGGACTCGCCGTGTCGCTGTTCGTCGCCGGCGGGACGGTCGGGTTTGCGCTCGGACCGGCGCTGATGGGGCTGTTCATCGACCGCTGGGGCGTCGCACAGAGCCCCTTGGCGCTGCTGCCGCTGGCCGCGTTGGGCACGACGTTCTGGCTCTGCCATTGGCCGTTCCGGTCGGCCTCGACCGCCGACGGGACGACGTCGCGGAGCCCGGGCCTGTCGCTGCGCCGTCCGGACCTGCCCTGGGCGCCGCTGGCAAGGCTCTGGGGGCTGGTCGTGCTGCGGCATACCGTCCATCTGGGCGTGCTTGGCTTCGTCGTCATCCTGTTGGAGACCCGCGGCCTGGATTATCTGGCGGGCAACCTGGCGCTGTTCGGGTTTGTCTTCATGGCGGCGCTAGGCGGAATCGCCGGCGGTTACGTCTCGGACCGCTGGGGCCGCTGGCCCGTGACCGTCGGCGCGCTGACGCTCGGCATGGCGGCCACGCTCGGCTTTCTGGCCTCGAGCGGCGCCGTTTCGCTGCTGCTGTTGCTATTGGGCGGCGGGTTGCTCAACGCCAGCAACCCCGTCATCGTCACCCAAGCCCAAGAGCTCCTGCCGGCGCAAACGGGGACAGCGTCGGCCGTCGTCATGGGCTTCGCCTGGGGCATGGCAAGCCTGCTCGTCAACGTCGTCGGCGTGCTCGCCGACGCCTGGTCGAGCGTCGGTTGGGCCCTCGGGGCGGTCACGCTCAGCGCGTTGATATTGACCGTCCTGTTGACGCTGAGGCGGCCGGCAGCGTTGCAACCGGTCCAGCCCTAATGCCGCTTGGTGTTGTTATTGACCACTGCACAAGTAGGGTTACCCAATGCCCGCAGGTTTCGCCTACGTAGCGGCAATCGCTTGACCTTTCTTTCGCGGTGATCAGTAGCCCAACCCCGCGGCCCGTTTACAGGCCAACCGCGGACTCGGTAAGCTTCAGAGACAATCCACCCGTGAGGTGAGTGCGTTGGAGGATCCGTCAGGTGCTTTATTGACCGGCTTCAAGCTTGTTGCCGTGCTGGTGTTGGCGTTGGCCAACGGCTTCTTTGTGGCCGCCGAGTTCGCGCTCGTGTCGGTGCGGCGCAGCCGCGTGGCCCAGCTCGTCGAGGACGGCGTACCGATGTCGGGAGCCGTCGAGCGCGGCACGCGGAACTTGGACGCCTACCTGGCCGCCTGCCAGCTCGGCATCACCATGGCGTCGCTGGCGCTCGGTTGGATCGGCGAGCCCGCGTTGGCCCATCTGATCGAGCCCTTGTTCGCTGCGCTTCCGACGCCCTGGGCCAACGTTGGCGCCCACGGGCTGGCGATCGCCGTGGCGTTTTCGATCATCACGACGCTCCACATCGTGCTGGGCGAGCTGGCGCCCAAGAGCTTGGCCATTCAGCTGTCCGAGCGGACCGCGCTCTGGACCGCGCGGCCCTTGGAGATCTATCTGAAGATCTTCCGGCCCGCGATCATGGGACTCAACGGGCTGGGGAACTTGCTGTTGCGCGGCTTCGGCCTGCGGCCCGCCAGCGAGCACAGCCTCGTCCACTCCATCGACGAGCTGAAGACGCTGATGGACTCCAGCCGCGACGCGGGCGTCCTGGCCGAGCGGGAGGAGGCCATGGTCGACAGCGTGCTCCGGCTCCGCGAGCAGCGCGTCGGCGCGCTCATGACCCCGCGGACCGAGATCGTCTGGCTCGACCTGGAGCACTCCCTCGATGATAACCTGGATCGGATCCAAGAGACCGGGTTTTCGCGCTTCCCGGTCGCCCGCGAGAGCCTGGACGGCATCCAGGGAATCGTGAAGGCGAAGGAGCTGCTTGACCGCAACCTGGCCGGCCAACGCCTAGATTTGGAGCGGGCGTTGCGCCAGCCGCTGTTCGTTCCGGAGACGATGTCGGCGCTCAAGGTCCTGGATCGGTTCAAACACGCGCGCACTCACTTGGCGTTGGTGGTCGACGAACACGGCGGCATCGAGGGGCTCGTGACGCTCAACGACCTCATGGAGGCGATCGTGGGCGAGCTGCCCATGGCCGAGAGCCCGGCCGAGCCGCGCGCCACCCGCCGCGACGACGGCTCCTGGCTCCTGGACGGCATGCTCCCCATTGAGGAATTGAAGGATCTGCTGGGGCTTCCCGACGTGCCTGAGGAAGAACGGCACAATTACGAAACGCTGGCCGGGTTCGTCGTGTTGCGCCTGGAGGACATCCCGCAGGAGGGCCAAGTCTTCGACTGGGGCCAGTGGCACTTCGAGGTGATGGATATGGACGGCCATCGCGTCGACAAGGTCCTCGCCACGCCGGAGCCGCCGACGCTCGAGGAGCAGCTGGAGGAGGAGTTCGAGGAGTGACGCGCATCGAGGAGCTCGACGCGCACCTGGTCAACAAGATCGCCGCCGGCGAGGTCATCGAACGGCCGGCGTCCGTCGTCAAGGAACTCATTGAGAACAGCCTCGACGCGGGCAGCGGGCGCATTGAGATCGCCGTCGACAGCGGCGGCATCGACCGGATCCAGATCGTCGACGACGGCGCCGGGATGACGAGCGAGGACTTATTGTTGGCGATCCGGCGCCACACGACGAGCAAGATCCGCACCGAGCGGGACCTCGAGCGCATCGACACGCTCGGCTTCCGCGGTGAGGCGCTCGCCAGCATCGTCGAGGTCTCCCGGGCGACGATCACGTCGCGAAGCGCGGATGACGAGGCGGCCACGCGCGTTGACGTCGACGGCGGCGTCGTCGGCGAGCCGCGCTCGGAGGGCCGCCGCCCCGGCACGACGATCGAGATCCGCGAGCTGTTCTTCAACACGCCGGCCCGTCGGAAATTCCTCAAGACCGAACGGACGGAGTCCATGCACATCTCGCGGGCGGTCAAGCGGTTCGCGCTGGCATATCCCCACGTCCACTTCAAGCTGACGAGCGGAGCCAAGACGGTCCTGGAGTCGCCGCCCGCGCGCGACACCCGCGACGCCATCGCTCATCTCTACGACGCGAGCCTCGCCAAGGCGCTCGTGGAGGCCCGTTCCGAGGGCGAGAGCGCCCGCGTCCACGGCTTCGTCGCGCCCGCGGATCGGACGCGCACCGACCGCAACGAGCAATTCCTCTTCGTCAATGGGCGCTACGTCCGCGACGCCGCGCTCGGGTACGCCCTCAAGCGCGCGTACGAGGGGTTGATCGATAAGGACCGCCACCCGATCGCGGTTCTGTTCCTGCGCGTCGATCCCGAGCAGGTGGATGTCAACGTTCATCCCAAGAAGGAAGAGGTTCGCTTTGCCGACGTGCGCACGGTCCAGGGCGAACTGAAACGGGCCGTCAGCGATGCGCTGCTAAGGGGCGGCGCGCAGACGTCGATCCCTGCCCCGAACGCTGTCGCCGGCGAGCCGCCCGGCTCGGCGCCGCCCGCCAAGCGCCAACTTGACGCGAAGCCGAGCAACGTGCCGCGCTCGTTCGACCTGCGCAAAGCCATCAGCGACGCGCAGGCCGCCTCGCCAGACGTATCGACCGAGGACGCGCCCCCCCAACGGCAAGACCCATCGTCGGCCTCGGCGCCGTCCGATCCCTCGAGCGAGGAGAGCGCCGATCGCGTCATCGGCCAGCTCCACGGGACGTATCTCTTGGTCCAGACCGACGAAGGGTTGGAGTTGATCGATCAGCACGTCGCTCATGAGCGGATCCTCTACGAGCGTTTCCTGAAGCAGATGACTCAGGGCGAGATCCGCCGCCAGCGGCTGCTGATTCCCATGACGCTGGAGCTCTCAGCTGACGAGGCTGAGCGGTTGGAACCTCACGTTGAAACCCTGGATCGCGAGATGGGCATCGGCCTGGAGCCGTTCGGCGGTGGGACGTTCGTCGTGCGCGACTGGCCCGACGTCTTCGCCAAAGACCTGACGAAGGACGACGTGCGTGCAACGTTGGAACGGCTGATGGCAACGCTGGCCCATGAGGCCGAGCTTGATCCCGAAGCGCTCGCCAAAGCGTTGGCGGCCGATCGAGCGTGCGGGGCGGCCGTGGTCCAGCACACCCGGCTATCGGAGGCCGAGATGGGTCAGTTGGTGGCCGAGCTGCGGACCCTGGACAACCCGTACCGCTGTCCGCACGGCCGCCCCATCGTGCTCCACTACCCGCTGGCCGAGTTGGAACGCGCGTTCGGCCGGCGGTAGCGACCCGCCCTCCTCGCTTTCGTGCTTGGACGGGGATTACTCGGCGTCGGCTTCGGGGGCGCCGCCGATCAGCCCGAGCCCGTCAAAGCTCGAGTTGAACAGGATCGAGCCGCCCTGGAAGCCGCTCGGGGCCAGGATGAACTCGCTCGAGACGTTGACCCGGTCGATGGGCCGCTGCGCCTGCAGCGTCACGGTGGACAGGCCTTCCGTGCCGAAGTCGGAGGTCAGGCTGAGGTCCGTGCCCGCCATTGCCGTGGCGACCTCGATGCGCTCGCGGGAGAACCCGTCCGAGGTGTAGACCGACGTGCGGCTCAGCTGATAGTCCCCGACGCTCGCGCGCATGTCCCAGCGCTCTTGCGCAAGGCCGCCGTCCGTGACGACGGTCGTGCGCGAGACCGACAGGCCGCTCACGGCGAGTCCCAGCGTTAAGACCTCCTGGGAGAAGCCGTCGGGCGTGATCGTCGTGCTGGACGATAGCGACACGCCCTCGGCGGTACGGGTGGCCCCTTCGAACGTCGCGCTGCCGAACCCTTGCGGACCGACCACGGTCGTCGCGGACAGGTTGAACTGGTCGACGGTGCGAGCCAATTGGATGTTCGCTGAGGCGAACCCGTCCATGGTGAAGTTCGTGCTGGCGGAGACGTCGGCGCCCTCGAATGCCGTGTTTGCGCTCAGCGTGGCGGTGTTGAGCCCGGTCAGGCCCATGACGGCGCGCGCCTCCAGGCCGACGCCCTCGTAGCTGCCCTCGGCGGAGCCGACGAACGACGCCTGCTCCGAGGCGACACCCTCGGCGTCGAAGGGCACGGACACGCTGACGCCCAGCGAGTCGGATGCCGCGACGACGCCCGTGCCGAGCAACAACGCCAAAATCAGGGAGACGGGAAGGTTGGGAGTTTCCTGCATGGTCACTTGCCTCCTAACGCATGCTTTGTCGGGTGCAAACCGGACGCAGTCTAGGACGTCGTCAGCGCGCGCGTACGTTACCTCGGTCACAGAGCCGAGCGGTCGTGTCGCGTTGACGGTCTGCAAGCAGCCTGGCTACAATATTTGTTTTCCGAGTTTTGCCCAAGGAGTGGATGCCCATGCCGGCCCTGTCCCAACGCGTCTCCCGCCTTGCGCCCTCCGCGACGATGGCCGTGCAGGCCCGCGCGGCGGAGCTGCGGGCCGAGGGCGCCAAGCTCGTCAACTTCGGCATCGGCGAGCCCGATTTTCCGACCCCCGATCACATCAAACGAGCTGCCCAACGCGCGATCGACGACAACTTTACGGGCTACACGAGCGCCGGCGGCATCGCCGAGCTGCGCGAGGCCGTGGCGACGAAGTACGAGCGCGACTCGGGCGCGTCGTTCGATCCCCGGACCGAGGTCGTGATCAGCGTCGGCGGCAAGCAGGCGCTGTTCAACGCGGCGCTGGCGCTGCTCGACGACGGCGACGAGGTCGTGCTGCCCGCGCCCTACTGGGTCACGTTCCCGCAACAGGCGGTGCTCTGCGGTGCGGAGGTCGTCCAAGTCGATCCCTCGTCTGACCAGGAGTTTGCCATCACGGCTGACGACCTGGCATCCGTGCTGAACGAGCGCACCAAACTGATCATCCTCAATTTTCCGAACAACCCCTCGGGCGCGGTCATCGAGCGCGACGAGCTGGGAAAGATGGTCGAGTTGGCGCGCGAGCACGACGCGTATCTCATTTCCGACGAGACCTACGAGCGCTTCATCTACGAGGGCCAGCCCTTGTCGGCGGCCGAGTTCGAGGACGACCACGTGATCATCGTCGGATCGTGCTCCAAGACGTATGCCATGACGGGCTGGCGGGTCGGCTGGGCAGCGGGTCCCTCGGAAGTCATCAAAGCCATGGAGAAGATCCAGAGCCAGTCGACCTCCAACCCGACCTCCATCGCGCAGAAAGCGGCCGTGGAGGCCCTCACGGGCGATCAGTCGTGTGTCGCGGACATGATCGGCGCCTATCGCGAGCGCCGCGACGTCATCGTCGAGGGGCTGAACGAGCTGCCGGGCGTGTCGTGCAACACGCCCCAGGGGGCGTTCTACGTTTTCCCCGACATCAGCGACCACCTGACGGACGACATCCCCGACGCCACGGCGTTCGCCACGCATCTGTTGGAGGAGGCCGGGCTCGTGACCGTCACCGGGTTGGCGTTCGGCCGTGACGGGCATGTGCGCTTCTCCTATGCCGCCTCGATGGCGGAGATCGAGGAAGGGCTCCAGCGACTGCGAAAGGTGCTGGCATGACCGACCGGGCGGATCAGCGCTCCGAGACGGGCTTCGACACCGACGCCGTCCACGCCGGCGAGGCCGTCGATCCGACGACGGGCTCGGTCGACGTGCCGATCTATCAGACCAGCACGTTCGCGCCCGGCTCGTCCGACGAGACCGCGCGCGTCACCGAGGGGATCCAGTCGGGCGAGCGCGGGGTCTATCTCTACTCCCGCTGGGGCAACCCGACGGTGGAGGCTCTGGAGGCCAAGCTGGCGACGCTCGAAGGGGCCGAAGCCGCCATCGCGACCTCCAGCGGCATGGCGGCCATCACGACGTCCCTGATGGCCGCCCTGAGCCAGGGCGACCACGTCGTGGCGGGGCACCAGCTCTACTCCGGCACGATGCATTTTCTGAACGGGAAGATGCCGGAACTGGGGATCGAGACGACGTTCGTCGATCCGACCCACGTTGACAACGTTGCCGAGGCGATTCGCCCCGAGACGAAGCTCGTCTACATTGAGACGCCGAGCAACCCGACGCTGGAGATCACCGACATCGCGGCGGTGGCCGACCTGGCCCAGGCGCACGACCTCTGGACGATGATCGACAATACCTTCGCCACGCCCTACAACCAACAACCGCTCAGCCTCGGCATCGACTTAGCGCTGCACGCGACGACGAAGTACCTCTCGGGCCACGGTGACACGCTCGGCGGGGCGATCATGGGCCGTCGCGATCTCGTCGACAACATTCGGAGCTTGCATCGCGACCTGGGCGGGGTCATGAGCCCCATGACGGCTTGGCTGACGCTGCGCGGGATCCGGACGCTCGGGCTCCGCATGGCCCGGCACAACGAGGGCGCCCAGCAGATCGCCTTCCATCTGGACAATCGCCCGAAGGTGGCTCGCGTCTTCCATCCGGCGCTGACCGACCATCCCGGCCATCAGACCGCTCGCCGCCAGATGAAGGGCGGCTACGGCGGCATGGTGAGTTTTGAATTGAAGGGCGGCTATCAAGCGGGCGTGGATCTGATCGACAACGTCGAGATCTGCACGCAGGCCGTCAGCCTCGGCGACGTCAAGACGCTGGTCACGCATCCGGCCTCGACGACGAACTACATCACGCCGAAGGCCGAGCGCGAGGCGAAGGGGATCACCGACGGGCTGATCCGACTTTCGGTGGGGATCGAAGATCCCGAGGACCTGATGGCGGATTTGGATCGGGCGTTGGGGGCGTAGTTCAGTCCTGGTCTGTTTCTCCAGCGAGCTGCAACAGATAGTCTCGGAGGGGATCGGAGAGATAAAGGCCTTCGGCGATCGCGTGATCGAGCGGCTCATGCAGGCTCGCGACAAGGTTCTCCCGTTTCGCCCGATGGAGAATCCCGCCGACGCCGGTCACCGTGAACCCTTTGGCACGAGCCGTCCTTCGCAGGGGACGTTCGTCCACGAGAATAAGATCGGCCGCCAATGCCTCCGCGAGAACGATGACCGAGGTATCCTGTTGGCTTAGGCCCTGATGTTGTCTGAGCCGTTCACGCGGTTCGGGGAGCGGAGTGGGATGCACCGTTACCCAAACGCTGCGGGCATCGGCAAGATCTTGGCTGCCCGGTTGGCCCGAGCCCGCTTGGGTGACCTCGTCATCGATGGCTTCCGGGAGTTGAATCTCAGCGAAGAGTTCCCTCAGCAGAGTGAAGTGTCCGATCTTGGACAGGATAACGAGCGGGCTTGCGTCGGACACCACAACCATAGGTGGGCTCAATCGAGAAGCTTGTTCAGGTTTTCAATCTCCTCTGCGAGTTCGTCCGGGCTGTAGTTGACCAGCGCAACGTTGTGCTCGGCCATGATATCCAACATCTGGTGATAGCTGATGCCGAGCACTTCCGCCGCGTATGAGGCGGTGACTTCCCCCTCTTGGATGAGGGAGAGCAGTAAGGCCTGGAGGGCTTTCCGTTCTGCGTCTTTCTCACCGCCCAGAGCGTCGAACAGGCCTTCGGGGAGGTGGAGTTCAACCTTCTTGGTGGCCACGGCATTGCCTCCCTTCGATCGTGAGAATCGGTCCGTGCGCATAAGGACGGAGCAAACGATTCCGATTCAGCTTATCAAGGGGGATAGTGGTGTCAAGGAGCGATGACTCTGTTTTCAGCTAGCGTCACGAAGCTAAGAGCATCTAACAGAACTCTTGGACCCGGTTGAACAACACGAGCGCCGAGCCCAGGTTGAGGAACGCTTCATGGATGTCAGCCCGTCGCTCATCCCGCACCCGCAGTCGCCGGTAGCGGTTGAGCCAAGCAAAGGTCCGCTCCACCATCCAGCGATGTTGGCCGAGTCTCGCGGAAATCTCGACCCCACGCCACGCAATCCGGGGAACAATGCCACGATGGCCACAGGCACGTCGGCAGGATTCCGCGTCATACGCTTTGTCCGCATGCAGCTTCTTCGGTCGCTTACGAGGCCGTCCGCGACGCGGTTTCTTGATAGGCGTCACGACGTCCAGGATCGCCTCCAGCATCCGGGAGTCATGCACGTTCGCCCCGGAGCTCGTCACCCCGAGCGGGAGGCCGTGGTGGTCGACGAGGAGGTGGTGTTTCGTGCCTCGCTTGCCGCGGTCGGTCGGGTTCGGCCCGGTTTTCGCCCCCTTTTGGAGCAGGTACGCTCTGGGCGTCCAACGATGCCCGGCTCCCATCGATCCGATCCGCCTCGCCCAGGCGGCGCTGCAACAGCTGAACGAGGTCGTCCCACACCCCAGCTTGGTGCCATTCCTGTAGCCGTCGCCAGCAGGTCATCCCGGAGCCACATCCCATCTCCTGGGGCAGCAGCTCCCAAGCGATCCCGCTTCTGAGCACGAACAGCATACCGGTCAGCGCCGCCCGATCCGAAATGCGCGGCCGTCCGCCCTTCGGCTTTGGCGGTTCCGGCGGCAGCAACGGCTCGATCTCCGCCCACAGCTCGTCCGGCAGTAACGGCTTCGCCATCGTGGGACCACCGTAGCATCTCATCCCCCGGTTTTGTTAGGTGCTCTTACTTTTCGACATGGATTGCCCAGCGGAGAATTGATATCACCTCCTGCGTCATCTGGCACCATTCAACCGTGGTGATGATTGACGCAAGTCTTTGGTGCCAATGAATGTTGCTCACGACACCGCAATCAGAAACACCCCAACCACCATCACGCCCGCGCCGAGCGCCCGCTCGCCCACGCCGCGCTCGCCGAAGATGAGATGCCCTCAGAGGACGCTCAGCAACATGCTCATTCGGAAGTCTCCAAACGTCCCATGAACTCAGTCGGGGTGAGGATGTCGATTCCTTCGTATTGATGGAGGTCGGTGAGATGTGGATCGCCGCTGATGATCAAGTCTGCGTCGGTTTCGAGCGCGGCGTTGAGGACCCAGTCGTCGTCGGGATCATCCTCAATGACGGTGACGAGCCGCTCGCCGGACCCCACGATCGCTGCATCCTGTAGGTCATTCTGTAGCGCGTCGATCTCGTCGGTCCTCATCCACTGATGCTTCTGGATGCGCGGACGCGAGAGGACGGTTTTGAACTCGCTCAGCAAGGGGAACGATGTCGCGAGTTCAATGTCACCGTCACGCCAAACTTGCAGGATGCGGGCTGATGCCCCTTCAGGAGAAATCGTTGCGCTGACGAGGACGTTCGTGTCGAGAACGACGCGGACCATCGGATTGCCGCGTCAGTCTGAGTCCGCGGACCCGCGATCGCGTACCTCATCGAGGGCCTTCTCGACTTCCCGTTCGATCCGTTCGGGATCGACATCGCGGTTGCGTTCCCAGATACGATCGACGGTCTCAAAGAACGCTTGCTTCGCATCCTCACGTTGACGGTCGATCAGCTCCTTGGGCCGCAAGATCAGTTGATCGCCGTCGCGCGAGATTTCGACGTAGGCCCCCTGGTGGAGATCCAGTTGTTCAAAGAGTTCCTTCGGGATCGTGACTTGGCGGTTTCGGGTGATCTTGACGATCGGCATCGTAGGCCCCCGTGATTACTATTGACCACTGCATGAGTCGAGTGACGCCATGTCCGCTAGCGCCTACGTCGCGGTCATCGCTTAACCCGTCTTTCGCGGTGATCAGTAAATTCCTAGTCTAGGAACAGCATAACGCCTTCCTCGACCTTGTCAATCTCCAGTCGCGAGGCGGCACAGGACGGAATTTCGAGCGGTGTCGTGATCACGACACCGCAATCAGAAACACCCCAACCACCATCACGCCCGCGCCGAGCGCCCGCTCGCCCACGCCGCGCTCGCCGAAGACGAGGTGCCCCCAGAGCACGGAGAGCACCGTGCTGAGGCGCTTAATGGCGATCACGTAGGCGACCAGCGCCAGGCTGATCGCCGTGAACTGCACGCTCAGCGTCAGCGCGACGAAGAAGCCCACCGGCAATAACGCCCGCCAGCGCGTGACAACGACACGGGCCTGGCCCTGGCTGCGCCAGATCGCGATCGGGCCCAGCGCCGTCGCCACGAACGCGATCACCGCCACGGCGTAGAAGCGCGGCGAGGAGGCCTGGATCGCGATCTTGTCGAAGTTGGCCGTGACGCTCCACAGCAACGCGGCCAAGAGCATCAGTTGCGGCCCGCGGTCGGCCAAGAGGGCGCGAAACGGCGCAAGGATGCCGTTGCGCCATTCGCGCAGGTGCAGCGCGTAGGAGCCGAGCACGATCAGCACGACGCCCGCCAGCCCGAGCGGGCGCGGGAATTCGCCCACCATGATCGGCGAGGTGGCGAGCAGAAAGATGGGCGTAAACGTCACGAGCGGCACAGTAACTGAGAGATCTGACCGCTGAATGGCTTTCATGAACAACACGGCCGCGCCGACGTTCATGAGGCCGCTGCCCGCGAGCGCCGGCCAGAAGCGGGGGCCGATCTCCGGAACCTCGATGACGGGCAACGTCGCCAGCAGAAAGGGAAGGGCGTAGAGCGGCATCGCCCAGGCGACGATGTAGGGATCGATCTGTTGGAGTCCCTTCTTGCTGAACAGGTCCTTGAGCGACTCGAAAAGGGCTGAGCCGAACGCGAGCACAAGCCAGAGCATCAATCAACGGGGTCTGTCCATTGGGGAGCGAGCTGACGTCTATTCGGCCAGCGCCCAGTTCGCGGCGTATCGCGCGTGGAGCTCGGTGGTGTCGAACGTCGGTACGGACGCGTCGTTCGGGCCGATCAGCAGCGAGATCTCCGTGCATCCGAGGATGATCCCTTGGGCACCCTGTGCGGCGAGGTCGGCGATGATCCGCTGGTAAGCCTGGCGGGATTCCTCGCGAACGACGCCGCGGCAGAGTTCGTCGTAGATCACGCGATGGATGAGCTCGCGCTCGGCCTCGTCCGGAGTCATCGCCTCGATCTCGTGTTGGTCGCGCAGCCGTTCGCGGAAGAAGGGCTCCTCCATGGTGAAGCGCGTGCCGAGCAGCCCCACGGTGTCCAGGCCCGCTTGGCGCACGGCTTCGGCTGTGGGATCGACGATGTGCAGCAAGGGCATGTCGATGCGTGCGGCCAGATCCGGGGCGATGGCGTGGATGGTGTTCGTGCAGATGACGAGCCCCTCGGCGCCTGCGCGCTCCAGGGCGCAGGCGGCCGATTCCAGGGTGCTCAAGACGTCCGGCCAGCGGGCCTCGTTGAGGCTGGCCACGATGGGCGCGAAGTCGACGTTGTAGAGCAGGAGGCGGGCCGAGTGGTGCCCGCCCAGGCGTTCGTTCACGGTCCGATTGATGATCTGATAATACGGCACGGTGGATTCGGAACTCATGCCGCCGATCAGGCCAAGAATTTTCATGGGTCGGTTTGCTCCTAACGCATCACGGGGAACGGACGAACGATCAAACGATCGCCTCGCGCCAAGGGAGACGCCGAGTGACCCAGCCTCGCCATGACTGGGCCACTCCATGAAGCGCCTCAGCTTGTGGCATCAGGGTATCACGCTGGGGCCATGCGTGCGAGGTAACGCGACGGCTCGAATCTCGAACTGTCCAGACGTTGGCGGGATTATCCGGTGTCCTCGTCGCGGGCGTTGTCCGAGCGCGACGACGTCGTCGAACGCGGGCCAATTTTCCTATATGAGGGGGCCATTCTACCGTGAAGCCGAGCCCGATATCGACGGAATCCGGCCCCGATCCGTCGCTGCACACGCCGAAGACGGTGTTGTTCGGGGCATCGGGGGGCAACTTGCGCTTCCAAGGTGGCCGGCGCGACCGGGATCGCCTGCCCGTCATCGCCGGCTGCCGAGCTGATCGGTCGGTTTAATTGAGGATCGTCACCGCGACCGACGTGTCGAGCTCGACGGTCAATCTGCGGCGTTGGCCTGTTCCAGAGCCTGATCGATGGCGCCGGCGATCGTGCCGTAGCGGAAGTCGCTCAGCCTCTGGCCGTCGACGAAGATCGACGGCGTGCCCGGGATTTCGGCGTTGACGCCCATCTGGCGATCACGCTCCGCCTCGGTCCGATAGTCCTCGTCAACGATGCAACGGCGCAGCTCGCCCGAGTCGATCGGCCGGTTGATGTAGTCCTGAGCCAGTTGGACCAACAGATCGGGCGTTGCCCAGGCCTGGCGTTCTGGGCCTTGGTTGGCGAAGATCCCGTTGTAGTAATCCCAAAAGGCCTCGTTGCCCACTTGATGATAGACGCATTCGGTCGCGACGGCGGCAGTCCAGGAGTCCTCCCCGATGGGCAACGGGAAGTTCAAGAAGGAAAAGCGGATGCGGCCCGTGTCGATGTAGTTGGCCTTGAGTTGGGGAAAGATGTCGGTTTTAAAGACGGCGCAGGCCGGGCACTTGAAGTCGGCAAACTCCACGACCTCCACGGGCGCGTCCGGCGCGCCCATGGTCGGCTGGCCCTCGGTGCTGAGCGCGGTCTCGCCCGTGATGCCCGAGCCGATGTCGTCCAGGACGAAAATCCCCACGAAGACCAGGATCAACGCCACGGCGCCAAGGCCAACGTAGGTGATCAGGCGTTGCACCTGTTGATCTCGATCCTGCTTTTGGGTTGCCCGGCTGTCACTCCGATTGGCCTTCTGATTCTGTTGCTTGCCCATTGCTCATCCTCCTCAGACGGTGTTCCACGCGTTCTCACATGCTGTCCGGTGCGCCTCTGCCCGTCCAAATGGGCCGCCTGATCGACCAGACATGACAGCAAGCTCAGCCACCCCAACAAGATGAGGCCGACCTCGATCAAGGCGCTTGCGATCAGTTGGGTTACGTCATGGGCTCTCGATCACCGCCAGGGGCTCGAGCTTAGGGCAGCTTAATAGCAGATGGAATGATCTGGATCAGGCGATGTCGTGCGCTGAGCCCATTGAATGTGGCAGCTTGTCGTGAAGGGCGTCGTGCGCTATCTTAGCTGACAACGTATCGAACGCGATGGCTCATGATAGCCAAGATTTGCGATGGCCGACGACCCCAAACCTAGCCAACTGAGCTCCATGCGGCGCGCCATCCTGGCGGCGCTCGATGAGCTCGATGCCCGTCTGGGCGAGCTGGACGCGGAGATCGAGCGAGCGCGGTTGGAGTTGCGCGAGATGACCCCGCAGGCCAAGCTCTACTTCAAGTACGTGCGCTGCGGCAAGCGGAACTGTCGCTGCAATCAAGGCCAGAAGCACGGCCCGTACGCCTACGCCTCATATCGAGACCAGGACGGTCGGGTCCGGACGGTCTATTGGGGCAAGGAGCCCAAGCTGCCTGCCGACTACATCCCCCAGTCCGTTCATCGCAAGTTCGAGCGGCGCCTGATGCGTCTGCGTCAGGAACGGGAGGCGCTTCTGGATCGCGTCGAGGACGCGCTCCGTCGGCTCCGGTCTTGACTGTCCCAAATCGTAAGTTGGCGAGAACATCAGATAAGACGAAACGAGCCCTTGCGACAAAGGCAGTCCGAGCGGCCTGTTGGCGTTAGGAAGTTAGTGCGAGACGGGCCAGATGTTCAACGCTACAACATTTATTGTAGCATCTGCTGGCCCGGCTCGTCAAACGTCGCTTGCTGCCAGACGCCCGAGGCGCTGCATCACTCCGCCCGGCGGACGGACCAGGCCGTTTCGCCTTTGTGCGGGAACCCGAGCGTGTCTCCCTGGTCCAGCGAGACCGACTCGCCGGGGCCCAAGTCCTGTTCGCCCAGGCGGGTGCCGCCGTAGTTGTGGACGGTCGCGGTGTTGCCCTCGACGTCGAGGCGCACGTAGACGTGGCCGTCGGTCATGCGCGGCTCTGTGGGGAAGACGCCGATCTTGTGCTCGCCATTGAGCCCGACGTAGTAGGACCCGTCGTGCAGCTGGATTTCCGCGGCAAGGTGGTCGTCGTTCTCCTCGAATTCGCGCTCCGGCGGGACGGCGGACAGGTTGACCTGGCCTTCGTCCGCAAACGCCTTCGGGTAGATCACGTTCAGCTTCATCGGGGGTCACCTCAGTTGATGGGGTCGAAAGTGCGGCCTCGTCCATCGTCCCTGACGGTCCGGCGGTTTGCAAGCAAGGGCGCGACATGGCCGACGGGCGGGCCATGCCCTACGATAGGTCCATGGAGTGGCTGCTTACCACCAACCCCGGGCTGGAAGACATCGTCGCCGCGGAGGCGACGGAAAAGCTCCGTGCCCGCGTCCAGGACCAACAGATGGGGATGCGGGGTCGCGTGGTCGTCGACACGGACGCCCCGGAGGCGCGGATCGCCCAGCTCCGCTCGCCGTATCACGTTGCCCGATTTCTCACCGGGTTCCGCGTCGCGTCGGACGCGTCGGGCCTGCGCGAGATTCGCGACGCGGTCCGAACGATCGACATCCCCGAGATGGCATCGGCGCGCACCTTCCGCGTGACCGGCCAGCGCTCGGGCGAGCACAGCTACACCTCGATCGACCTCCAGGAGGTCGTCGGCCAAGCCCTCGTGGACCGGTACGGAACCGACGTCGACCTGGAGAACTACGACGTCGACGTCCGCTGTGACGTCATCGGCGTCCGCTGCGAGCTGAGCGTGCAGGCCACTGACGAGTCGCTCCACCGGCAGCGCTTCGACCGCCCCTTTGACCACCCCGCGGGCACGAAAGCCCCCTTGGCCTACGCGATGTTGCGCTTGGCCGAGCTCCAACCGGGCGAAACGTTCCTGGATCCGTTCTGCGGCGGCGGAACGATCGCCATCGAGGCGGCCCAAGCCTGGCCAGACGTCCGCGTCATCGCCGGCGACGTGGATTCGTCGTTCCTCGAGGGGGCCCGCCGGAACGCCGAGGCGGCGGGCGTGCAGGAGCGGATCGCGTTCCGCGAGCTGGACGCCCGAGCCTTGTCCCAACATCTGGACGCCTCCGTGGAGCGGATCGTGGCCAATCCGCCCTACGGCATCCGCATGGGCAAGACGAGCTATCTCAAGGGGCTGTATTCGGGCTTTCTCCATGGCGCGGCCCAGGTCGTGGCGCAGCACGGCCGCGTCGTTCTGCTGACGCCGCGAGCGGAGACGCTGCGCCGCGCCCTGTTTGCTATGAACGAGCTGACGCCCCTGGCGGAGCGCAACATTCGTTCCGGCGGGCTCTATCCCGTCGTGTTCACCCTGGCGCCGTTGTGATCGCGCCCCCGCCGAGATCGCTCGGTCCGGCACTCACCGTTGAGCGCCGGATCCAGGACGGCAGGATACTCGGCGGGAGCTTGGCTGCTTGCCGCTGCCTCCCACCGTCGGCTCGGCCAGCGACATGGGGGCCACGCGCTGGCTGAGCGGGGTGCCGCGGGCCCCCTTGCCTTGATCGCGGTCGCCAATCATTGACGATCGGCAACGAGTCAGGTTTTGCCCGATGAAACGCCCATCCGTTTGGCGATGATCTCGTTCATGACCTCGGTGGTGCCGGCCCCGATCTTCCAGAGGCGCAGGTCGCGGTACAGCCGCGGGATGTCGTATTCCTCGATGTAGCCGGCGCCGCCGTGGATCTGGAGGCACTCGTCGGCCACCTCGTTGGCGACCTCGGCGCAGAACGCCTTGCACATCGACACCGCCGTCGTCCAGTCCTCGCCTTGGTCGTAGAGCTCGGCCGCGTAATACGTCAGCCGCCGTGCCGCCTCGACCCGCGTCTGGAGATAGGCCAGTTTGTGACGCGTCACTTGGTAATCCGACAGCTTCTGTCCCTGGACGTCGCGGTGTTGCGCGAATTCGGTCGCGTCCTCGATGGCCTGCTGCGCCGCCGCCGTCATGGCCACGCAGGCGACAAAGCGCTCGTTCTGCAGGCTGTCCATGACGTAGTAGAAGCCCTGGTTTTCCTCGCCGACGAGGTTGGCCGCGGGAACGGGCGTCTCCTCGAAGGTCAGTTCCCCCGTGTCGGAAGCGTGCATGCCCAGCTTCTTCTTCATCGACTCGATGGAGAACCCGTCGGCGTCGCGCTCCACAACGAAGATGCTGACGCCACGCTTGCCGGCATCCGGGTCGGTCTTGGCTGCCACCGTGAACAGGTCGGCGTTGAGCGCGTTGGTGATGTAGGTCTTGTTCCCATTGAGAACGAAGTGATCGCCCTCGCGCCGGGCAGTGGTGCGCATGTTGGCCAGGTCCGAGCCGACGTCCGGCTCGCTCAGCACGATCGCTCCGACCTTCTGGCCGTGGACCAGCGGCGCCAGGAACTGCTCTTTGACGTGATCGCTGCCGTATTTGGCGAGGTACGGCGAGGCCATGTCGGTCTGGACCAACACGCTCATCGTCAGCCCGCGCGAGCGGCAGCGGCCCAGTTCTTCACAGAACACGACCGTGCTCCAGATGTCGCCGTCGGCGCCGCCATAGGCTTCGGGATAGCGGATGCCGAGCAGGCCGAGCTCGCCCAGTTTCCGGAATACGTCCTTGGGGAGACGGCCCTCGGCTTCCCAGGTGTCGACGTGCGGGTTGAGTTCCTCGTCGACGAACTTCCGGACCGATCGTCGCAGGATGCGATGTTCTTCCTGAAAGGATGGGTGATGGGTCACAGGGTTGCCTCCTCCATGGTTGCGTCGATGAATGAACGCCTTCAGGATAGCGTTCGTCGGACGGCGATTGCCATCGCTTGATCCCCGCGGCGATTAGTGAACGGGCAGGAAGACGAAGATCGCCACGCTCCAGACCGCGTGCGAGATGATCACGGGCAACAGCCGGCGTTCCATAAGATAGATCCAGCCCCAGACGAGCCCCGCCGTGAACGCCGCCAGGATGAGCGGCACGTTGAGCGTCCAGATGTGGACGAGCGCGTACGCGGCCGTTGCGAGGATCCAGCCCATGGCCGGTCCGGCCCGTTGCATGAGCACGCGCTGCAAGTAGCCGCGCCAGTAGATCTCTTCGGACGGGCCCGTCACGAACAACAACAGCGCCGCGATGATCCACAGCGACGTCTCGTCCCGCGGGGCGTAGACGCGCCCGATTTCGCTGTCGGCGGCCTCGGGGAAGAGCGCGGTCAAAACGAGCTGGCCCACCCAGAAGACGGCGTAGAGCAACGCGGCCGATCCGAGGCCCAACTTGACGTCGCGGGCCTTGATGCCCCGCAGCTGGACGCGGGCGTCGCCCATAACGGCGAGCGAGATCGCGGCCAAGATGGCCGCCGCCAGCGCGATCTTGACCCAGAATATTCCGTTGCTCCAGCCGAATACGGCGTACCAGAGCGCAAACGCGAGCCCGAGCGAGGCGATGATCAAGCCGGCTGAGGAGCGCGATGAGGTCATGGGAGGGGGACGATCGCGTTCAGGATCAGCGACCCGACCAGCAGCAGGCCGTATCGCGTGGACAGCTGGGCCGTACGAGGATCGGCGTCCACGGGAATCTCGTCAGCGTCGCGCAGGTCGCACAGTTCTTTATAGGCCTGTGGCGCGGACAGAAGGACGAGCAGGCTCCAGATGGGCAGCGCGCCCGCGACGATGGCCAAGACGCTCACGAGATAGATCATCACCACGAGCGCCATGAACAGCCCGAGCGCCCCCTCACGTCCCAGCAGCGTGCCGAGCGTCTCCGCGCCCTTGCGGCGGTCATACTCGATGTCCTTGAGGTTGTTGGCCAACAGCACGAGCGCGACCCAGATGCCGACCGGCAGTGAGACCCACAACACCTCACCCGCTTGGGCGAAGGAGTTCGTCTGGACGTAGTGGCTGCCCAGCATCATGAGCGGGCCCCACATCACGAAGACGGACAGCTCGCCCAATCCGCGGTATTTGTACTGCACGGGCGTCGCGGTGTAGGTGACGCTGGCAATTCCGCCGATGATCGCCAACAGCGCGATGGGCCAGCCGCGAATGATCAACAGATAAACGCCGATCAGGCCAGCGAGCGCGTACAGCACCACCGACTCCGTCATCACGTGATGGGCCTTCAGTGTGCCTTCGACGAGCGGATGCGGGCGGTAGCGGGCCGTCGGGGCATCGGGCTGGTCGATGCCGAATTTGACGTCGTAATAGTCGTTGATGAGGTTCGTTGCGGCGTGAGCGAGGACCATGCCGAGCAGCGTGATAACATAGAGCCCGACGCTGAACGTCGGCAGGGCGATCAGGGCCGCGCTCGTGACGGAGATGGCGGTCATGGCGAACGACCATGGCCGCGTGGCCAATACGAGCGTCCTGAGGTCGGGTTGGGCGTTGGTGCCTTGATGGGTCGGCATAGCGATATCGGGACGTTTATAGCGCACGGGGGACCCGGACGCAAGCGAGCTCAGCTTTTGCACGCCGCGTGCCTTCCCGAGTACAATCGGATCGCTGCCAACGAGTTGATAAACGCCATGACCGCAACCGCAAACCCGCTGATCGCTCAAGGCGCTCCCTACGTTCGCGACGAGCTCGGCGAGATCGAGGCGATCCTCCGCGAGCGGCTCGACTCGGACGTGCCGGCTGTGGCGGAGCTGGGCCGGTACGCGCTTGACAGCGGCGGCAAGCGCTTCCGCCCGGCCCTTTCGGTCCTGCTCTACAAGCTCTTGGGCGAGCGTGGGCCGCAACGCGACGCCCTGGAGTTGGCGACGGTCGTTGAGCTGATCCACATGGCGACGCTCGCCCACGACGACGTCATCGACCGAGCGGAGGAGCGGCGCGACCGTCCGTCGCTGTGGAAGCGCTCGAGCAACCGCTCGGCGATCCTGGAGGGCGACTTCATCTTTTCGCGGGCGTTCGGCCTGCTCAACCCTCATCGCGAGGAGATTCGAGAGCTGATTATCGATACCGTTGATCGGCTCCTGGAAGGGGAGCTCCTCCAGGAGAGCCTGCGAGGCGAGGTCGCCACGGACGCCCAGTACGATCGGGTCAACGAAGGCAAAACGGCCGTGTTGATCGGGGCGGCGTGCGCCGTGGGGGCGATGGTCGGCGACCCTGAGCTCGACCGCGAGCGACGGACCGACGTCTATGAGGCCGGCGTTGAGCTGGGGCTGGCGTATCAAATGATCGATGACCTGCTCGACGTCTTCGGCGACGATGCGTTGGGCAAGCCGCGCTGGAGCGACTGGCGCGGCGGCTGGCTCACCTGGCCCTTTCTGGAGCTGATCCGCCGCGAGCCGGACAGCTCGGATCGACTCCTGAACGGCCCGCTGGGCGAGGACGACCAAGCGGCGCTCATGGATCGCATGCGCTCCTACGGGATCCCGGAGCAATTGCGGGAGCGCGCGCAGGCGTGCGTCGATCGCGCTCAGGCGCGGCTGGCCTGGTTGGCCGATTCCGAGATGAAGCGCTTGCTGCTGCGGACGTTTGACTTCGCGGTCGGTCGCAACCGATGATGGAGGTGAGCTCGGTGGCTCAGCTGTGGCCATCGACGCTCGCCATCGTCACAACCTCGCGTCCCGACGCGGGGCGTCCATAACGGTGGGGATGAGAAGGAGGAACCATGGAAGTGCTCAAGATCGCCTCGACGTCCAACCCGAACGCGGTGGCCCGCGCCCTGACCAGCGCGTTGGAGAGCAACCCGATCGTGGAAGCGCATGCCATTGGCGCGGGGGCCGTCAACCAAGCGGCGAAAGCCATTGCGATCGCCCGTCGCGATGTCGACCGCGAGGGTCAGGACTTGATCATGACGCCGGGGTTTATCGAGATCGAGATCGACAGCCGCGAACGGACGGCGATGCGGTTTTTCGTGGAGTATCGGCCGTCTTAACGTGACCCTGAACGCCTATGAATCCACTCGTTGACGAGATCGCCCGGCGCGTCGGCGGCGTTTTGGACATGCCGGCCGCGGACGTCCGTGGGCTGATGACGACGCCGCCCGACGACAGCATGGGCGACTACGCGCTGCCGTGCTTCGCCTTGGCCCAGCGGCTGCGGCGCGCCCCCGCCGAGATCGCCCAAGAGCTCGCCGAGGCGATCGTGGGCGAGCCCATCCGGGATGCGCAAGCGGCCGGCCCCTATCTGAACGTGACCGTGGCTCGGGGCGAGCTGATGCGCCACGTCGTCGGTCGCGTCCTCAAGGAGGGCGAGCGCTACGGCGGCAGCGACGAGGGCGCGAACCAGACGGTCGTCATCGACTATTCGTCCCCGAACATCGCCCGGCCGTTCAGCGTCGGCCACCTGCGCTCGACGGTGCTCGGGCACACGCTCAAGCTGATCCACCGTCATTTGGGCTACGACGTCGTCGGCGTCAACTACTTGGGGGACTGGGGCAAGCAGTTCGGCGCGCTGATTGCGGCCTACAAGCGTTGGGGCTCGCGCGAGCAGGTCGAAGCGGATCGCGTCTACGAGCTCTTTCGGCTCTATGTGACGTTCCACGAGGAAGCGGAGACGACCCCCGAGCTGGAGGCCGAGGCCCGCCATTGGTTCCAGAAGCTGGAGGCCGGCGACGCGGAAGCGACGGAACTGTGGGAATGGTTCGTCGGGCAGAGCCTCGAGGCGTTTCGCGCCTACTACGACATGCTCGGCATCGAATTCGAAGAGATCCGCGGCGAGAGCGCCTACCGCGACCAGGCGAGCCCGCTGATCGATCGCCTAATGGAGGAGGGCATTGCCCAGGAGAGCGAGGGCGCGATCGTCATTCCGCTCGAGGCGGACACCGACGCCGACCGACCGCCGTTGATGTTGCGCAAGCGCGACGGCGCCACGGTCTACGCCACGCGGGATCTCTGTGCTGCCATTTACCATCAGCAGCAGTACGCGTTCGACTGGAAGCTCTACGTCGTCGACGCGGGCCAATCGCTGCACTTCCAGCAGTTCTTCGAGGCCTTGGCGAAGATGGGCTACGACTGGGCCGAGCGCCTGGTTCATGTCGCCTTCGGCGTCGTGCTCTTCGAGGACCAGCGCATGTCGACTCGCAAGGGCCGCGTCGTGTTCTTCGAGGACGTGGCACAACAGGCGATCGCCCGGACCCGCGAAATCATTGAGGACGTGGCCAAGGTTGCCGATCTGCCTGAAGCCGAGCGCGAGCAGATCGCCCATGACGTGGGCGTAAGTGCTGTCATCTACGCCACGATCAGCCGCTCGCGCACGCACGACATCAACTTCCGCTGGGAGGACGTGGTCAACTTCGAGGGCAAGAGCGGGCCCTACATCCAATATACGCACGCCCGCATGGCCGGCGTCCTCCGCAAGGCCGATCGCGAGGTCCCGGACGCGCCTGCCTACGCGCGATTGACCGAGCGCAATGAGGTCGCTCTCGCCAAGTGGATCGAGCAGTTCCCTGATAGAGTCCACCACGCGGCGGCGACGTACGATCCCTTCACGGTCGCGGCGTATTTGGGCGACCTGGCCGCGGTCGTCAACAAATTCTACGACACCTGTCGCGTCCTCGGCGAGGACGCGGAGCTCGAAGGGGCACGGTTGGCGCTGGTGAAAAGCGCGCAGACCGTGCTCGCCACGGGGCTCGCGCTGATCGGCATGAGCGCACCGGAGCGCATGTAACGACCGCTCCATCCGTCTGGCCGCTCGCAACCCGGGTATCGCAATGGAGGCTCGCAACCATGGCCTGGTTTGACCGTCTCAAGCAGGGACTCAAGAAGACGCACGAGGCGCTGACCGATCAGGTCAGCTCGGTCATCGGCGGGAAACGTCGCGTCGACGACGAGATGCTGGAGGATCTGGAGGCCATTCTCATTGAGGCCGATCTCGGTGTCGACGCGGCCATGAGCGTCATCGACGGCCTGAAGGCCCGCGTCAAGGAGCAGGGGGCCGAGGACACCGACGCGGTCTACGGCATGCTCAAGGCCGAGCTCGTCGAACTGTTGGGCGGCTTTGAAGCTCCGTTGGCTCTCCGGGACGACGGGCAACCGACAGTCGTGTCCGTGCTCGGCGTCAACGGATCCGGCAAGACCACGAGCATCGCCAAGATGGCCCAGCGCTTCCAGGCCGAAGGGCGCGACGACATTGTCGTGGCTGCGGCCGATACGTTCCGCGCCGCGGCCATCGAGCAACTGGAGGTCTGGTCCGAGCGCGTCGGCGCGCGACTGATCAAGCACGACGCCGGCAGTGATCCCGGCGCGGTCGCGTACGACGCAGCCGACTACGTGGTCCGGAACGGATCGGACGTGTTGTTGATCGACACGGCCGGGCGCCTGCAGACGAAAAAGAACCTCATGGAGGAGCTGAAAAAGATCCATCGGGTGGTGGAGAAGCGGCTCGACCGCCCGATCGACGAGAAGCTGCTCGTCCTCGACGGCACGGTCGGCCAGAACGCCCTCCAGCAGGCTCGACAGTTCAACGAGGCCGTCAGCCTGACGGGGCTTGTGATCACCAAGCTCGATGGCACGGCCAAAGGCGGCGCCATCGTGCCCATCGCTCAGGAGCTCGACGTCCCGATCAAGCTGATCGGCGTGGGCGAGACGGCGGAGGATCTGCAGCCCTTCGACGCGGAGGCGTTCGTGGAGGCGCTGTTCACCTAGCACGGCCGCGGTGTCCGTCGCGATGTCGGCACAACTGGATCATGCAGCCTCTGATCCGGTCGGTCCGGCCTCGCTGTCGTAGGCGGCCATGATCTCGCGATAGAGCGGAACACGCTGGAATTCGTCTCGTTGCGAGGTGTCTGACAATTGGGTGGCGAGGTGGCTCACGAGGGCGTGAGCTCGGTGCAGATGGTGTCCTGCCCGATCGGCCATGCCGGCATCGCGAAGCACCCGGTAGAGGCGATAACACACGCGCGTGTCCTCGATGCCCGGCGGCGTTTGGGCAAGCGAGGATTCGACGATTTCTGCCCACTCCAAGGCTGCGCTTCTCTGGCCAAGTTCGCGTTCCGTCTCCGCCAACGCGGCTTGTGCGTACTCACGGAGCTTGCGACTTCCCACGCCTTCGGCCAGTCGTTGGGCGTCGTCCATTAGACGCTTGGCCTCGGTCGGACGGCCCCGTGCTAGCTCGAGTTCGCCGAGGTAGTAGAGCGCCTGAGTCTCGTACCACGTGTTGCTGTGGGATCGAAAGGTTGCCTGGGCCGATCGCAGGCGCTGTCGCGCGTCGTCAAAACGGGCTTGGGGGATGTGGACGCTGGCCATGGCCATGTCCGCGATCGCCACACCGAGGTCATTATCCGCTTCACGGCTGTAAGCACGCGATCGCCGGAACGCGGCGAGGGCCTGGTTCGGACGACCGAGCGCGTCGTGGATCGCGCCGAGGTTGTTCCAGCTCTTGGCCAGGCCGTCGACGTCATGGAGCCGCTCTTGGAGGTCGATGACGGTCTCGATGATTCGCCAAGCCTCGGCGAGATCGGCCCGGCTTTTCTTGAGCGCCGCTAGGTTGATCAGACATTTGGCTTCGATCGGATCGTGTCCGATGCGCTGGGCAATGCGTCGGCCATAATCCCAATGGAGCCAGGCTTCGGCGACGCGGTTGCGATAGTAATGCAGCGACCCGAGGTTCAAGAACAAGCGTGCCTGT
Organism: uncultured Thermotogae bacterium; assembly: GCA_964567595.1. GTDB lineage: Bacteria > Bipolaricaulota > Bipolaricaulia > RBG-16-55-9 > RBG-16-55-9 > CAZMNF01. The sequence continues at coordinate 22,386 of CAZMNF010000004.1, read as the reverse complement.
TGGGGGTCGTCCTCGGTTGACTGACAGAGCCTCAGAGCTTGGTCGTAATACTGGAGGGCCACGTCGTAGGCCAGGTCCTTGACCGCCAGTCGACCGAGGCAATTCCAGATTCGGACGCGGAGTTGATCCGCGCGGTAATTATCCATGATGCGGATTTGACGCAGAGCCTGCTCGCAGCGTTCGCGCGTCGTGCCGATATCATGACGCTCAAACCGGCACTGTCCCAAGGCAAAGACGGCTTCGGCAATTCCCAATTGGTCCTCAGTGACGGCAAACTGCTCGTGTGCCTCTTGCGCAGACCGTTCGGCAGCGTCCAGGTTGCCGAGCGCTCGGTGGTATTCGGCCCACTTGACGAGGACGCGCCCCAGCTTGCTCGGATCTGCCAAGTCGCGAGCAAGGCCCTGAGCGGCTTCGAGCGCTCGGGCTTCCTTGGCGCGATATCTCAGGGCATGCAGCAATTCAAGCTGCTGGCCCATCAGGTCCCAACGAGCCGCCGGGGAAGGCTCCGAAGCGAGCCGCTCCTCGATAACTCGCAGCTGCTCGTCCATGCTGATCCGTTCGGAATGGCGATAGGCATGCGAGCGCAGGGTCGCCGCGAGGTGATCGGTCGCTTCCGATGGAGCCATGTCCGAAGTTGCCAATGCCTGGCGGCAGCGCTCGTATAGTTGGAGAGTCTCATGCGCATTGCCTATCTCGTGGTGCGTGCGCATCAATGTCCGGTATACCCGCTCATCGTGGGGATCGACCTGCAGTGACTTTTCGCCGTAGCGGATGGCCTCTTCGTACTGCTGCTCCCGGTAAAGCAGGTCGGTCAGTTGGCGGAGCGCGTCCAGATAGCGCCGCCGGAGTTCCTCTCGACGATCGAATGTCCACTCCTTGTGCCGGTCCGCCGGGAGGAGATCGCCGATATAGATCTCAATCGCCCGTCTGAACGCGTCGATGGCGGTGTGGGAGTCCAGTTTGGCCTGCGTGACGGCGTGATCGTAGGCCTCCTGGAAGGCCTGTGTGTCAATGCGGCAGTAGCGGGCGGCCAGGGCATAGCCGTTGGATAGCGTCTGGACGTAGGTCGACTCGGACCCTTGGAGTAGATGAGGCTCCAGAATGCGTCGTATTTCGCTGATCCGACCGCGGAGGTTGCGCACGCTCCGCTCCGGGTTCTGCGCCGGCCACAGCGACTCCATGATCCAGTCTCGGGGCAGCGTTTGATTCGGGTACAGGGCCAGGATCTTGAGCACGTCCTTGTTCCTCTCTGTGCGCCATTCCGTTTGAGCGATGGGGTGCCCATCCCGATAGACCTCAAACTGGCCGAGAAGTTTTATGCGGAGCCCCATGGCAACCCAAATGATGTATTTTTGGTGTAGCTTAGGCCAAGCAACGCCCTGGATCAAGCTGTTCGCTCCGACCCGAGGCTTGCTATGGGGATTCTGGCGGGACGCGCAGACGAGGGCCAGGGCAGCGCCAGGTGCCGATGCTTGAACGGGGGCGCGGACGACGCCGACGCCCAGAGAAGGGGCCCAGCGATCACGGAGCGTCTCGGCTGCGGAGTCTATTCGACGGACGTGAGCTCAGCGAGAAGCTCGAGCTCGTTGTCGTCCGTGACGCCCCGGTTCGGCATGGCGTCGGTCAGGAAGATGATCCGATTTTCGCGCTGCGACGGATCGACATTTTCCGCTTCACCGAATCGATCCGTTCCCATCTCGAGGCCAGCTGACATGTTGGTTGAGCCGCCGGCCCGCAACTTGCGGACGTGGTCGCGAACGGCGGCCATGTCAGCCCCGAGCTGTCATCGTTGGAGGAGAGGCCGGAATAGCCCCAGTCGTCCCCGCGATGATTGGATGGGTCGGCTTCGGTTCGGAGGGACTCGACGGTCCCGGCTCGAAGGCCGTTTGGCTTGCCGATACGAGGCCGATCAATAGAAGCCCGAGAACGACCAACAGTCTGGGCAGGCGCATATCAGGTCCCCCTCCGATCCGGGACGATAACCATTCCCCGGCTGCGAGTGTATGAGGACGGCGGGGCCTTCCGATAAACGCGACCGGATCGATTGGCAACCTGGGGGCCTATGGGTCCGGACAGCGGCGGAGCTGGCCGGCGAGTTCCCCGACAGGTTGGCCAGTAGGACGGTGCGTCATGCCCCCGGTCAAAACGCTGGGTTCGAGACGCCCGCTGGATGGGCAAGCTATCGGTCCGCTCGCCGACAGCTCAGTTCGCTGAGATCGTAGGCGTACGCTCGGTCGCCACGGGAATCGATGCCCGATACGACGATCTCGAAAGGCCAATCCTGGCCAGCGCTCAGGTTCCGCGTCGTGGCTGAACCGTGCCCGATCCATTCGCGGTCGGCTTGACTTGACGGGCCTGCGCGATAGACGTCGATCGCGACCGTGGCGGAAGCGCAGTCCCGCGGAGGGACGATGACCCCGTCCAGCTTGACTTGACCCGTGGTTCGGTTGGGGTCGTCGGGCGTTTCAACGCTGAGGGTGGCTTTGACGAGGGCCAGCGGGCAATCGTGGTCGCAAGGATTCCGGTCCATGGCCTGTCCGATGCCGAGCAACACCGCCACACCTAGCCCGAGCAGGACCGCAACGGCCATTGGCAGCCAGCGTCGCGTTTGTCCCGTCATTGCGTCTCCTTTCCCTGGTTCCGCGTTAAGTATAAGATCGAAACATCTTCTTTCGATGACGCCCATCAATTCCTAGGCTGTTCTGGATCATGGCTGATCGGGCGTCGTCACGGAGATGGGCCCGCATCGCCTGGTTCCTGGACACGGAGCGAAGCGCGCGGGATGATCGATGGGGGACAGACTTGGCGAACGTGGCCAGGCGACGTGCCGTGGGGGCGACATGATCCGTGGAGACACAAGCCGCGAAATCCCGTTCTTGATCACGATCGCCTATCTAGGGGCCTTCCTCTTCATCCGGGCGATGGTGTTGATCGTCGGCTCCGCGGAGAGCGAGTTCGCCCAAGTTGCCAAGTTCGGCGACACGCCGGACGTTCGGTTTGCCATCGGGCGCAACATCGTTCTGTTCGGCCACCACGTCCATCACTTCTACTTCGGGATTCTCTTCATGGCGTTGGCGGGCTGGTGCGCAATCGTCGGGGTGCCGTCGCTATCGCAGCGTTGGCAGGCACTGATGTACGGGATCGGGCTCGGGCTGTTCATGGACGAGATTGGGCTCTTGCTCACGTGGGGCGACTATTACTCCGGAGCAACTTACCTTTTGAGCCTCCTGGTGATTGGGCTTTTGCTGAACGTCGTCTTTTTTCCCTCGTTCTGGCGAGCGTTCCGGACGCATCTGCGTCAATCGACCGAGCCCGTAGTTGCCTGGACCTCGAGCCCGCTTGTGGAGAGACTGATCAAGGGAGCTGATATGGTGAGCGAGACGACGGATCAGAGGGAGCGGACGAGCCTCGCTTTTATGGGCGTGCTTTATCTCGTGATCGGCGTGTTGATTCTCGTCTTTCCCCGCTTCCTTTATTACGGGGTGGCTGGCGCGTTCCTGATCCATGGGGCGTCGTCGCTGGTTGAGGTCTGGCGGCAGGCCCATGACGCCTCAACCGACGCTCCGCGAGAGCCGAACGAGCACTGAGGTGGGGTGGCGCTCCCAAGGGGATTTGAACCCCTGTCTTAGCCTTGAGAGGGCTACGTCCTAGGCCGCTAGACGATGGGAGCGAGCGTTGGGTCATTGTAGCCGACACCTATCGGCGCTTCAAGCGAACGCGTGACGAGCCTGTCGGGCACAGATGACCATTCGTGACGGCGCGCATGCCTGCCTACGGGTGGAGCTTCGGGGTCGGCCGCTCGCACCGCTCGACCTACGCTGCGGGCAGCCCCGAAGCGTGGAGGGAGAGCATGCGCAGAGCCAGTATCATCACCGCCATGATCCTTGTCGTTGCCGGATCGATCGCGTCGGCCCAGCCAAGCGGCTTCTCCGTTCCGCTCGCTGAGACCCCGTCGATGTATGAGGGCCGAAGTGAGGTCACCTTTGCCGTCAAAGAGTGCCGGGGCCGGGGCGCCTTCGGTGGCATCGAGCGGGGCGAGATCTTGCGAGCGTCCCAATCGGCTGCCTCGGTCTGGAACGAAGTATTTCCGCGAGTCCGCATCAGCGTCGCCCAAGGAAATTGCCGTCTCGAGCCCGCCACGAACAACGGCACCAACGAGATCTACTGGACGGACAGGCCCATGCCGGCGGAGCGCTTCGGGCTCTACGTTGCCGCGACCCAGGGCCCTCGTTTGATGGAGGAGGATATCCTGCTCAAGGCCAACAACATCGAGTACGTGGCGGGCGAACTGGACGCCTCGCCGGAGCGGGTCCTCCTCAACGCGCTCGTGCACGAGTTCGGCCATGCGCTCGGCTTGGGCGACGCCTATCGCGAGTGGCCGGATGCTTGCGGCTGGTCCGCGATGCTGGCGCTGTGTTCCGCCGAGCCGTTGCGCCCGACCTCCGCCGACCTTCAGGCGTTGCGGTCCATTTACGGCACGTCCTCGGACGACGCGCTGAACCCGCCCTCGTCGAGCTCGGGCTCGCTGCGTCGGTTCGACACCAACGACAACGGCTACATCGACGACCCCGAGTTCTCCACCGCCATGGACCAATGGCTCGCCGGCGAGGTCGGCGACGAGCTGTTCTTGGAGCTCATCGACGCCTGGACCTCGGGACGGAAGCTCAAGAGCGCGGCCATTGACGACGGCCTACGCTTCAACGTGACGTCCGTGACGGTGTTCAAGCTGAGCGGGGATCGCGTTGGTCGGAGCGCTTGCTCGTCGAGAGCGGCCATGGACCGCGCCGACCGGATGCTCGATCGAGAGCCTCAGGGGACGTATCTCGCGGTCGTCCGCGACTGCCAGACTGGCGAGACCCGAACGGAGAAGATCGCTCAGCTGCGCTGATCAGTCCTGCCCGGCGAGCGCCCGCAGCACGACGAGCGCGGCCGCTTTGTCGAGCGTGTCGTTGTTGTTGCCGCACTTGGGCGAATAGATGCACGAGGGGCATCCCTCGTCGCAGCCACAGTCTCGCACGAGCTCGTAGGTTGTCTGCGCCAGCTCGCGGAACAGATCGGCCGTCTTTTCCGAGATGCCCACGCCGCCCGGATGGCCGTCGTAGATGAAGACGGTGCTTGCGCCCGTGTCGGGGTGCAGAGGGGTTGACAGCCCGCCGATGTCCCAGCGATCGCACATGGCGTAGACGGGGGTCATGGCGATGAGCGCGTGCTCGGCGGCGTGGAGTCCGCCGGCCCAATCGCCGCCGCCAGCTTCCACCTGTTGGCGCAATCCGTCAGGCAGCGTGACCCACAGCGCCACCGTCTCGAACGTCTGTTCGGGCAGATCCAGACCGTGCAGGCCGAGCGTTCGATCGTACTGCCGCGTTCGGTAGCCGACCACCTGCTCGCTGGCTTGGACCTCGCCGACGTGCAGCGTCCCCCAGTCGCGCGTCCAGCGATCGAGCTCGCGTCGGATCGCCAGGTCCGTCCGTCGCAGCGTGTCGGTGTAGTAGTCGACATCCTGTCGCGAGGCGTGGGCCGTGCCGGCGTCCAACGCTAGCGACTCGATGACGTAGGTGTCGCCGCGGTGGAGAAAGACCGCCCCCGGATGGGCCTCCTCACACGCTCGGCGCAGCTCCAGGGTCTCCAACAACTCGCCGTCGGCGATGACGTGGACCGCGCGCTCGCTGAGGTGCTCCAGCGCGACGGACTCCACGGGCCGCGATGTGCCGCGATAGACGCGGCCGAGCGGCGTCCCCTGCACGAGCTTCTGGCGTTCCAGGGCCTTCATGGCCCCGGGGAACCCCTCGCCGAAGAACGCGGAATCTCGCTCGGTCGACAGCGGCAGCTCGGCCGCCGCACACATGACGTGGCCCAACAGGACATGGGGATTTTGGGGGTCAGCGACGGCGTGCTCGTGCGGCTTGGCGAAGAAGACGTCCGGGTGGGTCATGTAGTACTGATCGAGCGGGTTCTCAAAGCCGAGCAGCGCCACGAGCGAGGCTTGCGTGCCGCGGCCGGCGCGGCCCGCCATCTGCCATGTTGACAGGATCGTCCCCGGAAACCCCGCGATGAGAACGGCGTCGAGGCTGCCGATGTCGATGCCGAGCTCCAGCGCGTTGGTGGACGCCACACCGCGCAGTTCTCCGTTTTTGAGGGCACGCTCGATGGCGCGGCGTTCCGCAGGGGGGTACCCCGCTCGGTAGGCCGTGATCGCCCCGTCGAGCCCCGTCTGCTCTTGGGTCCAGCGGGCGATGAGCTCAGCCATGCGGCGCGAGGCCGTGAAACACAACGTCTGATAGCCCGATGCGACGCATTGGGCGAGGAGGTCGCTCGTCTGCCGGTGGGCGGAATAGCCGGGACGACCGAGCGTGTTCCAGAAGACCATCGTCCTCTCGCCCGCGGGCGCGCCGTTGTCGGCGATCACCTCGACGTCGTCGACGCCCAACAGATTGCGCCCGTGCTCCCGGGGATTGGCCATCGTCGCCGACGAGAGGATGAACTGCGGCTCGGCACCGAATCGGGCCGCAATGCGCCGCAGCCGACGGATCAGCAACGCCACGTTGGCGCCGAACACGCCCCGATAGGCATGGGCCTCGTCGATCACGACGTAGCGGAGGTTCTTGAAAAACCGGCGCCACTTGTGGTGCCAGGGCAGGTATTGGTGCAGGGCGTGCGGGTTCGTCAGCACGATGCGGGAGCGCTCACGAATGCGGGCACGTCGGCCTTGCGGCGTGTCGCCGTCGTAGATGTGGGGCTCTAACGAGGCATCCAGCGATTCAGCCATGTCCTCGAGCGTGGCCTGTTGATCTTGCGTCAACGCCTTGAGCGGGTAGAGATACAACGCCGTCGCCTGGGGATCGGCGAGCAGCCCTTCCAGCACGGCCAGGTTGAAGCCGAGCGTCTTCCCGGACGCGGTGGGAGTCGTCACCATGATGTGGAGGCCTTTGCGGATCCGCTCGATCGTGTCGGCTTGATGGGTGTAGAGCCGCAGGCCGCCGTCGTCGAGGAACGAGCTCAACGATTCGGCCAGCGGCGGGTCCAGGTGGCCGAACTGGGCTTCGCGGCCCGGCAATCGCTCGACGTGGGCGATCGACGACGCACGGGTCGCTCGAAGTTCCTCGACGAACGAGGCCACGGGTGGGGCCTGGCGATGGGGATCCGCGGTCATAGCGTCTGACTGCCTCAGCTGTCCTTTCCGTTCGGGCCCAGCCCATGGTCGGACAGCAGCCGCTTCAGCAACCTGGCCAACGACACGACGTCGTGCTTGTTGTGTTCCAAGATGGGCACCAAGGGGCCGATATTGTCGGTTTCGAGGTACGTGTTGTAGAAGTCGGGAACCAGCGCGCTGGGCAGGTCCATCTCTCGCGAACGCCCCAATCGTCGTTCAACCGTCTCCAACCGGGCATCCGGAACAGCGCGCTGGAAGTGTCGACGTGCGTGCGGAAGCAGGTCGAAGTGGACCGGCTCCAGATCGGTAAAGAAACCGTAGTAGTCGAGCCGCTCGCGCAGCATGTTGGCGTCGAACGCGCGTCCGTTGTAGGTCACCAGGACGGGCTCCGTGCCGAGCCGGTCGGCCGCGATCGCCAACGCCGGCAGTTCCTCGGTGATGTCGCGGACGAGCAGCTGCCGAACGTCCAACCAATCTTCATGGAAATGGGCCATGCCGATCAACACAATGGGGCGTCCGAACAGACCAAGGCTTTCGATGTCGAAAAAGACAAGATCATCGGGGCTCGCGAAGCCGATCAGCCCGAGGTTCAGGGCGTGAGACACGGGAAACCACCGTCGAACTAACGCGTGTACGTCCGATAGCTGCCCGGACTGAATGCGGCTGAGCACGCGCTCGGCTTCGGGTCCCCAACGCGGGTGCGCCACGAGGTCGGCGACCGACGCGTAACCGGACTGTTGCAACGCGGCCTCGACACGCGGCCCGATGCCGTGGAGCAGGCGCATCGTGCCGGCCAGTTGCTCTCGACACTGGGCCGGGTCGGGCCAAGAGGGACGGATGGGAACCTCGTGGCGTATCTCCAGGCAGGCGCCGTAGTCGTGGTCCAACTCCGCTGCGGCGTAGAGTTCGGAGAGGGACCGCCCGTCGAACGTCCGTTGCAGCTCGCCTTTGAGCCCCATGGTGCGCCGAAACGACGAGGCGTCGACACCCGGCATCCCGAACGCTACGTCGGATTCGGACCCCTCCGCGGTCGGATCGTCGGCCTCGGCAACGCGGTGGCGCAGCCGTCGGGCGATGCGGTCGAGGCGAGTTGACACGTTGGTTCCCTCCAAAGGAAAAGTATAGCCGCGCGATCGCGAGCTTCACAACGGCACCATGCCAGTTGTCGCGAGGGTGTCCCTTTGCTAGGCTCCCCTCATGACGTGGCTGAGGCGAGCTCGCGTTCCGCTCGCAATCCTTGGTGTTCTGGCGCTCATCGGCATGGGCACCTGGTGGGCCCTGCCGCAGCTCTGGTCGCTGCCGAATGCACCGGGCATCGCGGCTGTCGATACGGATCCCCCGCTCGACGATCTGTGGGCATCTCCGCAGATCGAGGCCCCGCCGAGCAGCACCTCGTCGTCGCCGGAGACATCGGAAGGGACCGAGGATCCAGACGCTGGGCTCGGGCTCACCCGGGAGCGCGGTCGGCTGGCGCTGCAGATCGACGGCGAGCGCATGGGCGAGGAGGTCTACGAGCTTTCGCAACCTCGCCAAGGCCAGGTCCAATTGGCCTCACGCGGCCACTTCTCGCTCAAGCTCTGGTTTGCGACCGTGAAGTTCCACTACACGCAGCGCGTTCGCATGGATTCAGCGTGGCACCCCGAGCGATACCAACTCGATCTGACGGGGCCGCTCGGCCTGGGAAACCGTCACATCCGGGCCGAGTTGAGCGAGCGACGGGCCCGCATCAAGACGGGCTCGCGGGCTCATACGGTGTCGCTGCCGGAGGGGCCCATGACGTTCATCGGGGTGCTCGCCTCGTACGCGTTCCTGCCGAAGCTCATCGCCGATCGAGATCGCCGCCGCGTGACGGCCATCGTCTTCGACGTCCGCGAGCCCGATCCGTCGCTCGAGCAGTCCATCCCGGCGGTTCCGGTGGAAATCGCCCATCAAGGATCCGCGACGTTGGACAGTGTGGCGGGCGACGCATCCGTGGAGACGGCCCGCTACGACATGGACATTATCGACGAACCGGAGTCGGACCTTACGATGTACGCGCAGCGCGGCACGTTCGTGGCTCTGGACGGCCGCTTCAGCCCCGATGAGCCCCCGTTCCGCATCTATCGCACCGACCGACTGCCCGGCGGATTCAGCGTACGATCCTCCCCCTAGCCAGGATCGGTCGGAATTCGTGTCCAAGTTTTCCGTTGGCCGTCGGCCTTCACATCGGCCGGCCCATTCGCTACGATGTCCTCAGAAGCGACGCTCAGGGGTGCGTCGCTTCGAATTTTCGAAAGGATAGGGGAGAGAACCGTGCGATCTACCATTACCATCTACCTGCCGCAGAAGTATCAGAACGAGCAGGTCCTGGAGCGACTGCAGGACCTCGCCCAAAAGCGGGATCGCTCGGTCAACTACTTGGCCGTTCAAGCGATCCAGGAGTATCTGGAAAAGGAAGAGAAGAAGGACTCGAAGGGCTAGAGCTGGCCGCCTGCGGGCGCGTGGGCACTTCTTCTTACCTGACGCGTCGGCTTATTGAACATTCGTACAGATAAGACGGTCAAGTTCTGCCCTCGACTTGAAGAGTATTCCTCGTGGCGGACGGGTCCAGCCAAGTTGAGGCTAGGCAGGCCGCGCTCATGGGCGAGAGGTGCCCGGCTGGACGATCGGTCCCCTAAGCGTGAGCGTCAGTCGGCTTCGCGGCGCTGAGGTTGCCGGGACAGCGCACGGCCGATCACGGCTCCCGATTGCGTGAACATTTGCAGAAGGGCCCGCCGGCGGAGGGCAAACAGCCCGAGACCAAGCCCGACGTAGACAACGCTGTACGCCAACAATAGCTCATACGTAGAAATGGGGATGGTTACAATGTCTCGAATGACGAGGAACTCTATAATCACCTGCGAAATGAACAGCACGAACAGCCCCATCGCCTCACGCAGCGAGAAGCGCAAGTCCACGATGAGCGCGAGCGCGAAGAAGGATTGCGCGGCGGTGATCCAGATCTCGCCTGCCTGCTTCTGATCGAAGGGGAGTTCGCCGTAACCGCCGAGCGCGATGGAATAGACGATGGCCAGCGTCCCGATCAGCAGCGTCCACTGATTGAGCTTCGACGAGATTAACGCGTTGAACCCCGCGGTGGAACGGGCCTTGTTGACCAGGACCAACACCACGATCAGCTCAGGCGACTCCGAGGCCAGCGGGGCGATCCACTGGATCATGAAAAACGGCGGAATGCCGAGCTGCACCCCGAGTTCCTCCAGGCCGTGGGCGAAGGGCTCAACGGCGGTTACGATCACCAGGCCCGAATAGAGAAAGAGCGCGATGACGATGCTGACGCGAACGGGCTTGGCCAAGGTCTGGAGATGGGCGGGCACGCCGACGTGCTCCTCCGCGTGCTCGCGCTCGTCGCGGAGGACAACGATGATGTAGAGGGCATAGAGCGAGACCAGCACCAGCGTGTCGGCGATGTCGATTCCGCCATTGAGCGGCACAAGGAACGCCCAGAGCGTCGCCGCCATGAGGAAGATGACTTCGACGCCGAGGCCACGATCGAGCCCGACGGCATCGGCGAAGATCCCCGAGCGCCGCTTGACGGCCGGATCGCTGGACGCCCCGCGTCGGAGGATCGTGAACAGCGCGATGCCGGCCCACCCGATGCCGATCAGGATCCGGTTGGCCCCGGTCATGTTGGCGACGGCGAGGTTCCCGGCTTCGGTGCCGGCCGGTGTGCCTGCATACTGGCCGGCGTTCCAGGCGTACAGCGCGTCCACGGCGTATTCCGGGGCCACGGCCAAGACCGCGAGCACGGCAATGGCGAACGCCCGGGGCACGTCCTTCTCGGCGGTCTCGGCTCCCCACGTCAGCAGGAACGACGCCCCCAGAACGGCAATGCCGCTAATCGCAACCGTGGGGAGGGTGGCGTAATCAGCGGCGATCTGGGCGAGGAAGCTCCCCATCCACGGGAGCGTGATGGCGGTTACAGTGATGAGAGATGCGGCGGTTCGGCGATTCATGGTCGGTCGCTCCCGCACCCTGGCCTCACGTCATGCCCTCCGGGGTCCCCTATTTAGCGACCAAGCGGGAACATCCTGAGGCGCCCTCGTCTCGCTCAGCTGGGGCGGAACTCGGGTAGAGTTGCCCACGCCGTTCCGGCTTCGAGGGCTGGACCGTGCCGGTGGGCCGTTCGGAGGCTTTCGGGAGGGCTGAGGGCTACGACCCATCGACGACAGGGCGAGAAACCAACTAGGAAACCTCACACCACCCGAGGGCTATGGCCCCGCCGTGAGCTGGCAGCCTCTTGAGGCCAGCTCGGGGACGGGCGCGATCGCAGGCTTTACTGGTCAATCTCGTAGGGAAGGAGCGCCATGTTGCGCGCGCGCTTGACTTCCTGACGGAGCCAACGCTGATGCTTGGAGCACATCTTGGTGACGCGCCGAGGCAGGATCTTGCCCAGGCGGTTGACGTAGCGCTTCAGCTCGTCGGGGCGCTTGTAAGTCAATGTGATGTCGTGCTTGCAGATCTCACAGACAAATCGCTTCTTGCGACGTCTCAAAACGGCACCTCCTCATCCCCGTTGCCGGTCGATTGCTCCGATGTCGAATCCGTGTCGCTCGCTTCGCCCGTCGATTCGGACCCCGGCCGACCTTCGCTGCCCGGACCGCCGAGGAACTGGACGTTGTTGGCCACGACCTCCACGACCTTGACGGGCTTCTCCTCGCCCTCGGGCGTGAACGAATCGATCCGCAGGCGTCCCTCCACGGCGACTTGGCGGCCCTTGTTGAGGTAGTTCGCGCAGTTCTCCGCCTGCGCGCCCCAGACGACGATCGGCACGAACGTCGCTTCCTCTTGGAGCACGCCCTCGCGGTCCCGGTAACGCCGGTTGACGGCGATGCGGAATCGCCCGCGCGCCGTCCCGTTCTGCGTATAGCGCAACTCGGGATCTTCCGTCAGGTTCCCGATCAGGACAACGTGGTTCAGCACCGCTCAGATGCCTCCTTGGCTCACGCCGCCGCGCCTGCGGTCCGGTCGGACGTCTCGGGTGTGGATTCGCTCTCATCCACACGGACGATCTGTTGGCGGAGAACGCGATTGTCCAGCTTGAATCGCTCGTGCAGCGTGGGCACGATGTCGGTCTCGCCCTCAAACGTCATGAGCACGTAATATCCTCGGTCGTAGTGCTCGATGGCGTAGGCGAAGGGACGAACGTTCCATTCCTCGATGTTGGCGACCTCGCCGCCTTCGTCCTTGACGGCTTGCTCGAACTTTCCGATCACTTCCGAATATTCGTCCTCATCCACATCGGGACGAACGATGTAGAGCACTTCGTACGCACGTGACAGTCCGACCACCTCGACGTGAGACTGGGATTATCGGCCGCTGCGGAACCATTCTGTTTTGTCCGTAAGTGCTGCTTAGCGAGGCTGAGACGTTGAACCGTGGCAACGGCCAAATGAGCAGTATAGCAGACCCGCCGAAAGGGCGCAACTCCTGGGGGCTGCCGGTCACGGACGGCATCGGGGACCCGGCCACGGCGGATTGGTTTGATGGACTCAGGTGTGATCGCGCGGAATCGACGTGTCCCAGGTCTTGGTGAAGACGCGCACGTCTTCCTCGTAGGCGTCAAGCACGTTGGTCAAGTGAAACTGCTCGCGGTCGCCGCTCATCACGCTGCGCGTCTCGACGCAGACCTGCCAGTCGCCGCGGAAGAGGCTGAGTGAGCGCTCGCATGTCACGTCCGCCGAGAGCGGGTCGCTCTCCCCGATGGTGTAGACGTCGCGCTGGACCGTCTCGATCTCCAGATCTCGGTCCGTCAGCCGTTTGCGGCCGAAGTCGTCCAACACGACGAGGCGAGCGGTCTCCCGGCCGCGGTTCTGCTCGACGTAGCGATTGAGCTCGCCGTGGCGGAGCGTCTCCGTGTCGATCGGCTCCGCGCTCTCGGGCGGGGCGAAGGGGGGCTCGCCGTCGGCGGCGTCGCGGTCGGGCGACCAGATCGGCAGCGTCAGCCCGCTCGCCTCAGGCCGGACGGTCAGGGTCACCGGCTCGGGGGCGGGCCAGGCCAGCGGCCAGTAGCTCGAGGCGACGGCCAACCGCAGCCGGTGTCCCGCCGGCACGGCGTAGCCGATGGCGTTCAGGGCGATCGTCACGTCATAGAACGTGCCCGGCTCCAAGGGCTCCGGTCGCTCATGGCTGCGCCGATGGGTCAGGTTGAGCACCCCGCGCGTGACGAGCGTCGAGGCCCCGGAGGGCGCCACGTCACAGAGCCGGACCGCCGCCAGCGCGACCGGGCGGTCGGCCGCCAGCACGAACCGGGCCTTGGGGAACCCGAAGATCTCCATGGGTTCGTCCAAGGGAGCCGACGTGAAGCAGAGCGAGCGCCCGTCGTCGGCGCGTTGGTCGGGCGGCAGCTCGGCCGGCTTCCCGTAGGCGCACCAGGTGCCCGCCTCCAGGCCGGTCGTCTGCGGGCTGGAGACGGTCAGCTCCGTCGACCCCTCGGAATCGCCGTCGGCGCCGTCAGATTCGGGGTGAAGGGCACTCCCCGCGCTCAGGCGATAGCGCCGCACGGGCTGATCGGGCACGGGCCACCCCGACGTCCGCGCCCAGCGACCGGGCCGGCGCTCGTAATAGCTCTGGGGCGGGACGCCGTCCTGGATCCAGGCCCGCAGCGGGGGCTCGTCCATGATGCCGGTGTCAATGCCCTTGAGCCAGTGGTCCCACCAGCGTAGGCACTCGGTCAGGAAGTCGATCGTCGGCCCCGGCACGGCGATGTGCGGATAGGCGTGGGCCCACGGCCCGATCAAGCCCTTGCAGGGCACGGACAGCCCGTCCAACAGCCGGAAGATCGCGTTGGTGTAGGCGTCCGCCCAGCCGCCGACGGCGTAGACCGGGCACTGAATACTTGAGAAATCCTCGCAGACCGAGCCCTGTTTCCAATAATCGTCCCGTCGTTGGTGGGCCAGCCAGGTGTTCACGTAGGGCGGCGTCCGTTCCATCCGATCGAGCCAGATTTCGCGCCAGCGCTCGCCGACGTGGCCGGGGTCGGGCGGTCGGGCGTTGCGTACGAGCATGTTCGACGCCCAGGGCAGCATCTCCGAGGCGATCACGGCCCCGCCCATGTAGTGGACGTCGTCGGCGTAGCGATCGTCGGTGGAACAGACGGTCACCACGGCCTTCAGTTCCGGCGGCCGATGGGCGGCGACCTGGAGCCCGTTGAACCCGCCCCAGGAGATGCCGATCATCCCAATTTCGCCCGTGCACCAGGGCTGCTCGGCGATCCAGCCGAGCACCTCCAAGGCGTCGAGCTGTTCTTGGGGCAGATACTCGTCGTAGAGGATCCCCTCGGAATTGCCGCTGCCGCGGATGTCGACGCGGACGGACGCATAGCCGTGGCCGGCAAAGTAGGGATGGTTGCGGGCGTCGCGCGGTGCGGTAGCGTCGGATTTGCGATACGGGATGTACTCCAGAATGGCCGGGACGGGGCGTTCGCGGGCGTCTTCGGGCAGCCAGACGGAGGCGGCGAGCCGGGTGCCGTCGCTCAGGGGAATCCAGGCGTTCTTGATCTCACGGACGGGCCGCGGGAATTCGGTCTTGATGCGCATCGTTCAGGTCTCCTCCAGCGGGCGGGCCTCGTCGCTCATTCGGCCGAGCCGCGCAGGTCGAGGCTGCGGTCGTTGCGCTCGATCTCAAAGGTCAAGCGCGCCAGGGCAGCCTCGTAGGTCTCCAAAAGCTCCGTCTCGTCGTCGGCGCCGATGACGAGGTAGCCGACCTCATAGCTGTAGCTGTCCTGATCGGGCAGCTCGTCCAGGTGCTGGCCCGGCTCGACGTGGATCTGGACGGACGTGCCGGGCAGGTCCTGCTGGAGGCGTTCGATCTCGGCATCGCTCGGCACTCGACGGACGCGGCCGCTCTGATACACCCGAAGGAAGCACTTGGCCGCGCGCTGGAACCGTCCGGCGTCGGGCAGCTCCGTCGGACGGCGCCCCAGGGCGAGGTCGAGCATGTGGCTCTGGTGCGGGAGCCCATGCACCCGCTCGAACAGCCCGGCATGCGACTGCGACAGGCGCGGGTTGATCTCCAGCAGCCAAATCTGATCGATGGTCGGGTTCCAGAAGAGCTCGACGTTGAAGCAGCTCCGCCGCAGGCCGATCCGGCGCACCAGTCGGCGGGCGATCTCGGCCATGCGGTGTTGGACCTCCATGGGCAACGACGAGGGGTACTCGTAGCGCTGGAACGAAGACCGGTTCGGCTCGCGCACCGAGTCGACGACGCCGTAGATGACCACGTCCTCCGCGTCGTCGACGTAGCCCTCGGCGGTGCACTGCGCGCCGCCGATCAGGCCTTCGGCCAAGCAGGACTCGCGCATGTGGGCGATCTCGGCCGGCATATGGAAATCTTGCAACACGGCGACGAACGGCTCGACGACGTAGCCGAGGTGCTCACACATCTCGGCGGCGTAGCGCCGGAACTCGACCTCATCGTTGACCATAAACCCCAAATACGAGCGGAAGGACTTGATCGGCTTGATCCAGAAGGGCGACGCCAACGGCAACGGCGTCCCGTCGTCGACGGCGCACGGGTCGAACGGGCGAAACGGCGGCGTGTGGTCGGGAATCGCCTCGCGCTGTTCCAGGCGGCTCCAGTACTTGTGCTCGCACTTGAGGACGCCCTCCAGGTCGGGGCCGGGTAGGCCGAACTGCTCGGCCAGGATGGGCAAGATCGTCGTGGCCGGGAAGTCGAAGAAGGCCACAACGGCGTCCGGGCCGCCGTCTGCGGCCGCCATGCGCTCGGCGGCCCGCTCGATCAGCTCGTCGACCTCGAACGTCGCGACGCCGCGAATCTCATCCAGGTGCAACGCCGAATGGAACGCACACGTCTCGGCACGGGGCAGGCGGTGGAGCCGGGCCACGTCGGCATCGTTGTATCCGAGCACGAAGACGTTCAAGGGGCGAGGTGCGGTGGACATGACGGATCAGTGGGGACAGAGCTAGCCATAGCGATACGGATCCTCACGGCGTGAGCCGATACAACATCCGGGGGAACGGGATGCACTCGCGCAGATGGTCGGCCCCGGCCATCCAGGCCACCAAGCGCTCCACGCCCATGCCGAAGCCCGAGTGCGGCACGGAGCCGTATTTGCGCAGGTCGACGTACCACTCGTAGGGCTCGCGTGGCAGGCCGAACTCCTCGAGCTTCTGCACCAGCAGCGCCTCGTCGTCGATGCGCTGGCTGCCGCCGATGATCTCCCCGTAGCCCTCGGGAGCCAGCAGGTCGGCCGCCATGACGACGTCGGGGTTGGCGGGGTCGGGCTCCATGTAGAACGCCTTCATCTGGGCGGGGAACTTTTCCACAAAGACGGGCTTGCCGAAGTGGGCCGCCAGCGCTTCCTCGTCGGGGGCGCCGTAGTCCTCGCCCCAGGCGATCTCGTGGCCCTCAGAGCGGAGAATGGCAATGGATTCGTCGTAGGTGACCCGCGCGAACGGCTCCTCCAGGGCACGCTCCAACGGGGCCGTGTCCCGCGCTAAGCGGGCTAGCTCCGACGCGTTCCGCTCCAACACCCGCTCGATGACGAAGCGGATCAGATCTTCCTGGTAACGGAGGTTGCACTCGTGATCGCAGAAGGCCATCTCCGCCTCGGCCATCCAGAACTCCGTCAAATGCTTCCGGGTCTTGGAGCGCTCCGCGCGGAACGTCGGCCCGACCCAGTAGACCTCCCCGAGCGCCATCGCTGTGGCTTCCAGATAGAGCTGCCCGCTCTGCGACAGGTACGCCGTGTCGTCGAAGTAGCCGACCTCGAACAGCTCCGTCGTCCCCTCGACTGACGTGGATGTCAAGATCGGGGTTTCGGTGGCGACGAAGCCGAGGCCGTCAAAATAATCGCGAACGGCCCGCAGGACCTCGTGGCGGATGCGCAAGACGGGGGCTTGATAGTAGGAGCGCAGCCACAGGTGCCGGTGATCCATGAGAAAGCCGACCCCGTGCTCCTTGGGCGTGATGGGGTAATCCTGGGCTTGATGGACGAGCTCCAGCTCATCCACGGCCAGCTCGTAGCCCGTCGGGGCGCGTGGATCCTCCTTGGCCGTGCCGCGGACGACGATCGCCGACTCTTGGGAGAGCGCTTCGGCCGTCTCGAACGCCGGTTCGTTCTCGGCTTTGACGACGCTCTGGATGACGCCGCTGCCGTCCCGGACCATGAGGAACTGGATGCCGCCGCTGGAGCGGCGGTTGTGCAGCCAGCCGTGCAGCTCGATCGGTTCGTCCAGGTGGTGGGGAATCTCTCGGATGCGAATCGACTCCATCGCTCAACCCCCTTGGAGATGCGTCAAGATCGCCTCGTGCAGATGGCCGTTGGCGGCGATAACGTCGCCCTCGTCGGTCGCTAGGGGCCCGCCTCGACTGTTGGTCACCTGGCCCCCGGCTTCGCTGACCAGCAACGCGCCCGCGGCCAGGTCCCAGCGACTCAGGTCGAGGTCCCAGTAGCCGTCGAGGCGGCCGGCGGCCACGTACGCCAGCGCCAGCGCCGCCGAGCCCATGCGCCGGAGGCCCTGGGCGACGGGGACGAAGCGCTCGAAGTTGCGCACGTTGGCCCGGCGCAGCTCGGGCTCGTGCGGAAACCCCGTGGCGAGCACGGCCCGATCCAGTCGGCTCACCGCGGATGCCCGCATCGGCCGGCCGTCCAGGTAAGCGCCCCGGCCGGCCTCGGCCGTGAAGAGCTCGTCGCGCATCGGGTCGTAGAGCACCCCCAAAACCAATCGCCCCTCGTCCTCCAGCGCGATCGACACGGAAAAGAACGGGATGCCATGGGCAAAGTTGGTGGTGCCGTCAATGGGGTCAATCACCCAGCGGAAACGGGCATCGAGCTGATGGGGCTCGCGCTCCTCGGACAGGACGCCGTGATCGGGGAAGGCCGCGGAGATGAGCTCGACGATGCGCGCTTCGGCCAAGTGATCGACCTCGGTGACGAGGTCGTGGCGGCTGCCCTTCAAGGCGTAGTCCGTATCACCGACCACGCGCGCCCGGGCCAGAGCCCCCGCGCCGCGGGCGGCTTCGGTGGCGACGTCGAGGTAGGAGGCGTGCGAGGATGCCGCTGGGGCCATCGGTGGGGAGAAACTACTCGGGCCGAATCCAGTTCTCGGCGATGGCGAGGACGGCGTCCTTGCGCTCGCGGGCCTGCTTGCCGAGGTGGACGACCTTGTTGTGGTAGACGTGCCGGTAGCGCTCGTCCTCGACCGACTTGAGGTTGATGTCCATCACCAACAGCGCGGAGTGCAGCGACGCTTCCGCCAGTTCCGCCGCGGTGGCGGCGTCGCTCAATCCCGCCCGAATGCCGCGCTGCACGGCTCGCTCAGCCAGCTCAAGCACCTTCGAACAGACCTGAGCGATGCGATGGGGAATCTCCGTTGCCGTCTTGTAGGCGGCCTGCAAGGCCTCGCGGCGTTCGTTCTCGGCTTCTTCCGTGTCTTTGGGCATTTGCCAGGCCGCCACGACCTGGTCGTAAGCCTCGCTGTCGCGGTCGGCCAGTTCGAGCAGCTCTTGGCGCAGCTGGTCCGCTTCCTCGGCAATGTCGGCCATGAACGAAGCCCGGTCGGGGTCCTGTTCGTGGCGCTTTTCCGCCGTGATGCGGGCGACCATGGTCACCAAGGACGCAGCCACCGACGCCGACAGCGCCGACGCGCTCCCGGCTCCGGGCGTTACCGTCGTTTCAGCCAACTTCTCGCTCAGGTCACGGATGCTCACATCGCTCATGTTCATGGCAATCAACCGAGCCACTATAGACGACGCGGGAGCCGCCTGCAATCTTGACTTGTGGCGCGCGATCGTCTACGACGAGGGCGGCTATGCACACGATGCGACGCCGACGCGTCATGGCGTTGCCCATCGGCGCGGCGCTGATCACGCTCGGCTTGAAGTTCTGGGCTTTTCTCGTCACCGGGTCGGTCGCCATCCTCTCCGACGCCGCGGAGTCGCTGATCAACCTCCTGGCCGCGACCATGGCGCTGGTGGCGCTCGAGGTCGCCGCTCGGCCCGCCGACGCGACCCATCCCTACGGCCACGAGAAAGCGGAATACGTCTCCAGCGGCGTCGAGGGCGTCCTCATTCTGGGGGCTGCTGTGGGCATCTCCATTGAAGCCTGGCAGCGGATTTGGGACCCGGCCGCGTTGGAATCGCTCCCGCTGGGATTGGGCATCGCCGTGGGGGCCGCCGCGGCGAACTTCGGCGTCGCCCGGGTGCTGTTGCGCGTCGCGCGAGCTCACGAATCGATCACGCTGGAGGCGCACGCGAAGCACCTGTTGACCGACGTCTGGACCACGGGCGGCGTTGTCGGCGGCTTGGTGGCCGCCCGGTTCACTGGCTGGGCTTGGCTCGATCCGGCGATCGCGTTTCTGGTCGCGCTCAACATCGTCGTCTCCGGCACCCGCCTCGTGCGACGGTCCACGCACGGGCTCATGGACTACACGCTGCCGGACGAGGAAGTGCAGCGGATCGAGGCGATTTTAACGGACTACGCCGAGCGCGGCGCGACGTATCACCGCCTCCGCACGCGACGCTCCGGCGCACAGCGGTTCATCGACTTCCACCTGCTCGTGCCGGGCGAGCGCAGCGTCCAACGGACCCACGATCTGTGCGAGGAGATCGAGGCCGACATTCGCGAGCACTTGGGCGAAGCCAGCATCACCATCCACGTCGAACCTCGAGAGGACCCGGTGGCGTGGCAGGACGGCGCCGAGGTCTATGCGTCCGGGAATTCGCCCGTTGATTGAACAACTGGGGCAACGCAAGTTGCGAGACCGGCTGTGGTGGCCATAATGGAAGCGGCCCGCCGAAGGGACGTTGCCATGAAGGCCATTTACGTCGAGGACCTCATCAAGGACTATCCCGGGCTCCGCGCCGTCGACGGCGTCAGCTTCGACGTCGACCGGGGCGAGATCTTCGGCATGCTCGGGCCCAACGGGGCCGGGAAGACGACCACGATCGAGTGCCTCGAAGGACTGCGCGCGCCGAGCGACGGGAGGCTGCGCGTCCTGGGGCTGGATCCGGCCACTCAGCGCTACGAACTGCGCGAACAAATCGGCGTCCAACTCCAGACGACGGCGCTCTATGAGCGCATGCGCGTCCGCGAGGCCCTGGAACTGTTCGCGAGCTTCTATCGCCACGGCAGTCCCTACGCCGACGATTGGGAGGCGCTCGTCGGCCCGCTCGGGCTCAGCGACAAGATGGACAGCTACTATGCCAATCTGTCGGGGGGACAGAAGCAGCGCCTCCACATCGCGTTGGCGATCATCCACGATCCCGAGATCGTCTTTCTCGACGAGCTGACAACGGGGCTCGACCCCCAGGCCCGGCGCGCCATGTGGGAGCTGATCGAGCGGATCCGCGAGCAGGGGACGACGGTCTTTTTGACGACGCATTACATGGAAGAGGCCGAAGTGCTCTGCGACCGCGTCGCCATCCTTGACCATGGAAAGATCCTGGCGCTCGACGCCCCTGAGACGCTCGTCGCCCAGGTGGGCGGCGATACGCGCGTGTTCATTACGCTGACCGACCCGAAGGCCTTGACGGGCCTGGAGGAGATCGCGGACGTCCGCCGCGTGGAGCACCTGGACGGCCGGGCCGTGCTCTACAGCGAGCCGGACTCGGTCACGTCGGTGCTGCGCCAGCTGCTGCGCCAGGCGGACAAGAACGGTTGGCGGCTGCGGGACCTACACGTGGAGCGGTCGTCGTTGGAGGACGTCTTCCTGGCGCTGACGGGGCGGGAGATGCGCGAATGATCCGCTGGTTGCGCGGCTTTCTCCACTTGACCTGGGTCGAGGTGAAGCTGTTCATCCGCGAGTGGATGGCCATCTTCTTCACCTTCATCTTCTGGCCCATGCTGCTGTTCATCGTCGGGGCCATCGCGCAGAACGATCCCTCCCTGGTCGAAGGGCAGTTCGGCTTGGTCGATCTCATGGTGCCGGCGTTCATCGGGATCGGTATCATGAACAACGGGCTGTTCACCATCGGCGGGCTGTTGGCGAGCTACCGGGAGCGCGGCATCCTGCGGCGTTTCGAGGCGACGCCGCTGCGGCCGACGGTCGTGTTGGCCGCGCTCGTCTTCGTGGCGTACCTCATGACGCTCATCAGCACGGCCATGATCCTGGGCGTGTCGAAACTCTTCTTCAACCTCCGCCTGGCCGGGCACATAATCGAGGTGTTTGCAGCCTTCACCGTCGGGGCGCTCGGGCTGTTCGCCCTGGGCTTCCTCGTGGGCAGCCTGTTCCAAACCAGCCGCATCACCTACGCCGTCTGCTCCACGCTGTTCTTCTCCATGCTCCCCTTCGCGATCCTTCCCTTGGCGGGGACGCTCTTCGATCCCGGCATCATTCCGCCGTTCATGCGAGCCGTTTCGCTAATCGTGCCGGTCACCTACGTCGTGGAGTTGCTCCAGGATGTCTTCGTCGGCAACCCGTTGCTAGCCAGCTGGCTCGATCTCGCCGTGCTGGTCGGGATGTTCGGCCTGTTTGCGACGCTGTCGGCACGGCTGTTCCGCTGGGAATAAGGGGTTCTCGAACACGGCCTTTGTTTGTGCTCCAGCCGATGTCGGTTGCCCAATGATGGCCGGCAGGCTTAGCGTGACGGACGCTGGCTGGATCGCGACACCATCAAGCTCGAAAAGGAGGCGCGATGTTCGCAAGGTCGGACGCCCAATCGGCCCTCGATGCGGGGCCATGGACGGTGGCATTGATCGTCGGTCTGGGCGTGATGCTGACCGGCTGCAGTGGCTATGTCAGCGAGGCCCCGTCGAGTGGCGGGTCCGAGAATCCAGCGGCGATGTCGGACGGCATGGACCTCGTCGGCACCTGGGCCTACCGGAGCCACCGGGAAGTGAGCCAGGACGAGAATTCGATCCGAGGGCGATTGACGATCGATGCGGAACGCTGCGTTGCGTCGAGTTCGTCGTGTGAGTTGACGGGCCAAGTCGAGTTTCCTGCCCCCGTGGACCGGCTCGAGGACCAGGTGTACGAGATCCATGGGCGGTCCTATCCGGACGATGGCTTCGTCAAATTCAGCTACACCGTGCCGAGCGAGCTGCTCTCCGACGATCGGCTGCGCGTCGAGGTGACGCTCGACCGCATGCCGACCACCGACGACCATCCGCGCGCCATGGCCGGCTACACCGTCATCTTCAACCAGGACCGGCCCGGCAAGCAGTTCGACGACTGGAACATCATCGACGCGGCCGGGCGCGGCATTGTGGATGAGGCAGGTCGGGTGACGGCGTGGCC
>CAZMNF010000003.1:43099-89947 GCA_964567595.1 uncultured Thermotogae bacterium | reverse complement strand
TGTAAGACCGCTTACAGCACGCTCGGCCTCCTGTGGCTATCGTCGTCAATGACGACGATTGAAGAACCGTCTGAAGGAGGTCGAGTTCCATGGATTTCAAGAAAGGCATCACCGGCGGCCTCATCGCTGGCGTTGTGTTTCTCGTGTTCGAGAGCCTGTATGCGTTGATTGCAGCCGGCAATCTGTTCGGGCCGCTCGCCATGATGGCGAGCATCCCCATGCAGACGCCGCCGCCCCAGATCGGGCTCGGCAGCGCGATCTTCGTCGGGCTCATTACGCACGCGATCCTGTCGATCGGGTTCGGCGTGGTTGTGACGTTCCTTATCGACAAGGTCGAGGCACTGCGGAGCTCGACGGCAACGTTGCTCGTCGTCACCAGTGCCTTTGGACTGGTGCTCTGGTTGGTCAACTTCTACGTGCTCTCGGGCATCCTCGGCACGCCGTGGTTCGCCACCGCCCCGAGCGCCCTCTGGCAGGGCTTCATCGCGCATACGTTCTTCTTCGGCACCGTGCTCGGCGGCTATCTGACCAGCCAACTGCCCCAACAGCAGCAGTCACCCACCGCCCCGCAACAGGGCTGATCATTCGACCTCTCCTTGGGCTTGCCGTGCGCCTGTCTGCCGAGTCCGCTCGGCGGCAGGCGCACGCTTTCTGACGGGTCCGACTGATTCCTGCAGAAGAATCGGGACGCGACGCTTGCGCCGCCGGACACGTCGCATATGTCCCTAACATCGAGGGCTGACTTCGCCAACGATAGCCCGACTTGAAATCAGACTGTAACGTCTTGATATGCCGGCTTGCCGCAATCCAACTGGCAGGTGTCGGTCGATCCCCACGAGGGGACAGAGGCCGGGATGGTCATCGGCATGGACATCGGGCATCATCGCATTGGCAGGGAAGAATGAGGGCCAGGGCCGCCGCGAGACCCTCTCACCATCGCAGGGAACCTGGCCCCATCTCTTCCTTGTCGTCGATGTATTGTAACATACATTCGCCGCTCGGTGGGCAGAGCAACGGATGAACCGCGGTGTTCTCCAATAGAAGCGCCTATCCGCTACGCTTCCACCTCAATGGCTCAGCCATAGCGGCTGATCTACGTTAGAGGGGAAGCGGTCGACATGGATGCCGGCGCACGGCATCGTTAAAGTCCCTCCTGAAGGGGATCGTGTCCAGAACGGTGCATCCGCGGCTACCATGCGCCTCAGACGGAACCCAGATCGAACGAGGTGATCCATCTTGAGGACGCGACACGGAGGCAACAGGTGCTCGTTCCCGATCATCGCAGCGCTTGTCCTGATCGGCCTATTGGCTGGCTCAGTCGGTGCCGTGGGCCAGTCGTCGACGGATATCGACCTGACGATCGACCCGTCGTCGCCCACGCCGACGGACGCCGTCGAGATCACCGTCTCCGGGACCTGGCGCGACGCCTGCGTGCCGCAGGATCCCGAGACCACGGTCGAGGGCACCGAGATCACCATCGCCACCTCGGTGGACCGGGCGCTATGCGCCGAGGTGCTCACCGACTTCAGCTTCACCGTCGACTTGGGGAAACTGGAGGCCGGGTCCTATCAGGTGACCGTGACGTATCAGCAGGCCGACCGGGATCCGGAGGTCATTGCCCAAGGCGGCTTCGACGTCGACGCATCGACTTCCGATCCCTGCGACTATGACGCCGACGAGGACGGCGTCATCGACGACGCCGAACTCATGGCAGCTATCGACGACTGGGTCGCGGGCGCCCTCTCGGACCGCGTGCTCTGGCAGCTGATCGACTGGTGGATTGCGGGCACAGCGGCTTGCGATGGATCCTCCTGAGGGCCATCATGGGACGGCGCCGCTGTCGCCCCCGTAGCGCATGCCGCGGAACCGAATGCGCTCAATCGCGTCATACGCCCGCTCTCGGGCTTCCGCGCCATCCGAGCCGAGCCCCGTGATCGTCAGGACGCGCCCTCCGCGAGTCACGAGCTGCCCTCGACGCAGATCCGTCCCGTCATGATCGACCACGACGTTCGGCAACGCTTCGACGTCTTCCACCCCCGTGATCAGCTCGTTCTGGTGGGTCAGCTCGTCGGGATAGCCCGCCACGCAGAGCACGACGCTCGCAGCCGCACCGTCGCGCCATTGGATATCGGCTTCAGCCAGGCGACCGTCAGCACAAGCTGACAGGACCGGATAGAGGTCGCTCGCCCACAGTGCCAACAGCGCCTGGGCTTGGGGGGCGTCCAACGACGCACCGTAGGTCAACGCGTACGGCTTGCCCTTCGAATCGATCCTCAACCCCAGGTCAAGCGCCCCAGCGCTCGCCGCCCGTTCCGCGTGCATCCCGTCCAGGGTCGGCAACAGGATCTCCGCCTCCACGCGCCCGTAGACGTGCTCGTTTACCGACGGCGCGGGCACCAGGGCACCCATGCCTTGGTTAGGAGGCCCGCTGTCCCCATCCGCCAAGCGACGATCGACGCGAACCGGCGGCAGCGTCACGAGCGCCTCGCCGTCCGTGAGTGCCGCGAGCGAGACGTCGTGTCCGCCTACGCCCTCCTCGATGATCACGCGCTCGCCGACCCCGCACGCGCGGTCGGTCAACAGCTGATGCAGCGCCCGCTTGGCCTCACGCACGTCCCGCACAACCCGACGCCCTCGTCCCTGACAGGGCTCGTCAGGCTTGACGACGTAGGGCTGGTCCGGATCCTCCGCCCACATGGCTTCCAGATAGCCGAGCGCCGGCTTGGGGCGGTTGAACACGCGATATGGCGGGGACGGAACCTCGTTCTTGCTCATGAAGCGCTTGGCGTAAATCTTGCTCCCGCTCAACTGGGCCATGCGGCGGCCGAAGCCGAAGGCGGGAACGCCGCGACGGCGCAGCTCGTCCGCCAGTCCGTCGATCAGGGCACGTTCGGACCCGACCACGGCCAAATCCACGTCCTCCCGGACGGCCAGTGACGCAACTTCGCTCGGCTCCGCTTGGTCGACGTTGTAGACGTTGCTTAGGGCAGCCGTGCCGGCGTTGCCCGGCGCGCACAACACGAGGTCAACGTCGGCGTCGTCGGCCAGCGACCGGGCGAGTGCGTGTTCGCGTCCGCTGCCCCCGACGATCAGGACCGTGGCCATGGCTTCTCATTCTAGGCGGTGGGCGTCCCGCATTCAGCCGTTCCGAGATGGAGACGACCCTGACGTCTTCACGGGCCGCTTCACCCACACATTCGCCAGCCCCAACCCGACGGGGATGACCGCCGAGATCATCAAGACCGTCTCGTAGCTGCCCATCAGGTCGCGCGCGATCCCGAACGGCATCGGCCCGAGCGCCGAGCCGAAGATGACGATCGTCGACGTTATTCCCGTGATGCTGCCGAGGTGAGCCCGCCCGAAGTACGTCGCCCAGATCATGCTGTTGACCGTGCGCGTCAGCCCGTCGGTGACGCCGAGCGTGACGCCGTAGACGATGGCAACCTCGATGCTCGCCAGGTGCGTCGCCATGAGCAGCGACACGGCCTGGACCGCCAAGCTAACCACGAGCAGGAATCGCGGCTGGATGCGGTCGGCCAGCACGCCGCTGCCCAGGTTGGCAAGCGCCGTCGTGACCGCGATGGGCACGAAGACCGCCGCTGCGGCGTCCGCCGTGAGCCCGTTGTCTTGGAAGATGCTCACGATGTGGAACGTCAGCCCCGTGGACAGCATCGCCTTGACCGCCACGCCGAGCGCCACGACCCAGAACGCCGCCGTGCGGATCGCCTCGTCGAGCGTCCAGTTGACCTCTCGGCCACCGGCGTCGGCCCGGCTTTGCGCCTCCGCCTCGGGATCGGAGCTGTCTTCTGCCGACCGACCGTCCGGGGAGAGGCCATGGTCCTCCGGCCGGTTGCGGGCAAAGATCAAGCCGAGCGGCACCATCACGGCCAACACCAACCCGCCGAGGGCGACGTACGCCGTGTGCCAGTCGGAGAGACCGATGAGCCAGTGAATGAGATTCGGGAACCCGCCAAGGCCCAGGACCGACATCGCCATGCCGGCGATCCCCATGACGAGCCCGCGGCGCTCGATCCACCAGCGGTTGATCAGGTTCTGGCTCGTTAGCATGAGGCTCCCCTGCCCGAGCAGGCGAATCGCGACGAACCCGATTGCCAGCATGGTGACGTTGGCCACCAGCCCCATGAAGGCGCATGCCAACGCGAACAACAGCGCCACGCCCGTCATGACGGCTCGCGGCCCGCTCCGATCGATCAGGCGACCCACAAGCGGCAAGGCCAAGCTGCCAAGGAGCGTGGCACCCGTGTAGAGCGAGCTGACCAGGGAGCGACTGATCTCCAGTTCGGCGATGATCGGCTCGAGAAATATGGAGACGGCATACGTCTGGCCGGGGCTCGTCATGATCATGCCGCCCATGCCGACGCCCAGGATGACCCAGCCGTAGAAGACGGGGAACCGTTGGACGAGCGAGTGAGCGCCGTCGGGAGCGTCCGTTGAAGGGGCCATGGGAGATACGCGGGCCCGCCCGCGCAAGCCAGCTATTGTACGACACGGACGGCCGAGGCTCTACCACGCGACCCGCGACGACCGACGTGTTGCCGAGGCCGTGCGGAACATCTAGGCTAGCGGCCACGCGCGAAGGAGGGGACCATGAACATTGTGATCGAACTGCTCGGCTATCTGGCGTCGGTGCTCGTGGCGCTGTCGCTGACCATGGACAACGTCTGGCGGCTCCGCTGGATCAACCTCGGGGGCGCCGTGACGTTCGTGATCTACGCCTGGCTGATCGCGGCGTGGCCCGTGCTGGTCGTGAACGCTTGGATTACCGGCGTCAACGTCTTCTATCTGCGGCGGATGGCGAGGGCACGCGACGCCTTTGACGCCTTCCATCGGCCCGCCGACGATCCCATCCTGCAGCGCTTCGTTGACGAGCACGCCGACGACATCCGGCGGTTCTTTCCCGACTTCGATCGGGAACGCGACCTGGCTCGCTCGTGCCTGATGATCTTCCGCAACCTCGCCCCGGTCGGGTTGGTCGTCTACGAGCAATTGGACGACGTCGTCGACGTCCACGTCGACTACGTTACGCCGGCCTATCGCGACTTCCAGAACGGACGCTTCCTCTACGACACGGAGACGAGCTTCTTCCGCGACCGCGGCGTCCAGTGGCTGCGCTCGCGGACCGAGGTGACGGAACACCAGCGATATCTGCGCGAGATGGGGTTCGTCGCCGATGCCGACGACCCGACGCTCTTTCGCAAGCCGCTTGCGTCAAGTTCCCGATGAGCTGAGCGAGCGACGGATCGATACCCGCGTCATCCCCATCATGGGGAGGCGAGGGAGAGCCAAGCTCTCCCTCGCCCAACAGTCGGCATCGGTCTGACGGTCACTCTGCAGCGGGCAGGAAGTCCTGCCACGTGGCGCCGTTGTTCACGACGGCGACGGGATCGGTGAAGAGCGGATGGAAGCGGTTGGTCAACCAGAGCGGGAGCTGGTCGCCGAAGTGCTCCGTGCCCGGGTTGCCGCTTTGGCCGCCCGGCAGGACCTGATGGGTCTCGATGCCGCTGGGCGCAAGCACCGAGATCGTGCGTCGCGACGGCCCGTTGCTGAAGTTGAAGTCGCCCGGCTCGTCGGCGCGCACGCCGAAGGTCGCCGCGTCGACGGTGTTGTAGCCGCCGTCGACCGCGAAGCTGTCGCCCTGGGGCAGCTGGAACGGCCCGCCCAGCTCGGCGACGTGGTTGAACGTGATGCGATGGAGTTCGCCCCAGCGATAGTCGCGCAGGTCTTTCGACTTGTTAAATGCCGAGGCGAAGGCGTCGCCGCTCAGGGCCTTCAAGGTGTCCCGCAGGCTGCCGAGCAGGATAAGATCGCGCTCCACCGGTGCGGGCGCATCCAGGTCGGGCACGTCGAACAGCGGCAGTCCGGATGTGCCAACGCCCTGGTTCGTCTCGAACGTCTCCAACTGATGAGCCAGCGCGCGGACCACGCCGCTGGAGTTGGGCTTGGGCAACTGGGGCGAGATGGCATTCAGGGCGGCGTCGACCGTGTTGCTGGTCAGTTGGGAAATCCAGACGTTGGCGATCGTGGCGGCGACGCTGGCGTTGACCTCGCGCTCGCTGGGCGCTTCGCCGGCCGACTTGTTCTCGTCATAGCCCGATGTTAGCCCCGTCGGCGTGGAGTAGTCCCAGGTCGCCAGGAGATCGCGGATCTCGGCCAGACGCGGATCCTCGGCAAACTGCGCCAGCGGCGCCGGGGCCTCCTCGGACAGCGCCGTTTCGATGGCACGCACCAGATGCGGCACGAGCCGACGGGCCGACAGCTGTGTGACGTCGGCCATGAAGCCCTTGGCATCGTCGACGGAGACAGTGCCGTCACCCTCGATCTCGGTTTGGATCAGCTCCGTCAACCGTCCGGCGCGGAAGCCGCTGGCGTAGCTCGGGCTCAAGTAGAACAGCCCCTCGCCCGACGGCCGCCGCTGGTTGAGCGGGTCATTGTCGAGCGTGTGGCCCAGTGGGTCGTTGTTCGCCGAAACGATGAAGCCCTGGTCCGGATTGACGGCCTGAGGCATCTCCTCGAACGGCAACGTCTGGAACGGGATGGCCTGCTCGGGCGCCGGGTCCTCGTCGGGAAGCCACTCGTGCTGCAACGACCCCGTCCCGTTGCGGACGAGGAAGGGTGGGATCAAGTCGACAAAGCCCTGTTCCAGATCCTGGCGCAACGGCACCTCGCCGCTGGCGAAGTACGCAATGTTGCCCTCCGTGTCGGCGTACGCCCAGTTCTGCGAGCCGAAGTCGAACGTCTTCAATCCAGCCTTGAACTCATCGAGGTTGTCAGCCCGGTTCCATGATCGGAACGTCTCGACCTCGCGGGTGTCGTAGAAGCCGGTGAACTGGACGCTGATCGCCTCGCCGGCCTCGCGGTCCATCTCGACGATCGGGCCGTGGCGCGGGACGACGAGCGTCGCCTCCGGCACCTGGTCGCCGGGCGGCACGGCAGCGACGTTGTTCGGCCGATCGTCGCCGACCTGGTTGGCCCGGTACTCTTCGGGGATGACCTCCACGGGCTCGCGTTCGCCGCCGAAGACGGTAAACAGCCGGCCCTGGTCGTCCTGGACGATCGTCTCCTGGAAGAAGTCGGTCTCGTCAATGGGGTTGTTCGTCGCGCCCCAGGCGATATTGTCGGTCTGCCCCAGCACCACGTACGGCACGCCCGGAAACGCCACGCCGCTGGCGCTGAGCGTTTCCCCGTTGTCGATCTTGTGGTCCATCTCGTAAAAGACCGAGGGGTTCGTCAGGCTGAGGTGCGGGTCGTTGGCCAACATCGGATGCCCGCTCTCCGTGTGCTCGCCGGCGATGACGAACCAGTTGCTGCCGACCCCGCGTTGATTCAGTAGCGGCTTGAACATGGGGATGTTGCGGACCTCGTCAAGATAATCGCCCAACATCCGGATCGTCGACGCGTCCAGCGTCGATGACGCCCGGTCCGGGGTCGCGCGGTCGAGCTTGACTTGGGGCTCAGCCTCGTCCCCGTCATCTCGCGCCAAAACGGTCGTGTCGTTGACGGGCGCGCTACGGAACAGATCCTGGTTGAACAGGGCCGCCCCGTCGATGCCCGAGCCTCGCAGGGCCTCGCTGTAGCCGAGGAAGGCCTGGGTGTATTCCGTCTCAAAGCCGTCGAAGGCGAGTCGGAACGCGAGCGCCTTCGCGACCACGAGCGTGTCGACGACCGTCCACGGCTCGACTTGGGTCAGCTCCAGCGCGCCGTACGCCGGCGGCAGTTGGCCCTCGGCCTCGGCCCCCTCAATGAACGCATTGACGCCGTCGGCGTACGCTTGCATCTCACGCCGGGCCTCGTCGGAGATGGCCTCCAGACTCCGCTCCGCTGCCCGGCGAAGGCCGAGCGTGCGCAACTGCACGTCGCTGGAGAGCGCATCGGGGCCGAGCAGTTCGGCGAGCGTGCCGCTGGCCTGGCGACGCGTCACGTCCATCTGGAACAGGCGATCGCGGGCTTGCACGTAGCCCGTCATGAAGTAGAGGTCGTGCGCGTTTTGCGCGAAGACGTGCGGCACCCCCTGGTCGTCGGTGACGACGTGACCCCGTTCGTTCAGTTGGTCGCTCACCACCGAGGGCACCAACGCGGGCCCGTCTTGGCTGGCGGCGGCCGTTGGCGTCGTGTCAGCCGGACCGAGCGCAAGCGCGGCCAGCAGGAACAACGCACACGCGCCCCTCGCACCGAGCCGTCGAAGCATGGGAAAACCCCCTTGAAACGTGTTGAACGGATTTCACCAACGCTAGCATACCCCAGTTTTCCCATACAAGAGCGTTGACGAGCGCGACACCATCCGACTAAGCTCGGCTGCCCATGGAGCGAGTTGCCGAGGCACTCATTGACGCGGGAGCGATCCGGATACGACCGGAGGATCCGTTCCGGTTGGCTTCCGGGCGGCGTTCGCCCGTCTACGTCGACGTCCGGCGGCTCCTCGCGTTTCCGGGCCCGCGACGCGAAGTCGTCCAGGGGCTCGTCCGGACGGCCCGCGACGAGATCGGCATGACTCGCTTTGACGTGGTGGCGGGCGGCGAGACGGCCGGGATCCCGTTCGCCGCGTTCCTGGCGCTCCAGCTCGACCGTCCGCTCGTCTACGTGCGCAAGGCACCCAAAGTGCACGGCCGTGGCCAGCAGATTGAGGGTCACATCGGCGGCGATGGCGAACGCGTCCTTTTGGTGGAAGATCTCGTCACCGACGGCGGGAGCAAGTTGGCTTTCCGAGACGGCATCCTCGACGCCGGCGCCGACGTTCGGCACTGCCTCTGCGTCTTCGAGTATCTGAGCGATCGATCCGGCCTGCGCGAGGCGCGGACCCGGCTTCGCGAGCGGGGGTTGGAATTGAAGAGCCTGACGCACTGGGATGAGGTGTTGGATGCCTTACAGGGGCGTGGCCAGCTGACGCCGGCGGCCCATGAGGCCGTCCTGGCGTTTCTTGAAGATCCCGACGGCTACCGCCCGCCAACGGGTTGAGGTGCCCGCGTGACCTCCAGGATCATAAGATAAACGGAAGATCTACTCCAGGCCGAGCTCGGCCAGGTCATCCTCGTCCATGCCGAAGTAGTGGCCGATCTCGTGCATCACCGTGATGCGGACCTCCTCGATGACCTCCTCATTGGTGCTGGCGATCGACTCAATGTTGCGCTGATAGATGGAGATGACGTCCGGATAGGGGTTGTCGTCCCAGACGCTGCGGTCCGGCAGCGGAATGCCCTGATAGAGCCCCAGGATCCCGTCGTCGGCAAACTCCTCGACGACCTCGGGGGACGGCTCATCCTCGACGATCACGGCTAGGTTTTCCAGTCTAGACTGGAAGAACTCGGGGAGCTGATCCAGCGCCTCCTCGACGAGCCGTTCGAAGCGTTGGCGGTCCATTCGTCTTAGCCTAAACGCGCCCCTGAGCCGCGTCAAGACGGTTGTGCCTCCTCGTTCGTGCCCCCTACAATAGGTGCATGATGAACATCGCAGGGAACGTTGGCTCTCGGGCCATTGTCGCTGCGTTGGCGATCGGCCTGATGCTGATCCCGCTGCCGTCGACGGCTTGGGCGCAGGACAGCCCCAGCGCGGACCGACCGAACGCGCAGGACTACTACTTTGCCGAGTTCATGGGCGGTGGCATCGGCGGTCTGGTCGGGGTCAGCGCCTTGGAGCAGTACTTCGCCTACATCTGCTCGGACGTCGATGACCCGCAGCTGTGCTGGCCCACGGTCCGCAGCGTGTACCGTCCCATTGGGTATCCCTTGCTCGTGTTTGTGGGCTCCTCCGCGGGCATCGCCACGGCCGGATCGCTGGCCGGCGTCCAAGGCAGTCTGACAGCGACGCTGATCGGCTCGCTGCTCGGGGCGTTCGGCGGCATAGGCACGGCGTCCGGCCTATGGCTCAACCTGATCAGCCCGCTGTTTGAGCCGGGAGCCGCGGAGGAGTTGGTTGCGCCGGAGGAGACCCCCCAATACCTGAAACGCACGTTTCCGTTGCTGATGCGCGTGTTGCGCCCTCACGAGGAGACGATCCGGAACACGGTCTACATTACGTTCCCCGTCATGTTCGCCTCGTACTTCGGCACGGAGGGCTACAACATCGGCGCACAGCTGACGGAGCCGCCGGCGCCCTGAGCTCGCGTTGACACGCTCGCGGGGGCCAACTAAGATACAAGCCCTGATTTTCCGAAAGCTCCCGTCGCACGTCCGTCCTGAGATTCCGGAGGTGGACCAATCATGGACGTAGCAATTCCCACGGAAGAGCCCCAGACCGAACCCGCGACCAACGGGTCGTCCCGACCCGACGTTCTGATCGTTGGCGGCGGCCCCGCTGGCCTGACGGCCGCGATCTACGCCGCCCGCGCCCAACTCAAAACCCGCATGATCGACAAGGAGCTGCCCGGCGGCCAGTTGAACGACACCTCGGACGTGGAGAACTTCCCCGGCTTCGTCGAGGCGATCCAAGGCCCGGAATTGATGGATCGGACCCGCCAACAGGCCGAGCGCTTGGGAGCGGAGATCCTCATGGAGGAAGTGGCCGACGTGGAGTGGCAGGCCAACGGGCGCTTCCATCGGGTCACCACCGATCGCGGCGTCCACGAGTCGCCCGTGGTCATCATTTCGACGGGCGCCGGCCCGGTCGAGCTTCCCGCCCAGGGCGCCTCGGAATTCAAGGGGAAGGGCCTGTCGTATTGCGCGGTCTGTGACGCGTTCTTTTTCAAGGACAAGAACCTCCTCGAAATCGGCGCAGGCGACTCCGGCTTCACCGAGGCCCAGTTCTTGACCAAGTTCGCCGACCAAGTCCACATGGTCGTGCGCCACGACAAAGACGACCCGAACCGGTTCCGGGCCAAGGACCAGCAGCTTGTGGACAAGGTCCTGAACAACCCGAAAGTCAACTTCATCTGGAACACCCAAGTCGAGGAGATCAAGGGCAACGGCATGGTCCAGTCCGTCGTCCTGAAGGACGTCCAGACGGGCGAGCGCCGCGAATGGGAGACCGACGGCGTCTTCGTCAACATCGGCCACGAGCCGGCCACCGGCTTCCTCCGTGGCAAGCTGGAGATGGATGAGCTGGGGTATCTCTACACCGACGTCCGCATGCGGACCGAGGTGCCGGGCGTGTTCGGCGTCGGCGACGTGCGCCAGCTCTCCGGCGAGTACGCCCAAGCGGTCGTCGCCGCCGGCGACGGCTGCATTGCTGCCCTGGAAGCGGAAAAGTACCTGGAGAACGGCCAATGGCCCTCCAGCGTCGAGGCCGTCGAAGTTTAGTCCATGAGCTATCCGGTCCTCGTTGATGCGCTCTCCGACGCGATGCAACGGCATCGCTCCCAACGAGCCATCTGCATCGAGGCCGCCGGCGCAGCGGAACCGCCCCAGCTCACCTACGGCGAGCTGGACGACCAGTCGGACGCCGTGGCCGCGGGCCTTGAGCATTGGGGCATTCGGCCGGGCGACCACGTGGTCATCCTGTCGAAGCCGCGGCCGGAGTGGGTCAGTTCGTTTCTGGGCATCCTGAAGGCCGGAGCGGTTGCCATCCCGATCGATCCGCTGTTGCGCAAGACCGAGATCCACCGCCTCGTCAGCGCGACCGACGCCGTGGGGGTGATCGTCTCCGGCGACGTCTACGCCAGCGTCAGCGGGCTGGCCACCCAGGAACTGACCGTCGTGCTCGACCTCGACGATGCCGATCTCGCCAGCAATGGGGACTTTCTGACCTGGGACCAGTTCATCTCGGATCAGCCGTTCACGCCCCGGGAGCGAGAGCCCGACGATCTTGCCGCAATGCTGTGCACCTCGGGGACCATGGGCGACGCCAAGTCGGTCATGCTCAGCAACGAGAACATCACGAGCAACGTCCAGGCCGTGTTCGAGCGGCTGCGTGTCACCTCGGATGACGTCATGGTCACGATCGCCCCTTGGAACCACAGCTTCGGGCTGGTGGTGCTCATCGCCGCGCTCTGGAAGGGCGGCACGGTGGTCTACACCAACGACTACGCCAACCTGGCCGACGTGACGGCCCGCCACCAGGCGACGGTGCTCGTGGCCGTGCCGAAGCTGTTCCATTCCATGCACGAACGGCTCACCGCGCGGATCGACGCCAATCGCTGGCAGCGCATGCTCAGGCGGATCGCGCCGCGGCTCATCGGGCGAACGATCCGCCAGCGGATGACGGGCGGTCGGCTGCGCTTTTTCGTCTCCGGCAGCGCGCCGTTGGCCCCCGAGGTCGCGACGGGATTCCGCAACCTCGGGATCGGCGTGATCGAAGGCTACGGGCTGACCGAAACCGCCCCCGTCATCTGTTTCAGCGACGCGTTCACGCCGAAGGTCGGCACGGTCGGGCCCCCCATGCCCAACGTGGAAGCGAAGCTGACCGACACGAACGAGGAGGGCATCGGCGAGTTGCTCGTGCG
Source organism: uncultured Thermotogae bacterium (assembly GCA_964567595.1). GTDB lineage: Bacteria > Bipolaricaulota > Bipolaricaulia > RBG-16-55-9 > RBG-16-55-9 > CAZMNF01. Next base: position 77,556 of record CAZMNF010000003.1, on the reverse strand, counting down.
CGGCCCGAACGTCATGCAGGGGTACTATAAGAACGAGCGCCGCACGCGCGAAATTCTCGACGAGGACGGCTGGCTCCGCACGGGCGACCTGGCCTACATCGACGAGGACGGCTGGATCTATATCAAAGGTCGCTGCAAGAACGTCATCGTTCTGGAGACGGGCAAGAACGTCTATCCCGAGGAGATCGAGTGGGAGTTGCTGCACAGCCCCTACATCCAGGAGATCGTCGTCCGCCAGGCCGAACGCAAGGGTCAAGACGTCATCCAAGCACTCGTCTATCCAAACTTCCAAGAAGCGGGCATCAACCGAGATGAGGCCGAGCTACGCTCGTTGATCTGGAACGAAATCCGCCATCGGAACCGCCACCTAGCCACCTACAAGCGCATCAAGAGCGAGCAGGACGTCATCCTCGTCGACGAGCCCTTCGAGAAGACGACCCTAGAGGACGTCAAGCGCTACCTCTACCAGGATCAACACACCGACTGATCCGCTGAAGCTTCCCCCTCTGGGTAGCGCCCATCTCACATGTCCGAATAACTCCGCTCGGCCACGCCGAATTTGCTACACTCCCGTTGACGCAACGGGGCCATGCTAAGCTTCCGCGCCAATGGCCCAACAGAAGGAGGCAACATGCGGATACTCAAACTGACGTTGCTGTTAGCGCTTGTCGGGACCGCAACGAGCGCCTGCGCGTTGTTGGCCCCCTCAGAGTCCGAAGCCACCGGGTCGCGGGCCGTGGAAACGGCCGACGACGATCTTCGGGGCCGGGTGGCCACGGCCATGGCGCAGGCTGCGGATGAGATGGGCGTCTCGATCCAATCGGGCCAAGCAACCTACCTCTCCCGCGATGACCTGACGATCGCCCACGCGCTCGTGACCGGCTTCGACACGTTGGCGCCGAACGACCCCGACCGCGTTGCGGTCGTTGGCCTGGCCTACCTCGCCTTGCCGAGCGGCGCCCGAGTAATCCAAGCGACGGGCCAGCGTACCGGGCTTTCGCGGGGGTTTTATCTCGTCCAGATCCGCCCGCTCGAGTCCCGCATCCAGTTGATCGATGCGTCCCACCAAGCGTCTGGCGAAGCGGCTGCGATTCTGCCGTTCGAGCGGGCCCAGACCGATCCCAGCTCGGGACCGCAGATCATGGCGTCCGGCTGCCGCGTGGAGCTGCGCTACGTCCAGGAGCAAGTCCACCAGGGCCAGCCGCCCATTCAGGTGGCGGCGCCGTTGGACTGGTGTCCGAGCGGCCTGTAAGGCCGTCTAGCCCGACACGGCACTCAACGCGTCGTCGAGACCTTGGACCCCTTCGGCGCCTGCTGGGATCTGAACGCTCGATCCCCCAAGATCGTCGCCAATCGGCTCGAGGCGCCCGCCCAGGTGCTCCGCCAGGAACGCCTCGGCGATCGCGGTGAACGACAGTCGGTTTTCGGGCCGCACGAAGCCGTGGCCCTCGTCGGGATAGAGCACGTAGGTGACCGGAATGCCCTTCTCCTGCATGGCGTCGACGATCTGGTCCGACTCGTGCTGCTTGACGCGTGGGTCGTTCGCGCCCTGGCCGATCAAGAGCGGCTTCTGGATGTGATCGACGTAGCTGAGCGGAGAGCGCGACCTTAGGAATTCTCGTCCCTCGTCGGTGTTGGGATCGCCCACGCGCTGCGTCAACAAGGGCAGCATCGGCATCCAGTAGGGCGGGACGTTCTCCACAAGCGTAATGAGACTGGACGGCCCGACGATGTCGACACCGCAGGCGAATTTTTCCGGGGTGAACGTCAGACCGACCAGCGTGGCGTAGCCGCCGTAGCTGCCGCCCATGATGCCGACCCGTTCTGGATCGGCGATCTTCCGGTCAATCGCCCAGTCCACGGCATCAATGAGGTCGTCGTGCATCGCTCCGGCCCACTCTTGGTCGGCCGCGTTGATGAACGATTTTCCAAACCCTGTCGAGCCACGGTAGTTGACGCTGAGCGCGGCGTACCCGCGATTAGCGAGCCACTGGTGGTACGGGTGATACCCCCACGCGTCGCGGGCCCACGGGCCGCCATGGACGTAGAGCACCAGCGGCAGGGGCTCGTCCGGCCGCCCGTCGCCGTCGAGGTCGCGATCCGGCGGCAATGTCAGGTAACTGACCAGATTGAGGCCGTCACGGGACTCGATGACGACGGGATGCATGCGGGCCAGCGGCTGGCCTTCGAGCGCTTCGTGGTTGGTGAACAGAAAGTCGGCCGTCTGCGACTGTCGATCGTAGCGGTAATAGTGAACGGGGCCGTCGTCCCGCGCGTAGGCGACGATCCACTGGGCGTCATCAAGGGTCCGGCTCACGATCTCGACCTCCCCGTCCTCGACCCGGCTGAGACGATCGAGGTCGTCGCGGATGCGCTCGTCGATGACCTGCCAACGCTTGCGCTTGTAGTTGAACGCAATCGCCTGGACGCGCCGCTCGCGCGGGTGGGTGAGCGCGTCGCTCGCGTCGGCACGGTCGTCGGTGGCCAGGACGTGGCGCTCGGTCGAGTTGAGATCAACCGCCACGGCTGCGGCCGTGTCTCGGCCGCGGCTGTCGATCATGTAGAGCGTCGTCCCCTCGGCGTCAAGGCCGATGGGGGTCGTCGTCAGCACGTCCTCGCCGGCGAACTGATCGTAAAGCGCCCAGTCGTCATCTCCCTCGCCCGGTCGATACATCTCCATGCCGCCCTCGGGCGTGAAGCGCAGCGCGAACCGGACACGGAACCCATGATCGCAGAGGTAGCCGAGGAACCCTTCGTCGTTCTGGATGAGCAGCTCGCGCTCGCCCGTGGCGATGTCGATGCGATAGAGGTCATGGAGCTGCGGGTCGCGGTCGTTGAGCCCGACGATGAGCTCCTGCGGAAACTCGGGGCTCAACTGCGAAATCTGGGCCTGGACGCCCTCGAACGGCGTCAAGTCGATCGAGTCCCGCGTGTCGACGTGGACGCTGAAGACGCGCCAGTTTTCGTCGCCGTCGTTGTCCTTGAGGTACAGAAGGCGGTCGTCGGTGTAGGCCCAAACGTACTGCTGGATGCCCCGCCCCGTGTCACGGGTGATCGGCTCGGCTTCGTCGGGTCGGTCGGCGGGCGCCACCCAGAGGTTGAGCACCCCATCCAGCGGCGCGAGGTAAGCCAAGCGCGTGCCGTCGGGACTCTGCCGGACCATGGCTCGATCCGGGTTGCCGAACAGCGTCTCTCGCGGAATCAGTGGCGTCTCAGGCATGGGAGCGATCCTCCTTCGCCGGTTCGTGGCGTCATTCATCCATCCGCGTGCCGGCTCAGTCTCGGGCGGTCATGCCGGATGCAGACGTATTCATGGAGTTGACCGCATTGTACGCGTTCGCGCCCGTGGCGTCACGCCGATGCTTATGAGGCCTCGGCGCTTGCTTCGACCCGGCATCCCGGATGGCCATGGGCAGCGATACACTCGGCGGTCAGCGTCCAAGCGCTAGGGATGACAAAGAAGAGCGGGCTTGGCCGATGGCGGGCTGCTGGGGAAAAATCCGCGCGATCAGGCATTCAGGCAGGCGCGCGGCAAAACCCTGGCACCCCGCGGCCTCGGTCAGGCAAGGAGGCGGCCCGACCGAGACCACCAAGCCCGCCGCCTCAACGGCGCTATCTGAAAGTATGATCATGCAAGCAATGCGCGTAGCGACAAGGACACATAACACCTACGACGTGGACGTCCGCGACCCGCCATGGCCACAGATCCTTTTGGGGGAAGGACGGCTCCAACGGTGCTCCATGTCACCGATACGTGTTGTCCGTGCCCTATGCTGGGAAGGGGCAACGGGTTGGGCAATCGTCCAATCGCTGTCGTGACGATCCATGGCGCTTCGGCTGATTGAGGTCTACCTGCCGCTTGAGCAAAGCGAGCGGCTGTACGAGCTCGTGGGGCCCGATGCCGACGAGCGGACGATCGGCATCTGGGAAGAGTGGAGCTCCGACGATCAGGTGCTGATTCGCCTGCTCGCCGACGTCGAGGAGACCGAAGGGCTGCTCGACACGCTGCATCAAGCCTTCAGCGGCGTGGAGGAGTTCCGGCTGCTGCTGCTCAGCGTGGAGGCGACGCTGCCGCGCCCGGAACCGCCTGAGGCCGAGAAGGCCAACGACACGGCCGACGCGGCCGAGATGACGGCGGAGCCGGACGACGATGGCAAGGACGAGCGGAAGACCTCGCGCATCAGCCGCGAGGAGCTCTACACGCAGCTCTCCGATCAAGCCCGCCCGTCTTCAACGTTTCTCGTGCTGGTCGCCTTGTCCACGCTCGTGGCAGCGGTGGGGCTGGTGACCGACAACGTGGCCGTGATCATCGGCGGGATGGTCATCGCACCGCTGTTGGGGCCGAACATGGCGCTGGCGCTGGCGACGACGCTTGGCGATCTGGAACTGGCCCAGCGCGCCATGCGCATCACGGGCTACGGGCTGAGCGCAGCGTTGGGCCTGTCGGTGTTGGCCGGCCTGCTCATGCCACCGCTGTTGCCGAACGTCGCGGACCTATCTGCGATTGGAGAAATCCAACTGCGCAGCCAGGCACGGGCCGGCGACATCGCGCTGGCGCTGGCATCGGGCGGAGCGGGCGCGCTGTCGTTCACGCTGGGGCTGTCAACGGCGGTCGTCGGCGTCATGGTCTCGGTGGCGCTCTTGCCGCCGTTGGTGGTCTTCGGCATGTTCCTGGGCGCAGGGCTCTGGATGGAGGCGTTCGGGGCGCTGCAGTTGCTGCTTGTCAACATCATCTGCGTCAACCTTGCCGGCGTGATGACCTTTCTCATCCAGGGCATCCGCCCCGCCACGTGGTGGGAGGCCAAAAAGGCCCGTCGGGCCACTCGACGGGCGATTCTCGTCTGGCTCGTTCTGCTTCTGTTGTTGATCGGCGTGATGGTGCTCGGCCCCCGCGTCTGAGGGCTTAGGCGGGCTCGCGGGGCACCAGCACCGCCAACGATGCGGGCACGATCTCAACCCGCGTGCGCCCGGCGGGCAACGTCAGGGGCTCGCCGTCCATGTGAGCCGGAACGGGCGCCTCCAAGTTGATATCCACCGACGACAGACGTCGCAGCTCGAACTCGGGCATGTCCAGATGGGCTCCGCGCCGGATGCGGTCCAGCTTGGGCAGTCGCGCGAGATAAGGGACCGGGCGCACGACGTAGGCGTCCAGGACGCCGTCGTCGGCACGGGCATGGGGAGCAACACGGAAGTCGCCTCCGTGATAGGGCCCGTTGCTCACCCCGACCGACAGGGCTGGGCCAGTGTGTTCCCAGTCCTCACCCCTCACGTCGGCCATGAAGGGCGGAAACGCGAGCGCCTCGCGGACGGCGCTGCAGAGGTAGCCCAGTTCTCCGCGGAGATGCCGCATGTGCCGATACCGCAGCGACGCCGACCCGTCCAGCCCGATTCCGAGCCCGTTGATGAAGTAGGTGTCGTTGAGGCGCCCGACGTCCACCCGACGGCATCGAGGACGGGCGAGGGTCCGGACGGCCTGATCCAGGTTGAGGGGAATGCCGACCGCCTTGCAGAAGTCGTTGCCGCCCCCGGTGGGCAATAGGCCCAATGCCACGTTGCGGCCGAGCAGCGCCTGGGCGACTTCGCGGGTCGTGCCGTCGCCGCCGACCGCCACCACGTTCGCCACCCCTGCCTCCACGGCCTCGGCGGCCAGCGTCCGGGCATGGCCCGGCTCCTCCGTGTAAACCGACGAGAATGCGACACCGTCGGCTTCCAATTGGCGGCACAAGGCTGGCCACCGTCGCCGAGTGCGACCGCGACCGGAGACAGGGTTGACGATGGCAAGCGTCTCAGGCGTGGGGTTAGCCATTGCTGATGGTTACGCGGAGGTTAACCCTACGATAGGGCCGGGAGCCGTTCTTGACAACCCATGGGGACCTATCTACAATAACGCCGCTTGCCGGGGTGCTGGAATTGGCAGACAGGCAGGTCTCAGGAATCTGTGGGCTTCGCCCGTGAGGGTTCGAATCCCTCCCCCGGCACCAGACGCTGGCCTCGACGAAGCGAGGATCTCGTGGATCTCAACGAACGGCCTCTCCATCAGCTGATCGCTTCCCTGAACAACAACGACATCCAAATCGAGCAGGTCATTAACGACTTTCAGGAAGCCATTCGAGATCAGAATGGGGCGATCAACGCTTACCTGAGTCTAGCAGATGCGGATGATCTGGTCGCTCAGGCCTCGGCGGCGCGGGATCGCCCGCTGAGGGGACTGCCTATCGCCGTGAAGGATCTGATTTCGACCCGAGACTTTCCCACCACGTGCGGCTCGCGGTTTTTGCAGAACTTCCGACCGATCTTCGACGCGACCGCCGTGGAGCGCCTCCGCGAGGCGGGCGCAACCCTCTTGGGCAAGACCAACCTGGACGAATTCGGCATGGGCTCATCCAACGAGAACTCCGCCTTCGGGCCCGTCCGCAACCCCCTCGACACCGCGCGCGTGCCCGGCGGCTCGTCCGGCGGCTCGGCCGCGGCGGTGGCTGCTGGAATGGCACCGGCCGCCCTGGGCACCGACACGGGCGGTTCCATCCGGCTTCCCGCGTCGTTCTGCGGCGTGGTCGGCCTCAAGCCGAGCTACGGGCTGGTCTCGCGCTACGGGCTCATCGCCTACGCTTCGTCGCTGGATCAGATCGGCCCGATCGCGCACACGGTGCGCGACGTAGCTCAGATCCTTTCTATCATCGCAGGCCCCGATCATCGCGACGCCACGTCGATCGACACCGACCACGTCGACGACGCCGACGCCCTGGATTCCGATATCGAGGGACTCCGGGTCGGCGTGGTCCGGTCGTTCGTGGAGCAGTTGGACGGCGAGGGCCAATCACGGGTTGAGGAGTGGATCCGATCGTTTGCGGCTTTAGGCGCTCGGGTGACCGACGTTGAGCTGCCTCACGCCGAGCACGCGCTGCCGGCTTATTACCTCATTTCCGCAGCGGAAGCGAGCGCCAACCTGGCCCGCTACGACGGCGTCCGCTACGGACAACGGGCCAGCGACGACGCCCTCGACGCCATGTTGGCCGACAGCCGCCATGCGGGCTTCGGCCCCGAAGTCAAACGCCGCATCATGCTCGGGACGTACGCGCTATCGGCCGGCTACTATGACCAGTGGTACGGAAAAGCCCAACAAGTGCGCACGCTGATCCGCCGCGACTTCCAGTCCGCGTTTGAGGAGGCCGACGTGTTGCTGATGCCGACCTCCCCGGTTGCGCCGTTCCGGCTGGAAGAGCGGACGGCGGATCCGCTGCAGATGTATCTTATCGACGCGTTCTTGGCGCCCGTCAGTTTGGCGGGGCTGTGCGGCATCTCCGTGCCGGGCGGGACGGTTGATGGCATGCCGTTCGGGATGCAGATCGTGGGACCGCAGCTGGGCGAATCGACGATCCTGCGAGCCGCCTACGCCTACGAACAGCGCTCCGCTTAGAGCCGCTCCTCAGCCAACAGCGACCTGAGCTTGCGCTCCATCACGCCGCGCAGCGCCTCCACGGCCTCCTCGAGCGCAAACCACTGGACATCCCGGATCTCGTCGGCAGGCGGCCGGAAGTCGTCGCTGTCCACGTGCGCCCGATAGAAGAACATGTGCCAGGTGGAGAACGACCGGCGACCCATGAACGTCTCGACCCCCAAACATTCCCCAATTCGGCAGGAGACGCCGACCTCCTCGGAAACCTCGCGCGCGACGGATTCGGCGGGCGACTCGGCGTAGGAGACGAAGCCGCCCGGCAGCGTCCAGAAGCCCTCGTTGAAGCCGCGGGACGGCTTCACCAGCAGCAGCTGGCCATTCCGGGCGATGACGGCTTCCGCGACGACGCGGGGGAGCGTGTAGTGGACGGCCTCACGCACAATCGGCTCCGTGTCATCCATGCCGGGAACGGCGTCCTTGTGGTGCCATTCGTACGGGTGCTCGTCGAGCTTGGGCTTGCAGTAAACGACGTCCTCGCCCTGGACAACCATGCGCCCGTGAGGCTCGACCTCAAACGGGAGCCCGTCGTCGTCGTTGGGAAGCGTCCAGCGCCCGTTCTGTTGGATGAGATAGATTTGGCCGTCGGTTTCGACGTAGTAGCGCTCGGTCATGGCATGCAAAGCAGCTTAGGCGCTGCCGGGGGCACGCGCAAGCCCCTCTATTGGTTGACCTCCATGCACCGCAGGTCACCCTCATCCTCGCTTCCGACGGCAGCGATGGGGAGCTGGTCGGCCATGAAGATGGTCTGCTCGTCCTCGTTGAGCACGACGACGAGCCGCTGCCAACAGGGACTTGACCCGATGCCGATGTCCCAGGTGGCCTCGATACAGGTGTTTCCGGCACAGGGGACGTCCTCAACGGACTTCGGCTCGCCGAACTCGTCGACGAACGCCGACAACGTCACCTCGTTCCGGCTGAGCAGGTCGTCGATCGTCGCCTGGACGTCGCTACGCGTGGTCTCGGGCTGGCTGATGCTGCTGCCGATCGCCGTGGCCATGCCGATGATCACGGCAATCGCAATGAGGAACTCGGCCACACTCTTCATTGGCTATGCGCCCCCAATGAGACGGATGTCGGCGCCTCCGGCGAGGCCATATGCGGCACTCATGACGGTGTCGAGGACTGGATGCAGGGCCTTTCAGCTCGCATGTCGCTCGCTATGGTACGGCGGGACCTGTGTTGCCGCAAATTGACATCTATCACTCGGCCAGCTCACAATGTAAGCGGGAGGTTCGCAACGCGGTTGCCCTGTCTGAGTTGGGATGCTATACAGCGGGCAGATTCGACGAACACTTCAGACCGTCGAATTCGGATGAGCAAAGCGTTGCTGGGTTGGCCCATTTCGACGCGAATGAGGAGATAGGCATGGACGTGTTGATTTTGATGTCGAACACTGGCGGCGGCCACCGGAGCGTGTCGCTGGCGGTGCAGCGGGACCTCCACGATCTCGACCCCGAAGGCGTTGCCACCGAGATTGTGGACGTCTTTGACTTGGAAAACCCGGCGCTTTTCGACCGCGTGACGCGGCTCTACGGGCCCGTGTCACGCTATTTGCCCCAACTTTACGGATGGGCGTTCCACGTCATGGACCGGCCGGCCGTGTACCGGACGCTCTTCGACACCTCGACCAAGCCGCTCGTGCCCAAGCTTGTGCGCCTGCTGGAGGACAGACGGCCCGACGTGGTCGTCACGACCCATCCGCTCTGCAATCGGGCCCTGGTCCAGGCCCGCGACCAGGTCGACCCAAACCTGCCGATCGTGGCGACGGTCACCGAGCTGGTGACGGTCCACCGGAGCTGGGTGGAGGACGGCATCGATCGCTACACGGTGGCCACGGACGAGGCCCACGACGCCGTGCTCGGATTCGGCGCGCCGCGCGAGCTCGTCACCCAGACGGGGCTGCCCATTCTGGGCGCGTTCGGCTCGGTCGAGACACCCGCGGCCCAGCTGCGCGAGCGCTGGGGCCTCGATCCGGAGCGTTTGACCGCGCTGCTGGTCGGGGGCGGCGAGGGATCCGGCGGGCTGGACAAGCTCCTGGCGGCAATCGACGCGTCGGGGATCGATCCGCAAATGCTCGTCGTCTGCGGGCGGAACGAACAGCTCAAAGCCAAGCTGGAGGCCACCGACTGGACGATGCCGACGCAGATCTACGGCTTCGTGAGCAACATCCCCGAGCTGATGCATGCCGCGGACGTCGTGCTGACCAAGGGCGGGCCGCAGAGCATCGCGGAGGGACTCGCCAGCGGGCGGCCCATGATCGTCACCCAGACGCTGCCCGGCCAAGAGGAAGGGAACGCCGAATTCGTCGAGCGCCGTGGCGTGGGCTACGACGGGCGCGATCGAGATCGAGCCGTCGCCTCGCTGCGGCACCTGGCCGAACATCCGGATGAGCGCGCCCGCATGAGCGAACGCGCCCGAGCTTTGGCTCGCCCCGAAGCGGCCCGGGAGATCGCCCGGATCTGTCGGGATGTCGGGGCCCGCGTCCGGTCCTGACGGATCGCCGAGCTGCCTACTCTGACGTTGGACCGGCCAACGGTTGAATCCAGACCGAGCGATCGCGCGGGCCATCGAACTCGCCGAACAGCACGCCCTGCCACGTCCCTTTGAGGAGCCGTCCGCCCTCGACGGCGATCATGGCGGATGAGCCGATCAGGCTGGCCTGGACGTGCGAATGCGCGTTCCCCTCAACGTGATCGTAGTCAAGCGACGCGGGCACGAGCCGCTGTAGCGTGCCCAGGATGTCGTCCTTCACGGCCGGATCGGCCGTTTCGTTGATCGTAATCCCGGCCGTCGTGTGGGGGACGTAGAGGAGACACGTCCCCGAACTCAGGCCGAGCTCGCGGACGGCCTTCTCGACCCGATCCGTGATGTCGATGAACTCCTGCCCGCGCCGCGATTGGACCGAGATGGCCACCCGCGACATGGGCGCTTACTCGCCGCCTCCCTCGCGGCGCTCGCGCTCGAGCAGCTCCTCAGCCAACTGTGGCGATGAGACCGGCTGGTAGTGGTCGAAGGCCATTTTGAACAGCGCCCGGCCTTGGGTAATCGACTTCAGTTCCAGCGCGTAGTCCTGAACCTCGGCCAGGGGGACCTCGGCTTGGATGTGCTCGGTGCCGGTCTCATCGGGCTCCATGCCGAGGACGCGACCGCGCTTGCCCGAGAGGTTGCTCATGATATCGCCCGTGTAGGCCGACGGGGCGCGGATATCGAGCTTCATGACGGGCTCAAGCATCACGGGATTGTCGTTGTCCACGGCAATCTGGAACGCCTGCGACGCGGCGACCTTGAACGCCCCTTCGGAGGAGTCGACGGAGTGGTAGCTCCCGTAGTACACGGCCGCCCGGATGTCGGTCATGGGATAGCCGTATTGGCCCTGTTCCATCGCCTCGAGGATGCCCTTCTCGCAGGCCGGAATGAACTGATTGGGAATGACGCCGCCCTTGATCTCGTCGACGAACTCGAAGCCCGTGTCACGCTCCATGGGCTCAATGCGCAGATAGACTTCGCCGAACTCGCCGCGGCCGCCGGTCTGCTTCTTGTGGCGGAAGTTGCCCTCGGCCTGGGCCGTGATCGTCTCTTTGTAGGGCACCAAGGGCTGCTTCAGCTCGATGCCGGTTCCGTACCGATTCTGCAGACGCTGCACGAAGACGCTCAGCTGAGTATCGCCCATGCCCGACAGGATCGTCTCCTGGGTGACGTCGTCGCGATACAGGCTCAGGGTGGCCTTGGTCTGGACGAGCTGGCGCAGCGCCGCGCTCATCTTCTCCTCGTCGCTCTCGCTCAGGGGCTCCACAGCTCGGGGATAGACGGGCGTGGGCAGCTCGCCCAACGACATCGGCTCGCGCTCGCCCGTCGCGAACGTGTCGTTCAGCTCGAAGTCGTTCAGCTTGGTCAGCACGGCGATCTCGCCCGGTTGGGCCTCGCTGATGTGGACGGGCTTGTCGCCGCTGGCGCGCAGGATCTCTCGGACGCTTTCCGTGGCGCCGGTCCGGAGGTTGGCCATCTTGAGGCCTTCCTTCAAGCTGCCGCCGTAGACCTTCAAAAACGCCATCGCGCCAATATACTGGTCACTGTGGGCGTTGAAGACGAGGCCGACAAAGTCGTCCTCGGGCTCGTAGGTCTCGTGGAACGCGGGCGTCTCCTCGACGATCAGCTCGGTGAGCAGCTTCAACGAGCCGGGGATCTGGGTGGAGGTCGGAATGATCGGCACGAGCGAGCGCTGCATGATGGCCGTTTTGAGCGCGCCTTCGATCTCGTCATTGGGGATGTCCTGATCCTCGAGGAAGTGCTCCATGAGCTCGTCGTCCACCTCGGAGAGGGCCTCCAACAGCGACTCGCGGCCCGACTGGACGGAATCGACCAACTCCTCGGGGATTTCGCCCTTCTTGCCGTCGAAGTAGCGGGCCTCCTGATGGACGAGATCGACGTCGCCGACGAACTGGCCGTCCTGGACAATGGGCCAGTGGATGGGCGCGAGCTTGCTGTCAAGGGTCGCTTGCAGGTCGTTGACGGCCTGCTCGAAGTCGGCGATCTCCGTGTCCATGCGGTTGACCAGCGCAACGGCCGGCTTCTCATAGCGCTCGATCAGATCCCAAGCGACCTCGGTGGTGACCTCGACGCCGCGCTCGGCGTTGACCACCAGCGCCGCGGTCTCCGAAACGAGGAGCCCCTTGTACGTCTCCTCGATGAACTCATTGAATCCCGGTGCATCAAGGACATTCAGCAGATTTTGGCCGACTTCGACGGTCGCGACATTGAGGTCGATGGAGCTACCGCGCTTCTGGGCTTCCGCGCTGGCGTCGAGTTGTCCCCCCGCCCCGTGTGAGGTGAGCAGGGCCTCCGTCAGTGCTGTCTTCCCGGCGCCGGAGTGGCCCACCAAGCAAAGCGTCCGAATGTCCCCCACGTCAATCATCCCTCCTGTGGTGTCGTGCCTTATCAGCCGCGGATGACCGCATGCCTCATCGGGTCGGCTAGTATAGCATGGGGCTGTGAGCGCGGCAAAAGCGCTTATCGGCATCCGAGCGCGCCGCAGGATGTAAGACGGGAGCGAAGCTCTTGGAGGGTCTCGGGCCCGATGCCCCGGACGCGCGCCAACTCGTCGACGGAGCGGTAAGGCCCGGAGAGCAGCCGCATCCGCACGATGCGCTCGGCCAGCGTCGGGCCGATCCCGGGCAGCGCCTCGAGGCGAGTCACGCCCGCTCGATTGATATCCACGCTCTGCGGCGTCGGCTCGGAGGCCTCGAACGGAGCTTGGGGGAGCGGCCCGCGCGTGAGCAGCCCCCAACCCATGAGGACCAGCGCCAACGCGGACACGATCAACGTCCAGCGGGCATCCGACCGCGAGAGCATCGTCGCTCCTAGGAGGGGGCGTCGGCGAGGTGCTCGGCAAAGAGCGCTTTGATCGTCGCCAAGCCGTAGTCGGTCCGCTCCGCCTTCATGCGCTCCGGCATCATGCTGTAACGGTCGTCCTGGTACTTGTAGCGATAGGCCTTGAGAAATCGATCGCGGAGCTCGCGCGATAGCTGAGGGTTCGCCCGCAGTCGATCATGATGGGCCCGACAGAACGACTCGATCTCGGGCAGATAGACCTCGATGGCCAGGGCCTGCGCGGCCCACTGGAGGACGTTCTCATCCGGGTCGCCCCGCTCCAGCGCATCCGCCAAGGAGGCCATCAACCGGCGGCGATGGCGCTCCCGGTCGGCCTTGGTCCGCATTGTCTTGCCCTTGGTACGGAAGTGGCTCACTTCGCTCACGGGGAACTCGAGCAGCTCGCAACGGCATCCCTCGTGGATCGGCAGATCGGGTGTCGCTTCGGACGAGGTGAAGATGTGCCCGTGATGTGCGAGACAGTCCTCGCACGTGTTGGCGTGTACGGTGGCGTAGAATTGGAAGAGCGAGGTTCGCCCCCGGACCCGATGGCGCCAGCGCTCCAGTTTCGCCCGCATGATGCCAGTGTATTCGTTGGCGCCCCTATTGACAATTGGGCCCAATGCCACTATACTCCTATTACTGCCCGGGCCTACCGGCTCAGCAGCCATTGCGCGAAAAGGGCAGGCCCCCGATCCGAGAGGGCGGACCGGGGTCCCTGAAATCTTTTCCATTACCACGAAACCCTTAACCCAAGCAGAGGAGCACCGATCGACTGTGGACATGCAAGACACAACCGCATTGTTGAACGGCCGACCCGATTCGGATGAGGAGGAGCGATCCGAGACCGACATGATCTTCTCGGATCGGAGCGAGCGTAACGGGGAAGAGGAGGAGATGGAACGGAATGCGTCCGAAGATCTGGTCAAGCTCTACCTGCAGGAGATCGGCCGGGTCCCCCTGTTGAACCGGGAACAGGAGGTTGAACTGGCCAAAGGCGTCGCGCGCGGCGAGGACAGTTGCCGCCAGCAGCTGGCGCTGGCCAACCTTCGACTCGTCGTCTCTATCGCCAAACGCCACAAAGGCAGCGGGCTTCCGCTGCTTGATCTCATCCAAGAAGGCAACATCGGGCTGATGAAGGCGATCGAAAAGTTCGACTACACCCGCGGCTACAAGTTCAGCACCTACGCGACGTGGTGGATCCGACAGGCCATTACGCGAGCGATCGCCGACAAAGCCCGCACCATCCGGATTCCCACCCACATGCTCGAACTGATGCGCAAGATCCACAAGGTCGAAGCCGAACACGTCCAGCTACACGGCGTCCCCCCTTCCAACGAATACCTCGCCGAAGCTCTCAACATGCCGATCGAGGAGATCGAACGCGCGAAGAAGATCACGCCCTACACGCGCTCGTTCGAGGAACCGGTCGGCGACGAGGAGGACAGCACGCTGGGCGACTTCATCGGCTCCGACGACCGCTCGGCGTTGCGCGAAGCGCTCGATGAGCTCTCCGTGGAAGAGCTCTACGACGCCTTGGCGGACCTGAGCGAGCGCGAGCGGAGCATCCTCGAGCTGCGCTTCGGCCTGATCGACGGCCAGCAGCCCATGACCCTGGAGAAGGTCGGCGAGCAGTTCGACCTCAGCCGCGAGCGCATTCGCCAGATCGAGAAGGAAGCGCTGGACAAGCTGGCCCACAGCAAGCTGCGCAACCGCCTAGAGCACTTCGACTATCTGAGCACCGAAGAGGAAGTGCAGATGACCTCGGCCGTCTGATCCGACGGCGGCATCTCTATTGCATCTCTGGAAGAATCCGAACAGTCGAAAATCCCGTCGGTTCTAGCCGACGGGATTTTCGCCATCTCGAGTTCGTGATGGATTGGCGTGGGTGGCGGAGGGACGGGGACTCGAACCCCGAGGGCCTTGCGGCCTTACCGGTTTTCGAGACCGGCTCCTTGCCAATTCGGTCATCCCTCCGACGTACACTCTGATGGTAACAGACCGGTCAGCCCCCCTCAAAGCTCGTGACGCAGATCCAACCCACAGAGCGCTTGGCCCGACTCGATGTCGAGGCCGAGCCTGCGGAGCACATCCTCGATGCACATCAGCGCGTCCACCAGCACCGACGGTCGCGTGGACGAGGCCATATGGCCAATCCGGACAGCGTTCAGATCGCCGATCGCACCCGAGATCTGCAATTGGTGGTGTCGCTTAAGGCCATCGACGAGGTCCGAGGAATTCACGCCGCTGGGCAAGTAGGCCGCTGTCACGGTGGGCGCCGCAGAGGCGCTCGGCGGGACGAGCTCAAAGCCCAGGTTGGCCAAGCCGGTCTGCATGATGGCCGCGGCGCGTCGATGCCGGGCCCAGACGTTGTCGATGCCCTCCTCGAGCAGGCGCTCCAACGCCGTGTGGAGCCCCCGAACCAACCCAGGCGGCATCGTCACCGGATGGGGATGCCAAGATGCCCACGCCTCGATGTAGGTCTGCCACGTCGTCAGATCCAGATACCACCCGGGCACGTCCGTGTCCGCGATCACCGACCACGCGCGCTCGCTGACGGCCGTGGGCGCAAGCCCCGGCGGCAACCCGAGCGCCTTCTGCGTGGACGCGACGACGACGTCGAGGTCCCAATCGTCGAAGCGCAGTTCGGCCCCGCCCAAGGACGTAATCGCGTCGACAATCACCAGCGCGTCATGCTCGCGCGCAACGGCCGCGATCTCCGCCAGCGGGTTGAGCAGACCGCAGGACGTCTCGCAGTGGACAACCGCAACGGCCGCCACATCAGGATGCGCGCTGAGCGTCGCCTCGACGTCCTCGGGATCGATCGGCCGCCCGATGGGCGCGGTCACCCGATGGACGCGCGCCTCGCCCGTGTAGCTCGTGGCGATCTGGCGGAACCGTTCCCCAAAGAAGCCGTTGATGGCGACGAGGATCTCCTTGCCGTCGCCGATCGTGTTGCCGATGGCGGCATCAAGGCCCGACGTCCCGGGGCCAACGATGGGAAAGACACGCCCGCGGTCGGTCTGGACGACGCGCTTGAGGTTGTCGATCGTCTCGTTGTGATACGCCGTCCACTCAGCCCCGTAGTGGGCCACCATCGGACGGGCCGTTTCCGCCATCAGTTCGGAATCGACTTCGACGGGCCCGGGGATCATCAAGCGGTATCGCGGCAACTCCGCCATGAACAAATCCTCCTCTCGGGTTTCCGAACGGCATCGACAGAGCTAGCAACGCCGTCCATTGTGCCCTCCTTCGTTCGGCCTCGCTCAATTCGCGGTCAGAGGCGCTTGAGGCGCTCCGTGAGCGCGCGGCGCGTCACCTGGGCGATCGTCTCCGTCAAACGCTCGGCATCGTGCTTAATCGTCGGTTTATCGTCCAACCTGACGACGTCGAGCAGATCGGCTTTGACCAGTTCGAGCCCATACGCGTTCGCCTCGGGGGTGTCCAGTTCGACCGGCTCCGCGCCGTCGTCGCGATACCGTTGCCGCAGGTCCTCGGGAATGGGCTCGTCGTTGACGATCGCGTAGTCGATGGCACTGACATCGATGTGGGCGCCGAGCGCATCCAAGTGATCTTGCAAGGAGAACCCTTCGGTCTCGCCCGGCTGGGTCATCAGGTTGGCGACGTAGATCTTGACCGCCCGCGAGCGTTCGATCTCCTCGCTCACGCGATCCACGAGCAGGTTCGGCAGAATGCTTGTGTACAGGCTTCCAGGGCCGAAGACGACGACGTCCGCGGCCCGAATGGCCTGTAGGACCTCCGGGTACGGTTCGACATCGGGCTCTGACAGCTCAAGCTGGGCGAGGTGGGCGCTGCACTCGCCGATGGGTTCTTCGCCCTCCAGGCGGGTGCCGTCCTCGAGATGGGCCACAAGATGGACGTTTTCCAACGTCGCGGGCAGGACACGGCCCCGTATGTTCAACAGCTCGCTCAGCTCGGCGATGGAGCGATCGAAGGATCCGGTCATCTCGTGGAGCCCGGCCAAGACGAGGTTGCCCACGGAGTGGCCTTTGACAGAGCCTTCGCTGAAGCGATGCCCGAAGAGTTGGCCCATCTGCGACTCGTCCTCGGCCAGGGAGACGAGGCAATTGCGAATGTCGCCGGGCGGGAGCATGTTCAGTTCCTCGCGAAGTCGGCCCGAGCTGCCGCCGCTGTCCATCACGGTCACGACGGCGGTAATGTTGGACGTCCAGTGCTTGAGGCCGCGCAAGAGCGTCGATAGCCCCGTACCGCCGCCGATCGCCACGACGTTCGGCCCGCGGCTCAGTCGACGCTGGTGGTAAATCACTTCCGAGGTCCGGCCCTCGTATTCCGGCGAGACCCCGCGGATGATGGAGTGGACGAGGCCGCGCACCCCGATGCTGACGCCGGCGATGCCGAGCCCCAGCAGTCCGACGACCAGAGCCACGTAGGCGCCGAGGGGCGCGCCCTCAAAAAGCGCGTAAAGCACGCGGAGGTTCCCCCGGCCGATCAGCCCGACAAGGCCGATCACGGTAACAACGCCGGACGCCCCAATGAGCAATGCCCAGCGCTTGACGCGCATGCCGGGATAAACCCAGGTGAGCGCACGTCGCCATGCGGGCCGTTCGATCACGCTTAAGTTCCCTTCTCCCCTGGGATCTTGGCCGTCGAGGTCACGACGCGCCAACGGCATCCCGTCGGCGCGAGCCCTGCGGGGCCAATTTGACGGTGCCCGGCCCAAGCAACGCCTCGACGTCCCGGATCAACCCCGGATCGATCTGCACGCGGACCCCTTCCCCGGCCGCCACGGTCCGGTAGCTGCCGTTCGCCATCACGTACAGTACGATCGGCGTCGCCCCTGGGTATTGCGTCAACAGCGACTTGAGGTCCTTGAGCCGGGCTTCGTCGACCTTGTCCGCGTCCAGCCGCACGTTGAGCACGCTGGACGACTCCAGCTTCTCGAACGCCCGAAGGTCGTTGGCGATGACGTTTCGGCGACCGTTGCGCTCCTCCAGCTTCCCTTCGACCACCAGGACGGGATCCTCGTCCAACAGATCCTGACGCGTCTCGTAGAGATCGGGGAAGACGACAACCTCGGTCTGGCCCGTCAGGTCCTCCAGCGTAAGGAAGGCCATCGCACGGCCGTTGCGCGTCGTCTTCGTGGTGACCTCCTCGATCTGGCCCGCCAGTCGGACCTCGGCCTCGTCGGCAGCGTCCTTGAGCTCGACGATCGCGTGCGAGCGGAAAAGCTCCAGGCGCTGATCGAGATCGTCAAGCGGATGGCCGCTGACGTAGAGCCCGAGCAGCTCCCGCTCCATCTTGAGCAACTCCTCGTGGGCGTACTCATCCGTGCTCTGCAGCTCGTCGGAAGCGGCCAGCTCGGCAGGCTCGGCGTCGTCGTCCTCGCCGAACAACGAGCTCTGCCCGCTCAGGCGCTCCTTGTGGGCCCGATCGGCCTCTTCGAGGCCGACTTCGACTTGCTCCAGTTGGCCCTTGCGCGTGCCGAGTTGGTCGAAGGCGCCGGCTTTGATGAGGCTCTGCACGAGGTCCCGGCTCAGCGACGCGGCGTCCACGCGCCGACAGACGTCGAGGAACGACTCGAACGGCCCGTCCTCGCGAGCCTGCAGAATCGCCG
This sequence comes from uncultured Thermotogae bacterium, assembly GCA_964567595.1. Lineage (GTDB taxonomy): Bacteria > Bipolaricaulota > Bipolaricaulia > RBG-16-55-9 > RBG-16-55-9 > CAZMNF01. Next base: position 59,137 of record CAZMNF010000003.1, on the reverse strand, counting down.
CCACCGCCCCGTCGCCGACGTTCTTGATCGCGCTGAGCCCGAACCGAATCGCGCCCGTGCCGTCCTCGCGTTCCACCGGCGTGAACTCGCCGCGGCTTTCGTTGACGTCGGGCGGGAGCACGTCGATGCCGAGCGACCGGCAGGCGTTGATGTATTCGCGCACTTTGTCCGCGTTGCTCGCGACGCTGGTGATGAGCGCCGCCATGTAGTGCGTGGGGTAGTGGGCCTTCAAATAGCCGGTCCAGTACGAGATGAGCGCGTAGGCGGTCGAGTGGGCTTTGACGAAGCCGTAGCGGGCAAACTTTTCAATGTCCTCGAACAGCCTTTCCGCCGTCTCCTGCTCCACCCCGTTGTCGACACAGCCGTCGATGAACTTGGCCCGCATCTGGGCCATCAACTTCTTCTTCTTCTTGCCGATGGCCTTGCGGAGAGTGTCGGCCTCGGCATAGGAAAATCCGGCCATGACGCGGGCCATGCGCAAGAGCTGATCCTGGTAGATGGGCAGGCCGTAGGAGTCCGCGAGCACTTCTTGGAGCTTCTCGTGCGGATAGTCGACCTCCTCGCGACCGTGCTTGCGCTCGATGTAGCTCTCCGCCATGCCGCTCTCTAACGGACCGGGTCGATAGAGCGCGAGCACCGCGATGAGATCCTCGAACTGCTCCGGCTCCAACCGCATGAGCATATCGCGAATGCCGGAGCCTTCAAGCTGGAACACGCCAGCCGTCCGGCCGCGTTGGAGCATGGCATACGTCGCCTCGTCCTCCAGCGACAGCTCGTCCAAGTCGGGCGGAGTCTCCCCGGTTCGTTCGATGGACTTGCGTGTGTCGTCGAGGACGGTGAGGTTGCGCAGCCCGAGGAAGTCCATCTTGAGCATGCCGATCTCCTCGAGCGCGTTCATCTCGTACTGCGTGACGACGGCGCCGTCGGAGAGCTTCATCAGCGGCGCATACTCGGTGATCTCGTCGGGGGCGATGACGACGCCCGCCGCATGCGTCGAAGGATTGCGAGTCAGGCCTTCGAGCTTCGGCGCGACATCCAACAGCCTCGCGACGTCCGGCTGCTCGTCGCGCATCGTCTGAAGCTCTTGGGAGTTGTCAATGGCCTCCTGGAGCTTCGTTCCGAAGGGGATCTGCTTGGCGATCCGATCGGCATCGTTGAAGGAAAACTCCATGACGCGGGCCACGTCGCGCACCGCGCTGCGCGCGGCCATCGTGTCAAAGGTGATGATCTGGGCGACGTGGTCCGCTCCGTACTTCGCCTCGACATAGTCCATCACCTCGTCGCGGCGCCGGACGCAGAAGTCGATGTCGATATCGGGAAGCTGAATGCGATCGGGATTGAGGAAGCGCTCAAAGATCAGGCCGTATTTGAGCGGATCGACGTTCGTGATCCCGAGCGCATAGCAGACGAGGCTGCCCGCCGAGGATCCTCGCCCGGGTCCGACGGGAATATCTTCTGATTTGGCGAATTGAATAAAGTCCTGAACGATGAGGAAGTAGGCAGCGTAGCCCATGTCGCAGATGACGTTGATTTCGTGACGCAAGCGCTCCTCAACCTCGTCGGTGATCTCGCCGTAGCGCTCACGGAGGCCCTCCCATGCCAGCGTCTCCAGATAGCTCTCCGGGCTGTCTTCGGATTCGGGCACCTCGAACTCGGGCAGGTGCGTCTGGGTCAGATCGAGCTCGACGTTGCAGCGCTCGGCGATCTCCACGGTGTTGTCGACAGCCTCGGGCACGTCCGCGAACAGCTCGCGCATCTGCTCGGGCGACTTGAGATAGAGCGCGTCGGGATAGGACCGCTTCTCCTTCGACTTGTTGGAGGCGACGTTGATGAAGACCTCGTGCGCGGCGTGATCCTCCGGGTGAAGGAAGTGGACGTCGTTGGAAGCGACAAGCGGCAGATCGAGCGAGCGGGCCAACTCGATCAGCTTGGGACGGATCGTCTGCTGCTCGTCGATGCCATGATCCTGCAGCTCCACGTAGACGTTGTCCGAGCCGACGACCTCCTGATATTGCTGCAGCACCTGGGCAGCGCCCTCCATGTCGTCGTTCAGGGCGAGCTTCGGGACCTCGCCCTGCAGGCATCCGGACAACAGCACCAGCCCGTCGCCGTATTGGCGCAGCAGGTCCTTATCCACGCGCGGCCGATAGTAGAAGCCTTCCAGGTACCCGAGGCTCGATAGCTTCATGAGGTTCTGATAGCCCCGCTCGTTCCGGGCCAACGCGGTCAGGTGATAGTACTTCTCGGACTGCTTCGTCTCCGTACGGCTCTTGGGGGCGACATAGAGCTCGCAGCCGATGATCGGCTTGATGCCCTCGTCTTGGGCGGCCTGGACGAACTCGACAACGCCGCACATCAGGCCGTGGTCGGTCAACGCCAGCGCCGGCATCTCCAGCTCCGCGGCGCGGGCCACGAGCTGCTGGATGCGGCACGTTGCGTCCAGCAGGCTGTATTCGGAGTGAACGTGCAGATGAACGAAGCTCATGGTTGATTAATCTCCATCGGGCCCGGATCGCTCGGGGTCCGCGATCTGAAAATACTTCTCCTCGCCCGGCCGGATCAAGCCGAGCTCCTTGCGCGCCAAATATTCGATGTAGCCGAGATCGTCGCGACGCTCGAGCCGCGTCTGGAGCTCGTCGATCCGCGCCTCGACCTGGGCCCGTTGCTCGCGCACGGCGTCGATCTCGCGGTGGAGCTGGGCGATGGAGTGCTCGCGCATCCCGAAAAAGACGCCCAGCGCCAATATCGCAATGGTCAGGGCAATGAGCCGCAGTCGACGTTGGGCCGGCGACATCGCCTACGGGCGCGGGGCGAGCTCGAGCCCGTGCTCGCCCTCGAGCCGGATCAGCTGATTGTACTTCGCCGTCCGTTCGCTGCGCGAGAGCGACCCGGTCTTGATCTGGCCGCTCGCGGTGCCGACGGCCAAGTCCGCGATGAACGTGTCCTCGGTCTCGCCCGAGCGATGCGAAATGACCGTCGTGTAGCCGGCCCGTTTGGCCATCCCGATCGTCTCCAGCGTCTCGGTGAGCGTGCCGATCTGGTTGACCTTGACGAGGATCGAGTTGGCGACGCCCTCCTCGATGCCCCGCTGCAGGCGCGTCGGATTCGTCACGAAAAGGTCGTCGCCAACGAGTTGGAGCTGGCCGCCGAGTTGCTCCGTCAGCGTCGTCCAACTCGCCCAATCGTCTTGATCCAGGCCGTCCTCCAGCGATATCAGCGGATAGGCCGCCAGCCATCCGCGGTAGATCTCGGCCATAGCTTCGACGTCCGCGTCGCGTCCTTCAAATTGATAAGCACGCTTTTGCTCGTCGTAGAACTCGCTGGCCGCGGCGTCCAACGCCAGCGCCACGTCGTCGCCAGGCGAGTACCCAGCTGCCTTGATCGCTTCCATGAGCACGCTGAGCCCCTCTTCGTTGGACGCCAGTCGAGGCGCAAAGCCGCCCTCGTCGCCGACCGCCGTGCTCAGGTTCCGGCTGCTCAGGATCGTCTTGAGCGACTGGAAGATCTCCGCGCCCGCGCGGACGGCCTCGCTCAAGGACGGAGCGCCGACGGGCACGATCATGAACTCCTGAACCTCAAGCGCGTTGTCGGCGTGCTCGCCGCCGTTCAGGACGTTCATCATCGGGAGGGGCAACGTCGCCCCCGTGTCCCCCGAAAGCCGTTGGATATGCTGATAGAGCGGGATGTCTTGAGATCGGGCCGCGGCACGGGCGGCGGCGAGGGAGACGCTCAGGATCGCGTTCGCGCCGAGTCGGTCCTTGTTGGCCGTCCCGTCGAGGTCGATCATGGCCCGGTCGATGGCCGTCTGCTCAGATGCGTCCATGCCTTGCAGCTCGGGCCGGATGGTCCCGTTGACGTTGCCAACGGCGGTCTGGACGCCCTTGCCGTGATGGCGCGAGGGATCGCCGTCCCGCAGTTCCAGGGCTTCGAACTTGCCCGTGGAGGCTCCGGACGGCACCGCGGCGCGACCGACGGATCCGTCCTCCAACGCCACGTCGCTTTCGATCGTCGGGGTGCCTCGGGAGTCGAGAATTTCGCGTGCGTCGATCGTTCGGATGGTCATACGGAATCAGTATAGACTCGGGGATCATGCTCGACAAGACAGCGCATCCGTTGAACGCGTGACAGCAGACGTCCCATCGGGGGCCGTTCGATTGTCGCCTCCATGCGCATCCTCTACACTCTGTGGGCCGACGGCGAAAGCAAGAGCCCGCGAGGAACTAGCATGTCACTGATCACGCTGGAGAACGTCACCAAGCGCTACGGGCCCGACCTGATTCTGGAGAACGTCTCCCTGCAAGTCAGCCGGGGCGACCGCATCGCCCTGATAGGCCCGAACGGCTGTGGGAAGTCGACGCTGCTCAAGATCCTGGTCGGCCAGGAAGAAGTCCCCGAAGGCCACGTGCATCGAGCCCGATCCTGCAAGCTCGGGTACCTCTCGCAGGAGCCCCACCTGGACGAAGCCGCCACGCTCCATCAAGCGATGCTCGACGCCAACGCCGAGCTCCAAGCCATGGGCGAGGAACTGAGCTCCCTTGAAGCCCAGATGGCGGAGAATCCGGACGACGCCGACCTGTTGAACCGCTACGACGAGGTGATGGAGCGATACCAGAGCGCGGGCGGTTACTCCTACGAGAGCGAGGTTCGCGAGGTGCTGGCGGGCCTCGGCTTCGCTCGGGAGGACGTCGACAGGCCGATCGTCCAGCTGAGCGGCGGCCAGAAAGCCCGGGCGGCGATGGCGAAGCTGTTGCTCAGTCGCCCTGACCTGTTGCTCTTGGACGAGCCGACCAACCACCTCGACATGGACGCCCTCAGCTGGCTGGAGGACTACCTCTCCCGCTGGGAGGGCGGCTTCATTCTGGCGTCTCATGATCGCTACGCCATCGACGCGTTGGCCACCAAGATCTGGGAACTGGAATTCGGGCAACTGCGCGAATACCCCGGCAACTATACGAAATTCCGCCAGCTCAAACAGGAGCGCATCGAGCGCCAACAGAAGCTTTACGAGGAGCAACAGGAGTTCATCCAGAAGACGGAAGAGTTCATTCGCCGCAACTTTGCGAGCGGCCGGACGCTGGAGAACCAAGCCAAATCCAAACGGAAGATGCTGGACAAGCTGGAGCGGATCGAGCCGCCCAAGACCCAGAAGACGCTCAGCATCCGGCTTCCGCTCAGCCGGCTCAGCGGACGCGAGGTGCTCAAGACGCCTGGCTTGACCGTGGGGTTTCCCGCTCAGGCCGCCACGGACGCCGACACCGAGCTGGCCCACGTGCCCGAGACAACGGTCTGGCAGGGCGAACGGGTGGCGATCATCGGCCCCAACGGCTGCGGCAAGACGACGCTCTTGCGCTCCCTCGCGGGCGAACTGGAGCCGTTAGGGGGCCACTTCGAATGGGGCCACAACGTCGACGTGGCGCACTTCCGTCAGAGCCATTGGGACCAGCTCCGCAGCGATCATACCGTCCTGGACGCCCTCATGGCGGGCAAGCGCCAACGGATCAGCGAGGCGCGCGACTTTCTTGGCAAGTTCCTCTTTTCCGACGACGAGGTCTTCAAGCGCCTGGATCAGCTCTCGGGCGGGGAGCGCAGCCGCGTGGCGCTGGCCCGATTGGCACAACTGGAGGGGAACACGCTGCTATTGGACGAGCCGACCAACCACCTCGACATCTCCTCTCGGGAGGCACTTCAGGACGCGCTTCAGCACTACGAGGGGACGATCCTCTTCGTCTCCCACGACCGCTATCTCATTCGGGCGCTGGCCACCCAGATCTGGGACATTCGCGACGGCGTCTGCCAAATCTACCCCTACGGCTATGACCGCTTCCTCCAGGAGCGGCCCCGGTCGTCCTCGGCGCGCGCGACGTCGACGTCCGGATCCTCGTCGACCCAGCGGACCGCGCAGCAGGCCGCAAAGGGCGAGGGCCGCGAGGCCCGCCGTCGGCGCCGCGACTTGGAGGCGCGCGAGGCCGAGCTGACCGAGCAACTGGCCGAGCTGGAACAGCAGCTCACCCGGATCGAAGCCGACCTGGAAGCGGCCAGCTACGAGGGCGATCAGGCGCGCATCCGAGACCTCAGCGCGCAGCACGAGCACGTTCGAGCCCAACGTGACGCCGTCTTTGGCGACTGGGAACAGGCCATGGAAGAGCTGGAAGCGACGCCCTCGGCCCATGACTAGCGCCATGGCCAAGCGCTGGGCAGCGATCGCGCTCGCGAGCGTTGCCGTCCTCGTCAGCAGCGCCTCTGGCTGGGCCCAAGCGGGCGACGACGAGCCGGCCATCACGCCCGGCCTCCGGCCCGTGATCACGAGCAGCGGGCGCGACGGGCTCCTTCTGGGGTTCAACGTTGATCTCGGCTTCAGCGACTGGACGACGACCGTGGGCGGCGCCTACGGCCTCAACAGCCGAGCGGTCCGCTACACGACCGGCCTGGCCTATCGGGAGGTGGCATCGCTGTCCTACGGCGACTGGCCGGACAGCCGCGTGCGCGGCCGCGAGGGCGAAGCCGGCATCCACGTCGGCGCGGACTTGATCGCCCTCTATCGCTGGCTCGGCGGCGAGGAGACGGGCCTGGTCGGTCAAGCGATCCAGCAGAGCACGCTGAGCGGGACGGGCTTTGTCGGCGAGCTTTGGCCAGTGGAAGGCCGCGAAGCCGATCCGCCCAGCGTCCGGTACCTCAACCTTGACAGCACGCTCCAGTGGCCGCTTCCGCTCGGATTCCGACTGGAAACGCGCGGCCAATACCTGACGGGGCAACCGCTCGGCTCGCCGGATCAGTCCTTCAGCACGTTCCACAGCCGGACGCGGCTGTTCGCGGGACAAACGCAATTCCGGTTCGAGATGGGCAGCCTCGAAAATCCCGTAGAATTGCCGGGCCTCGAGTTCGACCTCAACCTGCGCAGCTACGGCAAGCGCATCTCCTCAGCGCGCTACGTCCTGGCATCGGTGGAGCAGCAACACCGGCTCTTCACCTCGTCGCTGTTCCGGATCGATCTCGCCCGGATCTTCGGGACCGGCGCGGGGACCCTGCCCGTGGACATGCGCCTGCTGGGATCGGTGTTCTTCGAGGGAGGTTGGCTCCTCGACGAGCCCGTTGGCGAAGGGGCCCTGTTCGGCTGGGGCGTGTCGCTGTTCTGGCCGGAGCTGCAGACGCGCCTGACCGTGGGAATCAACCGCGAAGGCGAGTCCAACCTGTCGCTCGAGACCGGAGTTCTGCCCTGAGAATGGATCCGCAACGTCCGATCTGGATCTTGATCGGCCTGCTGCTGGTGCTGGTGGCGGCCCCGTCCGTCGTCGCGATGGGCAACGAAAAGGAGCCATGGGTCCCCAATCCCCGGCTCGATTGGCGAGAGCTGGATGCCGAACACGTTCGGGTGCTCTACACGCCGAATGTGGCCAGCGCAGCCCAGGCTGCAGCCGCTTCGGCCTCGCGGGCCCACGAGCACTGGCAGGAACATCTGGGCGCCACACCGCCGGCGACGCCGACGATCGTGCTGTCCGATCGGCACGATCAGCCCCGTTCGCGCATCGAGGTCGTCCCGCGTCCGGTGATCTATATCGACCATCCCGTGCCACAGAGCACCGACGGCTGGATGACGCTGCACGGATCGGGACTTATGGAAGAGGTTTTCGTCGCTTATGGCCAACTCGTCGACCGGACGCGCGTCGGTGCCTTCTCCGAGGACCTCCGAGCCGTCGTCGGCTCCATTGCCGCGCCCGGTGTCGTGAAACCGCTCTACCTTCGAGAGGCATTGGGGCTCGCCAACACCGACGCCGTCGACACCGCCCTGCCCGACATGGCCGTTCGCGCCTGGCGCCACGCCGGCACTTGGCCCACGCTTGCGGACCTGAGCGCTCCGCATACGGGAGCTAACGGCCTGCCGGTTGGCCCCAAGGCGGGCGCGCTCGCTGCGGCTTGGCTTGAACAAATCTCACAAGCGCGTGAAGAGCCGATCGAGCGGCGACTGAGCGAGCTCTATGCCGAGCGCCCGTTGATCCCCCTGATCGCGGATCCATTGTTCGCCACAACGGGCCTGTCCTCCGAGGGATACTATCGAGACCTTGTGGAGGCCACGCCCCAACGTGACAGCGCCGAACCTGCCGCCGAGCGGACCAGCCCACCTGGGCGCAGCCGGGATCCGGCATGGGCGCCGGACGGCACGGCGCTGGCTTATCGGCACGAGCATGCCGAGCGCCGGACCGGCCTCCGGCTCACAACGGCCGATGGCACGACGGACCGAGCGCTGATCGACGGCCGGACCGGTCCGGCCGCATGGAGCCAGATCCAGAGCGGGCCGAACCAGACGACCACCCTTGTCTATCCGAAGATGCGCCTGGGCCCGAACGGGCGACACGTGATGGATCTGGTCGAGTATCGGCTCAGCTCGGACGAGGAACGCCGCCTCACCACCGACGAACGGATCGAGGCCGTGGCGGCCTTTCCCGACGACCCGAACCGCTTCCTCGCGACGCGGAGCGAGCCCGGCCTGGGCCAGTCGCTGATGGTCTTAGAGCTCATCCGAAATGCGGACGGCGAGGTCGAGGACATCGTTCGCCAGGTCCTGCGCACGTTCGATGCGAGCACGCGCGTGCTGAGCATGGACGTGGCCCCAGACGGCGACCGGTTCGCGCTCAGCCTCTGGCGACGATCGACGGGAACCGATCTCGTGATGCTCGATCGCTGGGGGCAGCGCATGACCACGCTCGTCTCAGGGCCATCCGAGGCGCGCGATCCGGCCTTCTCGCCCGACGGCCGCTGGCTGCTCTATGCCGACGACCGCGGCGGCGTCCCCCAAGTCTTCGGGCGCAACCTCGACACCGACACGACGTTCCGGGTAACGCAAACTCCGGCAGGCGCGTTCGATCCGTCGGTGTCGCCAACGGGGAGCCGACTGGCGTTCGTCGGCTACGGCACGGAGGGATTCACGATCCGGACGTCGCCGTACGAGCCCTCAAGCTGGACGCGGGTTGATACCCCGAGCAACGGGGGTCAAGAAACAGAATCAGACGACCGAGCTCCCCTCCCCGACGAGGGCGTCACGACCACCCCGTATCAGCCTGGCGCCGATTTGATCCCGAGCTACTGGCGGGCGCTCGTGACGCCGAGCCAGCTCGGCGTTCGGACGCGCAACGCCGATCCTCTCGGCGAGCATGCGTACCGTCTATCCCTGGGGCTCGGGATCGCGCCGCTGGATTTCTTTTACGCGTTCGACTACACGAACGAGCGCATCCGTCCGGCCTTGAACGTCCGGTTTCGCGGGGGACCAGCAGGCTCTGCGGAATCGGTCCGAGTGCGCTTTCCGCTGCCGATCGATCTGGGCCGCACGCGCTCGCTGGCATTGGGCTGGCGCCACACGGCTGACGACAATCGGTTCTTCCTGGAGGGCCGCCTCACCGATACCAGCGGCATCGGCCGCTTTGAACGGACGTCTCGGGTGCGGGTCGAGGGGACGCTCATCGGCACGCCGCAGTCTCCCAGCCATCGCCTGGAGCTCCGCTGGCAGGAGGACCTCCGTCTGCCGCTGTCGAGCGAGGGGGGTGCCCATCGACTGGGCATCGACGTCCAAACGGCCTGGAGCGACACGGACGAGTTCCGACTCGGGGGCGCTCGCGGGCCCTATCCCGTGCGCGGTACGCCTCGCGGCGTCGCCGTCGGCCATCAGGTGGCGCGCGCAAGCCTCGACTACCGCGTTCCAGTTTGGCGAATCCAGCGGGCTTGCTGTGGAGCAACGCCCTGGCCGGTCTTTCTCGACACGCTCTCCAGCAACCTGTTCGTCGACATCGGCACCGCCGGCGACGAACTCGACCCGGCGAAGGCGACGCTGAGCGCCGGCGCGGAGTTCCAACTGGACGTGTCGCTCGGCTACGGCCTGATCGACGGCACCCTCCAAGCCGGCCTGGCCTATCGCTTCGACACGGACGCTGCAAACGTCTTTGTCAACCTCGGCCCCCGCTTTTAGTTGACGTTCCTTAAATTTCGAGAGTTCCGAAGGGCAGGGGGTTGCAGCCTGTCTGTGGATCGTCAGAACGCTGCTCGACGTCCTCAGGGAGTCACGAGAGCCTCAGCGAAGGGCGTGCATCGGTTCGGGCGGGCGGGCGCGGACCACTTGGATCAGCCCAGTCAGGTGACGATCCGCGCGGAGCACGACCAAGCCGGCCGCCTGAGCCAAGGCGACGACGTTTCGATTGGGATGGCACCCGTGGCGATCCACGGACACGGCCTCCACCTGATCCAACACCCACGACAGGCCGCGATGGCGGCTCCGCCCGTGTTCCAGGAGCAGAATCCGGCCCGTGGGGGCGGTCACCCGCGCCATCTCCGCCAGCGCCTGAATGGGATCGATGAAGGTGCACACGGTCAGGTTGCTCACGACCGTGTCGAACCGCTCGTCGGGAAAGTCGATCTCGTGCGCGTCCATTGGCCACAGATCCACCTCGCGCCCAAGTTGCCGCGATCGCTTGTGCGCGCGTCGCAGCATTGCTTCCGAGAGGTCGATGCCGGTGATCCGACAGTCTGCGGGATAATGGGGCAAGCTCCGCCCGGTGCCGATGCCGACCTCCAGCGTCTCGCCCCCCGCCCAAGCAAGCAAGTGCCGACGTTGGCGCCGGATCAGGGTCCACTCCAGAAGCGCTTCACGGCGATCGTAGCTCGGGGCGAGCCGGTCGTAGATCCTCCGAAGGCGCGTTGCATCGACCGCGGCTCGAGTCATATCCCGAAACTAGCCTAGGCCGATCCGTGGGACGGTGTCAACTCGGCTCCGTCGGGTTGACACCCGCTCGCACTCGGACCTACACTGCCGCCAATTTCGGAACTCAGCGGTCGCCTTATTGTCCCCGCATCGAACGGGACGCACCACGCGGCCCAGCACCCTCGATGGCCCGAGCAGACGCCATCGATGACAGCCAGGGAGGCGACATGAACGAGGCAGCCACCCGCGAGGTCTTCTGGAACATCTCCCCACTCGGCGAGACGATCTTCGTGATCCTCGGGATCGTGACCACGCTGATCTTTCTCTACGGCGTGTTTCTGCACATCCAACGCATCCGCCAGGGCAAGCCGAGCGAGGCCTCCTGGCGTGCGGCACTGGCGGGGGCCGGAAAGCGCCTGGCGGACCTGGCGCTCAATCGCAGCATCGCCCGGCGCCACGCCCGCACGCCGGTCGGCGCGGGGCTGATGCACTTTTTCATCATGTGGGGCTTCGTCGTGCTCTTCATCGGCACCGTCATCATTGCCATCGAATACGACATCTTCCAGAAGCTCCTCGGCCAGGAGCAGGGCTTCTGGTTCGGTTCGTTCTTCCTCGGCTACGAGGTCGTGCTCGACACGATGGGGGCGCTGTTCGTCATTGGGCTGGCCTGGGCGCTCTGGCGGCGCTACGGGGCCAAGCTGCGCCAGCTGGACTGGAAGCCGCTCGATCTCGCACTGCCCGTCTCGCTGCTCGTGATCGGGATCACCGGCTTTCTTGTGGAGGGGATGCGCCTGGCGGTTACCCGGGACGAGTTGCCGTATAACCCGGCTTGGTCGCCGGTCGGCTACGGCCTGAGTGCACTCTGGGACGGCGTTGCGCCCGAGTTGCTGCGGGCTTTGCATCGTGGGATCTGGTGGTTCCACGGGGCGCTCGCGGTCAGCTGGGTGGCGGCGGTGCCGTTCGCGCCCAAAGTGATGCACATGCTGACCGCCGCCGCCAACACGCTCTTCCAGGACATGCAGTCACAGGGCCAACTCCGGCCGATCGACATCGAGGAGGCGTTTGAAAACGACGAAAACCTCGGCGTCGAGACCGTGGCCGACCTGACGACGAAGGACTTGCTCGACCTCGACAGCTGCACCGAATGCGGCCGCTGTGACGACGCTTGCCCGGCGACCCACTCGGGCAAGGTGCTCAGCCCACGTGAGATCATCGTCCAGATGCGCGACCAGGCGTACGCGGAGACGAACACGATCCTGGGCTCGCTCATGGGCGGCCAGAACGGCGATTCCGGTGAGGACGGCGAGGCGACTCAACGGATCATGGGCGTGACGATCGACCCCGACGAGATCTGGTCCTGCACGTCCTGCATGGCGTGTGTGGAGGCCTGCCCCGTCTACATCGATCCCTTGGACAAAATCCTGCAACTTCGCCGCAACGAGGTCATGATGCAGGACCAGTACCCCGAAACGTTCACGGAGGTGTTCAAGGGCTACGACGGGCGCGGCAATCCCTGGAACATGACCCCGGACGCTCGTCTGGATTGGACTAAGGACCTGGACGTTCCCATCATGAGCGAAATCGCCGACAATGGCGGGGATCCGAGCGAGGTGGAGTATCTCTTCTTCGTCGGCTGTGCGACCGCGTTCGAGCCGCGCAACCACAGCACCGCCCAGGCCATGGTCAAGATCATGGAGCATGCCGGCATCTCCTACGCCATTCTGGGCGAGGAGGAGACCTGCAACGGCGACGCCGCCCGGCGCATGGGGCACGAGTATCTCTTCCAAATTCAGGCGGAACAGCTGATCTCCATCTTCGACAACTACGATGTCGACAAAATCCTCACGTTGTGTCCGCATTGTTTCAACACGTTCAAGAACGAGTACCCGGAGATGGGCGGGCACTACGAGGTTGTCCATCACACTGAATTGATCGATCAGTTGATCCAAGAGGGTCGGCTGACGATGACGGAGGAACTGGAAGAGACGATCACCTATCACGATTCCTGCTATCTGGGGCGCTATAACGACGTCTACGACCCGCAACGCCGGGCCATCGACGCCATCCCGGGCGTCAATCGCGTGGAGATGGAACGCAGCCGCGAGCAAGGGATGTGCTGCGGCGCCGGCGGCGGCATGATGTGGGTCGAGGAGGAGACGAGCAAGCGCGTCAACGACCGCCGTGTCCAGCAGGCCATGGACGTCGATCCCAGCACGGTCGCCACGGCCTGTCCGTTCTGCATGACGATGATGGAGGACGGCATCAAAGGCAACGACGCGCCCGTCGAGGACCGTGACATCGCCGAGCTCGTCGCCGCCGCCATGGGCGACGAGGATGGCGCCTCGACCAACGGCGATGCCTAGCGATTCGCAGCAATGGCTATTGGATCTCTGCGCCGGGCTTGAGCTCGCGATCCGGATGGAGCAAGACGGGGGTTCCGGCGTTGTCGGCGGGACAGAGAATCATTCCCTGGCTCTCCACGCCGCGGATCGTCTTCGGCGCTAGGTTGGTCAGCACGGGAACCTGGCAGCCGACGACCTCGTCCGCCGCGTAAGCGTCAGCGAGGCCGGCCACCAGCTGGCGCAGCTCGGATTCGCCCGTGTCCACGGTCAGCTTGAGCAGCTTGTCGGTCCCCTCGACGGGCTCGGCGTTCGTGATCGTGCCGATGCGGATGTCGAGTCTGCCGAAGTCGTCGAACGTGACCGTTCCCTCACCGACCTCCATTGTCAGCTTTCAGTGGGGAATAGGCCCCACAGCCCCACTTCGGGCTTGCGATGCATCGCGATTCCAGGCAGCTCCTGAATCACGATCTCGTTGGTGATGTTGACGGTGGCATCCATCAAGTGACCGCCTTCGACGGCGCCATCCTCATGGCCCAACGTCACGTGACAATGGACGAACGGTTCGCCTTCCTTGAGCGAAAAGTTGCCCTGCAGTGTCAACAGCTCGGTCGGGGACTCCACCGTGTGCTGGACGTACTCCTCGCCGTTCCAGTACGCCAGTGTCACCTCGCGGAGCATGCCGATGCCGGAGACGAACGCGCCGGCTTCGAGCCCCAATGACGCCAGCTGAGTTTTGAAGTCCTCGCCGTCCTCCAGCCGAACCACGATCTGGCGATGTGCGTTGCGCGCGACGTGCATGTGGTTTCCCCCTTGCACTGGGAATAACAAAGGGAGCGGGTGGGCCGCTCCCTGGCATCAATTCATTGAGTGGGTTTGCGGGGTTACTCGTCTTCGGCCTCGGCGTCCTTGTCGTCGGCCTCGGTCTCGGAGCCCCGGTCGCCAGGGTTCGCCTTCTTGCGGAACCCCTTGCCCTTGTAGACCACGCCCACGCCCTTCGGAGCCTTCCATCGCTTGGCCATGGCGTATCGCCTCCTTCACATCTCGCGGTTTCCCGTCGGAATTAGCAAACTGGTCCCGATACTGCTATTATAGCGCGCTCGAGCGCGGTCGCAACCGGGCCGTTACTCCCCATGCCGCAGGCGATACTTCTGAATCTTCCCGGATGCCGTCTTCGGCAGCTCGCCGACGAACTCGATCGTGCGCGGATGCTTGTACGGCGCGATCTCGCTTAGACAATGGCTTTTCAGCTCTTCAGCAAGGTCCTCGGACGCCTCATGCTGACCGTTGGGCACGACAAACGCCTTGACGGTCTCGCCCTTGCGCTCGTCGGGGACGCCGACGACGGCACACTCGGCAACGGCATTGTGCTCGTAGAGAACCTGCTCGACCTCCTTGGGATAGACGTTGAACCCGCCCGGATTGATCATGTCCTTCACGCGATCGAGGATGTAGAAATACCCTTGGTCGTCGACTTGGGCCAGGTCGCCCGTGTAGAAAAACCCCTCATCGTCGAACGCGCCCGCATTCGCCTTCGGCTGGTTATGATAGCCCTTCATGACTTGGGGCCCGCGAATGCAGAGCTCGCCCGTTTCGCCCGTTGGGAGCTCGCGGCCCGTCTCGTCGACGATCTTGCACTCCGTGTCCGGAATGGCCCAGCCGATGGAGCCGAGGACGCGCTCCGGCGCGGCCAGGTTCGTGTGCGTCACGGGCGAGGTCTCGGTCAGCCCGTAGCCTTCGTAGATGGGCACGCCGAGCTGATCGAACTTCTGCATAACGGGCACCGGGAGCTTGGCGCCGCCCGAGATGCAGACTTCCAAGGAGGAGAAGTCGGTCTGGGTGACGCCGGGGTGGCGCAGCATGTCGATGTAGATCGTCGGGACCGCGAGGAAGTCGTTGATGCGGTACTGCTCGATCAGGCGCATGGCCTCGGCGGCGTCCCACTGGAGCATGGGATAGACGGTGGCGCCACGGATCAGCGGGGACAGCATCATGACCGTCATGCCCGTGATGTGGAACATGGGAATCGGGACGAGCACGGCATCGGTTTCCGGGGGGAGCGGATTGAGATCGCTGATGGCACGGGCGTTGGAGATCAGGTTGCCGTGGGTGAGCAATACGCCCTTCGGAAGGCCCGTTGTGCCGCTCGTGTAGGGCTGGAGCGCAACGTCGTCGTCGTCGCGATCGACGACGATCGCGGGCGCTTCGAGCACCTCTCGGAAGCGCGTGTGGTCGCTCTTACCGCCCACGGTCACTAAGGGGATGCCTCCGACCTCGTCGGCCGCGGCCTCGATCTCGTCGATGTACTGCACGAGCCCGATCAGCAGCTTCGCGCCGGCGTCGCGGAGCTGATAGCTGATCTCGCGGCGACGGAGTTGCGGGTTCATCGGCGTCGGCACGGCGCCGGCTTTCATGATCCCCCAAACGGCAATGACGAACTGGGGCAGGTTGGGCAGGTGGACGCCGACGCGGTCGCCCGGCTCGACGCCCATGCGCTGGAGCCCCCCGGCAAACCGACTTGAGGTCTCCGCCAGATCCGCGTAGCTCAGCTCCTCGTTCTCGAAACCAACCGCCAGGCGATCCGCATGCTCATTCGCCGCTTGATCGAGCAGTTGCGCGAGGTTCATCCCCAGCGTCCCCCCTTTATTACGCAGTGCGGCCCATCATAAAGCGATCCGCGAGCGTCCGACAAACGGTTCGCTCGAGCGAGCGCGATGCGCTATCCTGCCTGGGGGCACGCGATGGTAACGACTCCCAAGACGGACGAGGAGAGGCCGCATCGCCAACACGATTCGGGCGACGCGCGGACCCAGGCGATGCTGGCGGTCGCAGAGCTCAACAAGGCGTTCGGCGGCCTCCAGGCCGTTCAGGCGCTGTCCTTCGACGTCGCGCCGGGCGAGATCCTCGGCTTCATCGGCCCGAACGGCGCGGGCAAGACGACGGCGTTCCGCCTGATCAGCGGCGCGCACCTGCCCGACGCCGGTCGGATCCATCTGGACGGCGTCGACATCACGG
>CAZMNF010000003.1:9647-42999 GCA_964567595.1 uncultured Thermotogae bacterium | reverse complement strand
CTATCTGGGGCGATAACCGCCACGGCACGGTCGCCTGAGACGAGCCATTGTGCGTCGTCCGGCCCGTCGTCTACCCTGCCCGCGATCCGGATCCCAATAGCAGGAGGGCTGATGCCATGATCCCGACCTCGATCCGTCGACGCGGCCTCCTCATCGCGCTCATGTTGGCCCTGGCGGCGTTCGCCACCGGCTGGGCCCAACCGGCCTCAACGGTCGAGTTCACCCAAGCATGGGGCGAACCCGGCGAGGAACCGGGCCAGTTCGATGCGCCCGAAGGGGTGGCGATCGCCAGCGACGGTCGTATCTACGTGGCAGACACGAACAATGACCGTGTCCAGGTCTTCAATCCAGACGGCGAATTCCTCAATCAATGGGGGTCGTTCTGCGACTTGGCCTCAGGCGACGGATGCGACGACGCCGATGGCCAAGGCCAGTTCAACGCGCCCGAGGGCATCGCGTATGCGCCGGTCACCGATACCGTCTACGTCACGGACTCCGGCAACGATCGCGTCCAGGCGTTCTCGCCGAGCGGCGAGTTCCGCACGTCCTGGGGCAGCTCGGGGACGGATTCGGGCCAGTTCAACCTGCCGGTCGGCATCGCCACCGACGGCTCGGGGCGGGTTTTCGTCGCCGACGTGATGAATCACCGGGTTCAGGTGTTCGATCCCCTCGGCGACTTCATCCGTGCCTGGGGATCGAATGGCACGGCTGACGGCCAGTTCAACTTCCCCGCCGACGTGGCGTTCCACAACCGTCGGCTATTCGTGACCGACAACGGCAATCACCGCGTGCAGGTCTTTGCGCCCGAGGGATCGTTCGAGACGAGCTTCGGATCGCGCTGTGATCTCCAGTCCGGCGAGGGATGCGAGACGGACGCCGGCAACGGCCAGTTCGACATGCCCTTCGGGATTGCGGTCGGCAACAGCGGGACGGTCTACGTCCTCGACCAGGGGAACAACCGCGTCCAGATCTTCAACAGTGAGGGCGAGTTCCAGGGCAAGTGGGGCAACAAGTGCGCACTTCATGGGTTGGAGAGCGAGGAGATCCCACAAGGGGAAGGCTGTGACACCGACGCCGGACATGGCGAGTTCCTCTTTCCCAAGGGGATCGCCGTCGCCCCCGACGGAACGATCGTCATTGCCGACTCGGACAACCATCGGATTCAGGCCTTTGAGCCGAATTGAGCCAGGAGGAGGCGAGGGGAGATGAACGCGCCATCGAGTCGAGCGCCGGAGATCCGCGCGCCGCGTGGGACGGAGCTGCGCTGCCAGGACTGGCTCCTGGAGGCGCCCATGCGGATGCTGATGAACAACCTCGATCCCGACGTTGCCGGCGACCCGGCCAATCTCATCGTCTACGGCGGCACCGGCCGCGCGGCCCGAACGTGGGACGACTACCACGCCATCGTCGACACGCTCCGATCGATGGAGACCGACGACACGCTGCTCATCCAATCCGGCAAACCCGTGGCGGTGTTCAAGACCTTCGAGGACGCGCCGCGGGTGCTGATCGCCAACTCGTTGTTGGTCCCCGAGTGGGCCAATTGGGACCAGTTCCGTGAGCTGGAGCGCCAAGGGTTGATCATGTACGGCCAGATGACGGCCGGTTCGTGGATCTACATCGGCACGCAGGGCATTCTCCAAGGGACGTTCGAGACGCTGGCCGAAATGGCCCGGCAGCACTTCAATGGCTCGCTGGAGGGCCGTTTTGTCCTCACAGCAGGACTGGGGGAAATGGGCGGCGCGCAGCCGCTGGCCATCACGATGAACGGGGGCATCGGGTTGATCGTCGAGATCAACCCGGACAAGATCGAACGCCGTCTCCAAACGGGCTATCTGGACACGTCGACCGAGAGCCTCGACGAGGCGCTCGAGATCATCGACGAGCATCGCTCCTCGGGCGAGCCGATCTCGGTCGGGCTTGTCGGCAACGCCGCCGAGGTCTACCCCGAGCTGGTCCGGCGGAACCGCGTTCCCGATGCGGTGACCGATCAGACCTCGGCGCATGACGAGCTGTACGGCTACGTGCCCCGGCACATGACCTTCGATGAGGCACAGCGCCTGCGCGAGTCCGACCCCGATCGGTACGTCGAGCAGAGCTACGAATCCATGGTTCGCCATGTCCAGGCGATGATCGATCTGCAAGGCGCAGGCGCCGTCGTCTTCGACTACGGCAACAGCCTCCGCGCGCAGGCCGAGCAGGGCGGTCTCGACGGCGCCAACCAGGCGTTTCCCGGCTTCGTTCCCGCGTTCATTCGTCCGATGTTCTGTCGGGGCAAGGGGCCGTTCCGCTGGGTGGCGCTGTCGGGCGATCCGGCGGACATCTACCGGACCGACGAAGCGATATTGGACCTCTTTCCCGAGGACGAGTCGCTCCATCGCTGGATCCGGATGGCCCAGGAGCGCGTCCAGTTCCAGGGGTTGCCCTCGCGGATCTGCTGGCTCGGCTACGGCGAGCGAGAGCGGGCCGGCCGCGTCTTCAACGACCTGGTGCGCAAGGGCGAGGTGAGGGCGCCCATCGTCATTGGGCGCGATCACCTCGATGCGGGCTCGGTGGCCTCGCCCTATCGGGAGACCGAAGGGATGAAGGACGGCTCCGACGCCATCGCCGACTGGCCCGTTCTGAACGCACTGCTCAACGCGGTCGGCGGCGCCACTTGGGTGTCGGTCCACCACGGCGGCGGCGTCGGCATCGGCAAGGCGATCCACGCCGGCATGGTCGTCGTCGCTGACGGGACCGACGAGGCCGAACGGCGGCTGCAGCGTGTGCTTACCTACGATCCGGGCATGGGCGTCGTCCGGCATGCGGACGCCGGCTACGAGGACGCCATGGCCACGGCCCGACGGACCGACCTGCGAATGCCGAGACTGGGCTGAAGGGGAACGAGGGCGATGGATCAGCAAATTTTCACCGGGGTTGCCGAGCTGTACACGCCGTTCCAGCGCGTTACCGACGCGGCGATTGCCGTCGAAGATGGACGCATCGTCTGGGTCGGCCCCCAATCCGGCCTGCCGACGGCGCATGCGGCGTGGCCGATGGAGGACCTAGGCGGGCGTGGCGTCCTGCCCGGGCTCGTCGACTCCCACACGCACGCGATTTGGGCCGGCACGCGCATCGAGGAGTACGCCATGCGCTCGCGCGGCGCAAGCTACGAGGAGCTCATGGATGCGGGCGGTGGCATCCATGCCACGACTGAGGCAACGCGGCAGGCCTCGGAGGACGAGCTCGTCTCGCTCGCGCAAGGGCGCTTACGAGGCTTTCTGTCACGCGGCGTCACGACCGTCGAGATCAAGTCGGGCTACGGCATGGAGCGCGATCCCGAACTGAGGATGCTCCGTGCCATCCGAAGCTTAGCCGACAGCGAGCCACAGCGGGTTGTGTCGACGTTCTTGGCGCACCTGATCCCGACGACCTGGGATCGCGCTGACTATCTGGCCATGCTTACCCAAGACTTGATCTCCGAGGTTGCCGAGGACGGCCTGGCCGAGGCCGTGGACGTCTTCTGCGACCGCGGGGCCTACACGCTCGATGAGGCTCGGCGCGTCCTGGAAGCGGGACTCAATGAAAAACTTGCCGTGAAAGCCCATACGGAACAGCTCTCCCGCAACGGTGCCACACAAATGGTGGCGGAACTCGGCGGCCTCTCCGCCGACCACTTGGAGAAAGCCACGGACGACGACTGGCAAGCGCTGGCCGAAGCCGGAACCGTCGGCACGGTCCTGCCGGGGGCGGCGCTCTTGTTGACGCGGGCGTTGCCCAACGCGCGGGCGATGTGGGACGCCGGCGTCAAGGTCGCCGTGGCGACCGATCACAACCCCGGCTCCAGCCCGTTTTACAGTCTCCCATTGGCGCTCCAGCTCGCGACGGCGCTCGGCGGGCTCAGCGTGGAGGAGTCGCTCGTCGCAGGCACCGCTCACACGGCGGACGCACTTGGAAAACCCGACCTCGGTCGATTGGAAAAGGGCGCTCACGCCGACTTCGTTGTGACGGACGGACCGCACGCCTTGGAGCCGTTCTACCGCTGGGGCGAGGTGCCATTAGCGCAAGTCTACGTAGGCGGTCAGCTCGCTTGGTCACGGGCCAACTCGGACTTGCGCTGAACGAACCGTGCGATCCCATCGGCTGCCGTTCGAGCCGTCTCAGCCAATGCGTCTTGCCGCTCAGCTTCGGTCTCCGAGCGGTCCTCGCCGTCCACGACCTCGAACCAGGCTTGCTCTCGGGAGGACGTCTCCACGACGTCAAAGCCGATCGCGCGCGCGTCGCGGGCCAGTCCGTCGATGATCCCAAATAGCTCGTCGCTCGTGAGGCCATTCGGATTGGGCGCGCTGACGCCGGGTGCGATCGACCGATCGAGCGCGTCCATGTCGAGGCTGACGTAGACGGCCTCCGTGCCGTGTCCGGCTTGACGGAGCGCTTCGGAGACAAGGGTATCGATGCCCTGCTCCGAGACGGCGGATCGGGGGACGACGGTCATGCCGTAGTCCTTCGCTCGTTCCGCTAGGGTTGTGTAGACGTCCGAGTCCGACGGCAGAATCCCGAGCGCGACGACATTTTCACCCGACAAGGGAACCGCTGGATCGTTGAGCAGCCGCCAGAAGGCGTTGCCGCTGCTGATAACGTCTTCCCCGTCCTCGACATTCCAGGCACGCAGGTCGAGATGGGCATCGACGTAGATCAATCCCCAAGCTTGATGAGGGGACGACGTCATCCGTCCGCGTGCTAGGGAATACGTGATGGAGTGGTCGCCGCCGATGCCCAGGGGAATCCGGCCGGCTCGGGCGATCTCGGCGGCGGCCCGCTCGATCTCGTCGTGGGCAGCAAGGGTGCTTTCCAACTGGTGCGCGGTGAACGCGGGATTTTCAAGACGGTCGCGCTCGACGGGAAGGTTGAATCGGGCCAGATCGAGCATCTGGGCATCGACCTGGGCGGCAACGTCCGGATGCTCGGATCGAAGGGCGTCCAGGACCGCGCGCGGGCCGTCGGCCGCGCCCGTGACGCCGCGACCGTAGCGGAGCATGGAGCGGATGCCGTTGTCGAAGGGGCAGCCGAGGAGCACATGATGCGACTGATGAGCAATCGACAAGTCCATCAATCGGCTCCCAGGACCGACAATCGTCGGCTCAGGGTGTCAAAAAGCGCATCGCGGGTCTCTGTCGTAAGTCTGTGTATCTCACACATATCCCTGATCCGCTGCACGAGCGGATGCCCACGTCCGCCCTTGAACGTGACGAGCAAGGGACGATCCGAGGCCAAGGCTTGCTCGGTCACGTCGACGAACGCCTCGCTTTGGAGTTCCATCGGGGCGACCTCGTCGATGACAATCAGATCAGCTCGCACCAAGGCCATCTCGATCGCTGGGGTCGCGACTCGTTCGAGGTCGTCCAGATGAACCCGATATTTCCCGACGCGCGGACCGTGGGATCGTTCGGTCGAGGCGAGGGTCCCTTCCATCCCCGTCGACAGGTCGCGAATCGCAAATCCGGAGCGCCCTCCATCGGATCCGCGCATCTCTTGGGTCAGGATGCCGCCGATGGTCAAGTCCAGCGTCTCAACAAGCCGCTGGCAGAGCGTCGTCTTGCCCGAGCTCGGCGGGCCGGTCAGCGCCAACTTCATCGGCGTTACGTCGGAAAGGGATGGTCGATGAACGTGTGCGCCAGACCGAATCGCTCACTCAGGTGCTCGCCGAGCGCGTGCGGGCCGAACGTTTCGGTCGCGTAGTGGCCGCCCAACATCAAGTTGACGCCGTACTCTTCCGCGGCCACGGCCTCGGGATGCTTGGCTTCGCCGGTGATGAACGCATCCAGTTCGCGCTCGTGGGCCTCGTGAATGAATTTTCCGGCGCCGCCCGTGATGAGACCAAGTCGTTCAATGTGTTCAGGCCCTTTGCCGATGGCCAGGACGTGATCGCCCAACAGCGCCTGCATCCGCCCGATCAGCTCATGGCGTCGGATATCGACCTCGGCCCACAGTCCCAACTCCAGATCATCGTCCGTCCCGAAGCGGCCGGACGGTGCAAAGCCCAATTGCGCGAGCAGCACCGCGTTGTTGCCAAGGTCGGGGTGAACATCCAAGGGAAGATGGGCGGAATAGAGCGCGATGCCGTGGTCGAGGAGGGCTTTGAACGGCCGCATTCGGACTCCCGTCAACGGCTGGAGCCCGCCCCAGAACAGCCCGTGGTGGACGATCATCAGATCGGCATCGCGATCGATGGCTTCTTGGATCGTCGCCGTGCAGGCGTCGGTGGCCGTGGCGACGGTCTGAATGTCGCGCGTCCCTTCAACTTGGAGCCCGTTGAGCGCCACGGGGGCGTCCGGGATTTCTGAAGTCTTCAGATAATCGTCGAGATAGTCTACCACTTGATGGAGTTCCATCGTCACGTCATCAAAGTCGTCAATATGGCATTTTGAGCGTGCATGCGGTTCTCGGCCTCGTCAAAGATCACGCTTTGCGGGCCATGGGCGACCTCGTGGGTGATCTCCTCATCATAGTGCGCCGGAAGACAGTGCATGACGACGGCATCTGGCTTCGCTTGCTGGAGCAACTGCTTGTGGATCCGGAAGCCCTTGAAGGCGTGCGTCTTCTGCTCAGCAACGTCCTCTTGGCCCATGGAGGCCCAGACGTCGGTGTAGATCACGTCCGCGTTTTCCACCGCTTCTTGCGGGTCGTTGGTCAGCTCAACCATCGTTCCCCATTGACGCCCGTATTCGAGAATATCATCATCGGGTTCGAACCCTTCCGGCGTCGCAATTGATACATTCATGCCCAGTTTGGGACCGGCCTGCAGCCAGGAATGACAGACGTTGTTGCCGTCGCCGACCCAGGCCAATTTTAGGCCCTCAATCCGACGCTTGTGCTCCCAGAGCGTTAAGAGATCGCCGAGCACCTGGCAGGGATGCTCGCGATCGGAGAGTCCATTGATAACCGGAACATCCGCGTACTTCGCCAGATCTTGGATAACCTCGTGGCCGAAGACGCGGGCCATGATCCCGTCGGCGTAGCGCGCCAACACCAGGGCGATGTCCTCGGTCGTCTCGCGCTCGCCGAGCTTGATGTCGTCGGGGCCAAGATAGATGGCGTGGCCGCCGAGCATGGTCATGCCGGTCTCGAACGAGACCCGCGTGCGCAACGACGGCTTCTGGAAGATCATCGCGAGCGTCTTGCCCCGCAACAATTCGTGTTGATGGCCCGTCTTACTCTCAATCTTGAGTTGGCGGGCGGTGTCCAACAACGCCCAGATTTCGGTGCGGCTGACGTCGGCCAATGAAACGAAGTGGTTCGCGCTCATGACGATTGAAACGCCCTCCTTGCCGGGAGCTTAGCACAGCGTCGAACGCGGGGTCCAACGCCATCGGGCACCTCGTGACTTGCCAACAAGGAATGGATCGCTTATTGTGAGTGACTCAACGAGGAAACCGCAATGGTTGCGATCCTGGAAGTGCTCGTCTACGGGCTGCTCTGGTTCCTCGCTCACGTCCTCTGTTACGCCACGGGCGAGCTCATCCTCTGGGCCGTCACGCTCGGGCGCGATCGCCCTCGGTTGGCCCGGCGTCAGGACGAAACAGAATCGCGATCTTCGCTGTTTGAGGAGCTCAGCTTCTACGTCGGCGCGGGCTTCTGGGCCGTCGCGATCGGGCTGCTCGTCGGGTTCGTCCTCTGAACAGGGGATGCCTCGTTCTGTTGACACCCTCAACAACGCCCCGATATAGTGCGGAGGTCATTTGTCCAGACCCATGCGGCCATACGCAATCTGCGCATTTCCAGCTGTTGCATCGCCCCACGAGGGAAGGAGGGCGTCATGAAGGCCTATCTCAACGGCGAGTTTGTGGAAGAGAACGAAGCCAGCGTCAGCGTCTTCGACCACGGACTTTTGTACGGCGACGGCGTCTTTGAGGGAATTCGTGCCTACGACGGCTACGTCTTCAAGTTCAAGGAGCACCTCGATCGGCTCTACGACAGCGCCAAAGCGATCGAATTGGACATCCCGCTATCGCGCGAGGAGATGAGCGAGGCGATTTTAGAAACCTTGCGGGTCAATGAGGTCGACACGGCCTACATTCGGCCCGTCGTGACGCGCGGCGTGGGCGACCTCGGCATCGATCCCACGAAGTGCACGCAGGGCGCCTCCGTCATCGTTATCGTCAAGGAGTGGAAGTCGCTCTATCCCGAGGAGGTCTATCAGAAGGGCATGAGCGCGGCGGTCGTCTCGACGCGAGTGAAATCCCCCGAAAGCCTGCCGCCCAGCGTCAAGTCGCTCAACTATCTGGCCAACATCCTGGCCCGCATTGAGGCGAATCACCTCGGCGTCGACGAAGGGATCATGCTGGACCCGAACGGCTTCGTCGCCGAGGGGACCGCCGACAACCTCTTCATCATCAAGGACGGCGCCCTCTACACCCCGCCGGTGGTGAGCAACCTCCCCGGGATCACGCGAGCCTCGGTGATCGACGTTGCGCAGGACGCAGGCTACGAGGTCGAGGAACAGTTCTTCGGTGCGGCCCAGCTCTACACCGCCGACGAGATGTTCCTCACGGGCACGGCCGCCGAGATCGCCCCGATCGTGACCGTCAACAAGCGGCCGATCGGCGACGGCACCCCGGGGCCGATCACGCACGATCTCCGTGAACGGTTCATGGCGATTACGGGCCAGCCCGATACCGGCACGCCGATCGGATAGTCGAAGCCATTAGGAAGGAGCTGACCGTCGTGAATCGTCCGTCGCTTGGCCGTGCATCCTTGGTGGCAGCGCTCGTGGCGCTGGTCGTCGGAGTGGGCGCGTTCGCGGCGAGTGCCCAGCCGGACGCGACCGAGACGGAGTCCGCCGACGCCCAGTGGTCGCTCGGCATCCATGCGAACTTCCCCTTTTTGGGCATCAGCGTCCGGAATGAGCCCGACGCCCGCCTCAGCTACGAGTTGAACGTGGCGCCGATTCCACAGTGTGACCCTCCAGACCCGCCGGACCCGTCGGAACCACCGGACGACGGCCGGATCGAACGGCCGGCGTTCGAATGCCCCAATCGACTCGATCTGCTCGTGTCCACGCGCGGCCTCTGGCGGGTCAGCGACAACCCGCGCGCGGACTTCTATCTGAGCGGGGGACCGTCCGCGACGATCCGCCTGGGCGGGGAGACCTCGCCCAGCTTGCGGGAACCGTTTTTCGCGACGCTGGCCGAGATCCGCATCGCGGACTGGCCCATCGCGCGCGTCCATCCCGTGATTGACTACGGCTTTGCGCTCAACCTGACCAACGTGTTCGACTTCCGCTGGATCGCCGGCGGGATCGGATTCCACTATGCGTTCTAGCAAGCGACGACAAGGCGATCGCCCCCGGATGGAGAGTGATGTCGCATCATGAGCGAATCGACAGTCCGCGTGCGCTTCGCGCCAAGCCCGACGGGGGAACTCCACGTCGGCGGCGCGCGCACGGCACTGTTCAACTGGCTCTATGCGCGCAAGCATGAGGGAACGTTCGTGCTGCGCTTCGAGGACACGGATCTGGAGCGCAATCGGCCTGACCTCATCGACCCGATCACGGACAGCTTCCGGTGGCTCGGGCTCCATCCCGACGAGGGCCCCTTCTTCCAGAGCGAACGGCTGCCAACCTACCAAGCGCACGCGGATCGGCTGCTGGACGAGGGGAAGGCCTATCGGTGCTACTGCACGGCCGAGGAGCTGGAAGCGAAGCGCCAGCAGGCGCTCGAGGAGAAACGTAAGCCGCTCTACGACGGCCACTGTCGGCACCTCGCCTCCGAACAACGCCAGGCGTACGAGGCCGAGGGGCGGACGCCCGTTCTGCGGCTGATCTCCCCGCCGTCCGGATCAACGGTGGTCAACGATCGCGTCCGCGGTGTCGTGGAATTCGACAACGCGGAGATCGACGATTTTATCCTTATGCGTTCCGATGGCCGTCCGACCTACAACTTCGCCGTGGTGATCGACGACGCGACCATGGGCATAACGCACGTGATCCGCGCCGACGAGCACCTGAACAACACGCCGAAGCAGATCCTCATCTACGACGCGCTCGGCGTTGAGCTTCCTGAGTTTGCCCACGTTCCGATGGTGCTGGCCACCGATCGCTCGAAGCTCTCCAAGCGTCACGGCGCCACGACCGTGCAGGAGTACCGCGACAGGGGCTATCTGCCCGAGGCCATGGTCAACCACCTCGCCCGGCTCGGCTGGTCCTACGGCGACCAGGAGATCTTCGATCGGGCCGAGCTCATCGAGAAGTTCTCCATTGACGGCATCAACCCCTCGGCGTCGATCTTTGACGACGAGAAGCTGACGTGGCTGAACCACCACTACGTCATGAACGGCGACCCCGAGCGCATCGGGCACTTGTTGCGCGATTACGCGCTTGAGCACGGCATCCTGTCCGAGGCGGAAGCCGAGGCGGTTCCCGAGGCCCGTTGGGCCGCGACCGTGGATTTCCTCAAGGAGCGTCGGGAGACGCTCGCGGACCTCGCCAAGGGGGCCGTCCCCTTCCTCACCGACCGGATCCAATTCGATCAAGCGGCCGTGGAGAAATACTTGACGCCGGAGAAAGCGTCGCTGCTCAACGGACTGGCGGACATGATCCGCGAACTTCCGGAAGATCAGTTCAACGCCGACGCGCTGAACGAGATCGTGCGGAGTTGGCTCGCCGAGCAGCACCTCAAGCTGGGCGCGGTCGCCCAACCCTGCCGCGTGGCGTTGACGGGCCTCGACAAGGGGCCCGGGCTCTTCGAGACGATGGCGTTCCTGGGCCAAGATCGAACGGCCCAGCGCCTGGACCATGCCGTCATGCTCGCCAACCAGGGGGCATCCTCGACGGCCCCATGAGGATCACGGGCGGCGCGCTCGGGAGCCGACGTCTGCACGTCCCGCGCAGTGCCGACGTCCGTCCCATGCGCGACCAGGTGCGGGCGGCCCTGTTCAACATTCTCATGGATGTCGTCGAGGGCAGTCGCTTTCTCGATCTCTTCGCCGGGACGGGCAGCGTCGGCCTCGAGGCGCTCAGTCGCGGGGCCAGCGAAGCCGTCTTTGTCGATCACGGGCGCGAAGCGCTCGAGCTGCTGCGCCGCAACGTGGCCGAGCTGGAGGTCGGCGACCGGGCCGAGATCCTCGGCGAGGACGTCTTTCGGGCTCTGGCGCGATGGGGCGGCGCGGACCGGCGCTTCGACCTCGTCTTCATTGGGCCGCCGTACGGCGCGGAGCTTGCACACCGGACGCTGGCATGCGTTGCAGAGGCGGAGATCCTGGCGCCGGATGCCGTCGTCGTCACGGAGATCTTCAAAAAGGAGACCGTCCAGGCGGAGTACGGCTGGCTCAAACGGATTGACGAGCGGCTCTACGGCGACAATCGCTTGGTCCTCTATCGGCGGACGTGACGGCGACGGGCTTCGCGGCGTGCGCGCGTATTGCCCACGCTCGGCCGCTGCGCGCTATCGGGACGTATCCCCGGGATCGTCCGCCTGTTCCTGCTCCATGTATTCCTGGATCTTGCGCTCTTCCCAGTCACGACCGAACACGCCGGGAATGCCGAAGATGCCGACGGCATGGCCGGCCAAGCCGGCACCCCAGCCCAACAGGGGCCAGACGAACCAGAGGTAGTCCGTGGACGTCGTGAGGTTGATGACGACCAGCACGGCGTTGACGAGCACATAGACCGCGCCGTGGATGTAGAAGCCCTTCAGCGCCTCGACCCTGCGCTTCGCTCGCCGGTAGCGTTCGTCCTCGGCCATCGGGTTCGCCTCCTTCGGTGGGATCTTTCCCTGGGCGTATCGTCGCGGGCTCGACGATCGACGCGCGCCCGACTTGGGCTCAGGGCTCGATCACGCGGAACGCGCCGTCCGCCGTCCCAATGGCATAGACGGGATCGCTGACGCTATTGACGTCGGTAACGAACAGGTCCAACCGCGCGTCGCGGTTGAAGTCCGCCAGCACGACGTCCATGGAGCTGCCGCGGCCCGGCAACCCGACCTCCTCGACATCGCGAATGTCGAACGTCCCGTCGCCGTTGTTGAACGCCACGGTGTTGCTCTGGCTGCCACTGACGCCGCCATTGGCAATCACCAGGTCGGGATCCCCGTCCCGATCAAGGTCGCCGGCGCTGGCCCCGTAGCTCATGATGCCGCTGCCGAGCGCCAACCCGGCGTCGGATGCCTCGATGGTCGTGAACGTTCCGTCGCCGTTGTTGAGCGCCAAGGCGTTCTCCAGATAGGGATCGGCCCGCGCCACAAACAGATCCACCGCGCCGTCGCCATTGAAGTCCTCCGCGATGACGTCCGAGCTCGTGCCGCCCTCGGGCACTCCGACCGACGCCGGATCCTGACGTTCAAACGTGCCGTTCCCCGCATTGATCAACACGTCGTCGTTCTCCTCGATCGGCTGGCCGCTCTGGGCGCGGATGCCGTTGGCGACATAGAGGTCGGGGCGCCCGTCCCGATTGACGTCGGCTGCGGTGGCGGCCACGGCGGTGGCGTCGCTCGGAATGCCGGCCTCCTCAAGCGGCATCGTCGAGAAGGTCCCGTCGCCGTTGTTGAGCGCGTAGACCGACGTCTGCGAATTCGGCACGAACAGATCCAAAGCCCCGTCCGCATTGAAGTCGGCGGCAACGGCACTGCCGTTGGTGAACTTGCCGCGGGGCAAGCCAGCGTCCTCCAGACTAACCTGCTCGAATCGCCCGTTGCCGTCGTTGCGCAGGTACCAGTTGGCCTGGGCGATGCTGTTGGAGACGTACAGATCCATGTCCCCGTCGTTGTCGAAGTCGGCCGCCGTGGCGCCCGTGGAGGCGCCGCCCGTGGGCAAGCCGTACTCCTCCAACGCCACCACATTGAACGAGCCGTCGCCGACCCCGAGGGCGTAGACGTTGTCGGCGTCGGTGTTGTAGCCGTTGGCGACGTAGAGATCGAGGACTCCATCGTCGTTGAAGTCCGCCGTGACGGCTTTCGTGGTCTGACCTCGCCTCGGCAGGCCCGACGACGACAGTTGCCGTTCGCTATCCCCCACTTGCCGCATCTGCTGGGACACTGTCTGGAGTCGGCTCTCCAGCGACGCCAGGCGCGACCGATTCGTCGCCAGGACCTCGCCCAGCGTGCGAACCTCGTCGCGAAGCTCCGTCTCTGCGGTCCGCAGCTCGCGCATCGACGAATTCATACGATCCGTGGTCTCCGTGAGCGTTCCCATGCCGGATTCGACCGCCGAGAGTCGGCTCGACAGATCGTCCAATTGCTGAGTGAGCGAGACGCCGAACCAGATCAAGACACCGACCGCAATCAGGCCGATGATTCCGAATATCAATTGCGTGCGCACGGCGTGGGTCAGCCTCCTTTGTCAGTCGTTCCGAAGAGCCATTGGATGCGTGAGGAATGAAGGGGATGGGCCCAGTTGACCCATCCCCTTCGTGGATTCGTGGAAACGATGGTCGGTCTACTCGCGCAGGACGCGGAGCTGATAGGCGTCGTCGGTCTGCTCGACAACGCCGACCAGCGTTGCGTCGCCCGATTCGGCATCGCTCAGGTCGACGAGCTGACCGCCCGGATCGGCGATGCCCTGCACACGGACGAAGTTGCCCTCGTAGAACTCGAGGTTCGCTTGGATGTTGGGCAGGCGCACCGACGCGGGATTCTGCGGTTGGACGTTGAACTCGGCGTCGCGTTCGCCGGCGAGTGACGTGACGACCTCGGCCGAGCCCCCCTGCAACTCGTACTGGTTGCCGGCCTCGGTGAACGTGCCGGTGACCTCAACGAGGCTGCCCGTGCCGAGGTTCTCGGGCACCTCGCCGTCGACGCGCACGCGCATGCCGTAGGCCGAGTCCTGCAGGTAGAACGTCCCCTCATCCAGGCCGGCCTGTCCGGGACCGACGGTGACGAGGCCGCGAATCGTGGTCTCGCTGCCCAGGTTCGCCTCGGTAGCCTCCATGCGCAGCCAGCCGATCTTGCCGAGCACGCGGCCATCGAGCGTCGGATCGATCGTCTCGTCCTGCTTGATGCACTCGGACGATGCCGACGCCTGCGGGAACGTCGTGTCCAGCGTGCTCTGGGCGTTGGTGAACTCGTCGTACCCGTCGCCGCCGGCCACGAGGAAGTTGACCGTGGCGACCTTGTAGGTCTCGCCCATCTGCAGCGGCTCGCCGCTGATCGTGACCGAGTCCTCGATGACGCGCTCGCCGGGCGGTTGACTGAGGTCGTAGGCGTACTGCAACTGCTCCGAGACCTGCAGATAGCGGCCGGACGTCGCCGCATAGCGACTGACGCTGTTCTCCAGCGCCATCATGACCTGTTCACCCGTGATGTCAATCAGCACGATCGTGTTGCCGAACGGCGTGATCGCCTGGACGTCGCGGAAGGTCATGTCGCCGGCCGGCTGGACGCTGCGGATGCCGCCGCCGTTCTGCAGCGCGAACTCGGCCCGCTCGAAGCGGCGCACGAAGCAGTCGCTGAGGTAGTTGCCGGCGTTCGTCTCGCGCTGGCGATTCGTCTGGGTCGAGCCGTCGAGCCGAACCGCCGCAGCGCCAACGGGTTCGCTCAGGCGCTCTTCCACCTCGGCGGCGAACTCATCCACGAGCGCCTGGACGTCCATGTCCGGCGCGAACGCGTCGCTGAACGGGAAGTCGGGGAAGTTGTTCTCGATCTGCTGGCGGGTCTCGTCTTCGAGCGCGCCGAGGTCGTCGACGACCGGGATGTTCCGATAGCTGAAATCGGCGATCTGGCCGTCCTGGACCGTCATGTCGAGCCGGCCGATGCGGTTGCCGTCGCCGGGGCCCTGCACGGACAGCGACGGCCCCTCTTCCGTCCGCACGACGTTGTCCTCGGGGCTTGCTTCCGGATCGAGGATGGCGCCGGTGCCGCCGTTGACGAAGAGGTCAATGCCCGGCACGGCCTGCTTGATCTCGGTGTCGACGCGCACGGCCGCGGCCAGGTGGAGCATCCCCACGATCAAGTCGGCCCCGTTGTCCTCACAGAGGGCCTTGGCATCGCGGGAGGCCTCGATGGGATCGGTGATGTCGGTGTTCGGGCCGAGCTGGGTGAGCTGGGCCGTCTGAATCTCGCGATCGAGTAGCCCGAACATGCAGACGTTCAGGCCGTTGTGATCGACCAGCAAGCCCTCGTAGAGCTGGTTGTCATGCTCACCGCCGCGCAGCGCCTCGATCGTGGTGGTCTCAAAGCCGTTCACGAGGGGTGTGAGCGGGCTCTCCTCGCCCAACTCCAGGTTGGACGCCAGAAAGGGAAACCCAGCGTAGTTGCGTACGGCTTCCGCCAGCGTCTGTTCGCCGCGGTCGAACTCGTGGTTGCCGAGGCCGGACGCGTCGACGCCGGCTTCGCTCATGCCCTTGAACGTCGCCTCGCCGAGGAAGAAGTTGAAGAAGTCCCCCGCGAGGATGTTGTCGCCGCCGGAGAGCATCAACGTTCGCTCGCTCTCCTGACGGACGCGCTCCACGTAGGTGGCAATCTTGGCCACGCCGCCGAGGCCGTCGCCCTCCGGTTGGAGCGCCGACTCCAGGTCGTTCAGGTGGAGAATGGTGATATCGCCGTTGGACTGGGCCTCGCTCATGTTCGGCGCGGCCGAAAGTCCCAATGTCACGAGCGCGATCAGCGCGATCGCGCCCCATCGCACGTTCTGGCGAACGTGGGGTCGTGACAGCATGTGGCTCCCTCCTTGGGTGAGTTTGCGTTGGGAAAGACGAGCGGATGCCCCTCTCATCCCTTCGTCGTCTTTGTAAGCGTAACCGACATTCAAGCGCCACGTCAACGGGACGGCGTCGCCGCCCATGCCTGGCGCCATCGGCTCTGAACGCTGCCCTCAAACGCCGAGCGCGCCGCGTTGGCCAACAGCGTCGCTACGTCGGACTCGGTGAAGCCGAACGCCGAGCTCACGTGGAGTAGCTCGTCCGTCACCGTCGTGTCCGACATGAGGCGGTTGTCCGTGCTGACCGTCACGACCACCCCGTCGCCGAGGTGCTCGGCCAAGGGATGCTCCGCATAGCTTGCAAACTGGGCCGTCTGGACGTTGCACGTGGGGCACATCTCCAGCGGCACGCCCTCCCGGACAACGTTCTCGCGGACGTGGGCCGGCGCGTCGTTGAGATAGAGCCCGTGGCCGAGGCGGTCGGCACCCAATTGGAGGGCCTGCTGGATGTGCTCAGGGCACGGCTCCTCGCCCGCGTGCAGCGTCACGCCCAACCCGGCGTCCTTGGCGTGGGTGATCGCGTCCGCGTGGAGCGTCGGCGGAAAGTCACGTTCGGGCCCCGCTAGGTCGAACGCGAGCACGCCCTTATCCTTGTAGGCCGCTGCCAGCCGTGCGACCTCCAGCGTCCGCTGCGACGACTCTTGGCGCATCCCACAGAGGATCAAGCCGCCCTCGACGCCCGAGTCGTTCCGCCCCTGTCGCAGGCCTTCGAGCGCGGCGTCAACGACCTGCTCGGGCGTCAATCCCTGATCGAGATGGAGCAGCGGCGCAAAGCGGATCTCGATGTAGAGGCCGTTCTCGCGCGCAAAATCGGCCATGAGCTCTCGAACCGCACGGGCGATATGCTCGCGGTGCTGCAGCACTTGGAGCGAGTAATGGAACCGTTCCAGGTAGGCGTCCAGGCTGTGCTTCTCGGCGGTGAAGAAGCGTCGGACTTCCTCCGGCCCGTCAACGGGCAAGCGGACGTTCTCGGCTTGGGCCAGCTCCCAGATCGTCTCGGGCCGCAGCGAGCCGTCAAGATGACAGTGGAGTTCAACTTTCGGCAACGCCCCCAGCCGGGATCGGGTTACGGGAGCGTGGTCGCGAGCCATGGCCGATCCCCCCCTCTCAGTTTCGCGCGTCGCGCACCGTCGCCATCAACTCGGCCACGCGGTCCGGATCGACCGCGTTGGTCGCCCGACCCTCGTATTTGAACGCGCTGCCGACGATCAGCCCGTCCGCGCTCCCGAGCAGCGAGACGACGTTGTTCGGGGAGACGCCGCTGCCGATCCAGACGGGGACTGAGCCATCCGCGGCGGACTGGACGCGGTCCAGGTCCCGAACGTCGGTCTCGGTGCCCGTGCCCGCCCCCGAGACGATGACCGCGTCGGCCCGACCGCGGGCGACAACGTCGTGGACGTCGGTTTCCAGATCATAGGCCCCGAGCGGTGCCGAGTGTTTGACGGCCACATCGGCGAAAACTCGGATGGAGGGATCGAGCGATGCCCGATGGCGCTGGATCTCGTGCGCCTCGCCCTCGACGAGCCCCTGATCGGTCACCCGCGCCCCACAGTAGACGTTGACCCGAATGAATTCGGCCTCGATCGCGCTCGCGACGGCCAAGGCGCTCAGGCCATCGTTGCGCAGGACGTTGACGCCCAGCGGCACGGCCGGATGCCGCTCGCGGATCGCCCGCCCGAGGACGCTCATCTGCGCCACCGTGTGGGGCGGCACGCGACGGGGATGGAACGGGGCATCGCCAAAGTTCTCCAAAATAAGGCCGTCGACGCCCCCGGAGGCCAACGCCGCGGCGTCTCGCAGCCCCCGTTCTCGAATGGATTGCAGATCCAACTCGTTGGCGGGTGACCCGGGCAACGCGGGCAGATGGACGACGCCTATCACTGGGTAGCGCGTTCCGAACATGTCGTGGCTGGGCATCGCGGTCACGGTATCCGATGGCCCGACCGATCCCCAACTTTCCCCGGGGCCTACGTTCGGCTAAAATGGGGTCGCCATGGCCCACGTGGTCGCGATCGGCGACGTCAACGTCGACTTCCTGATGTCGGTGGGGCGCTACCCGGACCCCGGGGAATGCGCCATCTCCCAGGGGTCCACGTGGCAAGTGGGCGGATCGGCGAGCAATGCGGCCATCGTCCTGAGCCGATTGGGCCTCGATACGGCCATGATCGGACGCCTCGGCGCCGACCCGCTCGCCTCATGGGCCACGACCCAGATGGTCGACGCCGGCATCGACATGGCAGCCGTCGGCCAGGACGCCCATGCCATGACCGGCTTCTGCGTCATTCCCATCACGCCAGACGGCGAACGGACGATGTTCACCGAACGGGGCGCGAACGGACGCCTGAGCGCTGAGGACCTGGATGATCACCTCATCGCGACCGCCCAGTGGCTCCACGTCTCGGGCTACCTGTTGTTCACCCATGCCGGCCGAACGGCGTTCGCCGAAGCCATCGTTCGGGCCCAGAAGGCCGACGTCCCGATCAGCGTCGACGTCGGCATCGGGGCGGATCTGGCGGGCCATCAAGGGCAGCTCCAGCGGCGTCTGGCCGACGTCGACGTGCTCCTGGCCGATGAGGCCGAACTGGCCATCTTGACGGGCGAGGATGATCCGGAGGCCGCGGCACGCATTGCGCGGGAACAGGGGGCACAAGCGGTCATCGTCAAGCTCGGCGCGGCGGGATGCCGAGCCGTGACGGACGACGAATGGACGTTGCCCGCCCTGGACGTCGAGCCGGTCGACGCCACCGGGGCCGGCGACGCGTTCAGCGCCGGCGTTATCGCCGGCCGGCTGGTGGGCCTGGACTGGCGAACCGCCGTGTGGCTCGCCAACGCCCTGGGAGGTCTGAGCGTCCGGTGCCAAGGCGCAGGGCGCGCCCTGCCGGATCGAGCCCAAATCGTCGACGCCATTCAAGAGCAGGCCTCGTCGGACAACACGACCCCTGGAACAGCCGAGCTGACGACGCTGATCGAGCAGTTGGGACCCCCGAGTGGCAGCCATCGTGGCTAAAACGCCGACAATTTCGCACGAGGAGGAACTCGCATGACCGCCCCTTGGCGCGAACGACTGAACGGACTGCAGCTGGACAGCCTGAGCGAGATGTTCGACGTCGACAAGCCGATCATCGGCATGGTCCACCTCTGGCCCATGCCCGGCTCACCCGGCTACGACGGCTACGGCATGGAGACGATCATCGAACGTGCTGTCACGGATGCCGAGATGCTCGTCGAGGGCGGCGTCGACGGAATCATCGTGGAGAACATGTGGGACCTGCCCTACTACGTCGGCACGGACACCCCATTGGAGACGATGACGTGTCAGTCGGTGGCGGCGCGCAAGGTCGTCGAGGCTGTGGATGTCCCTGTCGGGATCAACGTCGTCCACAACGGCGGCGAGGTGGAGTTGGCGATAGCGGTGGCATCCGGGGCCGACTTCGTTCGGATCTGCGTGCTCACGGGCGCACGGCTCTGGGACACGGGCGATCTGGATGGGGGCTGCGCGGCCGATCTATTGCGCAAACGGAAAGCCCTCGACGCCGAGCATCTCAAGCTGTTCGCCGACGTGGACAAGAAGCACTCCATTCCCTTTCCGGGGCTGGACCTGGCAACCCACATCGAGTGGACGGAGTTCTACCTGGCCGACGCGCTCATCGCCTCGGGGGCGATGACCGGGGCCTCCCCGGATCTCGACTACGTCAGCCAAGCGACGGAGCTGGCCACGCGCCCGTTGTTGTTGGGCAGCGGCACGTCCGCGGACAACGTTGCCGAATTCTTGCAAATGGCCGACGGCGCCATCGTCGGATCATGGCTCAAAGTTGACGGAATCGCGGAGAACCCCGTTGACCCCGAGCGCGTGCGGCGCTACATGGACGCCGTCGCCACGGTCAGATAACCACGCTTGTCAGGACCCACGGATGTCGGTTGACAATGGGGACCGATCGCATATAGAGTCCTAAAACGTGGGGCATTCGCCGCCAAAAACGAGGCCGATCGACGTGACGAAGCGACCTTGCCGACTCGAGCGATCGACCGACCGTTCCACCCTCACCGACCCGTGCAACCCATCCCATCCGTGCGATGCCCTGTTCGACGGAGGTGATACCCGGGCGAACCAACCCCCAGCGAGCAGCGAAGGAGCCGTGTCCGGCAGCGTATGCTGCAGCGAGGTTTCATTCCAATAAAAACAGAAGGGAGCGAGATATGGTTAAACCCGGCCTTCGAACCGTCCGAATGACGGCCCTTGTTGCGCTGGTGGCGGTTATCGGAGCCGCCCTCTCTATCGGATTCACGCCCAACCAGGCGGCCGCCCAGGACGTGGGCGATATCTGCATGTCCACCGACGTCGGCGGCCGCGGCGATCTGAGCTTCAACGACATGGCGTTCCAGGGCGCCGACCAAGCAAGCAAGGAGTTCGGCCTGGAGCTGCGCGTGGCTCAACCTTCCAGCGAGTCGGACTATCTCCCGACGCTGCGCCAGTTTGCTCGTTCCGGCGACTGCGGCATCATCATTGCCATCGGCGGTCTCCTCGTTGACGCGGTCAACCAAGCTGCCGAGGAGTTTCCCGAGCAGAACTTTGCCCTGGTTGATGGCGAGGCCGATCAACCGAACGTGGTCAACCTCTTATTCAAAGAACAGGAGATCAGCGCGGTCGTCGGAGCACTCGGCGCGATGATTGCCGCGGAGAACGGCCTCTCCCGAGTCGGGATCGTGCTCGGCATCGAGATTCCCGTGCTGTGGCGCTTCGAGGCGGGATACCGCTTCGGCATCGCCTGGGGCGAGGACTTTTACGAGCGCGTCACCGGCGAGGACGTCAACATCCAGCTCTCCCAGCAGTACACCGGCACGTTCAGCGACGTCGCCGCCGGCAAGTCGGCAGCCCAAAGCCAGCTCGCTCAGGGCGCTGCGACCGTCTTCAACGTCGCCGGTCCGCTTGGCGAGGGCATCCTCGAGGCCGTTCGGGAGCGCCTCGACCAAGAGGGCAAGGACGCTGGCCCGCCGTTCATGATCGGCGTCGATGCCAACCAGGACTACCTCGGCAACGGCAACAAGGTCGTTGCCAGCGCCATGAAGCGCGTCGACGTGGCCGTCCGCACCGCCATTGAACGAGTCGTCAACGGCAACTTTGCGGGCGAGACGTTGACCTTCGGCCTCGCCGATCGCGGCGTCGCCATGAGCCGCTTCGCCGATCTGGAAGAGTTTATCCAGTTCGGTCTCGACGCCGGTGCGATCGCGGAGGAGGATGTCGCCACGATCGAGGAGAACTGGCTCGAGATGCGCGAGAGCATCCCGCAATACATCTGGGACGGCGCCAACGAGCTGGAGAACCAGATCGTCGCGGGCGAGGAGGTACCGCCGGAGCCGGAGAACGAAAGCGACATCGAGCAGATCCGCGAGGATTACCCGTAACGCCAACGGATCCATAGGACGATGCGAGGCCCATCGGGACGCCCGGTGGGCCTCGTCTTTCGCATCTGATACCCTAAGCGCCATGACTGCCGACAAGGGCTCGTCCGCCGGCTCTCCAGCGCCGACCTCCTCGACGCGCGAGCTGCTCCGTGCCGAGGGCGTATCCAAAGGATTTCCCGGCGTCTGGGGCCATCTGATCCTCGACGCGATCGACTTCGACGTCAAAGCGGGCGAGGTCCACACGCTGCTCGGCGAGAATGGGGCCGGCAAGACCGTCCTCGCCAACATTCTGTCCGGGTTCTATTCGAGCACGAGTGGCCAGGTCTACATCAACGAACAGCCCGTCGAACTCAATTCACCGAAGGACGGCCTCAAGCACGGCGTCGGCATGATCCACCAGGAGGTCATGCTGGCCGGGCCCTACACCGTTGCCGAAAACGTCCTACTGGGCCTCGACGGCTCGACGTTCGAGTTCCCCCTCAAAAAGATTGAGCGCGACATTGCGGATCTCTCCGAGCGCTATGGCCTCCAGGTCCATCCCCAGGCCCGCGTCGAGGATCTCGCCGCGGGCGAGCAACAGCGCGCGGAGATTCTGAAGGTTCTCTATCATCGCCCGAACGTGATTCTCTTGGACGAGCCGACGGCGCTGCTCACGCCCGACGAGGCTCGTCAGTTGGTCCGCGTGCTGCGCGAGATGGCCGAAGAAGGGTTCGGGATCGTCTACATCACCCACAAGATGGAAGAAATCATGACGGTCTCCGATCGCATCACGGTGCTGAAGCTGGGCCAAATCAGCGGCACGCGCACCATCGACGAGGCTGACGAGGACGAGCTGACCCAGATGATGATGGGCGAGACGATCCCCATCGAGTTGGAACGGGCGCCCACGGAGGCCCAGCGCCCGGCGCTGGACGTGGACAACCTCCACGTCACGATTCCCGGCCGTGGGGAGGCGCTGCGCGGGCTGTCCTTTACGCTTAACAAGGGCGAAATCCTGGGCGTTGCCGGCGTGTCGGGCAACGGACAAGCCGAGCTGATTGAGGCCATTACGGGGCTGCGCCACGTCAGTCAGGGCCAAGTTCAGATCCTGGAAGACGACCTCACGAACGCCACGCCGCTGGAAGTTATCCAGAAGGGCGTCTCGCACATTCCGGAAAAGCGCCGCGCCATGGGGGTCGTCGAACAGATGACCGTGGCGGAGAACATGGTCCTGAAAGACCATCGCACCGAGCCGTTCTCGCGCTACGGCATGCTGAATCGCAAAGCGATCACGGATCACTCACAAAAGCTCAAGGACGAGTTCAACTTGATCGCGCCTGATCTCTGGCAGACCGAGTCGCGCATTCTCTCCGGCGGCAACATCCAGCGGCTGTTGTTGGGCCGCGAGACCTGGCGCGAGCCGCCCGTGATCATCGCGTCCCACCCGACGCACGGCCTGGATCGCCGCGCCGTGCGTCAGACCTGGGAGCTGTTCATCTCGCTGCGCGATCAGGAATCGGCCATCCTCTTGGTGTCCGAGGACCTGGAAGAGGTGCTGTCCTTGTCCGATCGGGTGGCGGTCATCTACAACGGGCAGTTCATGGATATTCTCGACGGCGCCGAGGCGGACTACGAGGGCGTGGGCAAGCTGATGGCGGGGGTGCGTGCGTGAGGTTTCTGCGGCTGCTTATGCCCGTCGCGTACTCCGCATTTGCCGCCCTGATCGGCCTTCTCGCGGGCGTGGCCATCATGGCGCTGGCGGGCTACGACCCTTGGTCGGCCTACGGAGCCCTCTACGACGGCGTTTTTGGCGGCGTCTTCGACAGCGAGCTGGGCAACGAATGGGGCCTTTACAACACGCTCGGCGCCGCTGTGCCGCTCATCCTGACGGGCTTGACGTTCGCGATCGGCATCCGCGGCGGCGTGTTCAACATCGGCGCCGAGGGCCAAGTCTACGCGGGGGCCGTGGCCACCGTCGCGGCGAGTCTCTTTGTGCTGCCGGCGGGGATTCACCACGCCGTGGCCATGGCGTTCGGCATGATTGCCGGGGCGCTGTGGGCGCTGCCCGTGTCGTTGCTCAAGGTCACCCGCGGCGTCCACGAGGTCATCTCCACGATCATGCTCAACCGGATCGCCCTGTTCGTGGGGATGTACTTTGTGACAAACTATCTCGGCAATCCCCAGCAGGCCCAACAGACGATCAGCGCCGCGGAGTCCGCGCAATTCCCTGCGATCATGTCCGGCACAAGCCTGACGTACGCCGCCATCGTGCCCGTCGTCGTTGCCGTGATCGTCTTCTTCTTCCTCTGGCGCACGACGTTCGGCTACCGCATCCGCGTCGTCGGCTTCAACCCGAATGCGGCGCGCTACGCCGGCATGAGCGAGCGGGCCACCGTCAACGCCACGTTCTGGCTCGGCGGCATGGCCGCAGGCCTCGCCGGCGCGTTGATGATCATCGGCAACCCGCCGAGCTACTCGCTTTCCGGCGACCTATCAACCGTCACGGACCTCGGCTTCGACGGCATCGGCGTCGCGCTGATCGGGCGCAATCACCCGATCGGCATCATCTTCGCGGCGCTGTTCTTTGCCGCGCTCAACGTGGGCGGCTTGACCATGCAGATCTCGGCGAACGTGCCCCAGGAAATGGTTCAGGTTATCCAGGGCGTCATCATTCTCATCCTGGCCGCCCCGGAGGTCCTGCGGATCCTGCGCTCGCTGTTCAGCCGGCGCTCGTCCGAGACCGAGGAGGCTCCCTCGTCATGATCGTCACCGCTTCGAGACCGGGGGGCTCGCCCAAGTCCATGACAGACCGTGCTGTGGACGGTCCAAAGCAGTCGTCAAGGGGGGCCCGCTAAGATGATCAAGCGCGCGCTGAGCTTCGCCCTCGTGGGCGCCATCGTCCTCGTCATCGCCGTCTTTCTCTACTTGGTCTTCGACGCGTTGAGCTTCGGGGAATTCCTGCAGATCAGCGTCATCGCCCTCAGTGCCATGGTGCCGATCACCTTGGCCGCGGTCGGCGAGACGATCGGCGAGCGGGCCGGCGTGATCAACATCGGGTTGGAAGGCATCCTGCTCATGAGTGCGCTCACCGGCGCCTACGCAGCGGAGCTGGGCAGCTCGCCCGTTGTCGGCCTGCTGACCGGCATCCTGACGGGATTGATCCTGGGCATGATCCACGGCGTGGTCAGCGTCTTCTGGAAGGGCGACCACATCATCAGCGGCGTGGGCATCAACCTCCTGGGCGCCGGCACCGTCGCGTTCGGCCTGATCGCCATCTGGGGCATTCCGGGCCACCACTCCATCCCCGCCGAGTTCCGCATGCCGAGCCTGCCCACGCCCTACGGCGGCATCAGTTACATTACGTTCCTGACCTTGGCGCTGGCGGTTGCGGTCTACTGGCTGCTGTATCGCACCAAGCTGGGGGTCCGCATCGGCGTCGTGGGCGAGCACCCGCGCGCGGCGGATGTGGCGGGGGTGAACGTCGACACGATGCGCTTCTGGGCCACGGCGATCGGCGCGTCGTTCGCCGGCCTCGGCGGCGCGTTCATGAGCCTGGACTGGTTCGGGGTGGTCACGAACGAGCTGGCCGCTGGGCGCGGCTTCATCGGCCTCGCCACCGTCGTGTTCAGCAAGCTGAACCCACTGCTTGCCATCGTGGGTGGCCTCATCTTCGGCTTCTTCGACAGCCTGGCCGTCTGGGTCTCCAACTCGTCCGAGTTGAAGCAAGTGTTGCCCTGGCAGTTCATCCGCACGCTGCCCTACGTCCTGACGCTGCTGGCCGTCGCCGGCGTCATTGGCCGAGCCCGCTTCCCGAGCAAGCTCGGCCAGCCGTACTTCCGCGAGTGAGCCACCCAGCGCCCGCGAGCCTCAGACCGTTAGCCCTCCGTCGGGACGTGTGGCTACTAGTGCTTCAGGCGACCCGCTCTCGGATCAGCGGCGGCGGATCGACGGCCTCGTCGCCGATCTCGAACGCGTCCCTGAGACCTGCCGTGGCATCGGCCAGCATGGACCGATCGTTGACGTGGAGATGCGCCAGCGGATCGCCGGCATGGACCGCGTCGCCGACTTTCGCTCTCAAGACGACCCCGACGGCGGGGTCGATGGACTCGCCCTTGGCGCTGCGGCCGGCGCCCAGAAGATTGGCCACCTCGCCGACCGCGCGCGCGTTGAGCGCCTGAACGACGCCATGGCGCGGGGCTTCCACGGCCACCCGGTCCGCCGCCTGGGGAAGCCGGCTGACGTCGGCAATGACGCTCTCGTCGCCGCCTTGGGCGCGGACCATGGCCCGAAATTGCTCATACGCCGAGCCATCGTCGAGGTAGCGCCGCAACCGTTCGATCCCGCCCTCGGGCGCGTCGGCCTCGCCGGCCATGACGAGCAGCTCCGCGCCCAACGCCAACGACAGCTCGCTCACGTCCGAGGGGCCGTTGCCTTGAAGCGTCTCGACCGCTTCACGAAGTTCCAGCGCATTGCCGACCGTGTTGCCCAACGGCTGGGACATGTCGGTCAACAGCGCGGCCGCCTGGCGCCCCGCGCCCCGGGCCGTCTTGACGAGCAACCGGGCGATCTCCTTCATGCGCTCGTCGTCGGGCAAAATTGCCCCCGCGCCCGTCTTGACGTCGAAGACCATCCCGTGGGAGCCGATCGCCAGCTTCTTGCTCAGGATGCTGCCCGCGATCATGGGGATCGATTCGACGGTGGCGGTGGCGTCACGCAGCGCGTAGAGCTTGTGATCGGCGGGGGCCAGGTTGGCACTGCTGCCCGCGATGGCGATGCGATGCTCGCGAACCAGCTGCTTGAACCGCTCGATCGACATCTCAGTCTCGAAGCCGGGGATCGACTCCAGCTTGTCGATCGTGCCCCCCGTGTGGCCCAATCCGCGACCCGAAAGTTTCCCCATGGACAAGCCGGCTGCCCCAACCAAGGGAAGCAGGATGAGCGAAATCTTGTCGCCGACGCCGCCGGTGCTGTGCTTGTCGCCGATGAATCCGTCAATGTCGGGAAACTGGACGGTCTCGCCCGATTCGGCCATGGCTCGGGTGAGGTGGAGCGTCTCCGCCTCGGTCATGTCTTGAAAGTAGACGGCCATGGCGAAGGCCGACATCTGATAATCCGGGATCTCGCCGGCGCTGTAGCCCTCGACCAGAAAGCGAACCTCGCTCTCGGTCAGTTCGTCCCCGTTCCGCTTCTTCTGGATCAGATCGAGCGCTCTCATTGGGAAAACCCGAACCCTCTCGGCAACAGCTCCTTCAGGGTGGACGCCTCGAACGACGCCTCGCCCGTGCCCATGATAACGTCCAACTCGGGCGCGAACTCGAACAGCACCTGACGACACGCCCCGCACGGCGAGCAGAGCACACCCTCCGCGCCAGCGATAGCGATTTTCTCAAACGACCGTTCGCCGGCATCAACGGCCTTGAACATGGCGACCCGCTCGGCGCAGACGCTCAGGCCGTACGAGGCATTCTCGATGTTCGTCCCCTCGTAAATGCTGCCCGAATCCGCCAACAGTGCGGCGCCGACGGCATAGTTGGAATAGGGCGAGTAGCTGCGCTCGCGCGCGGCCAACGCCCGAGCGAGCAGCTCCTGGTCGGATATCTCGATCATGGGCGTCCTCCTTGGTGGTTGATGCCTTGTCTCAGTCGCTCCGCTGACGCCCTCGCGGCCTCGGCGAAGTCGGGCCCATCCGATGCGTAGATCACGCCGCGCGAGGCGTTGATGATCGCGTTGGCCCCCTGTTCGTTCGTGGCGGCTTGGACGGCGGCTCCCAGATCGCCCGATTGCGCGCCGACGCCGGGCACAAGCAGGGCCATGTCGTCGCCAACGACGTCGCGGACGAGCTTGAGCTCTTGCGGATACGTCGCCCCGGCGACCAGACCGATGGCCGCCTCAGCCTGCGCCTGCCATTCGACGGCATGCTCGGCGACGCGCTGATAGAGCGGTTTCCCATCGCACTCGAGATCCTGGATCTCTGTCGAACTCGGATTGGACGTGCGACAGAGCAGAAAGATGCCGCGATCCCCGTAGGCCAGAAACGGGGCCAGCGCATCGACGCCGAGGTACGGGCTCAGCGTTACCGCGTCCGCTCCCATCTGCCCGAACGCGAACTCGGCATATTTCTGCGAGGTATGGCCCACGTCGCCGCGCTTGGCATCCAGAATAACGGGGATGTCGTCGGGAACCATCGCACACGTCCGCTGCAGCGCCTCCAGGCCCACCGGGCCAAGGGCTTCGTGGAACGCGCTGTTCGCCTTGTAGGCGCAGACGAGGTCGCGCGTCGCCTCGACGATCGAGCGATGGAACTCGACAATGGCGGAGCCAGGATCGTCGGCGTTGCGGAGATGGGTCGGAAGCCGGGTCGGGTCCGGATCGAGCCCCACACTGAGCCAGGTGTGGTTGAGACGGGCGGCCTCACGGAGCTTGGCGACGAAGCTCATGGCTGTTTGAGGGTAGCTCAACCATCATGGAGGGCGCAATGGACGCGCCGTTGACGCTCTCGCGAAGGGGGCGTACAATCGGGTCCTTCGAGGGGAGCCGCTATGCGCGTCGTCATCATCGGGGCCGGCCAGGTCGGCCGAAGCATCGCCCACGAACTGCAAAGCGATCACGACGTCGTCGTGGTGGAGCAGTCGCCCGCTCGCCTCGAGCTCGTCGAGCCTTACGACGTCATGTCGATCCGGGGCAACGGCGCGAGCATCAAGATGCTCAAGGAGGCCAACGTCCCGCGAGCCGACCTGACGATCGCCTGCACCGACATCGACGAGGTCAACATGGTGGCGTGCGCGGCGAGCAAGCACCTCGGCAACCCCTTCACCATCGCCCGCGTCCACGATCCCGACTACATTGAGAGCTGGGAGCCGGGCGACTTCGGCGTCGACTTCATGGTCTGCAGCGAGCTGATCACCGCGCGGGCGATCGGCCAGCTGATCGGCGTCCCGGCCGCCCGTGGCGTCCAGACGTTCGCCAAGGGCAAGATCACCACCGCCGAGCTCTCCGTCGATCCGAGCTCCCCGTTGGCCGGTCGGCCCATCGAGGAGCTCGATCTGCCCTCCAGCCTGCGCATCGTCAGCCTGATCCGGAAGGGCGAGGTCATCATCCCCGCGGGCGAGAACCGGATCGAGTCGGGCGATCTCGTCGT
This sequence comes from uncultured Thermotogae bacterium, assembly GCA_964567595.1. Classification (GTDB taxonomy): domain Bacteria; phylum Bipolaricaulota; class Bipolaricaulia; order RBG-16-55-9; family RBG-16-55-9; genus CAZMNF01. The sequence goes on along the minus strand of CAZMNF010000003.1, from coordinate 14,813 downwards.
CAGCGTCGGCATCCCGGAGGCGCTCGGCGAGCTGAACCGCCGCGCCGGCGGTCGCCGCATGGCCCAGAACATCGTCATCCTCGGCGGCGGCCGCATCGGCTTCCGGTTGGCACAGACCCTGCAACAGCGCGGCCTGCGGCCCAAGCTCGTCGAGGCCGGTGCCGAACGGAGCCGTTGGCTCGCCGAACAGCTTCCGCATTGCCAAGTCTTCCAAAGCGACGCCACGGACCTGGAGTTCCTGGAGCACGAGCGCTTCGGCACGTACGACGTCGGCATCAGCGTCATGGACAAGGACGAGCGCAACCTCCTGTCCGCGCTGCTGATCAAGTCGCTCGGGGTCGACAAGGTGATCGCCGGCGTCGCCGAGCCGGAGTACGCGGAGATCTTCGAGCGGGTCGGCGTCGACGTCGCCGTCAGTGCGCGAAAAGTCGTCGCTGAAGAGATCATTCGCTTCACGCGCCGCCGCATTGCCGGCCTCTCCACCATCGAGGGCCACCGCGCCGAGATCCTCGAGGTGGAGGTGTCGCCGGAGAGCCCGCTGGTCGGCACCGAACTCGAGAACGCGCATTTTCCCTCGGGCGCCACCATCGGCGCGATCGTGCGTGGCAACCGCGTCATCATTCCGAGCGGCGACGACGCGCTCCACATTGGCGACCTCGTCATCGTCTTCAGCAAGAAGTCGGCCGTGGCCGAGGTGGAAGACCTTCTATGAGGCTCGCCGTCGATCTTCGGTCGGCGTTCCACCTCATCTCCATCGTGCTGCAAGGGGTCGGCTCAGCTTTCCTGCTGCCGGCCGGCGTCGCGCTCTACTACGGCGAGCCGGCCCTCCCCTGGCTCGGGGTGTTGGCCCTGACCGTCGGCCTCGGCACGGCGCTGCGCAGCGTCACTCACGGCAGCCGCTATTTGACGATGCGCGAGGGGTTCTTCGTCGTCGGCATCAGCTGGCTGGCGATTGCGCTCTTCGGCAGCGTGCCCTATCTCCTGATCGGGCCTCTCGGCGTTGTGGACGCCCTGTTCGAATCCATGAGCGGGTTTACCACAACTGGAGCCACCGTCCTGACCGACATCGAGGGCCAGTCGCGGAGCCTGCTGCTGTGGCGATCGCTGACGCAGTGGCTCGGCGGCATGGGCATCGTCGTCTTGGCGATCGCCGTCCTGCCACGGCTCGGCATCGGCGGGCGTCAATTGATGGAAGCCGAGGCTCCCGGTCCCGAAGTGGAACGCCTCTTTCCCCACATCCGCCAGACGGCTCGCGCGCTCTGGGGCGTCTATCTCGGCCTGACCGCCGCGGAGATCATCGCGCTTTCCGTCGCCGGGCTTTCGCTCTACGACGCCGTCACGCATGCGTTCACGACGGTCTCCACGGGCGGCTTCAGCCCCAAGGCCCGCAGCATCGAAGCCTACTCGGGCGACGTCCAGTGGATCGTCATCGTCTTCATCCTGCTGGGCGGCAGCAACTTCGCGCTCCTTTATCGGAGCTTGCTCTCGCCCCTTCGACTTCCACGGCGGCTTTGGGACAACCGCGAATGGCGCTTCTACGTCGTGGCCTACCTCGTGTTCGCCGGGCTCGTCACGCTCAACATCACGGGCCTCTACGCCACCGTGGAGGAGACAATCCGCCACGGCGCCTTCCAAGCCGCGACCATCATGACGACGACGGGCTACGCCAGCACCGACTTCAACGCGTGGAGCTCCACGGCCATGCTGCTGCTGCTCGCGCTCATGTTCATCGGGGGCAACGCGGGCAGCACAAGCGGATCCGTCAAGGTCGTCCGGACGCTGCTCATCTTGAAGATGGTGTTCCGTGAGATCCGACGGATTATCCATCCCAAGGCCGTGATTCCCTTGAGGCTCGGCGATCGGGTCATCAGCGAGACGGCACTGCGCGGCATCCTCGTCTTTGCCATCATTTACGTGACGCTGTTCGCCATCGGGTGCATCCTGCTGATGTTGGACGTGGAGCGGGCCGGCTTGGCCGGCGGCGAGCCCTTGCCCGTGCTGGACGCCGTCAGCGCGGTGGCGGCGTCCATCGGCAACGTCGGCCCCGGGTTCGGGGTCTTCGGGCCGATGAACTCCTACGCCCCCCTGCCGGACACGTCGAAACTGCTCTTGGCCGCGCTCATGTGGATCGGTCGGCTGGAGATCTTTCCCATCATCGTGCTGTTGACGAAGAGCTACTGGAGGGGCACATGACCACGAGCGAGGCGCGACGCGCCTTCGTCGTCCTCGGCCACAAGGCCGCGCTGGCGCCGGACTTTTCCCTCAATGACCTGACCGGCAGCGCCGGCCGATTGGACATCCTGGCCCGCTGCGTGACGAGCGCGCTCTGCCTGTCGCACGGGATGCGGACCGACACCTGGGTCGATCTCGTGCTCCAGGATCAAGTCACCGTGCGGTTCGACGGCGCCCACGTGAAACGGGTCAACCCGGACGAGCGCAGCACCGGAGCGCTCATCAAACACGCGCTCAAGGCGCTTGCCGAAGGCCAAAACCGAAGCACGCCCGGCGTCACGGTCGCCCGCTACGGGCTCAACGACGTCCTCGATGGGCTGAACGGAGCCGGGTTTTCCGTGCACGCGCTCGACGAGGGCGGATCGGACCTCCGATCGGCCCCCTTGGAGGCCCCGATCGCGTTCGTGTTGAGCGACCATCGGAATTTCTCATCAACCGAAGCCGAGCTGTTATCCGAGTATCCGTCACTGAGGGTGGGGCCGACCGTCCTGCAAGCCGATCACTGCATCCCGATCGTGCACAACGAGCTGGATCGACGATGGCGCCCGTCCGGCGCTAACCGTTCGTGCCCTTGATCCGCTCGTAGGCTGCGAGCGCGCGGTCGCGGGCCTGCTTGTGATCGACGATCGGCTCCGGATAGTCCCGGCCCAACGACACGCCCGCGGCTTGTCGATCCAGTTGGGTCGCTTTCCAGGGCGCATGGATGACGTCGGCATGGAGCTCGGCCAACTCCGGCACCCACCGGCGGACGTAGGCCCCGTCCGGGTCGAAGCGCTCTCCCTGACGGACGGGATTGAAGATCCGAAAGTAGGGCGCCGCGTCGGCGCCGCAGCCCGCCGCCCACTGCCAGCCGAGGGTGTTGTTGGCCAGATCGGCATCCACAAGGGTGTCCCAGAACCAACGGGCCCCGTCCTGCCACGGAATGAGCAAGTCCTTCGTCAAGAACGAGGCGACCACCATGCGCAGCCGGTTGTGCATCCAGCCCGTTTCCCAAAGCTCGCGCATCCCGGCGTCGACAATGGGATAGCCCGTCCGCCCCTGTTGCCAGGCCCGGAGGCTCGCCTCGTCCTCGCGCCAGGGGAAGCGTTCGAACGCCGGCTTCAGCGGCCGCTCCGAGGTCGACGGAAAGTGGTAGAGCACGTGATGGGCGAACTCGCGCCAGCCGATCTCGCTCATGAACGCGTCGGCGGCGGCCTGATCGCGCAGGCCCACTTCCGTCTGGATGGCGTGGGCGATCTGCCGCGGGCCGATCTCGCCGAAATGCAGGTGCGGCGACAACCGCGACGTCCCCGCCTGATCCGGCCGGTCTCGCGACGTGTCGTAGGTCGATAGCGCGCCCTCGACGAACGCGTCGAGGCGCTCGTGCGCGCCGACTTCGCCGGGCGTCCAGGTCGCGCGCAGGCCGCCGGCCCAGTCGACCGTCGGCAACAGTTCCAGCTCCGCCAATCCCAGCGAGTTCGGCCACGAGTCCAGGGTCGGCAAAGCGTCCGGAGCCGCCTCGAGGTCAACGGGCCCGAGCTCGTGCTGGCAACGCCGCCAGAACGGCGTAAAGACCTGATAGGGCCCGCCCTGCTGCGTCGCAACGTCCCAGGGCTCCACCAACAGCGCCGCGTTGAACGTCTCAACGCCCAGGCCGTCGTCGACGAGCGCCTGTTTGATCCGGGCGTCGCGCTCCGTCAGCGCCGGGTCGTAGCGTCGGTTCCAGTAGACGGCATCCGCGCCCGTTTCGGCCACCAGCGCCCGGAGCGCCTCCAGCGTCGGCCCCCTCCGCAGGATCAAGCGGGCCCCTCGCTCCGCAAGGCGAGCCGTCAGGGCCTCCAACGAATGGTGGAGCCACCAGCGCGAGGCGGCCCCCGGCGCCCAGGGAGCTTCCTCCTCGGGGGCCCAGATGAGGGTCGGAACGACGGGCTCGTCCCGCCCGACGGCCGCCGTGAGAGCCGGGTTGTCTTCGAGGCGCAGGTCGCGATGGAGCCAGACGATCGTCGCGCTCATGGGCGCCAGCATAGACGGCTAACGGTCATGTCGCCAGTCCCGGCACGTCCAGTTGCATCGGTGGAACGGCTCGCGTACGCTGAGTCGCCATGAACGATGAGGCCACAGCCGACGGCAAGCCGGTTCGCGAGTCCTACGTGGAGTCCGTCCACGTCGTCCGCCCCCAGGACGCCAACACGATCGGGACGGTCTTCGGCGGGACCGTCGTCGCCTGGATGGACATGGCGGCCGGGATCGCTGCCACGCGTCATGCGCGCTGCCCCGTGGTGACCGCATCCATCGACCAGCTCAGCTTCCTCTCCCCGATCCATATCGGGGAACTGGCCATCGTGCGCGCATCCGTCAACTACACCCACAAGACCTCCATGGAGGTCGGCGTCTGGATCGAATCCGAAGTGCCGCAGACGGGCGAGCGACGCAAGACGACGCACGGCTACCTCACGTTCGTCGCGCTCGACAACAACGGCCAGCCGTCGGACGTGCCGCCGGTGTTGCCCGAGACTGACGAAGAACGACGGCGCTACGAGGAGGCCAAGCGGCGCCGCGAGTACAAGCTGACGATGCGCGAGGAGCTGGGAGATTGACCCGGCGGCTGGAGCGGGTGTCCCTCCATCGCCACGCCCGCACGAGCGGATCGATGAGCCCTCCTGGCCTCGATCCTCCACAAGCGCTTTGCTGTCGCCACGAGCTTCCGCCCCTGGCCGTCGATTATCGCTCTCCCCCCTGATCCGCTTGGAGCCCCGACGGAGCGACCTGGTCGCCAGCAAGGCTGAGGTCGTGACGCGAGCATACAGCGGCCGACTGCTGTCGATCAAAACCACGCGTCACGTCTTGCCGCGCGGCATGCCGAACCTCGAGTCAAGGCCACCCCTTGAAGCGCTGCTGCGACCTGACCTATAATTCTCCCAGATTTTTCGTGATGGAACACGGACGGGCCCACCG
>CAZMNF010000003.1:0-9547 GCA_964567595.1 uncultured Thermotogae bacterium | reverse complement strand
ACCTGACCTATAATTCTCCCAGATTTTTCGTGATGGAACACGGACGGGCCCACCGATGGCGGCATCCCGCTGACCTCTGGACGACGACATCCCACCGACCATCCGGGGAGGCCTAATGGACGGATCGGCGTTCTTCTCCGACGAGAGCCGGGTGAGCGGTTCGCCGCAGAAGGACCGGCAGCTGATGGTCGAGAAGCTGCGGCAGCTCGGCATCCGCGACGAGCGCGTCCTGGATGCCATGGCTCGCGTGCCGCGCCATCGGTTCGTGCACAAGGCCGACTGGGAGCGCGCCTACATCAACCGACCGCTGCCGATCGCCGCCGGCCAGACCATTTCGCAGCCCTACATCGTCGCCCTCATGACCGAGGCGCTGCACCTTGACGACGACGATCGGGTGCTGGAGATCGGCACGGGATCGGGCTATCAGACCGCGATTCTCGCGGAACTGGCCGACGAGATCTACACCATCGACCGATCCGAGGAACTGGTCGCGCACGCCCAGGCGAGCCTGAACGAGCTGGGCTACGCCAACGTCCGGATCGCGCAGGGCGACGGCACGCTCGGTTGGCCGGAACACGCGCCGTACGATGCCATTATCGGCACGGGGGCGGTGCCCTCGCTGCCGGAGGCGCTGTTGGAGCAAATGGCCGAAGAGGCGCGCTTGGTGATGCCGGTCGGCGAGCGGCGCGTCCAACAGTTGGTGCTCTTGGAGCAATTCGCGGACCACCGCCGCAAGCACAAGCTCTGCGACTGCAGCTTTCTCCCGCTGGTCGGCGAGCAGGGTTGGGTCGAGGAGGAGCAGAGCCCCCATTCTTGAGCGGGGCTCGATAGCGCTTTCGGTCCGTCCATGCCCATGAGCCTGCGCGCGGTTGCGGTTTTAGCGCTCACGGTCGCCTCGGGCGGACTGCTGATCAGCTGCAGCTCCGATCCCCCGCCGTTGCCAGAAGTGCGCGTCTTGGCCCCCGACGATGGCGCAACGGTGCCCAGTCAACGCGTGACGTTCCAGGCTGAACTTGTGGCCGCCAACGCGCAGGGCGAACGGAGCGACGGGAGGAGAGACTCTGTGGATCTGCGCTGGTCGTTCGGCGACGGCACCGCGGCAACGGGCACCGAGGTGACGCATGCTTACGACGAGCCGGGGAGTTATCAAGTCTCCGTTGTGGCCGTGGACGAGCAGGATCGCCGCGGCGAGACGACCGAGTTGACGATCGAGGTGCGGAACGCCCCACCGACGGCCCAGATCGACGCCGAGCCGACGCAGGGGGAAGCGCCCCTGGAGGTCCGTTTCAACGCCGGGGGCTCCCGCGATCCCGACGGCGAGGTGTCGCGGTTCCACTGGGATCTCGGCGACGGGACGGTCCAAACCGGCAGTCGAGCCGTGAACGTCTATGATGAAGCGGGCGCGTACGACGCAACACTGACGGTGGCGGACAACCAAGGCGCCACGGCCACCCAGACGACGACGATCCAAGTGACGCGCAGCCGCAGCGCGCGCCCGCCGGTGACCTGGGAGGTCCGCATGGTGACATCTTCCGAGGACGAGACGTTCTTTGATCCCTCGGTCCTCGTGATTGAACCGGGCGACACGGTCCGCTGGGCCGTTGCCACGGGCCGGCACTCCAGCACGGCCTATTCCGACGCGCTTCCCGAGGACATCGAGCCCTGGGATACCGGCGTCCTGGGCGAGTCGGCCTCGCCCGTTGAGGTGACGGTCGGCGAGGACGCCCCCACGGGGAGCTATCCTTACTATTGCCGAGTCCACGAGGACGCCGGCATGCTCGGCCTGATCGTGGTGGGCGAGCCGTCCGAGCTCGATCCCGACTTTCGCGAGCAGCTGCCGGACCTGTTGCGGAGCAAGCTGGACGAGTTGATCCAACGCGCGCAAGACCGTATCGACCGTACCGAAGGAGGGTCCCCATGACGCTATCGACGTTTTCCATCGTGGCGTGCGACCGCGACGCCGGCCAGTGGGGCGTGGCGGTGCAGTCCAAGTTCATGGCCGTCGGCCCGATCGTCCCTTGGGCCGAGCCGAACGTCGGCGCCGTTGCCACCCAGGCCATGGCGAACCCCGACTACGGCCCCCAGGGGCTTGCGTTGATGCGATCGGGCCAGAGCGCCGAACAGGCTCTGGATCAGCTGATTGCGGACGACGAGCAGAGCGATCACCGTCAGGTTGGGCTGGTGGATACCCAGGGTCGCGCCGCAGCCCACACGGGCGCCGAGTGCTACGATTGGGCCGGGCACCTCGTCGGCGAGGGGTACGCCTGTCAGGGCAACATTCTTGCGGGCGAGGCGGTCGTGGCCGAGATGGCCGAGACGTTCGAAGCCGAGGACGGGCTGCTCGCCGAGCGGCTTCTCAGCGCGTTGCAGGCGGCACAGAAAGCCGGCGGCGACAAGCGAGGCCAACAGTCGTCCGCGCTGTTGGTGGTCCAGGAGCGGGCCGGCTACGGCGGCATTTCCGATAAACTGGTCGACCTGCGCGTGGACGATCACCATCAACCGATCGACGAGCTCCAGCGGCTGTACGAGCTCCATCAGCTCTACTTCGGCAAGACGCAGGAGACGGTCGAACTCGTTGACGAGGAGAGCGTCGCGTCCATCCAACACATCCTGAGCACGCTCGGCTACTACGCCGGCGAGGCCCACGGCGAGCTGGACGAGGCGACCACCCAAGCCCTGCAGAACTTCCACAACATGGAGAACTTGGAGATGCGCCGGTTGGAGGAGCCGCACAAGCTTGACGCGGAAGTGATGCGCTTTATGGAGCACAAGAAAGAGGGGATCGTCTGAAGAGCCGGACGCCCTGTGATGAGCGGGAGCCTATCTCGTTGCAAAGCGGGAGACTCGGGCTTCGAGGGGGCACCTGGCCATGCCCAGCCATCGGAAAAGCCCCCGCCGGCGGATGACGGGCAGGGGCTCGTCCTCCACTTGCGGTGGTGAGAGGTTCGGGGTAGAGGGACGCGTTGACCCTAGCATGCGCAAACCGAGACGTCTGTAGTATGAGTTACACTCGCTGACGAGAGTGAACGGGCAACCGTTGAAGGAGGATCCATGCGCCGACGCTCCATCGGAATCGCGCTTGTGGCCGTTGTCGTGGGGTTGGCCGCGTTTGCGCAGACGGGGGACTACTTTGACAACTACCCCGGCGGCCGAACCGACATCACCTACGAGGTCCAGACCGCTGAACTGGATGGCCCCATTTCCCTGGGTTGGCGCGTTGAGCCGGCGTCCGGAGACCGGTTCAACGTCGTGACGACGAACCGCGTGACGGCCTCGCGCGACGCGCTCAACACCGGCGTTGCCAACGGCGTGGCTCAGGTCAGCAACGTCATTCAGAACAATGACGCCGTCCAGGCGCTCTTGGAAAACAGCGGCAGCCTCGTCCCCAACGAGACGTTCTTTCTGCCGGATGGGGCGCAGTTCCAGGCGGCCGACCAGGAGACGATCCAGGGCGTGTCGGTCATCTGCGGCCTGTTGACCACCTCGGACACGGAATCCGAACGGATCATGATCGGCGTCGCCGACGATCCCACCCTGCCCTTTCCGCCCTTCATTCGCCAAGAACAGCGGGAGTCCTCGGGCATCGGCATCGACCCGCTGCCCACGTGCGAGTCGATCAAGGGCGTGCTCGGCATTTCGCTGGAGCGCTTTTCGGTGCCCTTCCAGCTGCTCATGACGGCCTACGAGCGCCAGCCGGGCCAGTAGCCCCATAAAATGATGCGCACGCTCTGCGATCTCACGCGGCTGGCTTGGCTCAACGTCGCCCGACGCCCCGGGCGAGCGCTTATGACGATCGTCGGCGTTGCCGTCGGCATGACGGCCGTCGTGGGCATGCTCGGGCTGAGTCAAGCCGCCCGCAGCGGCATCGAGGCCCAGCTGTCGCGCCTGGGCCACGATCTCGTCATGGTGCTGCCCAGCGGGGCATCGGACCTGTCGCCGGAGTCGACCATGACGCTCGATCTTGCCCCGCTCGAGACCGTCGAGGGCGTGCGCCAGTCCGGGGCGCTCTGGCGGCGCTCGCTGCCGGTCACCGCGGCCGATCGACAGGGGTTCCTCATGGTGATCGGCCTCAGCCCGACGACGTTCCAGGAAGCCGATCGCTTCTTCGGCAACTTCGCCTTGGCCGAGGGCCGGCTCCCGCAAGCCGACGACGAAACGCTCCTCTCGCACGGGGCCGCGCAGGATCTGGGGCTCGGCCTGGACGATGAGATCACGATCCAGGGCCGTGAGTTCCGCGTCAGCGGGGTGTTGCAACCGTCGGACAGCGACGACGTTCAGGGGGCATTGCTCGTCCCCCTGGAAGCCCTCTGGACAGTGACGGACGCGTCCCGTACCATGTCGCTCGCTTGGGCCCGGGCCGACGACAGCAGCGAGGTCCAGGCCGTGGCCGCGCGCGTCGAGGACGCGCTTCAGGGGCAGGGATCCGCCATCCAGGTGCAGACATCCGCCCGCATCAGCCAGGTGGTGAACACGGCCGTGAGCGCGCTGACGACGGCGCTGACCGCCATCGCGGGGCTGGCGCTCCTCGTGGGGGCCGTCGGCCTGGCCAACACGATGGCCACGGCGGTGGTGGAGCGTACCCGCGAGATCGGCGTCTTCATGTCGGTCGGCGCGCGCCGTCGCCAGATCGCGCTGTTGTACGTTCTGGAGGCGAGCCTGCTCGGGCTCATCGGCGGCGTGATCGGCGTCGTCGTCGGCGTCGGCCTGGCGCTGAGTTTGACGAGCGCCATCAGCGGCCTCGGCGGCGGCCTGACCCTCGGCACGCCCATCCACGTCCCGACGATTGCGCTGGCGCTGCTCGGCTCGGTCGTGCTGGGCGGGCTGGCGGGATGGTGGCCGGCTCGGCGCGCGGCGTCGCTGCCGCCGGTCGAGGCGTTGCGCCATGAATAATCGGGCACCAACGGGGATATCGACCGGACGATCAATACTCCGGGTGCCATGAAGGAGGGGGCTCATGGGAGACCATCTCAAGCTCGTGGCGGGTAACAGCAACCTCGAGCTCGCGCAAGAGATCAGCGACTACCTCGACATCCCGCTCTGCGAGGCCGCGATCGACCAGTTCCCGGACGGCGAGACGAGCGTCCACATTCGGGAGACGGTCCGGGGCGAGGACGTCTTCGTCATCCAGTCGACGGGACCGCCGGCGAACGAGCACTACATGGAGCTGTTCTTGATCGTCGACGCGCTGCGTCGCGCGTCGGCCAAACGCGTCACCGTCGTGATGCCCTATTTCGGTTACGCGCGCCAGGATCGGAAGTTCATCGGCCGCGTGCCGATCAGCGCCAAGCTCGTCGCCAACTTCCTGGAAACGTCCGGGGCGGATCGGGTTCTGACGCTGGACCTGCCGGCCGGCCAGATTCAGGGGTTTTTCGACATTCCCGTGGACAACCTGCGCATCGACCCGATCTTGGCCGACTACTTCGCCCAAGTCGAGTACACCGACGAGGGCGACACCGTCATCGTCGCGCCCGACGTGGGGGCGGCGAAGCGGGCCAGCGCGGTCTCCGAGCGGCTCGGGCTCCCCTACGCGATCGTGGAGAAGGCCCGCAAGAGCGAGCAGACGGGCCAAGTCGAGGCTCGTCACATCATCGGGGACGTTGCGGACAAACGGGCGGTCATCGTCGACGACATCCTGGCGACCGGCGGCACGGTCGCAGCGGCGACGGAGATGCTCATCCAACAAGGGGCCCGCGAGGTCGACGCCGCGTTCAGCCACGGCATCTTCGCCGGCGACTGCCTGCGCAAGCTCGAGCGGTCGTCGCTGTCGGAGGTCATTGTCACCAACACCATCGCCACGCCCCAAAGCGACAAGATCACGACGTTGTCGGTAGCGCAGTCGTTTGCCGAGACGATCAACCGCATCCACATGGGCCGCTCGGTCAGCGAGCTGTTCCCGCACTACTGAGCGCAAGCGTCGACGCTGGCATCGCCGCCCGCCGTTTGCTATGATCGAATCTATCTCGGAGGTTCATCGGCATGGCATACACACTGGAAGCGCAGGTGCGAGAGAAAAGCAATCCGCGTGCGATGCGTCGCGAGGGCAAGGTCCCGGCCATCGTGTATGGCCCGACCACCCACGAGATGATCGCCCTGGACCGCAAGGTCATCGAAAAGGTCCTGGACAGGGCGACGCGCAGCTCGCGCATCGACATCAAGGTCAACGGCGACACCAAGGGCACGTTCATCCGCGACATGCAGTACCATCCGCTGACCGATGAGCTGCTGCACCTGGACTTTTACCACCCGCCCGCCGATGAGCCCATCACCCTGGACGTCCCGGTCCACCTCTACGGCGACGCCAAGGGCCGCAAGAACGGCGGCATTGTCAGCCAGATCAGCGAACAGGTTGAGATCTACGGCCCGACCGACCGCATCCCCGAGCGCATCGACCTCGACATCAGCGACCTCGACATCCACGACTCCATCTACGTTACCGAGATCGACATCCCCGAGGGCGCTGAGCTCGTGACGCCGGCCGATTCGCTGATCGTCACCGTCTTCGCACCGCGCTCCCGCGCCGAGGAAGAGGCCGCCGAGACGTCGGCCGAAGCCGCCGGCCTCGAGGGCGAGGAAGCTGTCGCCGGCCTCGAAGGCGAGGAGGCTGACGAGGGCGAAACGGCCGAAGAGGACGAGACGGAGTAACCTCGTCACCGGTCGCCACGGCACGCGCGTCAGCCGAGTTCGCTCCCGGCAGAATGGACTCCCGAGATGGCCACGCACAAGGCCGTCGTCGGCTTGGGCAATCCGGGCCGACGCTACGCCCAGACCCGCCATAACCTCGGGTTCATGGCCGTCGATCGTTACGTGTCCGAGTTTGCCCCCTCAGCCCGGACCGTCCGTTCCCCGCACGCCGACGCCGTTCGGACCGACGCGGCCGTGATCGCCAAACCGACGACGTACATGAACCGCAGCGGGCACGCCGTGCTGGAGCTCATGGAGCGCTTCCAGATCCTTCCCGAGGGGTGCTTGATCGTCTACGACGACGTGGATCTGCCGTTCGGCAAACTCCGGGCACGGCCGCGGGGCGGCCCCGGCAGCCACAACGGCATCGCGTCCGTCGTCGAGCGGGCGCAGACGAAAAGCTTTCCGAGGTTGCGGCTCGGCATCGCGTCGGAGCCGATGCCGGACGACCTCGTCGGCTTCGTGCTCAGCCCCTTCACGCCTGAGGAACGCGACGACTTGGACGCGTTCTTGGATCGGGCCGCCGAGGCGATCGACGCGTTCGTGGCTCACGACATCGAGACTGTCATGAACCGCTTCAACGGCTAGCGCGGCCCTGTCTCCAACTCAAGACTCCAGGGCGAGAGATGCGCACATGCTGGGCCGGACTCAGCGCACCCGCTAGCGTCGCCACCATGGGCTGCGACGGCGTCCGCGATATTCTGTCGGGGAGCCTGCGCGTCGATCCGGCCACTCGCCTAGGAGCACGAGCTCCGTTACGTTAGCGGGACGGACCAAGCGAAAGGCCGAGCTCGGTTGGACGGGCGGGGATCGTTCCCGAGGAGGAGAAAATCGGGCATTGAACTCTGGCGTTTGCCCGTTATCATGTCCACGTAAGGACGACCGTGACTCACGGACCGAGCGAGCGAGCGATCGGCCCCCATCCCCATTTTGTGAACCCGACTGTCCGATCCGTTGTGGTCGCTGACCGGCTGCCAGGGGTTACCCGCAGGGTTTTCGCCTCCTTACCTGCGGGATTTTCCCCAGTAGCTCTCCCCCGAGAGGCAGCGGTCGGACAGTCGGGCCCTCTCCTGCCTCGTTGCTATCGGAAATCCGCTTGCGCTGTCAAGGGACGGCACGGCTCACGTCATCTCGAGCGCGAGGCGATGGTCGCCCATGTGCGCGAGCTCCGGGGCCGATGCTGGACCGTGCTGGGCCAGGGCTTCGGCCACCCACTCGGCATCCGCCGCCGATGCCGCCCGCAGTCCGAATCGCCGGATCTGGAAGACGTTCAACGCCAACCTGCGCAGTGCTCCCGTCTCGACCGCCAGTTCCGGGAGATAGAGCACGGCCAGATCGCCCCGATAGCGCTCGTGGTGGCCGATGCCCTCGTAGTCGTTGAGGAAGTCGCCGCAACCGTAAAGGATCAATTTTTCCCGATAGATTTCGAACGGGCGCGGATGGTGCGAGGAGTGCCCGTGGATGACGTCCACGTCGGCCTCCTCGATGAGCCGATGCGCAAGCCGACGGTGCCCTCGGGGAACCTCCCATCCCCAGTTGCTGCCCCAATGCATCGAGACCACGACGACGTCATCGGCCGACGTCCGCTCTTGGACGTCGCGGACGAGGCGATCCACGGTGGCCTCCTCAAAGTCGGGCAACAGCTGGACGCCCGGGGCCTGCTCGGTCGCCGCCCAGTCCTCGGGCACGCCGCTGTCGGGCGCGCCGTGCGCGATGACGGCCACGGATTGGCCGTTGGCGTCCAGCCGTAACGGCTCAGCGGCCTCGGCGGCCGTGCGCCCGGCGCCCCCGTACGGAATGCCCGCATCGGCCAAGCTCCAAAGCGTCTCGACGAGGCCATCTTGCCCCCAGTCGAGCACATGATTGTTCGCCAGCGTCACGCCGTCCAGGCCGAGTTCGCTCAGGCACCCGAGGTTGGCCGGATGCATGCGATAGTGGATCGCCTTGCCCGGGTACGGCTCGGGGTGGGTCGTGACGGCCGTTTCCAGATTGCCGAGGAGGAGATCCGGCGGGGACGGCGCCAGGGCGCGGAGCGCATCGCCCCAGAGATGGCCACAGGAGATCGGCCGCGGGAACCCGCCGTTCGCGCGCTCAGCCAACGTGACGTAGTCGCGGGCGTCGGAGACGAAGCGCTCATACAGGCGCGGATCGCAGGACGTCTCCAACGCCTGATCGATCCCGCGTCCCAACATGAGGTCGCCGACGAGGCCCAGACGAAGCGCGTCGCTTTTCCTCATGGCGGGAACATTCTCGGAGATGGGTTGGACGCGCGGCAAAAGAGAGAAGGGCCTGGCCGGGCGCCAGGCCCTCCCATCTCGATAGAGAGGTGTGCCTTGACGCGAATTACTGGACGTCGATTTCGACGCCCGTGTCGACGATTGACGCCTCCAGCGGGACGCCGACCTTGAGGATGCCGTCGGTGAACGTGGCCTCGACGTTATCGGCGTTCGTGGCCGCCTGCTCGGGCAGCGGGAACGCCGTCTCGAACTGGCCGCTGGGACGGCCCTTGTGGAGGTAGTTCTCCTCCGGGACGTGCTGGTCGCGATCGTGCCCGTACGTGCCGCGCACGATCAGCCGATCGTCCTTGAGGCGCACGTCGATGTCCTCGCGGCGCAGGCCGGGCAACGCCGTCTCGATCCACAGCTTGCCGTCGGCCTCGTAGATGTCGGTCGCGCCGAGATCGGGACGGCTCCACGGACCGCGATCGAAGAAGTCGCTGAACAGGTCGTCGACGAGGCTGGAGATGCGGTCGCCGACCATGGGGGTGCGGCTGCTGCCGCTCATGGGGGTCATCATCCGCGCCATCAACATCACCTCCACGTCGAGATGGTGTTCATGTCGCGTTGCCGGGAGCGGTCCCGGCTTC
>CAZMNF010000002.1:0-108329 GCA_964567595.1 uncultured Thermotogae bacterium | reverse complement strand
TTGGCAAAGACAGCATCGAGGTCACCGTCGCCGTCCACGTCGCCGAGCGCCACGCGGAAGCTCTGATTGTTGTTCGGGCCGATAGGCTCGCACGGTTCGCGCTCCGCGAAGCCGCCGTCGTTGAAGCAAACCGTATTGAACCAGTTCGGCTCGCCGTTGGCGAAGACGGCGTCCAGATCCCCGTCGCCGTCGACGTCGCCGAGCGCCACGCCGCGGCTGCCGTTCTCGGCGGAGGCGATCTTCTTGCACGGTGCATCCGGGTCGAACCCGTCGTCGTTGAGACAGACCGCGTTGTGCTCCGTCCGATTGGCAAAGACAGCGTCAAGGTCGCCGTCGCCGTCCACGTCGCCCAGCGCCACACCGATCGACCCTTGCGTGTCGGAGCTGATGGGTTGACAGTCCACGTCCTCGCCTGAATTAACGTTGAAACAAACCACGTTGGGGGCGCCACTTCCATTGGCGAACACGGCGTCAAGGTCCTCGTCGGCGTCGAGATCTCCTAGGGCGACGTCTAAGCTTTCCCGAGACTCGGTGACATCGATGCAGGGCTCGTCTTCGGGGAAGCCGTCGTCGTTGAAGCAGACCTGGTTGGGCGCGCCGCGGCTGGTTTTGCCGTTGTTGGCGACCACGGCGTCGAGGTCGCCGTCATTGTCGGCGTCGCCCAGCTCGACCTCGCCGGTCAGGCGTTCGTCGGCGCTTAGGGCCTCACAGCGTGAGAAGAACGGATCCTCGCCCCGGTTGTGACAGACCTCGTTGGGAAACCCGCCGGCCGAGACGCCGTGGGCAAAGAGCGCATCCAAACGATCGTCGCCGTTGACGTCGCCGACAGCGACGCCGAACGTGCGTTGGGGTGAGGATTGGCTGACATGGGTGTCGATTGGGGCGTGCTTCGGGGTATCGCCAATGGCGACTAAAAGCGGACCGGCACATGCCAATGCACCTATGCCGGCTGTCCTCAGAAATCGACGAATTGAAGCAGTCGAGAATATCTCTGGCATGGTCTTCCCCCCAGCGACTTGAGCCCGGTGACGATGCTCCGTCTGGATGGCTGGGCGAGGGCGATGTCGACCATGTGGGCCTGTGCGCGTGCTGAGCATCGACTCAGACCTTACCAGCGCGCTTGAGGTCGCGCCAAAGACGGGGATTGGACGCTAGCGAGGGCGTTGGTCAGGAGCTCAGTAGAGATACGGCCCGCCCGCGGAGCCTCGTTATCGTACGGGGGAGAGCTGCTGGGGAAAAATCCCGCCGGTAAGGAGGCGAAACCGCACGGGCAAAACCCTGGCAGCCGATGGAGTCGCGGCTCCATGCTTCGAGGGCTCCGCGGACGGCCGGGTAAGGGGGTGGGGTGTAAATCTCTTCAAGGAACCCGCGATTGCCATTTCTGGTGCCTCCCTATCTGACCGTCGATCCCTGTCATTGCAATAATTTAATCCGCGCCGGGCGTCCGTGCCATGATCCATATCATGCCTTCTCGTGCGGGAGACTTTACGCATTCTCATGGCCAATTGACGCCTCTGTAACACAGGGACTAGGATAGGCCCTCTAGCGGAGGTTCCGATACAACTCGGCGAATCAGTCACGGAGGCACGCAATGGCGCAACGCATCCACAATTTCAACCCGGGCCCCGCAGCGCTGCCCACGTCAGTGTTGGAGCGGGCTCAGCGGGAGCTGCTCGACTATGACGACACCGGGCTCTCCATCCTGGAGACCAGCCATCGCAGCGACGCCTACGAGCGCATCCATGAGCGCGTCCGGACCAACTTGGCTGAGCTACTGGGGCTTGGCGAGGGGCACACCGTGCTGCTGATGGCGGGCGGTGCCCGGACCCAATTCGCCGCCGTCCCCATGAACCTCCGTCCATCTGGCCAATCCGCCGATTACCTGCTGACGGGCCGCTGGAGCCACATGGCCTACGACGAGGCCGCCAAGGGCGGCTCGGCCCGCGCGGCATGGACGCTGCAGGACAAGCGCCCCGATCGCCTCCCCAACCCGTCCGAGTACGAGATCGATCCGACCGCGGCCTACGTCCACATGACGTGCAACAACACCGTCGTCGGCACCCAGTTTCCCGATCTACCGGACACGGGCGAGGTGCCGCTGGTGAGCGACATCTCCTCCGAGATCGCCAGTCGCCAACTGGACTACTCCCGCTGCGGGGTGGCGTACGCGGGCGCACAGAAGAACCTCGGCCCCGCGGGCGTGACGATCGTGATCGTGCGCAACGACTTGCTCGAGCGCTCGCCCGACGACATTCCGGACATGCTCAACTATCGCAAGGTGGCCGAAAAAACCTCGCTGCTCAACACGCCGCCCGTCTTTGCCGTCTATCTCGTGGACCTCGTCGTGCAGAAAGCGTTGGACGACGGCGGCCTCGCGGCGATCGAAGCGCGCAACCGCGACAAGGCTGAGCGGATTTACGACGCGATCGACGCCTCCGACGGCTTCTACCGCCCGCACGTCGACTCGGGCAGTCGCTCGCTTTTGAACGTCACCTTCGGCCTGCCCAGCGCCGAGCTCGAGGCCCAGTTCGTGGACGAGAGTCACGCGCAGGGCCTGATCGGCCTGAAGGGCCATCGCTCCGTCGGCGGGCTCCGCGCCTCGCTCTACAACTGGGTGCCGATCGAGAGCGCACGCGCGCTCGCCGAGTTCATGGCCGAATTCCAACGTCGTCACGGCTGATCCCGACATGGCTGAGCCGCCGATCCGGCTCTCGCGGCGTGCCGTCCAATGGATCGGCCTGTTTGCCGGGCCGCTCCTGGCGTTGATCGTCTATCTGGCGTTGCCGGATGCGTTCGTCAACGCGTCGGGCGAGCGGGTCGCCTTCCCCATTGCCGGGCGAGCCACAGCGGCGATCGGGATCTGGATGGCGATCTGGTGGCTCACCGAGACGATCCACGTCTCCGCCACGGCGCTCTTGCCGATCGTGCTCTTGCCGATCACGGGCGCGACCTCCATCGAGGGGGCCACGCGTCCCTTCGCCAATCCGCTCATCTTCCTGTTCATGGGCGGATTCCTTTTGTCGCTGTCGATGCAACGCTGGGACCTGCATCGGCGCATCGCGCTCGTCACCCTTCGGTTGGTCGGCACCGAGCCGAACCGCATGATCGCCGGCTTCATGGTGGTGACGGCGGTGCTGAGCATGTGGGTCTCCAACACGGCGACGACCGTGATGATGCTGCCGATCGCGCTCAGCGTCATTGATCTCGTGTTGCGCCAGAAGGCCGGACAGTCCTTGGGCTCGGCGTTGCCCCAGACGGGGCGGAACTTCTCCATTGCGTTGTTGTTGGGAATCGCGTACGCGGCGTCCGTGGGCGGGGTTGGCACGATCATCGGCACCCCACCGAACTTGGTGCTGGTCTCCTACATGCGCGAGACCCTCGGCCAGGAGGTCAGCTTCGCCCGCTGGATGCTCGTGGGCCTGCCGTTCGTGATCATCCTGTTGCCCCTAATCTGGGCTCTGTTGACGCGCGCCTTGTATCCGGTCCGCATCGAGCGCATCGAAGGCGGCCGCCAGTTGACGCGCTCGGCGTACGAGGACCTCGGCCCCGTCAAACGGGGCGAGTGGGTCACGGCGGGGGTCTTCTTTCTGACGGCCGCTTCCTGGATTCTGCGGCCGTTGTTGGTGCAAATCGAAATCGCCGGCATCGCGCCGTTCGGCGGGCTGACCGACGCCGGCATCGCCATGACCGCGGGCCTGTTGTTGTTCGTCATCCCCGTCAACCTTCGCGAACGCGTCTTCGTCATGGACTGGGAGGGTGCCCGCGAGCTGCCTTGGGGCATCCTGATCCTGTTCGGCGGCGGGTTGAGCCTGGCCGAAGCGATTCAAGCCAACGGCGTCGGCGCGTTCATGGGCGCCCAAGTGGTCGATATGGGCCGGGCCCCGGCGCTGCTGATCGTATTGGCCGTGGTCGCGCTGGTGGCGGTTTTGACCAATCTGACCAGCAACACCGCCACGGCCGCCACGCTCATCCCGATCATGTCGAGCATCGCTCCCGGCTTGGGGCTCAGTTCGAACGTGCTGATCGTTCCCGTCGCCTTGGCCGCCAGCTGCGCATTCGTCATGCCGGTGGCGACGCCGCCCAACGCGATCGTCTTCGGGTCGGGCTATCTGTCGATCCCGGAGATGGCCCGAGCCGGCATCTGGCTCAACCTGATCAGCGTCGTGTTGATCGCGGCCTTGTCGTTAGTGATCGTGCCCCTCATCCTGGGGCGTTGAGGGCCCAGCGGAAAGGAGTTCTCCCATGCAACAACGCATCCTGATGACGACGCTTGCGTTGCTCGTCCTCGTCGGCTCGGGAACGATCGCCCAACAATCGCCAGCGTCAACCGTGGACATCGCCGTCACGCCGTCCCAACTCGGCTGGATGGCCTACGGCGCGCCGATCCAGACGTTCGAGGCCATGGGCTGCGTCGAGGCGGCTCGCGACGTGGAACAGGGCTTCCAAATCGCCGACTCGGTCCGTCTCGTTGGCAACGTCCTGGGGCTTGCGTCTGCGGCGGCGGTGGGGACGAACGCGCTCGATCTGGAGATCCGGATCGGGCCGATCGTCGTCAACGCCCAAGTGGGTGCCACGCTAGTCTCGGTGGCCATGTCGGGCGTGTCCCAATACCTGACGTGGCGGGAGCGCCAGGACGCGCGCTCGCGAGCGATGGAGATCGCTCGGCTCCACTTGGAGGGGGAAGCGACCTGCCTCCAGGCCTCTGCCGATCTCAGCCTGCAGCCGACGGGGCGCTAACGCCGTGGATCAACCGCGGATTGCTCGAATTATCTCGGCACAATGGAGATCAGCGACCTCGGGCGCTACGTCCTGCTAGCGGGCCTGGTCCTTGCGGCCCTTGGGGGGCTGCTCATGCTGGTCGGCCGGGTCCCTTGGCTCGGTCGGCTTCCCGGGGACGTCGTTTGGCAATGGGGCAACACGACGGTCTACGTTCCATTGGGCACGATGGTCGCGTTGAGCATCGTGCTCTCCGTGGTGATCAACTTGATCGCGCGATTGTGGCGTTGATCCACTGACGTTGCAGCGAGCGTGGCGGCCCCTCGAGGTTCATTCAATCTTCCGGCGCTCGTCCCAGGCGTCCGCCGCGCACTTGATGGCCCTCGCCGATCACGACGAACGCCGACGGATCGGCTTCGGCGACGATCCACTTGATCGTGTTGACGTCGGGGCGGCTGATCGTGCAGAACAGCACCGTCCGCTCGCGCTCGGTAAACATGCCGCGGGCCTCCCAGGCCGTAACGCCAACGCCCATGCGCTCAAACAGATGCGTGGCGACCTCGTTCGGCTTTTCCGTGACGATGAACGCCGTGCGCACCAGCCCTGGGCCTTCCAGAACGTAGTCCGTCACGATTCCCCAGAGGAAGAGCATCACCAGCGCATAGAGCGACTTCTCCCAGCCCAAGAACAGCCCCAGCGCCAGGATGACCGCCCCGTCGATGGCGATGTAGAGCTGGCTGATCGGAATGCCGGTTCGTCGTTGCAAGATGCGGCTAATAACGCCCGTACCGCCCGGCGTGCCGCGCCCGCGATAGATGAGACCGGATCCGACGCCGCCGACAACCGCCCCGTAGAGCGTGTTGAGCAGGATATCGTCGGTGATGCCCTGCGGCGGCAAAACGGCCGGAAGCACATCAACGCCCACGTTGAAGATAATCACGGCGTAAAACGTCCGCGCAAGGAAACGGAACCGCCCCAAATAGAAGAAGCCAGGCACCAGCAGCGGCAGGTTGAGCACGAGCATCGTCATGCCCTCGGGAAGTCCCGTGAACCGGTTGATGATGATCGCCACACCGGGCACGCCTCCGGGAGCCACCTCAGCCGGTGAGAGAAAGACGTCGAAGCTGAGGGCCATGAGGAGGCCGCCGACGGTCAGAAAGCCGTAGTCGCGCAGAATGGTGCGCCAACTGAGCGCCCGCACTTGGGTCAGCGTTTCGGCCATGAACCCCATAGCGAAGGCATCATGGCACAGCCCCTCCAGAGGATCAAGCGCCCGCTTGTTGGGGCCTGATCGACTCGAACGCGGAAGCGGCCTAGAAGCGCCCCTGCAGCGATTCGGCGTAGCCGGTCAGTTCGGCGTAGCCGACGCCCTCGATCGCTTGGCCGCGCAGCTGACCCGTAACGCGGATCGCCCCTTCCCAATAGAGGAACGAGCCGCTCAGTTCCTGGTCCCGCAGCTGCGGCTCAATCGTCAACTCGGCATCCAACGGGGGCACCTCGATCTGCCAAGCGACGGGATACGTTGCGCCGGAGCGGGGACTGGTCCACTCGGCCGTGGGGGTCAGTTCGAATTCGTCGCCGTCAAGGTGGCGCGCGTCGCCGTTGGGAGCGACGAACGTCCCCGACGAGTAAGGACTTTTCGCCCCGTCACTCCGGCGGAGCCGATAGAGCATCAGCTCGGTGTCGTTGTCCAACTGCAGCGCGAACCAGTCCCAGCCGATCTGATTCTCGCTCAAAAAGCTGCTGCTGAACTCCCGATCGAGCCAACTGGTGCCTGTTACCTCGAAGCGTCGGTCGTCCGTGCGCACCGTGCCCTCGGCGCTCAGTCGGGTCATGCTGTAGTAATACGACGCGTTGCCCGCTTCGGGGCCCTTCGGACTCAGGCCATTGCCGCCCTGGAAGACGATCGGTTTCTCGCGGTTGAGCGTGAGGTCAATGCTAAACGATGGTTGATGAGCCTCAATCGTCAGTGATCGCTGACCACGCCAAGTGATCGACCAGTCCTCCAACCAGATCTCCACCGGCGACGTTTGGGCCCCCGCGATGCCGGCCGCGCCGCGAGCGAACCGCTCGGCGTCGTAGAATCGACCGCCGTCCACGTCCGATAAGGCGAAGTGGCCCATGTAGACCTGATTGGTCGCCCAATCGGAGGCACGGTCCGCTCGCTCGTCGGGCGGCACCAAGGCTTGGCGGAACAGCGTCAACTGATACCCGAAGGAGCGCCCGTCGGCGGTGGCTAGGTTGCCCGTGAAGTACCACCACTCCGAGCGATAATCGGGATGGGGCGCATGATCGCCCGGGAACGCGAACGAGCGCGGCGCGTCGGCTTGGGCGAACCCGCTCATGTCGGTGCTGTCGCTGGCCGAAAGCGTCGGGGCGCGCCGCGCGGCATCGTCGCTCAGCACGAAATTGAGCGCCCCGCCCACCAGAGCTAGCACCGCGACGACAAGAATCGCGCTTCCGACAAGGCGGAATCGTGTCATGGGTCGATCACTCGTTCCTCAATGCCGCAGCGGTCAGGATGCGGCTCATGCGATAAGCGGGATAGAGTCCGGCCAGCAACGCCGCGCCGATCGCCACAGCAAGGGCCTGGAGAAACGTCCACGCGTCCAGCTGCAGCAGGAGCGTCCAGCCGAAGGCGCGGCGGTTGATGATGTAGACGAGGATCAGGGCCAACCCGAACCCCGTCGGTATCGCCAACAGGCCGGCTGACGTGCCGATCAGGCCAGTCTCCAGGGTGATCAGGCCCCAGATCTCGCGGACCGAGAAGCCGAGCGCGCGCAGGATGCCCAGTTGTCGCGTCTTCTCCAACTGCAACGACAACAGCGCGCTCAGCACGCCGATGAACGCCACCACGATCGCCAATAGCTGCAGCGCGCTCGTGATGGCAAACGTCTGGTCGAAGATGGCCAACACCTCCGCGCGAAGTTCGCGATTGGCTTGGACTTGGACGCTCTGGATGTCGGTCAACTCGGCCTGCAGCTGGCGGGTAATTCGGTCGGCGTCAGCGTCGGCGGGCAGGTTGATCGACAGCGCGGTCCACGACGGGTCGTCCCAGTACTGGCGATAGATCTCGTGCCACATCGTCGCGATGCCTTGGCTGGACCCGTAGTCGTAGTAGACGCCGACCACCTCGAACGTCTGGCGTCCCTCGTCCGTGAACAGCGTCAGCTCGTCGTTCGCTCGAGTCAGATTCAGACGGCGCGCCAGCGGCTCGGAGGCGATCACGGCCTTGCTCGTGCGCACTTCGTGCCAGATCTCATCCACGGGCCCGTCGGTCCAGAGATAAGTGTGCTCTTTGCCGTCGCTCGGGTTCGCCACGGCGTCCACCTGGAGCGATCCTTGGGCCGAGTCGACGATGACGCTGCGCAGCGCGTCGACGCGGTCGGCCTCCTCCAGCTCGTTGACGCGGTCGACAATGTCGGGATCGAGCGTTGCCGAGGTCTGGGCGTTGCCGAAGCCCGGCGCCCAGACGTAGACGTCGCCGCTGAGGGACTGATCGAGCCAGTCGACGACGGTGGTGCGGAAGCTCGTGACCATCAATCCCACGCCGATCGTCACGGAGACGGCGACGACGAGCGCCGCCACGGCGATGGAGGTGCGGCTGAGCGAGGCGCTCACTTCCCGGGGCGCCATGGGGCCGATCGGCCGCCAGATCCGCCCGAACAGCCGGCTCAACCCCTTCATCAACCAGGACGTTGCCAACGGCGTGATCATCGCGGCGCCGATTAGGGCCAGCGACGTCCCGACGAAGCTGACGGTCAAATCGCGCGTCGGCCACGCCAATATGCCCAAGCCAAGCGCAATGCCGCCAACGCCGCCCAACGCGCTCCAGCTCGCGACGCGACGAGCCTTGGCTTCCAACCCGGCCCGCGAGAGCGCCGAGCTCGGCGACGTGGCCGCGGCCTCCCAGGCGGGGAACGCCGCGGCCGTAAGCGTGGCGACGAGGCCGAGGAGTCCGCCCTTGACGAGGCTTCCCGTTGGTAACCCGACGCTCTGGACCGTCAGCACGAAGTAGAGGTCGTTGATCGTGCGCGTCACCAACTCGACCGCGCCTTGGCCGAGCACGATCCCGAGGCCGACGCCGATCGCCGAACTGATCAGCCCGATGGATCCCGCTTCGATCAGCACGATCTGGAAAATCTGGCGCCGAGTCGCGCCGAGCGAGCGCAGCGTCCCGAACAGCGCCCGTCGTTGGACGACCGCGAACGTCATCGTGTTGTAGATGAGAAAGACGCCAACCACGAGCGCCAAAAGGCTCAACGCCGTCAGATTGGTCTGGAACGCGGCCGTCATCTGCTCGATCGCGCCCGTGCGCGTGCCGACGGGCTGGAGCCGTGCGCCCTCGGGCAATCGCTCGCGAATGCGGCGTTTCGCTTGGCTCGCCGCGCCGGGGGCCTCGGGCAGAATGAGATCGATCCGATCCAAGCGCCCCGTCCGCTCCGTCAGTTCCTGAGCCGTGGCGACGTCGGCGATGATGAGCCCCGACAGGGCCCGTTGGCTGAACGTATCGTTCGGCTGGAGCAAGCCGACGATGCGCGCGTCGCGCGCGTAGCCGCTTACGGTCAGCGTGAGCGAATCCCCGACGGACAGTCCGTATCGCGCGGCGACGTCGGTCGAGATCAGAACGGCGCCCGGTCGGGTGAGCAACGACTGCAGGTCCTGTACGGACAGATCGCCGGAAGGAACGAGATAGTTGCGAAACGGCGCATCGGCGAACGGGTCAATGCCCAATAAGCGGAACGCCCGATCCCCGAGTTGCTCTGAGGAGACGTACTGATTGATCACCGGTGCCGCTAGGGGGGCGACGCCGTCGCGCTTCAGCTGGGCATAGAGGTCCTCATCGAGGCCCTCTGGGCCGCCGCGGATGGCGTGGGTGGCGCGCCCGGCAACGGCCTCGGTGCTCAGCTCGAACGCCCGGGAGGCACTGGCGTTGGCCAGGTCGACCGCCACCACGACCGCCACGCCGAGCGCGACGCCGAGCGCCATGAGCACGCCCTGCCAAGGGTGGCGCTTCAGATGGCGCCAGGCGGCTCGACCGAGCGCGCGCGTCTCAGTCGCCATGGGCGGTTTCCGGGACCGAGACGGGCACGATCTGGCCGCGGTCCAAGCGCAGGACGCGGTCGGCCGTGCGGGCGACCTCGCGGCTGTGGGTCGCCAACAGGCACGTGCGGCCCGTCTCGCGGGCGAGGCGTTCGAGGAGCTCCATCATGCGGTGTCCCGTGGCCTCGTCGAGGTTGCCGGTCGGCTCGTCCGCGAGCAGGAGGTCCGGATCGTGGGCCATCGCGCGGGCGAGCGCGATGCGCTGTTGCTCGCCGCCGGAGAGCTGTTCGGGATAGGCCGTCCGACGCTCAAGCAGACCGACCTCGTCCAACAGCGACTCGACGCGCTGCTGCGCGTCATCGGTCAGGCCCCCGTTCAGTTCCACGGGCAAGGTGACGTTCTCCCACACCGTGAGCGTCGGGATCAGGTTGAAGAACTGGAAGAGAAAGCCGATGGCGCGCCGACGCAGCAGGGTCCGGGCGCGCTCGCTCAGCGACGTGACGCGCTGTTCGCCGATCCAGATCGCGCCGTTGTCGGGCCGATCGATGCCGCTGACCAAGTTGAGCAGCGTGCTTTTGCCGCTGCCGCTGCGCCCCAGGATCGCCACGATCGAGCCGGCCTCGATGTCGAGATCAAGTTGGTCCAGGACGGTGTGCAACACTTGGCCCTCGCGGTACGACTTGCTCAGCTCCTCGATGCGAACGAATGCGTCTTGGTTCATGGGCAAGCGTCGATCAATTTCGTCGGGCCGTTCCTCGTCTTATCCGCACATAACAACCGGTCATGGTGACTGCTGGGCCATCCCTCAGCTATCGAGCGGGCGCTGGAACTCGCGCAAGACCGTCGTGGCGTAAGCTCCCTTGGGCAGCGCAAAGGAAAAGCGCAGCCCGTCGGCAGCATCCTCAACCTCCAGGTCGGGCAGGACGATCCGCGCTCGGCGGCGGGTGCCCTTGAGCTGGGCCTGGGCCCAATGCCGATCCGTGATGCCCTCCTCGGCGACCACGCGGGCCTCCAGCTCGCCCGGGTCGCCGCCCGCCCACCAGAGTTTGTGCCCGTAAATCGGGCCCGTGTACGTGATTTCGTCTCGGTCGAAGCGGGGCCGTTCCTGGTCGAGGTCGTCGACGTTGAACAGCCCGCCGGTGTCCGTCTTCTTGGCGACGTCGCCCGGCAGAATCTCCGCAAACCACCCGACGTTGATGCGCTCGGCGAGCCAGCGATTGAACAGCCAGGACTGGTACGCCGACATGAGGAACCGCCGGATCCAGCGGCCGCGCTTCTCGCGCTGTCCCAGAAGGATCTCGCGGCCGTGGCGGGCGTTTTCGCAATCCTCGCCCAACCGCTGGGCACCGAAGTAGTTGGGCAATCCGCGCTGGCGCACCGCTTGGGCAATCGACTGGGCCCGATCCCAAGCCCTCCCGGGCTCCCCCGGATTCAACAGGGCGATCGTAAAACGGTTGCCGATCAGGTGGCCGCGGCGGATCTTGTTGGCATGGCGCGTGGCCCACTCAACCGTGACCCCCAGTTCCGTTTCGATCCGGTCGGCCACCTCGTCCGGATCCGCCTCCAGCAGATGGAGGGAAAACGTCTGGGTAGCCCGGGCGTGCTTGTCCTTGAGCCCGGCGCAGCCCAGGTGGTTGTTCTTGAGATCGAACAGGTCGGCGATCTCACGCTGGAGCTCGCGAGTTGTCCAGCCCTCGCGCGTCACGCGGACGTAGACGTGCTCGCCCTCGCCCGCGGGCTCGTAGAGCGGGATCTCCTCCACGACGAAGTGCGCCGGCTCGGTCTTGAGGTCGCCGCCGATGCCCGGGAGATCGGGCGTAATTAGAGGCCAGTCCTCCGGATCGTGATAGATCGGGGCCGGGGTGGCGTCGGGACGGTTGACGGGCTCATTGTCGACGGGCATGATGGGTCATCTTACGGCAGAACGAGGCATGCTGCCATGACGCCGATCGCGCTTGATCGTTTCCGCGGCTTCATCGTCGACATCGACGGCGTGCTCGTGCGGGGCCCGGAGGTGGTCCCAGGCGCAGTCGGAGCGCTCCACGCGCTGGCGGAGCGGGGGTCGCTCGTGCTGCTGTCCAACAACGCCACGCGCTCACGTCGGGCCATTGCCGAGCGCCTCCATGGACACGGCTTCGCCGTCGATCCGCGCAACGTCGTCAACAGCGCGTTCATCGTGGCCCAGCATTTACACCATGACGTGGGCCCCTCGTCGATCTTTCCCATCGGCGAATCGGGATTGCGGGAGGAGTTGACGCTGGCGGGCCACGCGCTCGTCGATCCCGACGATGCCGACGTCGTCGTCACCGGCATGGATCGCGACCTAACCTACGACAAGCTGGCCGACGCGCTCCGCGCGCTCAACGGGGGCGCGCGCTACGTCGCCACCAACGCGGACCCGACGTTCCCCACGCCCGACGGACCGACGCCCGGCGCGGGCGCGATCGTCGGGGCGCTGCGGGGTATGGGCCATCCGCCTGAGCGAATCGTCGGGAAGCCCTCCGCGATCGCCTTCGAGGTTGCGCTGGAGGCGCTCGGCGTTCGCGAACCGAGCTCCTGCCTCGTCATCGGCGATCGACTGGAGACCGACATCGACGGGGCGATCAACGCCGGATGCGAGGCGGCACTCGTGCTGACGGGCGTCACGTCGCGGGCGGCGTTGGATGGAGCTGAGACGCGGTCCTTTTACGTGCTGGACGACCTCAGCACGCTCGTCTGATCAATCCCCCCGTTCGGCTGGGAACGCATAGCCGTCAAGACGACAGGTCTAGCCCCATCTCTCGCCACGTCCCCTGAGGCCGACGATCGCGCTGCGAGCTCCCGTTACTGATCACCGCGAAAGAAGGGTTAAGCGACTGCCGTGTCGTGGGCGAAACTTGCGGACATTGAGTCACCCGACTTATGCGGTGGTCAGTAACTGCCTTCGAACACCGTCTCAGCGTCGGGACTCGAGCGCGGGCCCAAGGGATCGTCCGTGAGCCGATCCAGCACGAACGCGAACAGCACGGTCGCAGCCGCTGCTTGGAGGCCAAGCTCCACGTCGATGGTGTTGATGGCCGTGAACAGGATCCTCCCCAAGCCAGCAGCGTTGATCAAGCTGGCCAGGATGACGGCCGCGTAGACGCGCAGGGCTGTCGCATTGAGCGTAGCGCTGAGCATCCGAACCCCGCCAAGGTTCCGCTGAGAGACCTGACGCACGCGGCTCACAGCCACGAACAGCCCGACCAGAGCGGCCAAAATCACGGCCGCCCCGTTTCCGATGGAGAAATAGATGACCACGGGCACAAGAAAGACGAACTCGGGGACCTTGGCGAGGAAGTCGAAAGGCCGCACTCCTGCTCGGTCGTGCCCTTCACGGTACGGGCCCAACGCGCGGCCGATCGGATAGCCGATGGCCAAAGCAATAGCGGTGCCCAACAGCGTGATGGCGAGCGTGATCTCCAGCTCTGATCCGAAACCGAGAGCCCATACGGCCCACAACGCGAGCGCCGACAGGATCGCAGAGGTGGCAGCCGCCGTCGAAGACTGACCGGTCGCGCGGGCGCGCCACCCGACCAGCGCGAGCGCCAGCACGGCCAGACTGGGCACGTCGGTCACGCCCAGAGGAATCGTTGGCAGAACGTCTAGCGCGCCCCGCACGACATCTGCGGCGTCGCCGAGGGACTCGGCCATCTCCCTTAGCCCGGATTGCGCCAATACGATTTGGTGAAAGGCCCCTTGTGGGAGCATCGTAAGAACAACCTCCTAGCGATAGGCTCAGCTGCTGGCGACATGGCCCGATCGGGGCGTCGTCCCCATGCCGAGCGCGATGGCCCGAATCGCAACGCGCGGCCGAAGCCGCCTGAGACGGATCCAGAAGTTCGCGGGTCCATGAAAGCCTTGGAGAAGAAGCCGACGGGGCCGGAGCGAACGGCCCCGTCGGCTCGGACACTGCTCGCAACGTCCACTGCGGCATGCCTACGTCCGCGTGTCGATGTGGATCACCCGATCACAGACGATCACTTGATTGCCGGCCGGGATGTCGAACGAGCGCGTCGAACCGTTCAGTTGCGTCACACGGACCTGGCTGCGGTCGTCGCTGTCGTTGGTGTAGACGACGCAGCCGTCCTGGGTCTCGCGCGTCCAGTCGGCGGGCTCCATCAGGAGGAACTCCTCGAACGCCAGCGCCAGGAGCTGGCCTTCCGTTTGCTGTTGCTCTTCGACGATCTGGACGCGGACAGTCCCGGTCGCCGACTGCTGGCCGTCCTCGGCCGAGATCTGCAAGTCCGTCGTGTGCTCGCCCGGCTCCAGCGAGCCGCTATCGACCGTGACCTGGACGGGCTGTGCCTGGTCAGCGCTCAGGTTGCCGCTGTTGGGATCGATCGCCACCCAGGGCTCATCGGCGCTCGCTTCCCAACTGAGCGTTCCGGCGCCGGCGTTGCGGATCGTGATCTCCAGCGACGCTTGCCCCGCCGCCGGTTGTTCGCCGAAGTTCAAGTCCGGCGGATCGGGCTGGACGTCGAGCATGGGCGCTTGAGACGTGTCGCCGGACAGTTCCAGCGTGACGTCGACGCGGATGGGGCCGTTGTCGGCATCGGGCGAGGTAACGATGATGCGGCCTTCGTGCGTGCCCGCGGAGAGGTCGCCCACATTGACCGAGACGTCAACGTTTGAGGGCGTAAAGCCTTCTTCCAAGCTGAGCTGGATCCAGGGAGCCGTCGTCCGGGCCTGCCACTCGAGCAGCCCGTCGCCGCCGTTTGTCACGTTCAGTGTCTGGGCGGGCGGTGCGCTGTCGCCGGCGGTGGCCTCGAAGGTCAGCGCTTGGGGACTGACCTCAAGGGTTGCCGGTTCTTCCCCTTCCTGGAGTGATAACGTCACTGGGACTGTGGCCGGACTGCCGTCAGCTCCGGAGGCGGTGATCACGATGCGGCCCTCATGCGTCCCGCCGGACAGATCGCTGATGCTGGCGGACACGTCGACGTTGGCGGGCCCACTGCCCGATGAGCGACTGAGCTGGAGCCAGTTTGCCGTCGTCTGGGCGCTCCAGTCCAGCGCCCCGCCGCCGTCATTGCCGATCTCCAATGACTTCGGCGCGGGATCGCCTTCACCCTTGGTTGCCGTAAAGCTGAGCTCCGTCGGATCCACGGTGAGTCGGGGATCCTCTTCCCGCTGTTCGGGGACGGGCCCAAGGGTCATCAAGCCAGCTCCGAACAAATTGTCCTTGCCGGGCGGGCCAAGATCTTCGGCGCGATCTTCGAGGAAGCTTTGCACCTCATTCGGTGAAAACTCGGGTCTCGCTTGGGTGACGAGTGCCGCCGCCCCGGCCACGTGGGGGGCAGATGACGAAGTGCCGGCGAAACCGAGGTCGTCATCATCTGGCGTCCACTCGCCGAACGCTGTTGTTGAGACGAACGATGGGGCGGCGATATCGGGCTTGGTTCGCCCGTCGCCAGTCGGGCCACGACTGGAGAACTCGAGCAACGAGCCTTCCGCACAAAGGTCGCCGCATTCGCTTGGCGTGTGGTGGGTTGCCCCAACCGACACAGCATCGGGAGAGATGGCCGGCTCGCTCACGCCGACGCTCCCCTCGGCATTGAGATGACGCGACTCACGATCGATGCACTCTCGACACTCGAGAATGGTGAGGTCAAGTAGCTCTGGAGCATCATCCACGGTCTTTTTGATGGACACGTTCATCGTGATCTCTTCCCCAACGAGGGAGGTATCTTCTGACCCGATGATGCCAGTGACAATCTTGGTGGGGATGCCCGGTTCTAAGCCCCAGTCACCTTCGATGGGCGAGCTGAGGACGTCCGAATTGATCTCAAGCTCGTAGGCATTCTGTGCGTCCTCGCAGTCACCGTTCCAACTTAGCAGCACAATGGTACTGGCCAACGCGAACCGCTCGCCGTCATTTTCAGCTAGGAACAACTCCACATCGAACGAGAGGTTTTGATCGATCGAGGAGAAGTTGTGTTGATCATTATCGTCAGGGTCTTCCCATTCTCCTCGCCAGTGATCTCCGCCTTCATTGCCGGCAGAGGTCACCCAGGTGACCCCCTGCTCACGGGCCTCCTGGATCTGAGATCCGAGGAGCCCCGCGTCTCCATCTTGTAGACAGCCGGTGTTGAATCCCCATGAGCTGTTGATGACGTCGACGTCCTGCTCCAGCATCCAGTCGATGGCGTTCTGTGTCTCCACCAGCGTTTGTGAGTTGGTGAGGTAGAGACTGGCGTTCGGTGCCACGTCGTGAACGATCTCCGAGACGGCCGTTCCATGATCAGTGTCCGCCTCGATATCGGCGTCTTCTGCAAACGAGCGAGTTTCAACCTTGTCGGAAGGCGGGAGGTCTTCTCCCAATAGGCTCTCATAGTTATCAAACCCGCCATCATCGATGCCAACCTTGACCCCCTCGCCATTGAGGCCGGCCTCATTCCACGCCCGCGATCCGATCACGGACAAGCCTTCGCTCTCCGTAGTCCCCCGAGATTCGGTTGCCTGATGGGGTTGCTTCGACGACCTCGGTTGTTGGGCCTGAACCGGCATGCGCACGAACGACACGAGGTTCGTGTCGGCCAGTTCACGGATGGTGGATTCACTGAGATAGGCTTGGATGGAGGTCTCGTAGGTCGTCTCGACGCGTCCACCGGCCGCTTCGATTCGTTCAACGAGCGTCGAGGTGGCAGCTCCGGACGCTGCTTCCACGACGACGCGCGCTCGATTCCCTTTGATGTCGGTGGCAAACAGCCGCTTCGTGCTGCTCGTTGCGGATGCCTGGGATAACGCTCGGCTTCCTGACTCGTTAAAGAGATCCTCGACCATCGATTGGATCTTCGGGCTGTTTTGCTTGGGCTCTTTGTCGGATGAGGTGGTCAGACTCGTCTGCGCTTGGGTTACCAGCGTTCCGCCCATGAGCAGAATCAAGGCCGTCAACGCAACGCGCCGTGCGATCGCTCCATGCATGATGTTGCTGATCCTCCTTATGCGTCTTTCCTGGGCTCAGACCTCATCGTTGAGGTCGGACCGGCGCTCGAATGAACGCCACGTGCGGATGCCTCGCCAGCTTCATCAGCGCCGAACGCGGCACCCGCACCTGAAAGCGGGCCTGGTACGACGTTTCCACCTCGCCGTCCAAGGCGCCCACGGCCCAACTGAACGTGGCCTGGTCGGCTTGATCCCCGAGCTCGACCACGACCTGGACCATCCCGTCCTCGTAGGTCAGATCGTGCTGGCTCGCGTACGCTTCGGGATCGTCGGCCTCGGCCAGTCCTTCCAATCGGTCCTGCAATCGGGCTTCCGGTTCCGGCTGCTCCGCTTCGGGTTGCTCCGGTCTCGGCTGTTCCGTCGTGTCGGTCGGCTGGTCAGGCGGTTGCTCGGGACCCAGGACGGGTCCCGGCATCAATTGCGCGACGAGGCCGACAAGCGCCCCGACGACGACGATCCAAAATCCGATTCGCATGTTTCACCTGGCCTCCTTTGCTGTCGAGCTTGATCGTCACTGGGGCAGTTCCGTGACCTCGAAGTTGTCGAAGCGACCGTTGACGTTCGGCTCGTCGAAGCTGATGGTCATGACGCCGACAGAGCCGGAGGTCTCGGTCGACACAATCTCGACCTGGGTGTCGTTGATAAACAGACGGGCTTCGCGTCCTTCGGCAATGATCTGCAACCGGTTGAAGCTGTCCTGTGACCGAATCGCGTCCGACGCTTGGGCCTCAACGAGGACGTCGGATGAGCACCCAGAGCCGCTGCAGTCCCAGCGAACGACGCGATATAGCTCTGTGTTCGCGACGCTGAACATGGTGAAGGTGTTGTTGCTCTCGCTTCTGGCAAACATCAGGCCGACCTCGCCCTGCGAGGAAAGACTCCCCTGGACGAGCTGCTTCACGTCGGCGCTCAGGCAGTAGCTTCGGGGAATACGGGACTCGTCGAAGGGTGCCGAGGCCCAAATCAGGAAGTTGGGCTCGGTGATGAAGACGCGATACTCGCCCTCGTCATACCCCCAGTTGAAGCCACCGCCGGAATCCTGCGTCCATCCGCTGCCGGGATCGCTGAAGTCGTCGGCGAACACCGTGTTGCCACGCTCACACGCTTGGGGGCCCGCCGGTTGGTCCGGGCTCTCCTCCAACGAGAGCGACACCTGGACGCGCACCGGACTCCGGCTCGCGTCGGGCGAGCTGACGGCGATCGTCGTCTGGAAGTCGCCGGCGTTGACCGACTCGATATCCGCGGTGACGCGCACGCTTCGTCGCTGACCGGGGCTCAACGAGCCACGATCGGGCCTAAGGCTGAGCCAATCGGCTCGGGACTCGGCCGTCCAGTCCAGCGCTGCGTCCCCCGTATTCTCGATCGTGACGGTCTCAGACGGGGGATTGCCGCCCTTTTCGGCCTGAAGGTTGAGCTGGCGGGGCTCGACCGTCAGCTCGCCCATGCTCGCGGACCCCTGCAGGGTCAACGTGACCGGGACTTCAACCGGGCTGTTGTCGGCTTGCTCGGCCGTGACCGTGATGGTCGCTTCGTAGGTCCCCGCGTCAAGATTGTCGATCAGCACAATGACGTTGACGCCGGCGCTTTGACCGCCGTTGAGCACGCCGCTGCTCTCCGCGATGAGCCAGTCGGCGTTATCGGCCATTTCCCAGTCCATCTGCCCGCTGCCATCGTTGGTGACGGTCAACGTCTGGGCATCCGGGGCGGATCCGCCAGCTTCGGCCTCAAAGGTGAGCGAGGTGGGCTCGACTTCGAGGGCCGGTTGACCTTGAGCAAGAAGGGCGGTTGGAGACGCCCAAATGAGCCCCAATAGCACCGCGAGGGCAAGGGTCAACGTCCAGCGCGCCGATGTTGTGATGGATAACATCACATCCTCCTTTGATAGCAAGATGGTTCCCGATGTCGACTCGGGGGGGGGGGCGATGGCGACCGACCAACCACACACTATCATTGCTTCTACTGGCAAAACCCGCTTAATATGCAATGATAGGGCAAGAAGGTCTCTTGACAAGCGTTTGCACGTCAGACGTCGACCGTCGAGCGTGCGACCAGGCGGCCCACTAGCTTTATGCAGACGCGGCCCAGAGCGCCGTCAGAACCCCGAAAGCCGCAACGCCCCAGAAGGCCAACGTGATTCGCCCCTCCGGCCACTCGGCGCCGGGCAGCAGAAAAGGGGTTTCGACGCCTTGGGCGCGCTCAAAATGGTGGTGGAGCGGACTGACTTTGAAGATCCGGCGGCCGGTCAGCTTGTAGTAGGGGACTTGGACCATGACCGACAGCGTCTCCCCAAGCGGAACCAGCGCGATCAGGGGCAAGAGAAGCTCTGTGCGGGTGAGAACGGCCAGGGCGGCCGTCGCGCCGCCGAGCCCCATCGCCCCGCAGTCGCCCAAGAACACCCGCGCGGGGTGGACGTTCCAGACGAGGAAGCCGAGCAGCGCCGCGGCGAGCATGCCGGCTAGCAAGAGCATGCCGCTACCCAGGGAACCTTGCGCGATGAGCCCGATGAAGGCCGCCAGCGCGATAAGGCCGACGCCCCCGGCCAATCCGTCGAGGCCGTCGGTGATGTTGAGCGCATTGACCGTGCCGACCAGGACGAAGACAGCGATGACGCCGGCGATACCAACGTCCGGTTGCCACGTTCCGCCGAACGGCACGATCAGCGCCCGATCCAGGCCGACGAATGCATGAGTGAGACCGACCCATCCGACCGCTAGGGCGATCTGGAGCCCCAGCTTGTAGCGAGCGGCGAGCCCCTTGGCATGGCGTTGAGCAAGCTTGATGGCGTCGTCGATCATGCCGACCGCGCCAAAGGCCAGCGCCGCCGCGACGAGGAGCGCGCCGCGAGCATCCAGCATGCCCATTAGAGCGGCCAACAGCGCGCCAAAGGCCAAGACCATCAGCGGGACGAGTCCGCCGCCTGTGGGCGTGCCCTCCTTGTGGGCGTGAATGGTCGGCCCGTAGTCGCGGATCGGCTGGCCCGTGCCCGCGTGCTGCATTCGATCCAGAAACGAACGAGTGCCGGTCAAGGACAGCGTGAAGGCCACGAGCCAAAGGACGAGAAGGGTCGACATGACCGTCAGCCTAGAGGGTTTCCCATGACGTCGGCAAGGACGCGGGTCTCGCTTGCAGCCTCGAGCCAACGAGTCTACGCTTGATGCCGTCATGCGCGTCGGGATCGGCGTCGATCTGCATCGCTTCACGCCCGATCGCCCGCTCGTGTTGGGCGGCGTCGAAATTCCCCATCACCAGGGCTTGGCGGGCTATTCGGACGCCGACGCGCTGACTCATGCCGTCTGCGACGCGCTGCTCGGCGCGGCCGCGCTGGGCGACATCGGCGAGCACTTCCCGGCCAACGACCCGCAATATGCGAATATCTCCAGTCTCGTCTTGTTGGAGCGCGTCGAGGGGATGCTCACAGATCACGGATGGTCGATCGGCAACGTCGACGCCGTCATCGTTGCCGAGGAACCGATGCTGGCGCCCTATCTCCACACAATGACCGATCAATTGATGGGCGTTCTCGAGATTGGCCGAGACCAGATGAATCTGAAGGCGACGCGACCGGAAGGCCTCGGCTCGTTAGGCCGATCGGAAGGGATCTGGGCCCAGGCCGTGGCGCTGCTCGACTAGCTCACGCATCGTCCGAGCCTTGACGACTGCCATAGAAGCGGACCTCGACGGATTCCACCGTCGCCAGGCCCTCCTCAATGACGCCGTCGACGGTCTCCAGGAAGCGCTCGATCTTGTCGTCCGTGTCGACGATCTCGACGACGATGGGCAAGTCTTCGGAGAGGCGCAGGATCTTCGAGGTGTGGATGCGGCTGTGGGCGCCGAAGCCTTCGATGCCACGCAACACCGTAGCGCCCGCCAACTCCTCTTCGCGTGCCTTGCGCACGAGCCATTCCGACAGCGACAGGTTGTCGTAGCGATCGCCCTCGCCAATGTAGATCCGCAACCGTTTTCCGGACTTGGGCAGCACGCCAATCAACCTCCCGCAACGACGTCGGCCACCGCCATGCCACCCCAGACGCCGCCGACCGCCAGCACGAGATGAACGCCCAAGTTGGCGCCGGCGCGCCAAACGTCCCCGTCACGCAGCAGCGCGACTGTCTCGTAGCCGAACGTCGAGAACGTCGTGAACGCGCCGAGCAGGCCGATGAAGACGAGCGCACGACTCTCCGGGGAAAAGAGCCCACGCTGTTCGCCCAACTGGGCCAGAAAGCCGATCATGAGGCATCCCAGCCCGTTGACGACCACGGTCCCGTACGGGAACACGGGCTCGTTGAGCCAACGATAGACGAGCGTGTCGAGCCCGTAGCGGGCCCACGCGCCGAGCAACCCGCCGAGGCCGATCCACCACCAACGCATCATCATGAACCCACGACGCCGATGATACACCACCGGGGAAGCGCATCCAAATGCGGATACCTTGCGGGCTCATGGACTGTGCCATATCATCAATGTAGCCCACATCACACGAGGAGGATTCACCATGCCCAACCTCGGCACGCAAGCGCCCGATTTCACACTGAAGGGCACCGACGGCCAACAGCACAGCCTGAACGAGCTCAAGGGCGACAACGGCGTCGCCGTCATTTTCAGCTGCAACCATTGTCCCTTTGTCAAAGCCTACGAGGACCGCATGATTGCGCTTGCCCAGGAGTTCGAGCCGAAGGGCATCCCGTTCGTGCTCATCAACGCGAACGATCCCGAAAACTATCCGGACGACAACTTTGAAGCGATGCAGCAGCGCGTCCAGGAGCAGAGCTATCCGTTCCCCTATCTCCAGGATCCGACCCAAGAGATCGCCACGGCCTACGGCGCCGAGCGCACCCCGGAAGTCTTTCTCTTCGACGGCGGTCTGACGCTACAGTATCACGGCACAATCGATGACAACTACGAGGACCCGGACGCCGTCGAACAGACCTATCTCCGCGACGCCCTGGAAGCGATCGTCCAGGGCGGGACGCCGCCCGTGCCGACGACCGATCCGGTCGGCTGCACCATCAAGTGGAAGTCGTAAGGGCGAGCAGTTAGCGGGTCTCGTCCGAATCATCGTCGGACGACTCCAGCGCGAGGAGCTTGCGGACGGCGTCGAGGTTGGCCTTGTCCTGCACGAGCGTCAGCAGGACATCGTTGGCTTGGATCCGGGTGCCGCCGCGCGGGATGAGGACTTGGTCGTCCCGCAGCACGGACACGATCAGCGCCCCGTCCGGCAGCTCCAGCTCCGAGGCCGTCTGGCCCGCGGCGGTGCCGGCGTCCAGCTCCACCAGCTGGAGCCCGCCGCGAGCCACGACGGAGAAGTCGAGGCTGTGGAACCCGTGCAAGGTCTCGACGATCTCGGCGGCGGCGGAGATCTTCGGGGCGATGATCTTGGAGACCCCGATCTCCTGGCAGGCCGCGCGCAGCCCGACCCCGCGCAGCTTGACGACGATGGTTTCCACCCCGGCCCGGTGCCCGAGCATGGTGATGACGGTGTTGATCGCGTCCGAGCCGGTCGTGGCGACCAGGGCGTCGGCGTCGTCGAGCTCGGCCTTGCCCAGGATCGTTGGGTCGGTCCCGTCGCCCTCGAGCACGAGGGCGTCGAAGGCGTTCGAGGCCTGTTCCGCTCGATCGGGATCGTCGTCGATGAGCACGAGCTCATGGCGCCCGAGCGAGGTGAGGCTCTCCACCAGCGCCCATCCGACATCGCCGATCCCGACAATGACAATCCTCATGCGCGGGCCCTCCCGAAACGGCGCCACGAGCGCGGATAGAGCACAAGCAGCACCGGCAACAGCTCCAGCCGCCCGAGCCACATGGTAAGCGTGAGCCAGACCTTGCCCCAAACGGCCAGCTCCGGCGTCGCCACCCCGACCGAGAGCCCGCCGATGCCGAGCGAGGACGCGCTCTCAAAGACAGCATTCAGACCGCCATGACCCGTAAACGCCAGCATCAAAGCTGTTAAAATCCAAATGATAATAAAAATCACCATAAAGCCGAGCAGTTCCTTCAATTCATTGTCGGAGACGACGAACGCCCCCAGCTTGAACGGCGTCTTCGCTTCGTGAGGCAGAAGCGAGCGGACCACGAGCCAGCCGGCCGAGCGCACGAGCACGATCGCGCGGATCAGCTTGATCCCGCCCACGGTGGATCC
The DNA here is from genome assembly GCA_964567595.1 of uncultured Thermotogae bacterium. Classification (GTDB taxonomy): domain Bacteria; phylum Bipolaricaulota; class Bipolaricaulia; order RBG-16-55-9; family RBG-16-55-9; genus CAZMNF01. The sequence goes on along the minus strand of CAZMNF010000002.1, from coordinate 85,471 downwards.
CGCCGAACCGCCGGTGACGAGCAGCAGCGCCGCCAGGAGCTTGACCCCGTCGGGCCAGCTCGCGGGATCGGTCAGGTGCAACCCGCTCGTGGTAAGCGCGGCCACGGCGTGGAACAGGCTCGGCAGGAACTCATCGAGCCCCCAGCGATGGGCGCCCCAGATCGCGAGCGTCGAAACCCCGACAACGCCGAGCAGCGCCCGCACCTGGACGTCGCGCCACAGCGGGAGAAGCCCTTCTCGCTCGCGGATGGCTCGATAGTAGAGAAAGAAGCTGATCGATCCCAACAGCATGCCCAAAACACCCGCTAGATGGATCGTCGTGCTGTCGAAGTGGCCCAGGCTCGCCCCGTGGGGAGCGAACCCGGCTGTGGAGATCGTCGTCAACGCGTAGAGCAGCGCGGGCCAGGGAGCCATTCCGCCGATCAGATACGCCAGCCATCCGATCAGCGTCATGCCGAGATAGATCTCGGCGACGATCCGGACCGTCGTGCGGACGTTGCCCAGGATATTGTCTTCGCTGAATTCGGAGGCGTACAGCCGATGGGCGCCGGGGGCGGGCCGCATCAGGACGGCCAGCGCGATGATGATGATCCCGGCCCCGCCGATCCACTGCATGTAGGCGCGAAAAAAGAGCAGGCTCTCGGGCAGCTCGTCCACGGGCATCAGCGTCAGCCCCGTCGCGGTGAACCCGCTCATCGCCTCGAACCAACCGTCGACGACAGGGGCGACGGGCCAGAACGCTGCGGCTCCGAGGAGGCTGGCGACCAGATACGCCAGCGCCGTCACGGCCAAGGCCTCTCGCACGCCGAGCGCGGGCCGGTCTGGCCGTTGGCCGAGCCAGCCGAGCCCGAACACCGTCGCCGCGATGGCCCCAAGGAGCCCGGCGTAGACGAACTCAGCCCAAGCGAGCGCGACGAGGGTTGGAACCCCAAGCAGTGCCGCGAGGATGCGCAGGACGGCGGCCAGATGGGTCCAGACGGCATTTCGATCGATCGGGACGATGTAGCGGGCCAGGGCCATGGTGTCATGCGACGGCTGACGAGTTGGTCATCATGGTAACGCTTGCCGAGAGCGTCGGCGAACGCCGCCGGTGGCGGCGTAGGACGCCTGGGACGCAGCGTCGACGAGGGCAGCCCAGACGGAGTCGCGCCCACCCCGACGCGGTGAACGGTGCGGATCCCCCGGATGCGCGAAATGCCGAGCCTAGCCCTTCCGAGCGAGGCGGTCCGTCGAGCCGTCGGCGTCCGGACGGTTTCCGCGTCGGCGCCGAGCCCGTCACCTGCGTTGCCTGGCGTTCACCAGCTGCCGCGCGAGCTTGCGCATGTCCTCGACGGAGTCGGTCTCGTCGACGATCTCCGCCCCCAGCAGCGTCTCCAGCACGTCCTCGAGCGTGACGATGCCCGCCGTGCCGCCGTACTCGTCGACGACCAGGAAGAGGTGCTCGCGGCGCCGGAGGAACGTCTCCAACACCGTCGGGAGCGTCGCCGCCCACGGCACGGCATGGACGGGTCGAGCCAGCTCCGACAGCCGCGTCTCCGTCCGCCCCTCGCTGCGGGCGGCGAGCAGGTCTTGTCGGTAGATCAGCCCCTGGACCTCGTCCAACGTCTCGTCCACGAGCGGGATGCGAGCGAACCGGGGCGGCTCCCCTTCGGTCGCCTCCCCGACCGTCTGATCGGCCCGGAGCGTGAAGACCACGGTGCGCGGCGTCATGATCTGCTCAACGCTGATCTCGCGCAGGGCGATGAGGTTGCGCATCACGTGCGCCTCGTTTTCGTCGATCGCGCCCTCTTCGTGGGCCAGCCGGGCGAGGCTGCGCACCTCGTCGCGGTCGATCCGAGGCACCGATTGCTCGCGGCCTGACAGGACCTTGGAGATCCCGTTGCACCCGGCCACGACCGGCCTGAGCGCCACCATCAACCAGTGCACCGTCCACGCGGTGAACGGCGCCAGGCGCTTGGTGTGTACGGCCCCGAGCGTCTTGGGGATGATCTCGGAGAAGATCAGGATCAGCAGCGTCAACACGAAGCTGACCAGCCCGACCCATGTTTCGCCCCACAGCACCGCCGCCTGGGCGCCCACCCCGGCAGCCCCCAGGGTATGGGCGAAGGTGTTCAGCGTCAGGATGGCCGCCAGCGGGCGGTCCACGTCGCCCTTCATCCGCTCGAGCCGCTTGCCTGCGCGGCTGCCCCGCTCGACCATCACCGCCACGTGCGAGCGCGGCACGCTCAAGAGCGATGACTCCAACATCGAACAGAGGAACGACACGCCCAGCGCGAGCATCAAATACAACAGCAGCAGGACCATGATCCCATGGTAACCCGGATCCGAGGTGGAGCGCGACCCTCAGGCAGGGTTCAACCGGTGAACGCGTGCCGAGCGCGCGCTCGGCCGGACGGCCGATTCGGACGGCTCACGCCATCGCGTCTCAATTGGAGGGCCCAAACCCTCGAACGAGCTTGCCGAGCTGGCCCAGGATCAAGGGCAGAAGGCTCATCCCGATCACGAGCCCCCAGCCGCGCGGGCCCGGGTCGACCACGCTGAGCACGCTGGCGAGCACGGGGACGTAGACCGACGCGATCAGCAGCCCGACGCAGAGCCCCAACGCGCCCCAGACCCAAGGATTGCGCACGACCTCGTTGCGCCACGGACTGCTGTGGCGCTCGCGCACGTTGAACACGTGCCAGAGCTGGGCGAACGCCAGCGTCAGGAACGAGACCGTCACCGCGCCGGCCGAGTTCATATCAAGCCAGCCGAAGGCCAGCGCGAACGCGCCTAACACGGCAACGGTGATCAGCCCGCCGTAGCCAGCGATCGCGCGCCAATGCGGTTTTCCGATGATCGGCTCGCCCGGGTCGCGCGGCGGTCGCTCCATGATGCCCTTGTCGCCCTCGCCGACGCCGAACGCCAGCGCCGGGAAGACGTCGGTCACGAGATTCAAGAACAGGATCTGCAAGGGCAGAATGGGCGGCGGCGCGCCCGCCAGCGTCGCGAGGCCGATGATCATGACCTCGCTGACGTTGCCCGATCAAAAGTCCCTTGAACTAATCGAGCAGAATCGCCCACGTGCTGGCCTGCGCCGCGGCGCGGAGGCGATTGGGCCCGTACTGCTTGAGCCGGCGCTGGGCCGCCGTCGGACTCAGCCCGGTGTCGGCGTCGACCTCGAAGTGGCTCAGGACGGCGTCCGGACGCTGGCTCCACGGCGCCTCAGGGTGAATCGAGGCCAAGGTCAAGGCTGGGCAATGGCTGCCGTGGGGAAGTTCTTGAGCCGATGCGTCGTCTCGAAGGAATTGAACAGGTCAAGGTACTGCTCCAACAGCCGCGTCATGAGGAAGTTGTCGCGGACGTTTTCGCGAGCCTGTTCGCCCATGCGTTGGCGCATGTCCGGATCCTGGATCAGTTGGCCGATGCGATGGGCGGCCTCGTCGACTGTGTTGACGAGGAAGCCGTTCGCCCCGTCCTCGATCTGATAGCGGATGCCGCCGACGTTGCCGCCGATGACGGGCTGGCCCTTCCACATGGCCTCGGTGACGGTCAACCCGAACCCCTCGCTGAGCGACTTTTGCAACACGACGGCCGCGCGGCGCTGCAGCGCGTTGACGAGCGAGGTGTCCTCGCGCGAGAGGATGACGATGCGCTCGTCGCGCTCGCTCAACAGCGACTCGTAGACCTCCTCGCCCTCGGGGTCGTCGGTGGCGACGTTGCCCAATAACACCAGCGTCGCGTCGAAGCCGTACTCCTCACGGGCTTTCTTGAACGCGTTGATGACGCCGAGGGGGTCCTTCCAGCGGTCAAAGCGCGAGATCTGGACCACCAAGGGGAGATCGTCGGGGATCTCGTAGTGGCGGAGCCGCTCGTCGATCTCCGCCTCGCTCATCTCCTTGTTCTTGATGGAGAAGGGATCAATCGCCGGCATGAAAAAGACCTGCGGCGTGCGCATGTCCTGTTGGTACTCGGGAATGCTCAGGATGACGGCGTTGTACTGCTCGATGTAGCTGGAGAGGTACTTCCAGAGCTCCTCATGGGGATTGGAGAGGTCGATGTGGCAGCGCCAGATCCAAGGCCCCTTGCGCTTGTAGTGGGTGATGAGCGGCAACGGCTGGGGATCGTGCACGACGACGATGTCGTGATGACTGAGATGGTTGCGGATGGCGTTCTCGTGGATGATGCCCTCGTAGATCTCCAGTTTCATGTCGGTCATGTGGAGATCGCCGCCCTGGAGGGCGTTGTGCATCTTCTTGGTGACCCCGAAGAAGTCCGGCGCGCCCTGGATGACGCGCCAGCCCGCTTTGACCCCGACGCTGTTCATGAGCAGCGTCAGTGAGTCCAACAGCTCGGCGACGCCGCCGCCGTAGTACGTCGAGTTGACGTGGGCGACGTGGAGCCCATTGAGGGCGTCCGCCTTGCTTTGCAGGCGATCGACGGCCTCCGCACCGATCAAGGCTTCGTAGTCTTCCACATGCATGAGATGGCCATGGATGCTCATCGTCGAACCTCCTCCGGAACTAGACCGTGTTTTGCGGAGATCCTTGGGCGAACGCGGCAATGTTGTCGCGGGTGGTTTCGAGAATGCGCAGCACGGCCTCGCGCGTGTTGAACGCGCTGTGGGGCGTGATGAAGACGTTCCGTTGGCGCAATAGCACATGGTCGGCCAATAGCGCCTCCATATCGTGCTGGCGCCGGAACTCCTTTCGCAGGAGCTCAGCTTCTTCGTGGATGGCCGGCTCCTCCGAGAGCACGTCCAGACCCGCCGCCGCGATTCGGCCCTCCGCCAATGCCTCCAGCAGTGCCGTCGTGTCGACGACGTTGCCGCGAGCGGTGTTGATCAGCACCGCGCCGGGCTTCATGCGGGCGAACTCCTCGGCCGAGATCAAGTGGCGCGTCTCCGGCGTCGCCGGCACATGGAGCGTGATGACGTCCGAGGTCGTGAGGACGTCGTCGAAGTCGACGTATTGGAAGCCGAGTTCCTGGGCCAGCTCGCCGTTGGGGGCGACGTCGTAAGCTAACACGTCCATGTCGAACCCGCGAGCGATGCGGACGACCTGCTGGCCGATCGCGCCGGTGCCGACGACGCCGAGCGTCTTGCCCAGCAGGTCGAACCCCCGAAGGCCGCGCATGGAAAAGTCACCCTTGCGGGTGCGATCAATGGCCTCAACGAGGTTGTGGCTGATCGTCAATAACAACCCGAACACGTGTTCGGCAACCGTGTGATCGCCATACGTGGGCACGTTGCAGACGGTAATGCCGTGCTCGCGGCAGTAGTCGAGATCGACATGGTCGTAGCCCGTGGAGCGCGTCGTGATCAGCTTCAGGTTCGGAAATTGAGCCAAGGCGTCGGCGCTCAGACGAGAGTAAATGAACGTCGATACCACGTCGGCGTCGGTCTCGTTCCCGAGCGCGTCCGCGCGTAACGGGCCCTCCACGAAGGCCAGTTCGTGTTCGGCCTGCAGGGATTCGAACGTCGTCTGCTCCCACGGCTCCGCTTCGTAGATGGCGACCTTCATGGGCTCCTCCCTTCGTCGATGGCATGTCAGCGCAGATCGTCGCTTCCGAGCCGCTGGAGATCGGGGATCCCGTTTGACTCCGAGCCCGATTCCGCGCCCTGTTGGCCTGGATTCAGTGATTCCGGGAATCGTCAAGTCCGGTTGAGCAATCCGTTCCGTCAAGCCGTCGAGTTTCCGTGCCCTGGCCTCAATTGAATCAGGTAACGCTGCCCAAGACAACACGCTGTCAAGACGGATGGGCAGCGGGCTTTGGCGTCATGTGCTAAGCCGTGCCGGTCCGGCTTGATGGTCGTCGACGTCAAGTCGCGCAAGCACGGCCCCAACGTGTTCTCGGGAAACATCCTGCGGTGGCGTCAGGCGCATGCTTCCCGAGAGGACGTTGACAGCGAACGATCGAATGGGGCATCTACGATACATGGTGATGGACCCAATCGAGGATGCCCATGATGTATGATGGCAGCCGGAATCGCTGACGCGTTACAACAACGGAGGAGGGATAGGATGACGCGAATACTGGCGACCGTCAACGAGGACCCGCTGCGACTGAAGGTCATTCGCGCGGCGGGCGACTGGGCCCAGCGGTTGGAGGCGCAGGTCACCGTCTGCCACGTCCTGTCCAAGGGACGATACGAGAAACTGCGGGACGAGCTGCGGCGGCAGCAACGCGAACAAACGGTCACCGTGCCGCAGGACATCATCTCCGATGCCTATTACGAGGAAGTCTATCGGCGCTGGAACCTCCCCGAGCGCCGGTTCGGGGAAGAGGAAGGGCACTCCTTGGCCCACCACGTCGCGCGCGATATCGCTGCACACTTGGATGACTACGCGGTCGAGTACGAGGCACGCGGCTGGGTCGGCGAGCCGGCGCGCGAGATCGTCAAGTTGGCCGACGACATCGACGCCGACCTGATCGTCATCGGCTTCGAAGGGCTGCGCGGCCTGGGGCGCGTGGCCGCCATCGGCAGCGTCTCGCGCGAGGTCTTGGAGCTGACGACGCGGCAAGTGCTCGTCGTTCCGGCGCTGCCCGAGGACGCCGACGTCAGCTCGGCATCCTGACGTGTTCGGTTATGGAGAGCCCGCCCCGCGGTCGTCGAGAACGGCGACGCCGGGCAGCTCGCTCCCTTCGAGCAACGTCAGGAACGCGCCGCCGCCGGTGGAGACGTGCGTGAGCTGATCGACGACGCCGGCCTGATCGACGGCCGCGCCGGATTCACCGCCACCGACGACCGTGATGGCGTTCAATTCCGCCAAAGTTCGTGCGATCGCGAACGTCCCCGCCGCGTACGGCTCGACTTCAAAGACGCCCATTGGCCCGTTCCAGACGACCGTCATCGCATCTCGGAGGTGGCCATTGAACGTCGTGATCGTCTCAGGCCCGATGTCGAGGATTTTCCAACCCTCGGGGATATCATCGATGGCAACCGTGCGGCGGTCGGCGCTTGCGTCGACCTCGGGCGCCACGACGGCATCGACGGGCAACACCAGCGCGTCACCGAACGCCGCCATGAGTCGCTTCGCTTCGTCAAGGGCATCGTCCTCGACGAGCGATGTGCCCACGTCGATTCCCCGGGCTTTGAGAAAGGTGTTGGCCATGCCGCCGCCGACGAGCACCGTGTCGGCCACCTCGCGCAACTTTTGGAGGACGCCGATCTTGTCGCTGATCTTGGCGCCGCCCAGAACCGCCACCAGCGGACGCTCCGGGCGTTCGATGGCTTGGGCGATGGCGACCAGTTCCGTCTCCATCAGTCGGCCCATCACCGCCGTCTCGACGTGATGAGCGACGCCCTCCGTGGATGCGTGAGCGCGATGGGCTGCCCCGAACGCGTCGTTGACGTAGACGTCGGCCAGGTTGGCGAGCTGTTGGGAAAAGTCGGTCTCGTTCTGCTTTTCCTCGGCGTGGAACCGCGTGTTCTCCAACAACAGAACCCGCCCGGGTGTCAGCTGCTCCACCTGGGCCTCGACGTCGTCGCCAACACAGTCGTCGGCCGTCTCCACGTCCTGGTCGAGCAACTGGGCGAGCCGCTCGGCGGCCGGACGTAGGCTGAGCGAGTCGTCTCGCTCGCCCTTGGGGCGCCCGAGGTGCGAACAGAGCACCACCCGGGCGCCCGATTCGACCAGATCCCGGATCGTCGGCAACGCCGCGCGAATTCGGGTGTCGTCGGCGACGGTCCCCTCGGATAGCGGAACGTTGAAGTCCACGCGAACGAGGACGTGCTGGCCCCGGACGTCAACGTCGTCGAGCGTCTTCTTCGTCCTCATCGAGGCTCAGACCCGCTGTGGCGTCTTCAGGGCCACGTGGTTGGCGAGGTCCACGACGCGCTGCGCGTAGCCCCACTCGTTGTCGTACCAGGCCAGCACCTTGACGGCCCGGTCGCCGAGCGTCATCGTCATGCCGGCGTCGACGAGCGAGGAATAGCCGCTGCCGATGACGTCGCTGGAGACGAGTTCCTCGTCACTGACGCCCAGGATGCCGCGCAGCTCGTCCGTCTCGGCAGCACGCCGGAAGGCGTCATTAACCGCCGTCTCATTCGCCACTGGCTGCTGTGTGTGGGCGACGAAGTCGATGATCGAGCCCGTTCCCACGGGCACGCGCATCGCCATGCCGTCCAACTTGCCTTCGAGATGGGGGAGGGCTTCCGTGGTTGCCACAGCCGCGCCCGTGCTGGTCGGCACGATGTTGAGCATGCCGGAGCGGCCGCGGCGCCACTTCTTGTGCGGCGCATCCACGATGGCCTGAGACGCCGTCACGGCATGGACCGTCGTGAGCAGGCCCGTCTCGATGCCGAAGGCTTCATCGAGAACCTTCGCCACCGGCGCCAGGCAGTTGGTCGTGCAGGAGGCGTTGGAGAGGATTTTGTGCTGATCGGGGTCGTAGGCCTCGTGGTTGATGCCCATGCAGATTGTGGCGTCCGGCCCCTTGGCCGGTGCGCTGATCAGCACGCGGTCGGCCCCTGCCTCGAGGTGCTTCGCGGCGTCCTCGCGCTTGGTGAACACGCCGCTGGATTCGATGACGAGGTCGACGCCGCGGTCCGTCCAGGGCAGCTCGGCAGGATCCTTGACGCTCAGGAACTCGACGTCGCGGTCATCCCAGCGGAGCGCGCCGTCGCCCGCTTCGATGTGGGCGTCCGGCTTGGGCTGCACGGAGTCGTGCCGCAACAGATAGGCCAGGTTGTCCAACGGCGCGACGTCGTTGATGGCCACGACCTCGAGGTCGTGGTCGCTGTTTTCCATCAATTGTCGAAACGCGATCCGGCCAATGCGGCCGAACCCATTGATAGCCACGTTCACGCTCATCGGGGGCATCCCTCCTTAGGGAGATGGGTCAGCTTGGACTGACACGTTGCTTAAGATGATGACACAGCTCAGCACTTTCAGGTTACGGCATTAGCAAGAGACTGACAATGAGGCGCGTCAAGCTCCTAGCAGGCGCGGCAGCTCGTCCTGCGCGGCCCGTTCCAGGCATCGGGCTCTGGCCGTTTATCTCGCTGGCGGGGCTTACCGAGAACGGGATGCGATCCCCGTCAATGCGAATGCGGACCTGGGACGCCCTGGCCAGCGTGGCCACTGCCCTCGCAAATCTTGGGACCAACAACCACACGGGGATCGCGCGTTGCGTGCCGCTTCAGCAGGCGGGCTATAAAATCCGAGGCCAGTTGGTTGGGCGGGAGATGTGCCACTCCCCTGCCACTGGCGCGGGACCCGTGAGAGCCTCGGACGCTCGCGACCGGGCTTGGCATCAGGGACGGTCTCGATTACGCTCAAACGCCCGTCTACAATCCGACACATGCGCAAAGGAGGACGATGCCATGCGAGCGATGGTCATGCGCGATTTCGGCGGCCCGGACGTCTTCGAGGCCCAGGACATCGAGGCCCCCGAGCCCGGCGCGCAGGAGGTGCTCGTGCGCGTCCACGCCAGCTCGGTCAACCCCGTCGACACCAAAATCCGTCAAGCCGGGACTTGGGCCGTGGATCCGCCGGCAGTCATCGGCTACGACGTCTCCGGCGTCGTGGAAGCCGTCGGGGACGAGGTGACCGACTTCCGGTCGGGCGACGAGGTTTTCTACACGCCGGAGATCTTCGGTGGCGGGATGGGCAGCTATGCCGAGTACCACGCGGCCGATCAAGCGATCGTAGCGCGCAAGCCGACGGGCCTCTCGCACGCGGAGGCCGCTAGCCTCCCCTTGGCGGGCGGCACAGCGTGGGACGCGCTCGTCACGCGCGCCGACGTGCGGCCGGGCGAAACGGTGCTCGTCCACGGCGCGGGCGGCGTCGGCTCGCTCGCCATTCAGATCGCCAGGGCAGCCGGAGCGCGCGTTTTGGCCGTCTGCAGCGACTACATGCGCCAGATGGCCCAGGAGCTCGGGGCCGATCGGGCCATCGACTACAAGTCCGAGGACTTCGCGTCGGTCGTCGAGACCGAAACCAACGGCACCGGCGTCGACGTCGCCTTCGACACCGTCGGCGGAGACGCGCTTGCCGAAAGCATTCCGATCACGAAGCCTCATGGGCGCTTCGTCACGATCTTGGGGCCATCGGGCAACCTCGGGCCAGCCTATCTGAAAAACATCACGCTCCACTTTCTGTTCCTAGAGCGGGCCCGCTACAAGCTCAACGGCCTGCGGGCCCTGGTGGAGCGCGACCAGCTGCGACCCGTCGTCGATTCCACAGTCTCATTGACCGACGTCGCCGAGGCCCATCGGCGCGTCGAAGCGGGCGGCGTGCAGGGCAAAATCTCGCTTGAGGTTCCGTCGGAATAGGGCGTTGTTCAGGGCGCCTCAACTTGATCCCGCGTCGGCGGCGCCATGAACTCCGGCCCGACGGGGTCATCAATGGACGCCTCGAGGATGCGGTCGATCTCGGCGAGGGCTTCCTCGTCGAGCGACCAGTCCGTAACATCGTCGATGGGCTCGATCTGCTCGGGCCGACGGGCGCCCCAGAGCGCGACCTCCGCGCCGCGATCGAGGATCCAGCGGGCCGCCAAATGGATCACCCGTTTGCCCGCGTAGTCCTGGGCGAACCGATCCAGTCGGTCAACAGCCGCGAGATACGGCTCGAAGCGCGGCGACTGGAACTTGGGATCGAATTGCCGGAGGTCGTCGCCAGTAAATTCGCTCTCTTGGGACATCTTGCCCGTCAGTAGCCCGCGACAAAGCGCGCCATAGGTAAGCAACGCGATGCCCTCGTCCTGGCAGTAGGGCAGCACGTCGGCATCGATCTCGCGCTCGAAGAGGTTGTACGGCGGCTGACAACTCGCCAGCGGGGCCGCCTCGCGGAAGGCGTCCATCTGCTCGGGCGCATGGTTGCAGACGCCGATCGCTCGAATTTTGCCATCTTGGTGGAGCTGATAAAGGGCCTCAGCGGTCTCCTCGAAGGGGACCAGCGCGTCCGGCCAGTGGACCTGATGGAGGTCGATGGCCTCCACGCCGAGGCGACGGAGCGAGGCCTCGATCTCACGTTGGATGCGCTCTGGCGAAGCATCGCGCCAGACGCGCTCGCCGTCGTCGCTCCAGTCCATGCCGAGCTTCGAGGCAACAATGACCTTGTCGCGGCCGCCGTGCTCCCGAAGCGCCTTGCCCACGATCTCCTCCGAGCGGCCGAAGCCGTAGACGGGCGCGGTGTCGATCAGGTTGATGCCGGCGTCCAGCGAGGCCCGGATCGTATTGATGGATTGGCGCTCGTTCGTGCCGCCCCACATCCAACCGCCGATCGCCCACGTTCCCAGGCCGATCCGAGACGCTTGCAGGGTCAGATTGCCAATTGGCGCGAATTCCATGGCGATTACCTCCGCTCAGGGGGCGTTGGTCGTTGACGGATCTATCCCGTCCGGTTCAGCCGTTCAAGAGTCTCTTGGACATCGTCCAAATGACAAGCAAGGTCATCGCAGCGCCCTCGGAAGCGATCCGGATCGTCGCTAATGATGATCAGATGGGCGACGCCCGCGTCGCGGGCTGCGCGCACGTCGAGCTCGTTGTCTCCCACATAGACAACACGTTCGATCGGACAGTCAATCGCCTCGGCAGCCTGGACCAAGGGCTCGCCCGAGGGCTTATAAACCCCGTCGTCGCGGGTGACGACCGCCTCGAAGCGTAGCCCGTAGCGCTCGAGGACGAGGTCGGCGTTGCGGCGTCGGTTGTTGGTAACCAGGCCGCGTTTGAGGCGGAGGTCGGCCAGACGCTCAAGCAACGCCACAGCGCCGTCTCGGAGGCGCCCGTTGTCGGTCGCTTCGTTCTCGACTCTCGCTAAGAAGCGCTCATGTTCCGCTCGCTCGGCCGCCTCCAGCGATTGGAGATGATCGAGAATCGATCCATCGGGATGGGGCATGCCGAGCTGGGCCTTGATCCACGGCCAGTCGTAGTCCGCGTCGAAGAGCGTGCCGTCCAAGTCAAAGAGCACGCCGTCGATTCCTGTGTCCGGCATCGCCCGACGCAGCGTACCCGCTCCGTTCGAGAACGTCCAATCGTCCATGGATCGAGCAAGCGAGGCGATCAGCCCAACAGACGGGTGGCCGTCGACAAGTTCGTGGCCAGCGGAATGTCGTGGACGTTGCACAGGCGCAAGAGCATCTGGATGTCGGGCTCGTGAGGATGGGCATAGAGGGGGTCCATTAGGAAAATCACGGCGTCGATCTTCTCGGTGGCAACCTGGGCCGCGATCTGGGCATCCCCGCCGTGGGGGCCGGAGAGCATCACGTCGACATCCAGGCCGACGTTCTCGCGGAGCTCAGCTCCCGTGTGACCGGTCGCGACGATTCGGCACCCCTGAAGAAAAGCCCGGTGATGTTGGGCAAAGCGGACGAGGTCATCCTTCTTGCTGTCGTGGGCGATCATGGCAATTGTTCGCATGGCATGGCCCTTCCGAGCTCGATCAGAACGCCATGGCCCGTGACCCGCTCATGGCAGCGCCTCGAGGAGTTTCTCGATGTCGTCCCACGAATTGTAGAGATGCGGCGACACGCGAATCCCGTCGCCCCGCTGGGAGACGACGACGGACTCCTGCTGCAGCCGTTCGTGCAGCTCGGCGGAGTCGCGCTCGGGATGGCGGAAGCTGACGATCCCGCTGCGTTCAGCGCGGTAGCCGATGGGCGTGATCAGCTCGTAGCCCCGGTCCGCGAGCGAGGTGATCAGGCCATCGGTGAGCGAGAGGACGTGCTTTTCGATGTTGGCGACGCCGACCTCCTGCAACAGCGCCACGCTCTCCATGAATCCGACGAGGCTCGGCCACGACAAGGTCCCAGCTTCAAAGCGCGAGGCCGTGTCGCTGAGCGGGAGTTCGTAGTTGAAGTGGTCGTCCGGATCGACGGTGCTGAGCCAGCCGTAGGTCCGGGGATCCAAGTCCTCGAGCAACTCGCGCCGGCAATAGAACATGCCCGCTCCAATGGGGCCGAGCAGCCACTTGGCGCCGCCGGCCGAGAGAAAGTCGATGCCCATATCGCCGACGTCGATGGGCAGCACCCCCGCGCCTTGGACAGCGTCCACACAGAACCGAACGTCGCGGTCCTCGCAGAGCTGGCCCAAGTCGGGGAGGTGATTGCGGAACCCCGTATGGAACGCCACGTGGCTGAGGGCCAGCAGCCGGGTCCGCCCATCCACGACGGCCGCCACGTCATCGACGCGGATGCGGCCGTTGCGCGACGGGACGCGGCGGATCTCGACGCCTCGATCAAGCAGCGTCTGCCAGGGGTAGACGTTGGCGGTGAACTCGGTCTCGGCGGTCACAAGGACGTCGCCCGGCTGCCAAGGCAACCCGAGCGCCACCAACAATAGCCCTTCGCTCGTGTTGCGCGTGAAGGCGATCTCGTCGGGACGCGCCCCCACGAGTTGAGCCGTTCGGGCGCGGTAGTCGGCGAGGACATCCTCGCCAAATGCAGCCTGGGTGCCCTCGGCTTCCCAGTCGGTGATCCACTGACGGACGGCGTCGGCCGTGCGGCGATTTAACGGAGAAGCGGACGCGTGATTGAGATAGGCGTAGCGCTCGGTGACCGGAAATAGCTTACGCAAAGCGTCGCTACCGGGCGTCAGCGTCCGGGTCGATCTGCTCATGATTCAGGGTGATGTGCCCTAGGCTGCTATGACCGTTCGAGTCGTCGGTATCCGCATGAGAATGATGCTAACATACCGGACAGGTGCGGCTGACCACGACGGTTGTTTGGCTCCCTTTGTGGAGGAGGTTCATGGTGCGGTATCAGGGATCAACGGACGGCATCTTTGCGGAAGACCTTCAAGGCTTCTTCATCGACTGGGGCTGGCCGAATCCGCCCTCGCCGGAAACCCATTTAACCATTCTGCGGGAAAGCGATCATATCGTCCTGGCCTACGATGACGAGACCGAGCGGGTCGTGGGCTTTATCAACGCCATCAGCGATGGGGTCCTGAGCGCCTACGTCCCGCTTCTCGAAGTGCTGCAACCCTATCAAGGCCGAGGTATCGGCAGCGAGCTGGTCCGTCGGCTGCTCGAGCAACTGGATGGGCTCTACATGATCGACCTTTGGTGCAATCCGGAGCTGGAGCGGTTCTATGCGCGCTTCGGCTTCGAACGGGGGTTCGGGATGATCACTCGCAATCGCGGACGGCAGTCGGGGCTGAGCTAGCCCTGCTTGAGCGTCTCCCCCAGTCGTTCGGCGATGACGTCCTTGAGCGTCGTCGACCCCTGCTCGTCGAGATCGTAGGTGACGCGCGTTGTGGGCACGTCGAAGTCGACGAGCCGGGTGAGGTCGATCGGCGTGGCGATGACAACCGCCTCGGGGTCGGCGTTCCGGATCGTCGTCTGAAGATCCTCGATCTGTTGGTTGCTGTAGCCCATTGCCGGCAGCACGTCGCGGACTTGCGGATGGTGCTCGAACGTCTCGCGGATGCTTCCGACGGACGCCTCGTAGGGGGAGAGGATCGCTTGGGCCCCATGCTGCTCGGCGGCGACGGTGCCGGCGCCGTAGGCCATCTCGCCGTGGGTCAGCGTCGGGCCGTCCTCGACCACCAGGACGCGCTTGCCCTCAATGGCGCTGGGATCGTCGACGGTGATGGGCGAAGCGGCCTCCAAGATCAGCGCCTCGGGATTATGGTCCCGGACGCTTTGTTTGACCCGTTCCACGTCCGAGCGTTCGGCCGTATCGACCTTGTTGATGACGACGACGTCGGCCATGCGCAGGTTGACGGCACCGGGATAGTATGTGAGCTCATGGCCCGCACGATGCGGGTCGGCGACCACAATGGATAGATCCGACCGATAAAAGGAAAAGTCGTTGTTGCCGCCATCCCAGAGAACGACGTCGCCCTCCTCCTCGGCCTGTCTGATAATCCGCTCGTAGTCGACGCCGGCGTAGACGACGTTGCCGCGGTCCAGGTGCGGCTCGTATTCCTCGCGCTCTTCGATGGTGCAGTCGTGCTCGTCCAGATCCTCGTCGGTGGCGAAGCGCTGCACGATCTGTTTGGTGAGGTCGCCGTAGGGCATCGGGTGACGGATCACGACCGTATCCAGGTCCATGGACTTGAGGGCTTCCGCGACGCGTCGGGTCGTCTGGCTTTTCCCCGATCCGGTCCGGACGGCCGTGACGGAAATCACGGGCTTCGAGGAGGAAAGCATCGTCGCGTCGGGGCCGAGCAGCGCGAAGTTGGCCCCGGCGGCCATCACGGTCGAGGCACGGTCCATCACGTACTGATGGTTGACGTCGCTGTAGGCGAAGACGACGAGATCGACGTCTTGGTCCCGGATCAACTGGGGCAGGTCCTCTTCGGCTTCGATGGGAATGCCATCGGGATAGCGACCTCCGGCGAGGTCTGGCGGGTACTGGCGACCCTCGATGTCCGGGATCTGGGCGGCCGTAAACGCGACAACGTCGTAGTGCTCGTTGTCGCGGAAGAACGTGTTGAAATTGTGAAAGTCGCGCCCAGCGGCGCCCATGATGATCGCTCGCTGCGGTGCCATGGTGGCCTCCTTCCGGTTGGCAGGCAAGATCGGTCTGCGTCAGTTATCCGGCTGATTGGATGTCCAGAATGCGGTAGCGTTGCGCCCCGTTCGGCGAGTCAACGGTGACCTCATTGTCGCGGGCGTAACCGATGATGGCGCTTCCCAACGGTGACTGCGACGAGACCGGCATCGGCCCGTCCGGCGGCGCCAGGCTCAAGTCCGCCACGACGTAGACCTCGAGCTCTTCGTCGCGTTCGAGGTCCCTCAAATGGACGATCGTGCCGCTGCGGACGGTCTGCGGCTGTCCGCCGTCGTCGTCCAACGGCTTGGCTTGGCCCAGCCGGCGTTCGAGCTCGCGGATCTGGCTTTCCAGGAACGCTTGCTTCTCCTTGGCGGCATGGTAAGCGGCGTTCTCGCGCAGGTCCCCTTGGGCCTTGGCTTCGCGAATCTCCTGGGCGACCTCCAAGCGCTGCTTTTCCAGGTCGTCGATGCGCTGCTTCAGCGAGGCGATCTCGGAGCGGCTGAGGTAAAGCTCGTCCATGGCTGCAATCAGCGTATGGCATCCGCAAAATCCTGTCAAGATGCTTATCAGTTGCTGCAATAGCGCGTCTCCTCGCTTCAGCACGTCGACTCGCTTGCCGCTCCAGGACATCGTTGCGCCGCAGAGGGCGGTTGAAATTGCAAATGGGACGGCCATTGCCTATGCTGCAACGCACATGGCGCCCATCGTCAACGATCGAACACGCCGAGACCTGGAGTTCTCCCACGTGCTAGCCGACGTCCGAGGCTGGGCGGCGTCCCCGTTGGGCCGCGACGCCGTGGATGGGCTCGCGCCCCAATCCGAGTCGACCGCCATTCAACGAGAGCTCGATCGGACCCGCGAGATGATCGAGGCGGTGGGCACCGAGGGGTTGATCATCGAGGGGCTGGATGACCTCGCGTCGGCGCTCAAGCGGGCGAGCGAGACGACGTCGCTCGATGCGGACGATTTTCTTAAGATTGTCCGGACGCTGGAGAGCGCGCGTCGATTGCGCGACGAGGTCGAGGCGTTGGAGGGCGAGTACGAGCACTTGCCCGCGTTGGCCGATCGGATCGGCGTGTTCCGCGAGCTGGAGGGCGCCATCCGACGCACCTTCGACGACGACGGACAGATGCTGGAGACGGCCTCGCGCCAGTTGAAAACGCTCTCGCGCCGCAAGCGGACCCTCGAGGAGCGCGTCGAGGACAAGCTCAAGTCCTTCCTGAATGCCCGCCAGAACAGCGGCGCGATCCGAGAGGCGATCATTACGCGCCGCTCCCATCGACTCGTTGTGCCGATCAAGAGCCACGCCAAGCGCGAGCTCGACTGCGTCGTCCACGACAGTTCCGATTCGGGCCAGACGCTCTACGTCGAGCCGCGCGCGGTCGTGGAGACGAACAACGAGATCCGCGAGCTGGAAAGCGACATCCGTGACGAAAAGCTTCGCATCCTGCGCGAACTGACCGCCAAGGTCCACGACGAGAGCCGCAAGATCGAGGAGACGCTCCACACGTTGGCCAAGCTCGACGGGCTCTACGCTCGCGCCCGCTACGCGCTCCATCGCGGGGCGACCATCCCGGAGCTCAACACCAACGGGCGCGTCCGCTTGCTCGAAGCCCGACACCCGTTGCTCGATCCCGAGACCGTCGTGCCCGTCAGCGTCGACTTCGGGGACCGCCAGCGCGGGATGTTGATCACGGGGCCGAACACCGGCGGCAAGACCGTCACGCTCAAGACCGTCGGGCTGCTGACGCTCATGGCCCAAGCCGGCTTGCCGATTCCGGCCGAAGACGACAGCGAGATCAACGTGTTTCCCCACGTGCGCAGCGACGTCGGCGACGAGCAGTCGATCCAGCAGAACCTGAGCACGTTCTCCTCGCACATGGAAAACATCATCGGCTTCATCGACGAGATCGACGAGCAGTCGCTCGTGCTCATTGACGAACTCGGCGCGGGCACCGACCCGCGGGAGGGGGCCGCGCTCGGGATGGGCATTCTGCAACGGCTGTTGGACACCGAATGCCGCCTGGTCGTGACGACCCACTTCGGCGCATTGAAGCATTTTGCCTACAAGACGGAGCAACTGAAAACCTGTTCGGTGGAGTTCGACGTGACGACGTTGCGGCCGACCTATCGGCTTATGGAGGGCGTCGGCTCCAGCAACGCGTTCGTCATCGCCGAGCGGCTCGGGATGCCGTCCGACGTCGTCGAGGCGGCCAAGGCCTCCATGGCGGAGGGCGCCGTCAAGGCGGAAGAGCTCATCCGCATGCTCGAGCAGGAGCGCGGGGAACTCTCCGAGGCGCGGGCGCAGCTGGATCGGGAGCGCGAGGAGCTTCAGGCCGACCGCGAGCGGTATCAGCGGCGCCTGACGGAGTTGGAGGCCGGCAAGTCGACGGAGCTGCGCGAGGAGATACGCGAGCTGGAGAGCGAGCTCAAGCAGGCCCGCTCCGAGATCGAGGCCGCGCTGCACGAGGCCCGCGAAGCGGACGAGGCCGACCTGCGCCAGCGTCTCAAGCGGCTCCAGTCCGTTGAAGCGGCGATGGGCGAAGCGGCCGACGAGGCGTTTGAGACGGGCGAGGCTCGCTTGACCCTGGCGGATTTGGAGGTCGGCATGGGCGTCTACGTCCGACCTGTTGCGCAAGAAGGCATCGTTCGCAACGTCGACAGCGAGCGGCGCATCAGCGTCGAGGTGGACGAGATGCGCATTGAGGTCGAGCTGGACGACCTTGAGCGGGCCGACTCGCCGCAACCCGAATCGCGCATCCCGTCCGCCTCGGGGGAACGGCGTCGGTCGCAGGTCTCGGTGGAGGCCAACTCCACGGCGGGCGTCGGCCTGGAGTTGAACCTGCGAGGCATGACGGTGGACGAAGCGCGGCGCGAGGTCGACCAGTATCTCGATCGGCTCGTGCTGAGCAACGTCGAGCGGGCGCGGCTCATCCACGGCAAGGGCACGGGGACGTTGCGCCGCGAGGTTCGAGCTCAATTGGACAACGACCCGCGCGTCGTGCGCTCCTACACGGCGCCGCCGAGCGAGGGCGGCGACGGCGCAACGGTTGTCGAAGTGACATCGTAAGACGGGCCATCACTGGGCGATGGGGGAGGAAGGAGACGACATTCATGCCGCGACACGCGATCCGTGCCCTGGCATTTGCCTGCGCGATTCTGCTCTTCGTCGGGTCCGTTGCGGGCGCGGCCGAACGATCGGTCATCGTTGGGCTCAAGTCGCGCGATGCTGCGGCTTCGGAGTCGAGCTCGGCCGCAGCTGGGCTGGTGCCGTCCTTGGCGGCCCAGGGCGCGGACGCGACGGACCTGCCGCTCATCAACGCGGTGAAGGCGCGACTGGATGAGACACAGATCGCCCCGCTCCGAGCCCGGTCGGACGTCCGCTATGTCGTAGCAGACGGCACCGTGGCAACGCCGGAGCGCCTGGCCGGCGACGCGTTTCCCGACGCCAAGGACGCGAACGTCCAGGGCCAAGCGACGCCGGCCGAGTTCTACAACTGGGGCGCCGAGCGGGTGCGCGTTCCCGATGTCCACCGGGCCGAGTCGGCACGCTCGAGCGGGCCGATGGGACTCGCGCTGGCGTTGGGGCTCAGCGTCGTTGGGGCGCTCATGTGTCGCGGCCGTCGGCGCCCCGTGATGCTCCTCGGGCTGGGGCTCGTGGCTGTGCCCGTGCTCGCCGGGTGCACGCAGGCGCTCGTCATGCCGCACAACAGCGCCATGGGCGACGGCGTGCAGGTCGCGACGCTCGATACCGGCGCCGACCTGGATCATCCCGACCTGAACGCTCGCATCCGGGGTGGCGTCGATCTGGTCAACCGCGACGACGATCCGGCGGATGACAACGGGCACGGGTCGGGTGTGGCCGGGATTCTGGCGGCGTCCGAGAACGGCCGAGGTCTGGTCGGCGCGGCACCGGACGTGGGGGTCTGGGTCGTCAAGATGCTGCGCTACGACGAGCAGGGCTCGATCAGCGATCTGGTGCGTGGCATCGAGTGGGCGGCCGAACGCGGCGCCGACATCATCAACATGAGCCTCGGGACCGACGAGGACAACCCCGCCCTGCGCGACGCCGTTGAGGCGGCCCACGACCGGGGCATCCTGATGGTCTCCGCGGTCGGCAACACGGGCGAGCGCGTGCTCTACCCGGCCGCCTATCCGGAGGTCGTTGCCGTCGCCTCCACGAACCGCCAGGATCGCCGGGCCTGGTTCAGCAACCAAGGGTCGGAGGTGGAGCTGACGGCGCCCGGGATCGACCTCATCACGACCGGTCAGGAGGGGGACTATCAGGTGCAGAACGGGACGTCGTTCTCCGTTCCATTCGTGACGGGCACGGCGGCGTTGCTCATGTCCTCCGGCGTCCGCGATCTTCCTGACGTGCGCCGTCGACTGCGACAGAGCGCCGAGGATCTCGGGTTGGCGCTGTCCGCGCAGGGCCATGGGTTGGTGGACGCCGAGCGCGCCGTGCTACAGTCGGACTGACCACCCGGCCGCACAACGAATCGTCGACAGAGGGGGCACGCGATGGCATCCGAGGACCCAGTTCATCATAACGACGACAACGACTCCCAGCCCGAGGACGAAGTCGAGTCGAACCAGATGAGCCTGACCGATCATCTGGATGAGCTGCGCGCACGGCTCATCTACGCGATCGTGGCCGTGGGCGCTATCGCCGTGTTGGCCTACATATTCAAAGAACCGCTGCTTCAGCTCCTGCTCGGGCCGTTCCAGAGCGCGATGGACACCACGAGCCCCATCCAGCCGAACGCGCTCGATCAGATCCTGACGATGCTCAAGGAGATGCTGGTCGACTACGGCGTCGACCAAGGCCAGGAGGAGCAGACCGTGTCGCAGAACGCCTCGCTGATGATCGACCAGCTGCGCGAGCGGCTTCTGCCGACGGGGCTGGTCTTTCTCCATCCCGCCGAGGCGTTTTTCAGCTACCTCAAGCTCGCAGCGCTCACGGGCTTGATCGTCGGCATGCCGGCGGTCATTTTCCAGCTCTGGAAGTTCGTCATGCCGGCGCTCTATCGCAACGAGCGCTCGTATTTGGTCAGCTTTCTCGTCTCGGGCAGCACGCTCTTCTACATCGGCGTCGCCTTCAGTTTCATCGTTATTCTCCCCCTCGGCATGGAGTTCCTGGTGGGCATCGGTCGGCCGTTGATCAGCCCGATGTTCAGCGTCGGGAACTACATTTCCTTCTCCATGCTGTTCATGCTCGTGTTCGGGCTGGCGTTCGAGCTGCCGCTGGCCATGTTTTTTCTGGTCAAGATGGGCCTCGTCGAGCACGGGACGTTCGTGAAGCAGTGGCGGATCGTCGTCATCGTCGGCTTCGGCGTCGGGGCGTTCTTCACGCCGCCCGATC
Source organism: uncultured Thermotogae bacterium (assembly GCA_964567595.1). Classification (GTDB taxonomy): domain Bacteria; phylum Bipolaricaulota; class Bipolaricaulia; order RBG-16-55-9; family RBG-16-55-9; genus CAZMNF01. The sequence continues at coordinate 64,686 of CAZMNF010000002.1, read as the reverse complement.
TGTTCACGCAGTTGGCCATGGCCGCCTCCATCGTTGTACTATATATCGTCGGCTTGGGGCTGACGTACCTCGCGAGTCGACAACGCGAGCGGGCGGAATCGGAGTCCGATGAGAACGTCTAGATCCTCTCGATATGGAGGCCGATGACCGTGGGGTTGAACGACTTGAAAAAGGGCATGACCGTGGAGTACCAGGGCGAGCTCTACACCGTGGTCGAAGCGACCCATATGGTCAAGGGCCGCGGCCGGTCCTTGGTGCAGACGAAGCTGAAGCACCTGCTGACCGGCAAGGTCATCTCCGAGAGCTTCGGGGAGGCCGACGAGATCGAGAAGGCCTTTCTCGACGAGCGGGACATGACCTACATGTACTCCGACGGCGAACGCTTCTACTTCCTCGACCAGGAGACGTACGAGCAACACTCGCTCAGTTCCGCCCAGATCGGGGAAGCGCAGAACTATCTCGTGGAGAACATGGACGTCAAGGGCATGTTCCACGAGGGATCGTTCCTCAAGATCTCGCTCCCCGTGACGGTGCCGCTGCGCGTCGCGGACACGGAGCCGGGTGTGAGGGGCGACACCGCCGCCGGCGGCATGAAGTCGGCGACGTTGGAGACCGGCTTGACGGTCAAGGTCCCGTTGTTCATCGACAAGGACGAACGGATCAAGGTCGACACTCGCGACGGGAGCTACATCGAGCGTGCCTGATGCGCTTAAGGAGACGGATGACGTGATGGAAGGGCAACACGGGCGACTGCAGCGGAAGGTCAGCATCACCGAGCACGTCATCGCCTCGATCGCCGGCATGGCTGCGGCCGGCGTCGACGGCATCAGCAGCCTGCGCGGCAACGTGGCCGACAACCTGAAGGTCTTTCTCGGGGACGAGCGGGGACGACGGGGCGTCTTTGCCCATGTGGAGAACGACGTCGTCACGGTCACGCTCTACGTGTCCGTCCAGTACGGCTATCCCATCCAGGACGTCGCCCGCACGCTCCAGTCACACGTCAAGCGCGAGATCGAAGAGATGACGGGCTATCGCGTCGACGGCGTCCACATCTACGTCAGCGACTTGGCGCTCCCCGCGGGCACGTGGCCTCAGGGAGACGAGGAGCGGGCCGACGACACCGATGCGGCCCCGGCGTCCCCCGAATCCGACGGCGAGGCCACCGAGACGGACAGCGACGCGGACGTGGCCATCAATTCCCTGAAGCAGGCCCACGAGCGCTCATGACCGGCGTGTGGGGATGGTTGCGCGAGGTCGGGTTGGGAACGGGCTTCCTCGGCTCGGCCGTTCTGGGCGTGTTGCTCCTGTTGAACGTCGCCGGCCAGCTGGAGCTCGACCCGCTTTCGCCGATCGTTCTGGGCGTGTTGGGCGTCGTCGCGTTGGGCACGGCCGTCCATTTTCTCGCCCAAGTGGTGGAGACCGCGCGCTCGCGAGCGCCCATCGAGACGATGGGATCGGGCGGCTCAATCTCCATCTCCCCGGAGGCCGTGCGGAGCCTGGTGCACGATATCCTCCGAGATACGTTCGCCATCGACGACGCCCGAGTATGGATTCGCTCCGCGGAGGAGGGCCTGCGCATCGCCGTGCGGTTTTCACTCCCACCGGACAGGCGGATTCCCGAGATCAGCGAGCGGATCCAGACCGACGTGCGCAGCCGGATCGAGGACCGCATCGGCGTAACCGTGGAGCGGGTCGACGTGACGGCCCAGGCGTTCAAGGCGGAATCGCCGCAGGCGCTTCCGGAACGCTCGGAAACGACCGATCAACCCACGGACCTTCCCGAGGAGCGTGATCGCGTTGACTAACCTGTCTCGAGCCTGGATGGGCGCGCTGGTGGGCGGCTTCCTTGGCTTGCTCTGGGTCTGGCTGTCGTTTTCCGGCATGTTGTTGGTTCTTGCGTTGGCTGTGATCGGGGCCATCCTCGGCCAGCTTCTGGAGTCCGACGAGCTGCGGGCCAAGCTGCGCGAGCTGAGCGACGTCGTCCTTCGGCGAAGCTAGGCGACGGGCTTTCCATGAAGCGACGTCGAGCGCGCCAACAGATCCTGAAGTTGCTCTATCAGCACGACCTCCAAGGGGGATCCGCCGACCTATGGGAGCTCTATGAGCAATGGCTTGCGGAGTGGCGCGCGCGTCACCCGGAGTTGGAGATCAGCCCCGACCGGCTCGAATACGTCGAGGAGGTGTTGACCGGGATTGACCGAACTCGGGCCGAGCTGGATCGCGAGATCGCGGAGCGCGCGGCCGGCTGGCGCCTGGAACGCCTCCACGCGGTCGATCGCAATGTGCTACGCCTCGGCGTCTACGAGATGCTCTATCGCGAGGACATTCCCCCGCAGGTGATCATCGACGAGGCCGTCGAGCTCGCCAAGGCGTACGGCACCGAGCGATCCGGATCGTTCGTCAACGGGATCCTGGATCGGCTCTGGAAGGAACGGCGGCCCCACGCCGAGACCTCCTCCGGCCCATCGTCCGACCCCGCTTGACGGCATTGGCGGACCGCTAACCGATCGACACTCACAGCATGACCCCTGTGACGATGGCCGCTTGCGCCAAGCTGAACCTCGGGTTGCGCATTCGAGGCGTGCGCGCCGACGGCTACCACGAGATCGCATCCCTGTTCCAGACGATCGATCTGAGCGATCGGTTGACGCTGACGACGCACGAGGCCTCAGGCGTCCAAGTAACGACGGTTCCGGATCTCGGGATCGATCCGAGCGCGAACTTGGTGCGACGCGCGATTGCGTTGCTCGACGAGCATGTTGACCGGGGTACGGGATTATCCGTCCGGGTGGACAAGCGCATCCCGACGGGCGCAGGACTCGGCGGCGGCAGCAGCGACGCGGCGGCCACGTTTATCGCGCTCAATCGCCTTTGGGAGCTTAGGTTGAGTCGAGACGAGCTCCAGCCGTACGCACGCCGGCTCGGCAGCGACGTGCCGTTCTTCCTCCACGGCGGGCGGTGCCGCGTGAGCGGCCGCGGCGATCGGATCGAGCCGATGGACGACCGAAATCCGGGGCTCGACGAGGCGTACGTGCTGCTGGTGCCGCCTTGGCCATTGGCGACATCCGAGGTCTATCAAACGTTTGATCAGTTGCGGTCTTCATCCTTGGTCAATGCACCATACGCCAACGATCTGGAGGCCGCCGCGCTCCAACGGGAGCCCCGACTGCGGTCCTATCGGAACTGGCTCCTAGCCAACAACGCGGCCTTCGGCCTGAGCGGCAGCGGCCCTGTGTACTTCGCGGTTGTCGCGGGCGTAGCGGAAGCGACGCATATGGCAGCGGCCGCGAGCCGCGACCTGAGCTGTGAAACGCTCGTCTGCCAGCCCACGACGTACGGCCAGCGATGGACGGACTCCCAACTGTAATTTGTCCAATAATAATCCCAAATTAGTGGTTGATAAGTATTTTCATAGGCGCGATTCCTGGACGTAAATTTTTTAGATTGGGCAAAGCTTGACAAACGACCAGCGACGTGGTATCAACATGTATCCTTAGCCATCTTGGGAGGCGATCCTATGCGACCGACCGCTGAGGAAGTGATGCGCTACGTGCATGACGAAGGCATCAAGTTCATTCGCCTTCAGTTTACCGATATCATGGGCATCCCGAAGAACGTCGAAATACCAGCTGAAGGATTGGACGATGTGTTAGAAGAAGGGATTGCGTTTGACGGATCGTCGATTGAAGGGTTCGTCCGTATCTCTGAGTCGGACATGTACTTGCAACCGGATCTGAGCACCTTCGCGATTTTCCCCTGGAGCACGGAAGGCGAGAACGGCAAAACGGCGCGGCTCATCTGCGACGTCGTCCGCCCCGACAATCAGCCCTTTGAGGGCGATCCGCGCTACACGCTGAAAAGCGTCGTGCAGCAATCCGAAGAGATGGGCTACGACATGTACGCGGGCGCAGAGGCCGAGTTCTTCCTGTTCCGCCTGGATGAGCATGGCCGTCCGTCGGTCGGGCTCCACGATCAGGGCGGCTACTTCGACCTCTTGCCTGTCGACTACGGCGAGGAGACGCGCAAGGACATCGTTGTGGCGCTGGAAAACATGGGCTTTGAGGTGGAAGCGGCCCACCATGAGGTCGCCCCGAGTCAGCATGAGATCGACTTCCGCTTCGGCGACGTGCTGCACACCGCCGACAACATCGTCACGTTCCGATTCGTGGTCAAGACAATCGCCATGATGCGTGGCCTGCATGCCACGTTCATGCCGAAGCCGCTCTTCGGCGAGAACGGCAGCGGGATGCACACGCATCTGTCGCTCTTTTCCGGAGAGCAGAACGCGTTCTACGACGCCGAGCAGCTGCCCTACGGGCTCTCTGAGCTCGGCATGGGCTTTCTCGGCGGGCTGATCGAGCACATCAGCGCCATCACGGCCTTGGCCAACCCCACGGTCAACTCCTACAAGCGCCTCGTGCCCGGCTACGAAGCCCCGGTCAACATCAGCTGGGCGCGGCGGAACCGCTCCGCGCTCATCCGCATGCCGGCCAGCAACACGCCGGAGACCTCGACGCGCATGGAGCTGCGCAGCCCCGATCCCTCGGCCAATCCGTACCTGTTGTATGCCGCGATCCTGGCCAGCGGCCTGGACGGCATCCGCCGCGGCCTGACGCCGCCCGCGGCCGTCGAGGAGAACATCTACGAGCTGACCGAGGCGCAAAAGCGCGAGAAGCAGATTGATCTGCTGCCGGGCGACCTCAGCGGATCAATCGCCGCCCTCGAGGCGGATCAGGTCGTGCAGGATGCGCTCGGAACCGATCTGGTGGAAAAATACGTCGAGGCCAAGCGCGAAGAGATCACCGCCTATCGGCTCAACGTGACGCGCTGGGAACTGGATCGCTACCTCGAGTACTACTAGCGCATCGCTCCCTCCCCCAACGCCAAGCGGGCAGGCCGCCTCGGCTCCGGCGGCCTGCCCGCTCCCGTTGGCTTCTTTCGGGTAAGTCGGTTCGGGCGTCAGAACGCCAGCGAGCCGCCGAGTTCGACCTCGTCCAGGCCGTCGACGTCGAACGTCACGTCCAGCTCGAGGTTGAGGGGCAGCTGGCTCGGCTCGTAGGCGATTGAGGTGGCCAGCTCGTCGACGCGGACCCCTTGGTCGACCTCGCGCGAGCGCAGGTCGGCGCCGACCTCGAGGGGGCCGCGCTCCAGGTCGCCGCCCAGGCGCAGGTACGTCAGTCCGTCCGTCGGCTCAAACGTCGAATAAAAATCCCAGCTCAGCACGGCGTCGCCGCGACGGACGGCCCGCTCGCCCTCGACGTTGAGCCGATCCCAGGCGAGCGACTCGTCCAACGTCCAGGTCACCTCGATGGGATGACGGACGAGCTCGACCTCCACGTCGTCCAGCTCCCGTTGGGGATAGACGTCGTCGTAGTCGACGCCGACGGTCGCTTCCTCAATCAGCGTGGCTAGCCGGTCCTCGGTTGGTGTCCAGGCCGCCTCGAGGTCGAGTTCGCACGCAAGCGGCGGGTCCGTATCGACGTGTTCGCACTCGAGTTCGCCTTCGGCATCCATGGTGGAGCTCAGGGGAAAATCGTCAATGGCGAGCGTCGTCTTGCTCCATGCCAACTTGCCGGACGGGCAGACCTCGCCGGAGATGGAGCCATCGACGAGAGAGAAGCGCGCGTCGGGATCGTAGCACCAACCTGTCTGTGAGCTCAGTTCCACGCCGCTCGTCGTCTCGCCCTCCACCTCCGTCACGGCGCCGGCGCGCCGGCGCTGATGGCTAACCCCGTAGCGCGCGGTGTTGGCGTCCACGTCCTCAAACGCGACGTCGTCGACAATGACGCCGAGCTTCCCATGGACCCCGTCGCGGGGAAGCTCAACGTCGATCCGGCTCCGCACCAGCAAAGGGTGTCCGGGCGGAATCCGACGATCATCCGCAATGGGCGGCGCAAACGTGAATGACGATTCGATCGTGTCGGGGGTGGCGGGCAGGTTGGCCTCGGCCACCCAGGTTGCCTCCAGTAGGCCCTGCAATCCCCAGACGTTCTCCAGCGCCAGGACCAATGACTGGTGGCTGAGCTCCAGCGTTAAGGCTGACGAGACCTCCGCGTTCAGTTGCGCCCGCTGCCGGAGACAGCCGCTTGCGCACTCAAGTTCGACCTGCGTCTCCCAATCGCCGCCGACCGACAGCTGCGCTTGTGCCTCCGTTGCCGCGACGCTCGCGACCATGAGCGTCGCGCTCAGCGCCCAAGCTCCCAGTCGCCCCATACGTTCTCCGTGTTTGCATGTCAGTTATTTTCTAAAAAAGAAACGTAACACAAGTATGGGGCTGACAACAAGCCCTGGGTGGCACCGCCATTACTCAACGACGAGTGTCGTCCGCTTGACGCCCGCCACGCGGACAATGTCACCCGCCTGCGATGGGCTTTGGAACCGGGCTCGCCAGAGCTCGCCGCGGAGGCGCACCCATCCCGTTCCGCTGGCGTCCACGTTGACGACGCGAGCCGATTGCCCGACGAGCGCTTCCGGGCCGGTGCGGACGGGATACCGCTCCGACCGCCACCAGGCGACGAACTCGATGATCGACCAGCCCGAGCCGACACCGTAGATGGGCAGCGCGATCTCGTAGGGCAGAAGCCAAAAGACCGGCAGGCCGATGAGGGGAAACCAGGGCCAGACGTACCAATGCGTGAGCAGCTTCCGGAGTGTCACGGCGTCACGTTAGGCAAGTTGAGGCGGTCGCGGACGTCGGCCGCGCTCACTCCCGCAAGATGGATCCGCTTGTCACGACTCCGCTGGCCGGAAACGATCGTCAAATCGCCAGTGGCCAGGCACAGTTGCTTCGCCATCGTCTTGCGGATCGCTCGGTTCGCCTTGCCCTTTTCGGGCTGCTCGGTCACGGCAACGAGCAAGGCATCGCCGCGCACCTCGAGGATCGCGTTCCGGTCAGCCCCCGTTTTGGCGCGAACTTTAACCGTCGTGCCGTCGGCTTGGTCGTTGAGCTCAAGCTCGGCCATGGCAGCCTCCATCCTATTGTACGCTCGGACTCGCTCGGTTCACCCGTATCGGGAGCCCCGCTATCCGAGCTAAAATCGTAGCACAGCCAAACAGGGAAGAGTACCATGGCGACAACTGTGCTCGACGACATTCCGGCTGTAGAGGGAACCAAGTCCGAGACGGGCGGCGCGCTGGCCGTGGCGTTCTTTCGCGCTTGCCTGTACGACCTCGTGCTGTGTGAGGACGAGCTTGACCCGCCGGCGATGCGCCAGTGGGAGGCGATCCTGCGCGGTGGCGACGTCCACGACTTTGCTGTCACCCGCTACTTTCGAGCCATTGCCGAGGCCAAACGGCGCGTCCGCAAGCCGGCCAACATCGCCGCCTATCTCATCTATCGGCTCAGTCACGGCGGGCCGATGGACGCCATGGACGACGACTGGGCGGATGAGATCAGCACCGACGGCCCGCACTGCATCGGCTGCAGCGCGCCCGTCGACCGAGAGCGCCGGGGGGCCATGGTGGAACGCATCAACGCGGGCTATCGGCTGGCCCAGGTTGAAACCCCCTTCGATTGTGACGAGCTCGTGGGCACGCATCTCACCCAAGCCGAGGTGTCCCGATTCGTCGGACACGAGGTCAGCTTCAGCTATCAGGAGCGCATGATTCAGGAGATTTATGCGGAAATGGAAGCGGACGAGAGCGATTCGCAGGAGGCACAGACGTAGGGAGGTGGAGCATGGCTCGACCGGACCCGTTCGGCCTCAATGACGTCTTCACGACGCTGTTCGGAAGCGATCCGGGCGAGATCGAGACGGCCAGCCACCCGCCGCGCGGCGCCCTTCAGGCGTATCGGGCCAACCGGGCGGGATCCGGCCGGATGGATCCGGAGGCATGGTTGGCCCGCATCCGGGGCGAAACCGAGGCAAGCTCCTGGACGCGACAGGCGATGACCGCCCATCTGATGACCTGCCAGGCTTGTCGCGAGCGTTATCGGCAACTGGCATCAGCCCCCGAGCCGACGACGTCGTCCATCGTGCGCCGGGCACGCGCATGGACAGCTTCCGTGCGCGAGGCGTTCCGACCCGTGCCGCGACCGGCCACGGTCGCGATTGCGGCCCAATCGCTCGTCATCGTCGGCCTGGCGGCGGCGCTCTTGGCCGGACCGCTGGAACTCCGACCGATGGACCAAGCGACAACTGAGGCGCCCGAGGCGGCCTCCGCCGCCTCGTCCACTTCTGGAGAGGCCGCGGACGGGAGCGCGCCGGGCGCACCCTCCGAGCGCCCGGGGACGGCGAGCGGGCAAGCGGAGACGGCTACTTCGGCCACGCCCGAGCCCATTGCCGATCGAATTCAGACCCTGTCCAACAGCGAGGATCCCGAGGCTCGGCTCGTGGCTGCGCGTGAGCTTCAGGACCGATCCGACCCGAGCCTCGTGCCGGAGCTGACTCGGCTCTATCGCGAGGAGTCGCATCAGGAAGTGAAGCAGGCGCTCAGCAGGGCGATCGACGCCGTCATGAGCAACGTAGCAACGCAATACGACAGCGCGCTCCAAGCCATCCGCGAGTTCGACGGATCCGCGGGACGTCAGGCCTCTGAGTTCATGGGCGAGGTCGAGCGCCGCTTGGGGCAGCTCTTCCGTGAGGCGGGCCCGTCGCCGTCGGATGGGGCTGCCAACTACGAGGGCTCGCTCGTCTGCTCGGCCTCGGACGACGTGACGCTCTCGCAGATGCGCCGCCTCAGCAGCGAACTGGGCGGCATGATGGTCGTCGACGATTCGCTGCCGTCGGATAGCTTCCGCATGCGATTGCCGTTGTCGGCTGGCTTGAACGAGACCCTGCGCGGCCTCGAAGCCGAAATGGGTCTGCGGTGTTACCAGGAATGACGGAATGAGTGCACGCCGGCGTCGACGGAGCCCGTTCAGGATTCGCCGTGAGGGACAAGGTGCTCGTAGCGACTGCGCCAGGCGGGGTCGAACGGGCCTTCAAGTCGCTCGATCATCTCAATGAGTCCCATGAGCCCCTCCTGTGACGTGGCGACATCCGCCTCGTCGAGCTCCTCGTAGTCGCCGTGTTCTAGGATCTCGTACGACAGCCCCGGCGTCACTTGAAGATCCAGCCCGAGCGAGACGAGCTCGAGTCGGCGCTCCGCTTCGTTCCAGCGGGGCGGGCGGATCACCCGACCGTAAAGTTCCTGCAGCGACCAGTTCTCGTCGTACGCCGCTGCCACGGTGTACGGCGCCTCCCACCAGTAGAACTCGATCGACTGGTTCGTCACGGGCGCTTCCGTCTCTTGGGAGATGAACTCCAGAGGGCGCTCCCACGGGCCGTGGGCGACGAGCAGCCCTTCCTCTTGGGCCAGCTCCCGGACGGGCCAGCGGTACTTGGACCGCTCGCGCGGGTTCAACACGCGGACATCAATCGAAGCGCTCATGACGACGCGTGCTTTCTCAGATAGATCAGCACGCCCTGGACGTTCATCTCGACCTCGGCGCGCAGGCCTTCGGTCCCGTAGGCGTCCAGCAGTTCGGGATCCGCTTGCTCGACGAAGTGGTCCTTGACGGCCTGTTCATCGCCCAATTCTTTCAACTTCTCCTCGATTGATGCCACCCACTGGCGCAGCCGGCGCTCGTGTTCGTCGATCAACGCCGCCGGCTGTTGATGGGGCCCGAAGTGGGTGAAGTAGAGCCAATCGAGAGCCAGTTCGCGCAGGCGCTCGTGCGTGCCGAGCCAGTCGTCGAGGTGGAACTGGGGCGGCGGGGTGGTCATCTGGAAGCCGGCCAGATGGGGGCGATAGATGCCGACGGCGTCGCCCGTGAACAGCCCCTTGGTCTTGGGCTCGTGGAAGCTGGCGTGGTGCGGCGCGTGGCCGGGCGTGTCGAGCACTTCCAGCGCGTAGCCGTCGCCGAGGTCAAAGCGGTCCCCGTCGGCGATCGAGACCAGACGGTCTTCGGGAACGGGTTGCATGTCGCCGTAGTGCTGGAAATTGGGGCCGACGGCCCGTTGGACGCTCTGGACCAGCTTGCTCGGATCGGCCAGGTGCGGGGCGCCGACGTGGTGACAGAGCACTTGAGCGTTGCGACATCGTTGCGCGAGATAGCCGGCGCCGCCGGCATGGTCCATGTGGACGTGCGTCGGCGCGATGTAGGCCACGTCCTCGGGGGCGATGCCCACCTCATCGAGCGCCTGGAGCGTGGTCTCCAGCGTGTGCGAGAACGCCGTCTCGATAACGACGGGCTTCGGAGCGCGCAGAATGTAGAGGCCACCGTAACGCGACTGACCCATCATCTGGGCATCGACGATGAACAGGTTCTCGTCCGAGGGAACAGTTTCGGCCACGCTCATGCTGACAGGTTTTCCACGATGGCTTCGGCGTACTCGCTGGCGGCCAGTTTCTCGGCCCCGTCCATCTGGCGTTCGAGGTCATAGGTGACGCGCTTCTGGCTGATCGTGGCGTCGATGGCGTCCTGGATGGACTGGGCCGCCTCGTCCCAGCCCATGTGTTCGAGCATCAGCACGCCGGAGAGCAACATGGCCGTCGGGTTGGCCTTGTCCTTTCCGGCATGCTTCGGCGCCGACCCGTGAGTTGCCTCAAAAAGCCCGATCTCATCGCCGATGTTGGCGCCGGCCGCGATGCCGACGCCGCCGACCATCGCGGCGCACGCGTCGCTCAGATAGTCCCCGTTGAGGTTGGGCGTTGCCAGCACGTCGAACTCGTCGGCGCGCGTGAGCGCGTGCTGGAACATGATGTCGGCGATCCGGTCCTTCATGACGACTTTGCCAGCGGGCGGCTCGCCGCCGTGATGCTCCCAGACGTCATCCTCGGTGATCGTGTCCTCGGGGAATTCGTCGGACGCCAGATCGTAGCCCCACTGCATGAACGCGCCCTCGGTGAATTTCATGATATTTCCCTTGTGGACGAGCGTTACGCTCTGGCGGTTGCGCTGGAGGGCGTACTGGATCGCCTTGCGGACAAGGCGTTTGGAGCCGTGGACGCTCATCGGCTTGACGCCGAGGCCCGAATCGGCCCGAACGTCGATGCCGAACTCGTCGTGGAGATACTCGAGCACCCGCTTGGCCTCGGCGGAGCCTTGCTCCCACTCGATCCCCGAGTAGACGTCCTCGGTGTTTTCGCGAAAGACGACCATGTCGACCTTCTCGGGCTCCTTGAGCGGGCTCGGCATGCCGGGAATGTAGCGGACGGGGCGGATGCAGGCATAGAGGTCGAGCACCTTGCGCAGCGTCACGTTGAGGCTGCGATACCCCGAGCCGACGGGCGTCGTCAGGGGCCCCTTGATGGCCACTTTGAAGTCGCGGATGGCGTCGAAGGTCGCGGTCGGCAAGACCTCGCCCGTGGCCTCCTGGCCCTTTTCGCCGGCGAAGATCTCCATCCACTCGATCTGGCGCTGGCCCCCGTAGGCGGTCTCGACGGCGGCGTCGATGACGCGCTTCGCGGCAGGCCAGATGTCGGTGCCGATGCCGTCGCCCTGGATAAAGGGCACAACAGGACGATCAGGCACGTTCAGTCGGCCATGGGACGACGTGATCCGTTCGCCAACGTCCGGAACCTGAGCGGCGTCGTACTGGCTCATGCGCGCAATGCCTCCTCCTGCGGGATAAGCGGACAATTCCCTCTGAGAGCCTACTCCACGCGCCAGGTTGCCATCAAGCTTGATTCCGTCAGTGGGCCGTCAACGTGGGACAGCTTCGAGCGTGTGGACGCGATCCCGCATCTGTCGACAACGTCGGCGATCCCGTGTAGGCTTGAGCGCGCCATGGACAAAGTCTTCCGCGATCCCGTCCACAACCTGCTCGGCTTCGATCAGGATCACGACCGGCTCGTGCTGGAGCTCATCGAGACGCGCGAGGTGCAACGACTGCGCAACATCAAGCTCATGGGGACCGGCTACGTCGTCTACCCCGGGGCCGACCACAACCGTTTTTCCCATTCGTTGGGCGCAACGTACCTGATGAAGCGGGTCATCGAGCGGATGACGACGCTCGAGGTCGACCCGTCGTATCAAGAGCTCGTGGCGGCGTTGCGCGCGCATCGCGAGCTGATGCTCGCGGCGAGTCTTTGCCACGACATCGGCCACTATCCGTTCTCGCACCTGTTAGAAAACTTTGCCGGCGAGCACCACGAGCGCTGGACCGTTCGCCTGTTGCGCGATCCGAGCAGCGACGTCCATCAGGTCCTGCGGGGGGCCCATCCCGACTACCCCGAATGGATCGCCCAGATCGTGGAGCGGACGTTCAAGCCGTCGTTTGCGGTCAAGCTGATCTCCAGCCAATTGGACGTCGACCGCATGGACTATCTCCTGCGCGACAGCGTCCACACGGGCGTCGGCTACGGGCGGTTCGATCTGGAATGGCTCCTGCACAGCCTCCGCATCGTGCCGCGAGCTGACGATTGGGAGATCGCCGTCGACCGGGACAAGGGCGTCCGGGCCGTGGAAAGCTACGTCCTCGCCCGTTACTACATGTACCAGCAGGTCTATCACCACAAGACGGGCCGTGCCGCCTCCGCCATGCTCATTCGCCTGCTCCAGCGCGCGGCCGATCTGCTCGAGGCCGGCGATCGCCTGTTTCTTTCTGAGCCCCTGCGGAAGATGCTGCGCAATGTCCGCACGCTGACCGCCGAGGAGTTCGTCCAGCTCGACGACGTTTCGCTCGTCTACGCCGTGCGACAGTGGGCCCAAGCGGCCGACCCCGTGCTCGCCGATCTTGCAACCCGCTTTCTGCGTCGACAGATCTTCAAAACGATCCCGATCGAGCCGGGTCGCTACGAAATGCAGCGCGCCGAGATCGCCGACGCGGCCCAGGCGGCAGGGTTCGACCCGCGCTACTATCTCGTCCTCGATCGGGCCGTCAGCGACCCGTACAGCGACGGGCTTTTCCACGCCGCGCGCGACGAAGTCAGCGAGAGCATCTACCTCGTCGATCGACGCATGCGTCTGTACGAGCTGAGCGAACACTCCGAGCTGATCGGCGCGATCACCAATCGCGTCACCACCCACGATCGGCTCTGCCTGCCGGCGGAGCTCCGTCCGGAGGTCGAGGCACTGCTGGGATGAGGACGCTCGTCTGCGACATCGACAACACCATCGCCGATGCCCGTCCGCGCCTGGCCCGCTCGCTGGAAGCGATCGGCCGTCCGGAGCTCGTCCCGACGGCGCTTGCCGACTATGGCGGCTTCAAGCCCCACGTCAGCGATGACGAACGCCGGCGACTCTTCCGAGTTTTCCTCTCGGAGCGTTTTGTGGACTTGGACGAGCCGATGCCTCGCGCCGCCGAGGTCCTCCGCGCTTGGACCGAAGCGGGCCATCGGCTCGTCTACCTCACAGGGCGACACGACGGCGACGGCGACTCCATGCGTGCCGGCACGGAAACGTGGCTGCGACGACACGGATTCCCCGCTCCGGACGCGGACCACGTTGAGTTGCGCATGAAGCCGCAGCGTGGCCTGGGCGATACGGCCTACAAGCGCGATGCCCTGAGCGCGATCTGCGAGCGTGAACGTCCCCTGGCCGGTATCGGCGACCTGCCGTACGAGGGCGAACTCTATGGGGAATGCGGAATGCGGCCCATTCTGACGGCCGAACTCGGCCTCATCCCCGAGGGTGACCTTGCCGCGAGCCATCCGTCGGTCGTTGTCGTGCGCAGTTGGACCGACATCGAGCGCGAATTGCGCGGCTAGTTCCGCGCCGCCATGGGCAATTCAACTCGACGAGTGGTCCGTTTGTATCTATACTATATATCACGCTAAATCTATCAGGAACATTAAACGCCCAAACAGACTGAAGCTGCGGGGGCGGTCCGATTCCGCTATGCCGTTTTGCCCCAAGTCATCCCGGAGTTTCTCGCCATGGCGATCTACCGCTTTGAGATCAACGTTCGCGCGGCCACCGTCCTGGGGATCGTCGGGGCTGGCGGCATTGGCGCCGTCATTCTTCGAGCCGTGCGACAGGGGCGCTGGCCCGAGGTCGGTCTGTATCTCCTCGTCGTGGTCGTGACGGTCATGATTATCGACTATCTGAGCGCCGTCATCCGCCGCAAGATCATCGAAGGCTCATCATCAATCCACCCACGGCCCTACAAAGCAGGGTCTCTCCCTTGGCTTGATGGAATCCGTTCGCTACCATGGCGTTTGTTTGGACATTTTCCGAGGAGTGATGGCCCGAGATGGCATTGGAATTCAAGCTGCCCGACGTCGGTGAGGGGGTCCACGAGGGCGAGATCGTCCAGTGGCTCGTTGAGGAAGGCGACGAGATCGAGGAGGACCAGTCGATCGTCGAGGTGATGACCGACAAGGCGACCGTGGAGATTCCGGCGCCCCGCTCGGGCGTGCTGTTGAAGCGCTACGCCGAGGAGGGCGACATCGTCGAAGTCGGGTCGGTCATTCTCGTGATCGGCGACGAGGGCGAGGAGGTGCCCTCCGAAGGCGCTCCCGCCGCCGAGCCCGCGGAACCGGCCGAAGCGGCCGAGGCGAGCGACGGCCAAGACTCAACCTCGGGCGCGGCGGCCGCAGCCGAGACGGCCGCCCCGGCGGCCTCAGGCGATGGCCAACAGCCTGCGCCGCCTCAAGGCCGCGTCCTGGCCACGCCCGCCACGCGCAAGCTGGCCCGCGAGCTCGGCGTCGACATTGCCCAAGTCCAGGGCTCCGGTCCCGCCGGACGGGTGACCGACGACGACGTTCGGGCGTTCGCCGAGGGCGGCGCCCCCGCCGCGGCTCCATCCGAAGAGGCGCGCGAACCCGAAGCGGCGCCGGCCCAGCCATCGCAGCCTGCGGAGACGCGCGAGCCGGTCTCCACGATGCCCTCGGCTCCCGAACGACCGCAGGTTCGCGGCGAGCAGCAGGAGGATCGCGTTCCGCTGCGCGGCATGCGTCGCCGCATCTCCGACCACATGCGCGAAGCCAAGGACACGGCCGCGCACTTTACCTACGTCGACGAGCTCGACGTGACCGAGTTGGTCAGCGTGCGGGAGAGCCTCAAGGAGACCGCCAAGGAGCAGGGCGTCAAGCTGACGTATCTGCCCTTTATCGTCAAGGCCTGCGTCGCGGCGCTGAAGAAGCACCCCTATGTCAACGCCTCGCTCGATCACGAGAACGAGGAGATCGTCTTCAAGCACTACTACAACATCGGCGTCGCCACCGCGACCCAGCAGGGACTGATGGTCCCCGTGGTCAAGAACGCCGACATGATGAGCATGCTGGAGATCGCCGCGGAGATCGAGCGGCTCGCCGGCCTGGCCCGCGAAGCGAAGGTCAGCCCCGAGGATCTGCAGGGCGGCACGTTCACCATCACCAGCCTCGGGGCCCAGGGCGGCATGCTCTCCACGCCCGTGGTCAACACGCCCGAGTCGGCGATCCTCGGCGTGCACGAGATCAAGAAGAAGCCGGCCGTCGTCGACGACGAGATCGTCGTTCGCCAGCAGATGATGTTGGCGCTGTCCTTCGACCATCGGTTGGTCGACGGCCACGTCGGCGCGGCGTTCGCCAAGGACGTCAAGGCGTTCTTGGAGAATCCCAAGTGGCTCATGGTGGGCGCCTGATGGGGTGACCCGCGACGCCTGGTTGATCGACCTCGGGCGGCGCGACTTCGCCGAGGTCTGGGATTTCCAGAAAGCACTCGTGACCGAGCGCATCCGGGAGCGGGTCCCGGATGCGCTCGTGCTCGTCGAACACCCGCCCGTGGTGACGCTCGGGCGCCACCGCCAACCCGACGCGTCCACCGCGCTGGCAACCGATGGAGACGTGCCCGTCTACGAGATCGAGCGCGGCGGCCAGGCGACGTATCACGGGCCGGGCCAGCTCGTCGGCTATCCCATTTTGAAGCTGTCGGGCGGGCGCCGCGACCTGCACCGCTATCTGCGCGACCTGGAAGCGGCCCTCATGGACGCGCTTGCCGACTTCGGCATCCCCACCCAGCGCTCCGAAGGCGCCACGGGCGTCTGGACGTCCGGGGCGCCGAGCCGCAAGCTCGCCTCCATCGGGATCGCCGTGCGACGCTGGGTGACCTATCACGGCTTTGCGCTCAACGTCGCCACGGATCTGGACGACTTTCGCATCATCTCGCCCTGCGGGTTCAATCCCGAGGTCATGACCTCCATGGCGCGCGAACTCCAACGCCCCACCTCGCTCGAGGAGGTCAAGCCCGCCGTTCGGGCACACATCGAAGCCCGCTTCGATCTCCAGTTGCAGGCACGCAAAGTGGGGGGCCTCGACGTGTCGGCTGTCCAGCACTGAATGGTCAGTCGCGATTGAAGCGGTCTCACAGAGAGCGCTAGAATCCACGAGATGGCCCGTTGTGAGCGGACTGTTTTATGAGGTGATTGACGATGTGGAGGCGGCCGATGCGCCGTATGTTGCCCAGATGGGATAAGTCGTGGCGTGTGGCGTCGGTCGGGGCGCTTCTGCTGGCGATCGTCGCGATGGGCACGATCGCGCAGCCGACCGGTGCGATTCAGATTGAACAGAACGTCGAGCCTGAGGAGATTGCGATCGCCGAGGGCGGCGAGAGCGATCCCGCCGAGGTGGAGCTCTCCGTGATCGGGCCGCAACCCGACCCGGACGACGGGCCGATTGACTTGGTGCTCGCGTTGGATCGATCCGCAAGCGTTGACCTGGACCGAGTCCAGGGGATCGCCCACACGATCGTGTCCCACCTCGGGGCCGCCGATCGCGTGGGGATCGTCTCATTTGCGGATTCGGCTCGGGTTGAACAGGAACTGACCTCGCTCGGTGGGTCCGATGGGGAGAACCGGGATGCGTTCGCCGAGATTCGCGAGACCATCGACGGGCTCGTCGAGGGCCGACAGACGGCGCTTGGCGATGGCCTGATGCTTGCCGTTGACGAGCTCGTCGACAACGCTCGGTCTGAGGCGACGCCGTTGATCGTGGCGCCGACGGACGGGGTGGCTCAGGTCGGCCGTGATCCGCTTGCTGAGGCCGAACGGGCCGGCGAGAACGACGTGCCCATCTTTGCCATCGGCACGACGCCGTCGGTGCGGACCAGCGTGTTGTCCCGCGTCGGAGAGGCTTCCAATGGCCGCTTTTTCCAGCGCTATGGCGATGACGCGCTGGAGCGGATCTTCCGCGAGGGCGATCGTCACGTGGCCGCGCGCTACCTGTTGCTCACCCAGACGCTGCCGCGGGCGGTCACCGACGTGCAGGGGCTCGAGAACGGCCCGTCGATCCTGCCCGGTCGAGACGCGACCCAGCTCCAATGGCGCGTGCCTATGCTGTTCGAGGGCGAGGCCTGGCACACGCGCTACCAGGTCAGATTCGCGCGGCAGGGGGCGTTCGACCTGAACCGAGCGCCGTCAGAGCTCGAGTACACGACCCCGCAGGGCGAGCGGGTCGTCGTGGAATTTCCGGAATCGCCGACGATCCAAGTCGGCGAGGGCGACGGCCGTCCCGACGAGGGAACCGACGACGGCGACGGAGAGGACACCGACGACAGCCAGACGGAGGACGGCAATGGCGAGGACGGTCGTGACGAGGCGGAGACGGGCGACAACGGCGACGCGGGAGTCCCGCAGCCGGCCCTGAGCGCCTCGCCCAGCCAGGCGCTGGTCGGCGAGGCGATCGTCTTCGACGCCTCCGGCTCATCCGATCCCAACGACGACATCGACACTTACGAATGGGACTGGACCAACGACGGCACGTTCGATGAGGAGACGACCGAGGCGACCGCTCGGCATCCCTACAACGCTGCGGGGGATTACACCGTTCGCGTGCGGGTCACGGATGAGGCGGGGAACGCCTCGGCGGCGACCGTCAGCATCTCCGTTCGCGAGGGCCTGCCGCGGGGAGCGCCCGTCTCAACGACGGACTCGGCGTTCGATGGCGCGCCCAGCGTCCCCGACTGGATGGACTATTACCTCGACGAGGGCGTCGTCACGGACGAGGAGGCCCGGGACGCCCAGGCGCGCTTCGCCGCCGATGTCTTCATCCCCGGCACGCAGTACCGCATGACCAACGCCGACGTCACGGCCATCGTGCAGCTGAATCAGCTCGACACGCTCATGAACGACTTCACGCGGCCGAGTGCTGCCCAAGACGCCGGCTACGAGCAGGTTGGCCCGTTCGTCGACGGCGTCGGTCAGGCGTATGTCAACCAGCAGTTCCTTATGGATCGTCGGCCGGCCTTCGACGAGCCGCCGGTTCTGCTCTACGCCGAGGACGCCGAGGGGGAGATGACGCTCGCCGGCGTCCGCTTCGTCTCAACGATGGAGGACGTCGAGATCTTCCGCGCGAGCGACTGGTCGAGCCGTTCCGCGGCGGCCCACTTTGAGGACGGCAGCGAACAAGCGGTGTCGAACCCTTCGAACGCCCCCGCGGAGAACGCCGACGGATCCCCGCTGGCGTTCTGGCATCCGACGCTTTACGGGCTGCACGTGTGGGTCGGGATCCCGAACCCGGACGGCATCTTCGCGCCGCGCCATCCGCGCATCGAGACCGAATAATCGGAGACACGCTCCGTGAGCATCGACGATCGGCGCCGTCACATCGACGAGATCGATGCCGAGCTGCTGCGGCTGCTCAACCAACGCCTGGAGTCGGTCAGGCAAATCGGCCGTGCCAAAGCCGACGCTGGGGCCTCCATTGTCGATCCCGATCGAGAGACGGCCATCGTCGAGCGCCTGCTGGAAGCCAATGAGGGACCGCTGGACGCCGAGTCCGTCCGACACATCTTCGAGACGATCATCGCGGAGATGCGACGCCTGGAGCGGGCCTACGCGGCTGCGGAGGACTCGGACAGCGACGCGAGGTGACAGGTATCGTTCAGATGGATCAGTTGCGGCGTCTCGTCAGTCGTCACCCGTATCAGCGTGATGCCGCCGTTGCTGACGGTAAAGCCGAGGCTGAAAAACGTTCCCTCCAGCGCGTGCGCGCCCTGCCCGAGGACGTAGTTGGCGAGACAGCGCACGACGCCGCCATGCGCAACGAGGGCAATGGTTCGCTCTCGCTGTAGCTCGATCAGTCGATCGAACGCTGACGTCACCCGACCGTAGAGGTCTCGGACGCGCTCGCCGCCGTCGGGATGGAAGCCCAGCGGATCCAACCGCGGGTCCTCTCGGAACGCCTCCGGATAGTGCCGGGGCAGCTCGTCCTGCGGAATTCCCTGCCAATCGCCGTAATCCAGCTCGCGAAAGGCCGCGTCGGTATTCACCGACAGGCCGTGGATCTCGGCCAATGGCTGCGCCGTTTCGATCGTGCGCGTCAGGTCGCTGCTCACGATCGTCGTGACGGGGACCTCGCGCAGCCGATCGGCAGCCAGAAGTGCCTGCTCATGGCCGAGTTGGTTGAGCGGCACGTCCTTCTGCCCCATGCAGATGCGGTCGCGGTTCCAGTCGGTCTGACCGTGGCGGATCAAGTAGATCTCGATGGCCATGAGCGAACGGGCTATCCTAGGCCCTAACGACCGCGTCCACAAGCAACCGTGGATCTCGCCTAAACTATAGATCACTGCACAAGCCCTGCATCCAAAATGCGCAATCCGAGTCAACGTAGCGCAAATCCCTGTACGACACTTATGCGGTGATCAGTATCCCGCCTCAGCCGATCGACTGTCGGACGACCCGGGTCGGGTGCGGTTGACGGGGATCGATGACGGATCGACAGCAGATCCATAGCTCTGGCAAAGGTGCGTTGACTCGAGCTCGTAATGCTCCAACACAGATCATCATAACGGCCCTCAAAAATGTAGCAAAGGAGAGTTAACGGAATGTTAACGCGAATGTGTTAAAAGTCTGGAATCGATCTGTGACGTCACCCTCATGGCGATGGGGAAGACGAACCTCCACTCAATTGAAAAGCCGTGGAGGACTCTACGAAAGGAGGCTACGTGATGACCTCAAATCGAAGGTGGGCGCTACTCGCCGGGCTACTGTTGCTCAGCTTGACCACGATGCTCCATCTCGGATCGGCCCAAGAAGGCGGACCTGAGGATGGCAAGGTCCCATCTGAGCTTGCAACCACCGCGCAGAACGCCGCCGAGGCGGCCACCCAAGCCGCCAGTCGAGCCGAGTCCGCCGCATCCGCCATTGCCGAGTCGCGCGATCGAGAGGTGGCCAACGCGCGATCTCGGGTGGAGAGCCTATCGGAGGCGCTCTCTCGGGCTCGGGCCTTTGCTGAATCGGTCAGCGAGGCGCAGGCTCAGGCGAAATCCCAGGCGGACGCGATCGCCCAGGCGGCCGCGCAAGCGGAGACCCGCGCCCAGGCATCCGTAAGCGCCATATCGGAAGCCAAGGCGCAAGTGAGCGAGCAGCTCTCGGTGATCTCCGAGGCCGCCGCCCAAGCTCAAGCAGCCGCGGAAAGCTCAGCCCAGGCCACCGCCGAAGCCGCTGCGTCGGCCTCGTCGTTGGCGGCGTCGCAGGCCGAATCGGCCGCCGAGGCCAACGCACGCGCGAGCAGTCGCGCCGAGGCGGCGGCGCAGGCGCAAGCCAGCGCGCAAGCGAGCGCCGAGGCCACGGCGGAATCGAGCGCCGAAGCCGAAGCGAACGCCTCCGACGCGGCCCAAGCCCGCGATCGGGCCTCATCCGCAGCGGAATCCGTCGACGGCGCCGAAGCGAGCGCGCGGGATCGCACGGAGACCTTTCGGGATGAGATCGTCAACGAGTTCGAATGCGGCCAGGTGACGACCAACGTCGAGGGCGTTGCCAACGCCTACGTCGACGCGTTGGCGCGCTCCAGCGCGTCCGCCGATGCGTCGGCGTCCGCCGTCGGACAAGCGCTGAGCGTGGCTCAAGCCGAGGCCGACGCGGCGGCGTCCGCGCAGGCGCGGGCGAACGCCCATGCGACGGCCGCGGCCCAAGCGGCATCCCGAGCCGAGTCGCTTGCCCAGGCCGTGGCGGACGCCCGGGCCAAGGCCGTGGCCGCGGCTGAGGCCGCGGCCGAGGCGGCTTCGAAGGCCGAGGGCACGGCCCAATCCGAGGCGCAAGCCGCAGCCGAGGCGGCCGCTGAAGCCAAGGCGCAGGCCGAAGCCGCCGCCCAGGCGCTCGCCGAAGCGCAGGCAACCGCCGAGGCGGAAGCGGAGGCGGCTGCCGAGGCCCGCTCGGAGGCGCAATCCGCCGCCGAAGCCCTCGCGCAAGCGTTCAGCGAGGCGGTGAGTCGAGCCGAGGCCTCCGCTGAAGCCATCGCCAAAGCTCAGGCCAACGCCGAGGCGGAGGCGGAGGCACTGGCGGAGGCGCTGGCCGAGGCGGAAGCGGAGGCGTCCTCGCGTGCCGAGGCCGCCGCCGAGGCGGCATCCGAAGCGGAATCAGCTGCGCAAGCCGCGACCGACGCGGCGTCAAACGGCAACCTCCAGGAGGTTGCCTCGCAGGTGCAGGCGGCCGTTCAGGCCTCCGCCCAAGCCCAAACCGAAGCCCAAGCGGCCGCGAGCGCCCAGGCGAGCGCGCAAGCGTCGGTGGCGACGGCCACCAAGGCGTTGGCGCAGGCACAGTCGCAGGCGCAGACGAACGTCCAAGCCGCGGCGGAGGCATTTGCCGCAGCACAAGCGGACGCGAGCAGCCAGGCCATGGCAGCGGCCAATGCTCAGGCCAGCGCCGCCGCCCAGGCCCACGCCGCCGCCCAAACGGGCGTGGAAGCTCAAGTCCAGGCGAACGCGGCGGCTCAGGCAGCAGCCCAGGCGCAGGCCGACGCCGTGGCAAGCGCGCGCGCGGCGGCGAGCGCTTTGGCCCAGGCCCGCGCGGAGACGGCCGCCAGTGCGCAGGCGATCGCCGACGCCGAGGCGCAGGCATCCGCGCAGGCGAGCACCCTGGCCGAGGCGACCGCAAACGCCCAAGCAGCCGCCGAGGCGAGCGCCGAGGCCGAAGCCGAGGCAAGAGCCCGGGCCGACGCTACAGCCAACGTGGCCGCGCTGGCCAACGCTCAAGCCCAGGCCGCTGCTGAAGCCCAGTCGGTTGCCGACGCGTCCGTCGATCTGCTCGGCCAGTTCCAAGCCACCACCGAGGCAACCCTGAACGAGGAGTGCCTGCAAGGCAGCTGCGAGCGGTTGCCCATCTTGAACGTCGACGCCTTCGCCCGCGATCGCTCGAGCTCGGAAACGGGCGTGGCGTCGAGCATCCGTCGCCTCAACGTCGACATCTCCGTCCAGGACAACAGCGGCCAATTCACGCGGACGACGCCGTTCAGCAAGCCCTACGCCTCGGGCAGGCAGGTGACGCTCAATGCGCCCTCGTCGGTGGCGCAGAACGGCACGACGCTCCAGTTCGTCGCCTGGGAGCGGGGCGGCAACCAGATCTCGACCAACGCGCGCACGACGCTGTCCATGCCGAGCCAGAACGCCTCCGTCTCAGCGATCTATGAGGCCGAGCGCGAGGAGGTCGCTCAAGAGGCCGATCTCGTGATCGAGTCCATCTCAGCGTCGCCTGGCGAACCGAGCCGGGGTGGCACGTTCAGCCTCGACGTTACGGTCCGCAACCGCGGCTCCGCGGCCGTAACCCGAAGCTTCAACGTCCAGGTGAGTGGCTCCAACGAACAACGATCGCAGAGCGTCTCGCGCCTGGGTGCGGGGCAGACGCGGACCTTGACGTTCTTTGAGTTCCTTTGCGACGAAGCCAACGTCGCCTTGACCGCCATGGCCGATCCGAGCGACCGCGTTGCCGAGTCGAACGAGGGCAACAACCGGTCAGTTCAGGAGATCTCCTGTCAGTCCGAATCGACGTCCAACCTCCAATTGACGTGGGATTTCGGCACCTTCGACGGGGGCCAGTTCCACGTGGCCGCTCGGGAGATCCCGTCAGAATTGAGGAATGACCTCGATAACAACGGCGTCATCAGCGTCGACAAGGTGTCCAGCTCTCTGCCGTCCGACGTCGGGTTCCAGATCAGTTTCGACAGCAACACCGGCCAACTGGACGGCTTTCTTCCGAACCGTACGGAGACGTATGAGGTCGTCTACCGCCTGTTCAATTTCGCCAACCAAGCCGTCGGCACGTTGACGGTTCGCATCGAGGTCCAAGCCACCAATGGCGAAGGCGGGGACGATTCGTCCGCAACGCCGACACTCAAACTCCAAGCTAGCCAGCAACTGAAGGAGCTGCTCCGATCGGCTCCGAGCGACATCCTGCCGCAGACCATCATCGATGGCCTGACGGTCAACCTGAGCGCGAACAGCGCGCAGCCGTACCACATCTTTGGCGTCTACTTTGCCGATGGGGCGCAGTTCGGGGGCGGTTTCACGTCAAGCTACACGGCCCAACCCGGCTCGAATGAACTCCAAATCGACTGTCAATCGGAAGGCCGCACGGCGACGTGTTTGACGACCCGCGAGTATCTGCGCTCGCGCGTTGAGACCACCGCTCCCTTGGCGGTCTACGTCCCCGATCCCAACGTCTACGCGAACGCGTCGTACGTGCCGGCCGAGGAGGACAATTTCCTGCCGCAGAACATGGCTCGCGATCTCCAACGAGCCTCCCAACAAGGAGGCCCCATTCTGTTCCTGTCGGCAACGCCGCCCAACTTCCAAGCCCAAGTGGCCGCACGTCCTCTGATCATTGCGCCGCAGAGCCTGCAGCTGCAGGGGTGGATCCAACAATGACGCGCTCCTGGATCTCGCTCAGGACGCCGACGGCGGTTGCCGCCGTTGGCGTCGGGCTTCTGGCGCTAAGTCTATCGTTGGGCGGCGATCGGCCCGCCGTCTCGTCCTCAACGACGGAGCTCGCAGACGATGGCCAACCGACCCAGCGTGAGACCTCCCAGCAGGCCGAGGCGGAAGAAACTGAGATGAAGACCGCCTCGGACGATGGCGTCGAGACCGGACCCCGCGTGGGCCAACGGGCACCCGATTTCGAGCTCTCGACGATCGCGGGCGATCAGTTTCGGCTGAGCGAACAGCGCGGACGGCCCGTCCTGATCAACGCCTGGGCCACGTATTGTCCGTTTTGCAAGCACGAAATGCCCATGCTCAACTCGTTGGACGGCACCTACGATGACCTGCTCGTGGTCGGGCTGAACGTCGGCGAAGCAAAACCAACGGTGCGCGCGTTCGCCGAGCGCGTCGGCGCGGACTATCCGCTGGCGATCGATCGGACGGGCGAGGTGGCCACGACGTATCGCGTGGCCAGCCTGCCGGCCACGTTCCTGATCGACGCTCGCGGCATCGTCGTCTGGAAACGCGAGGGCTCAGTCGAGCGCTCGAAGCTCGAACGGCAGATCGAAACCAAGACGTCCGCCGACTCCCATGAGGCGTCGGACGCTCAACCATCTACCGAGAAGGAGGCGAACGATTCATCATGAACGATCGACTTGGACGACGCCGAGGACTTAAGATCGCAACAGCGCTGCTGACGCTCATCGTTGGCGGAATGTTTGTTCTTTCCGATGCAGGACGGCCACTGGAGCAGACGGTGTTGGGCCGAACGGCGGCCATCGGCGTGCAGGTCTCGGCCAGCGGCGAGGCGATCTGCGGGAAGCAGACATCCCATCGCGTCACCGCTGAATGGACCGTCACTGACGCCGAGAGCCCGGACGTCAGCATTACCCTCGTCCTGCCGGACGGACGGACGTTGACCCAGACGCGCAACGCCGCCTCGGGTCAAGTGACGTTCGATTTGACGCTTGAGGGCGGCGGGACGCTGCGCGTCGAGATCGAGGCGTCCTCGGGCGGCGGCACCGCCAGCGCCTCCACGACGGTCACGGTCAGCCCGTGCCAGCGCGAGGGCTTCGACCCGGAGCCGAAGTGGGAAGGGCGCGAGACCGAGGACCCCGACTTCAACGCGCCGCCGGTCGGCTCCGACGGCAAGCCGTTGGGCAAGCAGGCCCAAGCCCAAGGGGCGACGAACATCGTCGGCGCCCAATACGAGGAAGATCAGGTGACGCTGCAAGTCCAGGGCTCGCCCGGGCAGCAGCAGCAGTACGGCGTCAATCAGGACTGCGACAAGGACGGCATCGGCGAGACCTGGACGTGGATCTTCCCCGAGCAGAATCGGGCGGTTGAGACGAGCGCCGACCTCAGAATCAACCACGACGTGCCGGTCCAACGCCAGGGCGAGCGAGGCTTCCAGGTCCAGGCCCGCGATGACGACTGCTCGCTGATCGTCGCCTCTTTCCAGCGGCAAGAGCAACAGACGCAGAAATCCGGCAAACTCGGCCAAGACGAAGAGCATCAGACCGTGCAAGTCGGCGAGCAAATCGAGCAAGTGGCGCTCAACACGGAAGCCCAAGCGATCATGGTCGAAGGGGTCCAGCGCCAGCGGCAGTCGGCCGGAGACGGACAGCGCCAACAACAGCAGCAACAGCAGCAGAGCCTCAAGGACAAGTTCTGCCCCGCTCAGAATCGCGGGACCCGAGAGGACGTCAACAACGACGGCATCCCCGACATCTTTTATCCCTCCAACGTCCGGGAATTCGAGAACATTAAGATCGAGGTCTGGTGCGTCAGCAACGACACCTTCGGCAAGAAGATCACCCACCGCGTCGACGACGGCGATCCGACGACGCTGGAAGTGGGCTGGGTCGGCAAGTGCCCCTACATCGGCGGCCAGAACCGCCAGACGGTGATCGATCAGGATGACGACGGTCAGCCCGATTTGATCCGGCGCACGATCGTCGACGGCGGCTCGGACGACGACGGGGACGGCAAGAAGGACGCCATGGTCTACGAGTACGACATCAACGCTCGCGAGCACACGGCCACGCTCTACGAGGACGGCCAGCAGGTGCGCTCGCAGACGCATCAAGGCCCCTATTCGAGCGTTTCCGCGCTGCCGTTCTTCCGCAATTGATCGAGCGATGGTTCAAAGGAGGCATGCCATGACGCGCATCCGTTGGCTGGCACTGATCGTCGTCGCAGTAACACTGACGGGTCTGGGCCCTTGGACGGGCCTGGACCCGTCGCCGCTCGCGCAGTCGAGGAGCGACTCGGAGCCCACGTCGTATGTGCTCGTCACCTTGGAGGAGCTGAGCGTGGATGGGCTCGACAGCAACCGGGCGCCGCGCTTGATGCTCGGGGCCGTGACGGCCTCGGGCGAGCGGGTCCGAACGCAGATCTGGCCCGATGCGATCTGGGCCGAAGCTCGCCCCGAACGGGGGGCCTTTCTCGACGGGGAGGCCGAAGCCGTACCGCTGTTCGCCCTGCCCGAGGATGACATGGGCGAACGGCTCGCCTTCGGCGTGATTGCCCTGGACAACCGGGTGAGTGAGAACGAAAGCCCGCAAGATTGGCTGAACACGCGGATGCCGGCCCTCGTGGAGGCCGCGTCCGGGCCGGTGGCCCGCTGGGGTCGAGCTGAGGCCGATGCCATCTCGGCGTCCCAGGAGCGCGAGCGCATTGGGGACACGATTCAGCCGCTCGTCGGCCCAAATCGATCCTTGGGTATCCTGACGGGCCGTTTCGCCGCCTCCGACGATTGGGGGATTCGCCAGGCGCCCTACGAAACAAGCGTCACAAGCGAGGGCGTCCGCGTCACGATGCGCTATCGGGTTCGACGCGTCGAGGCGCCCGCGGCGGGCGATATTGGCGTGCGGCTGCAGCGTCTTCGCTGGATGGAGCGAAGCTCCGCTCAGCTCTTTCTGTGGAGTCGGGCTTCAACCGGCTTCTCCGGCGAAGACCTCAACGCGCTTCCGCGCCGGCTCCCCCTGAGCGACACGTTGAACGTCGCTGCCAACGGCGCGCGCTCAATGAATAGTGTGTTCCTGGACGGCTCCGTCGGCCCATTTCTCTATCTGAACGTGGGAGCTTGGGATCAATCGACCGGCCGTCCGCAAGCCCTTGGTCAATTGACGCGCTTCTGGACCGTCGAGGAACTTCTCAGTCAACGCCCCTCGACGCTTTCGCTGGAGACGAACTCGCTGGCGCTCGATCTCGCCTTCGAGGTCCCGCGGCAGCCCCAGCAGAGCAAGGTCTACTGGGCCGTACTGAATCGCATCCAGCGAGCCAACCTCGATGGGTCGAACGTGGAAGATGTCGTGACGGGTCTTTCGGGCGATGTGCGGGGCGTGGCCGTGGACGCCACAAACCGGAAGCTCTATTGGGCCCTACCCAACCGGATCCAACGGGCGGATCTCGACGGATCGAACGTCGAGACGGTCGTCGCCGGACTCCGGAATAGCGATCCGACAGGTGTCGCCGTGGATGCGAGAAACGGTTGGATCTACTGGTCGGATATTGCGGGCAACGGGACGACCGGAGACGAACGCATCCAACGAGCCCGACTGAATGGCAGCAACCGGCAGACTCTCGTGTCGTTTGACGATGGTAATCCCGGAAACCCGGGAGACATCGCCCTTGACCTGAACAATCGCAAAATGTACTGGGCCAATACCAACCCCTTCACTAGCAAGGTCCAGCGGGCCAATCTCGACGGGTCCCAACTCGAAACCTTGGAGGCCAACCTGGAGGCGCCAAGTGGCCTCGCGTTGGATCTCTCAAAGGGCCACGTCTACTGGACCGACGTCAACACGAACAAGGTTCAACGAGCCGACCTGGACGGGCGACGGGTTGAGGACGTGGTCACCTTAGAAAACTCACTTCAAAACTATCTTGATCTGGATCCGCAAGGGGGGAAGATGTATTGGACCGATAAGGACAGAATCCGACGGGCGAACCTCGATGGAAGCAACGTCGAGACCATCGTCTCCGATCTGCTCAGGGGAGGAGGGCTTGCCCAGGCGCTGGGCATCGCGTTGTTCGTGCCGCCGTCGGATTGATCAAGCAGCGGGGCCGCCGTGGAGAGGGCGGTGACGTTCCCTTGTCTCAACCCTGGGGCGGCGGATCGCCTTCCCCTTCATCGCCCTCTTCGTCGGGGGCCTCGCCATCGCCCGAGACGTCGACGGTCACGCGCGCCTCGGCCACGACGGAGTCATCTTGGGTATCTTGAGCCCAGATCGTGACCCGGTATTGTCCCGATTCTCGCGGAATGCTGTAGATCACGCCGGTGGGACTATCGAGGGCAAGGCCGGGTGCCAAAGAGCCACCCCCAACGACGAAGCGCATGCCCTCGATGCCGCCGCTGGCGTCGAGACGACACGTATCGCCGTCGCAGGATTGATCGGCCACCACGGGCGTGGTCGATCGGTTCTCAGAGGCCCGATCCCAGAACTCGGGGGCGATACGGTCGAGTTGGGCCAAGACGGGCTGGCCGACGGTCGCGGCAATGTGACGGTCTCGGCCGTCGCGTGCGCTGTAGACGCCCGCAAGCGAGTTGAAGGCGTGCGCGTCGGCTCGGCGACGCTGGCCGATTCCCAACGCGTGCGAGCTGCCTTGGCCGCGGCGCCCCTGGAGCGTGCCGCCCCACATCAATTTTCCGTCGTCATCCGCGAGTTTCTGCGGATCTCGTGGCGTTCGCGGATCGCCGTCGCAGCCGCCTGAATGGATCAATCCCAGGGCGTGGCCGAACTCGTGGGCAATGACGGTGAAGAGATCGCCCTTGCCCGCTGCGGGGCTATTCGGCTTGGCGACGGCCAGGTTCTTGACGGAGCCGCACTTGACCTTGGCCGTCTGGCGAAACTCCTCGTCCCGTTGGGGTGTCGGGTCGACGAACCAGCCTTCGGGATGGGTTGGGTTGATTAACACGACGCTGCAACGGCTCAAGACGTCCCGGCTTTTCAGGCTCTCGCAGGGGTCGCCAAACTCCCGTTCGATGGGCGGGGCCACCCGAACGGGTGCGTAGAAGCCGACGAGCTCGGCCGGCGGTTTGCCCCATTGGAGCACGATGTCCGTTGCACGATCCGTGCATCTCTGATGATCGGCGTGGAAAATGTTGTCCTGGAGCGTGTTGACGACCTTGCCGGCCTGTTCGCGATCGCTCCATTCGGCGATCGCCGCTTGGGCCACGTCGCGTTCGGCGTCCGTCCAGGCCGCTGCGTCGTGGAAATCCCAACAGAGGGGCGTTTCGGCCCAGTGGCCCGGCTCATTCGACGACGTCCCCGGATAGTCGTCGGCGCCCCAGAAACCCTGCCATTCGGCACTGAAGCCGACCACGACGCTCAGGCCTACGACCAGCACGGCCATGATCCATCGTCGCATGCGTCATTCCCCGCTTTCGTCGGAGCTCGATCCCGAACTTGTGGAACGCGCGTCCTCGCGTCGCCGCCCGCGCCAGACCGACAGGCCGTGGAGGCCAAGCAGCACGGCCCAGGCGCCGACGGCGTACGGCGTCCACCACTCGGCCCACCACGGGGGCGACGGCGGCGATCCAAACGGCGACGGGGCGGGCATGAACGCCGCATGCAGATAGCTGTTGAGCCCGATCAACGCCGCGCTGCCGACGAGAAACGCCGCCGCGTGCCAGGCCCACTGTCGCGGGCCGAAGACGGGCTGCAGCCATCGCTCCAGGCGCCGGAGCCAGCCGCCACGTCGTCGTGCGGTCGGGAGTTCTTGGGCGAACGCTGGCGCCTCCAAATGCTGGGGCAGCAGCGCCGCCAAGTCACCGAGCGCCTCGCGCAGCGAGGCCAGCTCCGCTCGGCAGTCGGGACAGCTTCCGAGATGGGCGCCGATTCGTCGCCGGCGCCCGCTTTCCAGATCCCCGTGGAGATACGCCCAGAGCTCTGCCTCCGTGGGATGCCCAGATGTCAGCGTTGTGGCACGCTCGGCGGCTTCGGCCTCGGCGTTCGCGATCACCCGCTCGACGTCCATCCGGCTTCGCTCCCTTCCTGTGGCGGCTGCTGCTCTTGTTGGGGCAGTTTCTCCAGCTCGGACTGAAGTTGCTCGACGACCCGATCCTTGCGAATCGATTTCCCGAACATTCGCTCACAGATGTCGGCCTCCCAGCGGAGATACCGCCCGGTCAACTGACTCAAGGAAAGTTCGTCTCGCTGGGGCAAACGGTCATCAGCTCGTTCCGGCCCGCGCTGGCTCACGAAGAACGCCACGAATGCGATCAGGTTGTCGCGCTTGGCCTCGCCCAAGCGCTTTTTGAGCGAGCCGCAGGCCCAGCAGAGCCGATGCTCGTCCCGCTCGTCCAGCGCGAGCGTCCGGGCCATCTCGTCGGGATCGGGGGCGTCGCACGTCACCAGCCCTTCCCAAAATTCGTCGACGACGTCAGCCAATTCGATGGCTTCAGCCTCCGGGTCGGCCCCTCCGGCCAGACGCTCTTCCCAGACCTCGCTCGCCTCCGTCTCGTCGTCGGGCGGCGACTGGACGGGATCGAACGCCTGCCGATGGCGCGGAATCTGCTGTCGCACTTTCAGGCTGACCAGGCCCCACAGATACCCTTTGAAGGGCATCGGTTGTCGGCCCTGCTGCTCACGCTTCCGGCAGTACGCCTCGTACTGTTCGACCGTGTTCCGTTCAGCTTTGAAGAGCTCCATGCACACCGCCTGCCAGACGTCCTGGGCCAGTTCCAAAAACTGCCCGGACGTCGCGCCGTCGCTCGGGAGCTGGCCCCGCTCCAACGCGGCCAAGTAATCGCGCAGGCCGCGGATGGCCTGGGCGCCGAAGCGCTTGCCGAGCTCGCTCAGGAGCGCTTGGCGCAGCAGCGATCCGTACTGGCGCAGGAACGCCTGCTGGCGCTCGCGATTCCAACCCCGCGTCCGTAC
Source organism: uncultured Thermotogae bacterium (assembly GCA_964567595.1). Taxonomy (GTDB): domain Bacteria; phylum Bipolaricaulota; class Bipolaricaulia; order RBG-16-55-9; family RBG-16-55-9; genus CAZMNF01. The sequence continues at coordinate 34,263 of CAZMNF010000002.1, read as the reverse complement.
GGTCGTCAACACGTCGTCACGTCGAGTCAACACGGCAAGCGTTCCCCCATCCGACAGCGGCGTGCGTCAGTGTCTCAGGATTGCGGAGATGAGCTGGGTCATGCAAGCCCTGCATTCGTCGACAGAATCAAGCCCCATCGGCTATGATAGCCCGTTGATTGAACATGGCCGATCAGACCCGAGATGGCCGTCTCGCCTATACGCTCGTGTCGCTGGCGGCGATCATCGTCATTGTCGCCGGCATTGCCGCGGCCCAGTCGATCATCGTCCACCTCATGGTGGCGTTGTTTCTCTCCGTGATCAGCTATGGGGTCTACTCGCGACTGGCGCGCTGGGGCGTGCCGTCGCCCCTGGCCATGATTCTGGTGATCCTGCTCGTCATCGGGCTCTTGGTGTCGTTGATCTTCCTCGTCAAGACGACCATCGATCAGTTCGGATCGACGCTCATGCAGTATCAGGATCGATTCTCAGCTTGGCAGGCCGACTTGAAGGCATGGCTCAACGAGTTGGGCGTGCCGCTCCAGGATCAGACGCTGGACCAGTACCTCGACCTCAATCGGGGCGTCCAACTGTTCACATCGCTGCTCAACACGCTGGGCAGCACGCTCTCCTCGGCGTCCTTGGTGATCGCGATGGTCATCTTCATCCTCATGGAGGCCGCCCAGTTCACCCGCAAGCTCCGTTCGGCGTTCCGCGATCCCGAGCCGATCCTGGATTTTATCGATAACTTCAACGACGCCATTGAGCGCTACTTCTCCATCAAGACGCTCATCAACGTGGCATCGGGGATTTTTATCGCCATCTGGACGGCCGTGTTCGGGGTGCAGTTTGCGCTGCTCTGGGGGATGCTGACGTTCTTGCTCAGCTACATCCCCTACTTCGGCACGGTCATCGCCGCGGTCCCGCCCATTCTGATCGCGGGTCTCACGGCCAGCTGGCTTACGGCGGCGATTGTGGCCCTCGGCTTTCTGGTGATGGGCATCCTGCTGGGGAACTACCTGGAGCCGCGCATTTTCGGTCAAGGGATGGGGCTGTCGATCCTTGTCGTCTTCGTGTCCATGCTGTTCTGGGGCTGGATTCTCGGCCTCGTTGGCATGATCTTCACCGTCCCGTTGACGGTGGCATTGAAGCTCGGCCTCGAAAGCAGCCCGCGCACGCGCTGGATCGCGCTATTATTGGCAGATCGGCCGCCCTCTGCGAAGACCTGATGAGCCACTCGCGTCGGCCAGGGGTCGCGTCAGTCGAGCTGCCATTTGTCAATCCGTCGGGCGGCAATCCGGAACAGGATCCCGATCCCCACGAGCACGCCCGTCAATATCAAGCCGATCAGAACGTTCGACCAGTTCGGCAAGAACGGCAAGGTCACGTCGGCGATCCTCAGGACGACGAGCGCGCTCGCGAGGATGAAGACGGCGCTGACGGCCAAGGGCGGTAGGCTGCCGAACAGGCCGACGCTCTTCTGCGGATGTTCGGCGTCGAAGCGCGTTGTGAGCGCGGCCGTTGAGGTCACGATGCTCAGCATGCCCGCCAGGATCCACGCCATGGCCAGCACGCCCAGGACGATATGTAACGGACCGACGCCTCGCCAGACCCCGATGGCGGTCGTCACAACGCCGAAGAGCGTCATCAGCGGGATGAAACTCGTGAGCACCTTGGCGACGAGCACTTGAGCGGGACGAAGCGGGCCGATCCGCAACAGCGCAAACGCTTGTCCCTCCCAGCCGAAGGCGTAGATCGACAGCGATCCGACGACGAACCAGGCCATCATCACGAGCGGAGCGAGGAAGATCCAGTAGAGCGCGCTCGACGACAGCTGGCCGGTCACCTCGCCGATATTGTCGTTCGTGGCCGAGGAGAAGGTGAAGAATCCGACGATGACGAGCGGGAAGATCAACTGGCTCAGCATCCGCAGGTCGCGTCGCAGCGTCCGCCAGTCCTTGATCGCGACCGCGCGCAGGGGCGGCGGCAGGCCCCGGAGCCAGCGGCCGAGGCGGCTCGGGCCGAGCTGATCGCTGGCGGGCGTCGCCCGTTGGCCGACCTCGCTGACACGGCCATGCCCCAAGTAGAACGTCCGAGCGAACACGCTGTAACTGAGCGCCACCAGCCCGACCGTCAAGGCCCCGAGCAGTCCGAGGTCGAGCGCGAGCGTCCCCCATCGGCCCGCTTGGACGGACGTGAGCGCGTCGGCGGCCCACGTCGTCGGCGACCAGAACGCCCCGCGCCAGCTCTCGATCAACGGCCCGATGGTGGCGCTGAGCGGGGCGTCGTCGCCTGACTGAGTGGCGAGTTGAATCCCGAGCCAGATGCCCGCGACGACGATCGCTCCCAAGGCTGCCAGCGCGCCGCGCACGCGGCGGGGCGGCAGCACGCGCGTGACAAACAGAATGGCCAACATTGCCAGCGCCGTCGTCATGATCAGGATGGCGGCGAGCACGGCAACGCCCGTCAGCGTGACGCCGACCCATGATCCGGCCGCCTTGGCATAGCCTGCCAACGCCGTGATCCCGATTAGCCCAGCAAATGCCCCGACGGCCACCATTCCCTCGATGAATTTCAGGCCGAATAGCGAGCGCAGCGACACGGGCGCGGCCAACAGCAGCTCCAGATCGGAGCGCAGGAACAGTTCGTAGAGCAGCAGGCTGAACCCCGATAACAGCGCTAGCAGGACGAGACCGCCGAACATCAGCGACAACAGCGGCTCCACCAGCAGGGGATCCGCCTCGATCAGTTGGCTGAACAGCGCCGAGCTTCCGTTGTAGACCAAGTAGACCGGGACGGTGCCGACGACAAGCAGGAGCAGGGCTTGGCCGAGGCCACGGCGCCGATTGCGAAAGGTGTGGCGCAGCCAGAGCTTCAGTCGATGACGCAGGAGGTACGCCAGCATGTCAGCTCGGCTCGAGGACGTCGGCGATCTCGTGGACGTCGGCGCCGCCCGTCAGCTCCAGGAACAGCTCCTCCAATGACGCTGTGCCCGTGCGGGCCTGTTCGCGCAGTTCGTCCAGGCTGCCGACCGCGATCAGCTTGCCCTCGTTGATGATCCCGACGCGATGGCACATGTACTGGGCGATTTCCAGAATATGGGTTGACAGAAAAACCGTGTGCCCTCGCCGGGCCAACTCGACCAGCAGATTCTTCACCGCGCGGGCGCTGCGCGGATCGAGCCCAGCCGTCGGCTCGTCGAGAAAGAGCACTTGGGGCTCGTGGAGCAACGTGCCGACAAGCGCCAACTTCTGGCGCATGCCGTGCGAGTAGCCCTCAACAAGTTCGCCGACGCGGTCGTGCAGTTCCAACAACTCCAACAATCGTTGCGCTCGCTGACTGGCGTCTTCGAACGACACGCCGTACAGCTCGGCGATGAATTCCAAGAACTCCCAGCCCGTCAGTTGCTCATACAGAAATGGGGGGTCGGCGAGATAACCGATGCGCCGCTTCACCTCGATCGGCTCGTCCCCAACGCTGTGGCCGCCAACGGTCGCTTGTCCCGACGTCGGCTTCAAGAGCCCTGTCAGCATCCGGATGGTGGTCGTCTTCCCCGCGCCGTTGGGCCCGAGGAATCCAAAGATCTCGCCAGCGTGGACCTGCAGACTAAGGGCGCCCACAGCCCGACGGCTACCGAACGATTTCGACAGGTCTTCCGTGTCGATCGCGATTTCGCTGGGATTCGTCATGGCCGATCTCGCGAAGTTTATTCGACGGGATTCTTGCGGTGCAACGTCCAGCTACGGCGCTTGTGGGGTGGACGGACCGCCGGAGGGGTTCCGTCAGCGGAAGCGGGGAAATGCGAAACGGGGCGCGATCCCCTCGCGCCCCGTTCGATCTGGTTGCGGGGGCCGGATTCGAACCGGCAACCTCCGGGTTATGAGCCCGACGAGCTTCCTGTTGCTCCACCCCGCACGCTCATTGGAATTGTAAACAGCGCATCGACCCATTTCAAGTGAGGTGAGTTGGGTCAACAGAGAGTTTTGGCCTCGTCGTCGAAGGGGTGCCGGGGGCGGGACTTGAACCCGCACGGGGAAACCCCAAGGGATTTTAAGTCCCTCGCGTCTGCCTGTTCCGCCACCCCGGCGTATTTGCTACCGGTTGCGACGACCGGCGCTGAGCCCTGCATCGGACGGCCCACGCGCACGCTCGTGACCGATTTCTACTTGCAGCGATCGAATAACATTCTAGGCGGCATGCGCGAGCCCATCAAGAAGGGCGGGTTGCTTGATCCTCATTCGTCGTTGATGGCCTCACCCCTGAGCGTCTCCAAGCCCTTGGCGGAGCCCCCGTCGAGAATACGGAACCGCTGGGGCCAGCGGAGCTGGGACGGGCGACGTAGCCTCGCCGGGAGCTCATCACAGCTGAGGTCGGGCGTCAAGGATTCGGGCGACCCCGCTTACAAGTGACGGTCCAGGAATGCGGCCACGCGCGGGTACGCGTCCAGTCGATTCGCCAGCTTGACGATCCCGTGGCCTTCGTCCTCGTAGCGCAGATATTCCACTGGGTGATGTCGAGATTGGAGCTGATCGACGATCTGCTCGGCTTCGCCGACGGGCACGCGCGGATCGTTGGCCCCGTGGATGACCATGAGGGGGGCCGCGATCCGATCCACCTTGTGGATCGGGGAGATCTCCGCCAGCAGTTCCCGGTCGTGTTCAAGCGACCCGTACTCGGCCTCGCGAAGATGGCGCCGCCAAGGCCCCGTGTTCTCGAGGAACGTTACAAAGTTGGCGATGCCGACGATGTCCACGGCGGCGGCCCACAGATCGGGATAGGTCGTGATGGCGGCCAAGACCATGAACCCCCCGTAACTTCCGCCCATGACGGCAATCCGATCGGGATCGGCGCCTCCTGTGCGTTTGAGCCACTCGACGGCGTATTGCAGATCGGCGACTGAGTCCATGCGCGCCTCGACGTCGTCAAGGTGCGAAAACGAGGTGCCGTAGCCCGTTGAGCCGCGCACGTTCGTCGCCAAGACCCCGTAGCCGCGATGGCAAAAGTATTGGATCACGGGGTTGAAATCGGGCCGGAATTGGCTCTCCGGCCCCCCGTGCACGTAGACGACGACGGGCAATTGGCCATCGTCTGCCTGAGGGCGGAAGTAGAAAGCCGGAATGGAGCGGTCGTCGAACGTCGAATAGCGGATCAGCTCCGGCTCGACGAGGTGGTCTTGCGGAATGCCGGCCCGCGTGCTGCGCGTGGCGCGTTCGGGCGTGCCGCTGTCGAGAGTCACGAGCCAGACGTCGGGATTGTAGCGCGCGCCCGTGAACGTCAAAGCCAAGCGATCCCCGTCGGGCGAGAACGCCAACGGCTGGGCGTCGGCTCGGGCTCCGACGATGCCGGGCGGCAGTCCGTCAATTTGGCGGCGCTCGCCCGACGAGATGTCGTGGAGCCGAAGCTCGGCGTAGCCGTCGATATTGAGCGTGTACGCGATCCGATGGCCGTCCGGTGCGAGGGCTAAGTGATCGGCATCCCACGCGGTTTCTTCCAGTAACTTGATCTGCCCCGACGCGACATCGATCGTGGCAGGCGCGAGGAACTCGCGCTCGTAGTCCGTCAGACAGACGACGCCGTCACCGTCCGGGAGCCACTGGGCGTCGGCGAAGCGGGCCACGGCCGATTCGGGCGTCAAGCGCGTGACGGTGCCCGTGTCAAGGTCGAGGCAGAACAGCTCATGGTGCAACAGCGAGTGGGCTTTCCCAATGAGAAGCGTCCGGCCATCGGGCGACCAGTCCGCCACGCTGCGCATGCCCTCGGCCTCCAAGACGGGCGTCGGCTCCCCGTCGGGAATTGCTTGGACGAAGACGTCAAAATGGGCTGAGTGCCGACGGTTGGCGGTGTAAGCGATGTGCGAGCCCTCGGGGGAGAATGCCCCGAACGTGTGGATCGCCTCTGGCTGATCCGTCAACGGCCGGACGCCCGTGCTGTCCTCGCCCAGATAGAACAGCTGCTGGCGCTCGTTGCCGCCGGCGTCCATGCCGAAAACGAGCTCGGGCCGCACGGGCGAGCTTTGGACGGTGCCGACCCGCTCCTGGCCGAAGGTCAGCTGCTCCGGCCATGCCCCAGGTTTGTCAATCTCAAACACCTGCGGTATGCCGGTGATGTCGCTGATAAACTGGAGTTGAGTGCCGTCATGGCTGAACGACGGCGCGTATGCGCTCTTCACGCTCAGGAACCGCTCAAAGGAGAAGTGGCGAGCCATAACAGTCCGTTTGTATCCGTCGTCGGGTGAGCGGTGCAAACGGGCGACGGCCCGTCAGGCGCTTGAGGTGGTCTCGCCCTCGGATTCGGGCAGCGACTCCTCGTGGCCGCAGCTCTTGTTGCTGCAGGCGAGTTTCTCCTTCAGCTCCACCATGACCCCGTCGTCGCACTCGGGGCAGAGTTTCGCAGGCTTCAGGTTGAGCGCCAACTTGCAGTCGGGGAACCCGGAGCAGCCGTAGAACGGCTTCCGCCGCTTGCGCGAGTAGCGTTCGACGATGTCGCGCCCGCAGCGCGGGCAGGGAACTCCCGTGGAGACCGGCTCGGTCGTCTTGCAGTCGGGGTAGTCGGTGCAGCCCCAGAAGCGCCCGTAGCGTCCCTCCTTGAGCTCCATGGAGGCGCCGCAGTTCGGGCAGTGCTTTTCCGGCATGTCCGCCTTTTGCTGTTCCTTCTCGCGCTGGTGGGCCTGGAGGTTCGCCGCGACGACGACCGTTCGGTCGCGGTACTCGTACTCCAGTTGCTCGTACGGGAAGTCGACGGTCTGCTTGCACTCGGGATAGCGCGAGCAGCCGAGGAATGCGCTCCCCTTCCAAAACCGGACTTCCATGGCCGAGTCGCACGCCGGACACGCGACGTCGCTGAGGACGCGGAACTTGCGCTCCTCGCGGGCCAGCTCCTCTTCAACCTGCGTCAATCGCTTGGACAGCGGCCCGTAGAACTCCTGCAGGACGTCGACGCGGGAGCGCTCGCCTTCGCTGACCTTGTCGAGCTCCTCCTCCATGTGCGCGGTGAACTGCTCCTCGACGGTCAACGGGAAGTACGCTTTGAGGAAATCCGTGGCGATGAAGCCGAGCAGCGTCGGCCGCAGCGATCCGCCCTTCACCTTGGCGACGTAGTTCCGATCTTGGATCGTGGAGACAATGGAGGCGTAGGTGCTCGGGCGCCCGATCTCCTTGTCTTCCAGTTCCTTCACGAGCGTCGCCTCGCTGAAGCGCTTGGGCGGCTCGGTGAAATGCTGCTCCGGGAGGACGTCCTTGAGCGTCAGCCGATCGCCTTCATTGAGATCGGGAATCTCGATCCCCTCGTCTTTCAACGGGGGCATGTCCCAAACTTTCATGAATCCGTCAAAGACGAGCCGGCTGCCCTTGGCGCGAAGCTGGTAGTCGCCCGTTTTGAGGGTGACTTCACGGCGATTGTAGCGGGCCTCGGCCATCTGGGTCGCGACAAAGCGCTCCCAGATGAGCGTGTAGAGCCGGTGTTGATCCCGTTTCAAATAGGGCTTGACGGCCTCGGGGGTGCGGTTGACGTCGGTGGGCCGGATCGCCTCGTGGGCGTCCTGTGCGGCCTTTTTGTTCTTGAACACCCGTGGCTTCTCCGAGAGGTACGTGTCGCCGTAGCTGGATTGGATCAGCTCGCGGGCCGCGTCGCGCGCGCCATCGGCAATCCGCAGCGAGTCCGTGCGCATGTAGGTGATAAGCCCCTCATGGCCCGACTCCAGCTCCACGCCCTCGTAGAGCTGCTGCGCGATCTGCATCGTCTTCTTCGGGGAGAACTTCAGCATGGACGAGGCGGTCTGCTGGAGCGAGCTGGTGATAAACGGCGGCGAGGGCGAGCGCGTCGTCTGGCTCTCCTTCATGGAGCTGACGGTCAGGCCGGGATCTTGGGCCAATTGATGGAGTTCTTGCCCAATGCGATCCGCCTCGTTTTTGTTCGGGATTTGGGGCTTCTTGTTCTGGACGCGGGAGAGCTGGGCCACGAACTCGCTGCCATGGGCCACCTTGGCGTCGATTGTCCAGTACTCTTGCGGCTCGAACTCCTGGATCTCCAGCTCGCGGTCCACGATAAGCCGGAGCGCCACGCTCTGCACGCGGCCGGCGGAGAGGCCCTCGAAGCGATTGCTGGCCAAGGATTTGGACATCAGCGGGCTGATGAGATAGCCCACCAGCCGATCGAGAATGCGCCGGGCGCGCTGGGCTTCAACCTTTTCGTGATCGAGCTCGCGCGGGTTCTGGATGGCCTCCTGGATGACGCTTTGCGTGATCTCGTTGAAGACGACGCGCTCGTATCGGGCACGTTGTTTGCCGTCGAGGACCTCGTGGAGGTCGAAGGCGATCGCCTCGCCCTCGCGGTCGTTGTCCGTCGCCAGGTAGACGACCTCGGCGTCGTCCACGGCTTGCTTCAGATCGGGCAGCGGCTTCTTGTTGGTGACAACCAGCTTCGGCGCGAAGTCGTTCTCGATGTCGACGGCCAGCTCCCGCTCCGGAAGGTCGCGGACGTGGCCGTAGGAGCTGAGCACTTTGAACCCCGGGCCCAAGTAGCGCTCGATCGTGCGCGACTTGGTCGGGGATTCGACGATCACGAGTTTCACGGGTTCCAACTCCTTGATAACCGGCGATCGGCGCTTACGGGTCCGTCACGGATCCTTGCACGTCGTCCAGCCCCATCGGTCGATCCGTCCTGTCCACAATCGTCAAAATTGCGTGTCCTTGCGACAGAACGTCCGATCATCCAATGGGATCGCATTATAGGCGGGGGGCAAAACCCTGTCAAGGACGGCACTCACGCGCGCGTGCGCGCGAGTGCGCTCAGGACGTCGCCAAAGCTGTCGAAGGGCTCGAAGGCGAGACCCTGGGTGTCACACAGCTCAGCCAGCTTGCGACGCGCGAACACCCGGTCGGCCTCTTGGGCTGCGAGCACGTCGTTCGACCCATCGCCGACGTAGACGGCCTCCGCGTAGCCCTCGCGGTGAGCGCGCACGTGGCCGTCCTTGCAGTTGCCGAGTTCGCAGGCGCAGTCGGGTTGGCGGTAGGGGAACTCGATGCGCACAAACCGATCGTCACCGTCGAAGACGCCGCGGTCGGCATAGACGGGCAGATGATCGAGCTCTTCGCGTTGTAAGACGGCATCGATGAGGAAGTCGAGCGCCTCGCTGACGATGTGGATGGCATGGCCTTCCCGCTCGCAATGGGCCACGAAGTCCGCAAAGCCCGGACGCAGCTCGATCGTCTCGCGAGCGAACGCCTCCATCGCCCGACGCGACTGTCCGGCCAGCATGTTGAACTGCGTCCGGACGCAGTTGTAGAAGGAGATCTCGCCGCGCATCAGTTGGTCGTCGAGCGTCTGCCAGTCGCCGGCCGCGAACCGATCCAAGAGCCGATTGGAAGCGATCTGTTCCACGGCCGTGCCGTCGAAGTCGACGAAGAAGATCCGCGGTTGGGTCTCGACCCCTTCCATGGGGCCGTGATTCTAGTCCATTCGGTTGCCGGGTGCACGGGGCCCTCCCACGTCGTCCGATAAAAAGAAGAGTAAAGGGTTGGCCATTCTCTTGACCGCAATTTAGACTCAGTTTAATATCGATTGTGGGCGTCCGTTGCTTGAGGGGCGCCAGACGAGGAATCCATGCCCAGCGGCCTACGGCTCACTCCCCAACGTGCGGCGATCCTGCGGGCGATCGACGCGGCTGATCGCCACCTGTCCGCGCCCGAGGTCTACGACCGGGTGCGCCGCGAGCTGCCGGATATCGCCTACGCGACGATCTACAACGGCTTGGGGTATCTGCGCGACTCGGCCCTGATCCAGGAAGTCCGCCTCCACGAAGGCCCCGCGCTCTACGACCGACGGACGGATCGACACGACCACCTCGTCTGTCGATCCTGTGGGCAGGTTGAGGACTATCGCCTCGCCGAGGCTGAGGCGGCCACCGAGCAAGTTGCCCGCGATACGGGCTACGCCATCGAGCGGTTCCAAGTCATCTTCGAAGGCGTCTGCCCCGACTGCCAAGGGCCCGACGATGACGATGGCCGTTGAGACGTTATCCGGACATCCCAATTGAAGGAGGACGATCGCATGTCCGATCCGAAGGACCGGCACACCAACGGCGGCCACGCACCGCAAACCAACCAGCGCATGACGAACGCGGCCGGCGTGCCCGTCGGCGACAACCAGAACTCCAAGACGGCCGGCCCGCGCGGCCCCGTCCTGATGGAGGACCATCACTTGATGGAGCGCATGGCCCACTTCAACCGGGAGCGCATCCCGGAGCGCGTGGTCCATGCCAAGGGCGCGGGCGCCTACGGCACGTTCCGCGTCACCAACGACATCACTGACTATACCTGCGCGAGCCTGTTCTCGGAGATCGGCAAGGAGACCGACCTCTTTATTCGCTTCTCCACGGTGGCGGGCGAGAAGGGCTCAGCCGACACCGTGCGCGATCCGCGCGGCTTCGCCATGAAGTTCTACACCGACGAGGGGAACTGGGATCTCGTCGGCAACAACACGCCGATCTTCTTCATCCGCGATCCGCTCAAGTTCCAGGACTTCATCCACTCGCAGAAGCGCCACCCACAGACGGGCCGGAGGAATCACACGATGCAGTGGGACTTCTGGAGCCTCAGTCCCGAGTCGCTCCATCAGGTGACGTGGCTGTTCGGCGATCGGGGGCTGCCGGCGAGCTTCCGCCACATGAACGGCTACGGGTCCCACACGTTCAGCCTGTGGAACGACCGGGGCGAGCGCTTCTGGGTCAAGTTCCACATCAAGACCGATCAGGGCATCCAGTCCCTCACCGAGGATCAGGCCGCCACGATTGCCGGCGAGTCGCCCGACTACCACCTGGCCGATCTGTTTACGGCCATCGACGAGGGCGACTATCCCACGTGGACCGTCTACGTCCAGATCATGCCCGAACTGGAGGCCGAGGACTATCACCTGAACCCCTTCGACCTGACCAAGGTCTGGCCGCACGGCGATTATCCGCTCGTGGAAGTCGGCCAGATCGAGCTGAACCAGAACCCGACGAACTACTTCGCCGAGGTCGAACAGGCCGCGTTCGAGCCGTCCAACCTCGTGCCCGGCATCGGGGCATCTCCCGATAAGATGCTCCAAGCCCGGCTGCTGTCGTACGCCGACGCGCATCGCTATCGTCTGAACGTCAACTACGCCTCGATTCCGGTCAACCAGCCGAAGGTGCCGGTCAATTCCTACCATCGCGACGGGTTCATGCGCGTGGACGGCAACTACGGCGCCCAGCCGGTCTACGAGCCGAACAGCTTCGGGGGGCCCACGGAAGACCCCTCCGTCGAGGAACCGCCGTTGCGCCTGAGCGGCGACCCGGCCGACCGCTACGACCACCGCGAGGGCAACGACGACTACACCCAAGCCGGCGACCTCTACCGCCTCATGTCGAGCGACGCGAAGGAGCGACTCATCGCGGCCATCGTCGGTCACATGAGCGAGGTCCCGCCAGAGATCCAGGAGCGCCAGGTCGCCCACTTCGCCGAGGCGGACGAGGAGTATGGCCGCCGTGTCGCGGAGGGGCTCGGTTTGGACGTCACCAAGACGGTGGGCGTCTAAGGGTGGCCCGTCGTCGCGTGTCGTCTTCGCCCGGGCTGGGCCAACTAGGCCGAGGCGGCACGCCCGAAATAGACCCGCGCCACGCGCGGCGACAGCGCGGTCAAGACGACTTCCGTGAAGCCCGTTCTCAGCCGGTCGGCGACGGCGTCGGCCGGCTGATGCCCGTTCATGATGATCGCCTCGTCGCCGATCGCTACATCCGGGATGCCGCTTACGTTGACCGTAATCTGATCCATGGAGACGCTGCCCACGATCGGGGCGCGCTCCCCGTGGATCAACACGTCGCCGTTGTTGGCCAATCCCGGCGGCAGCCCGTCCGCATAGCCGATGGATAGCGTCGCGATGCGTTCGGTCGAGGCGGTCGTGTAGCGCCGCCCGTAGCCGATGTCGGAGCCGGGCGGCAGATCCTTCACCGACACCACCCACGTCACAAGGCTCATGATCGGTTGAACGGGATCGGTCCACGGGCGACGGATCTCGGGATAGCCGTAGGTCAAGATCCCCGTGCGGACCATGTTGTAATGGCCGCTCGTGACCTCGTCCTCGTATTGGATCAAGCCCGCCGAGTTGGCGATATGGCGCAGCGGCGGCAATAGACCGTTCTCATCCAGTTCGTCCAGGACGCCGTTGAACGTGGCGATCTGGCGATGAGTGTACGCCCGATCATCGGGGGCTTCGCTGAACGAGACGCTGAAGTGGCTGAAAATTCCTTCCACGCTCAGGTGCGGGCACCGCTCGCGCAGAAACCGCACGAACGCCAGCGCCTCGTTGGCGGGAATGCCGTTGCGCCCCATCCCCGACTCGACGTTCACGTGGACGGTCGCGGTCGTGTCGCGCTCGGCGGCCGCCCGCTCCAGTGCGCGAGCGAGCTCGTAGGTCGAGACCGTGACCGACACGTCGGTCTGGAGCAATCGATCGGCATGCTGCGGATGCGAGGCGGACAGAATCAGAATCGGCGCTCGGATGCCGGCATCCCGTAACTCGATCGCTTCATAGAGGTTGGCGACGCCGAGGTAGGCGACGCCCAGTGATTCGATCGTTCGAGCCACCTCGGGAGCGCCATGCCCGTAGCCGTCGCCCTTGACGGGCACGAGCAGCTGGGTCTCGCCGAGGTGGGCTTGGACGGTCTGGATGTTGGTGCGGAGTTGATCGAGGTCGACACGCGCTTCGGCGAGGTGGATGCTCATAGCGCCGATATGCTACGCGGGAGTCGCGAATGTGACGAAGGACACTCGGCGGCCGCAGGTGGGACAGTTGGGCGATCCGGGCGGGCCGGATGCGTTGACGGCGACGAGGGAAGGGCTGAGGGCTCGTGCGTGATGGTTGTGAGCCCCTTCGGGGTGAAGCTTGGCCGTTATGGCGTGATCGTCAGGATCGCAACGTCCGAATAATCCAGCGGGCCTGTGCCATCGTCTCATCGAGGGGGCCCGTGCTGTCGATGACGTAGTCGGCCCGTTCGGCCTTGACGCTCTGGGGGGTCTGGGCGCGGATTTTCTGGAGCGCTTTCGCCCGGTCCAGGCCGTCGCGGCGCATCAATCGTCGGAGCTGCTCGTCGGGGTCGACCCAGACGAGGATGTAGACGTCGTAGAACGAGCGATCAACGGGATCATCCTCCAAGATGAGCGCCGCCTGAACGATGAGGATCTCGACGCCGTCGGCTTCATGGTCGCGAGCTCGGGCCCGGAGGCGCTCCCGAACGGCCGGATGGACGACACGGTTCAACGCTTCGCGCTCGCGATCGTCGGTGAAGACGATCTTCCCAAGGGCCTGGCGGTCGACGGTTTGATCGGAATTCAGGATCCGCTGGCCGAAGTGGGCCACCAGTTGGCGATGGACGTCGGTTCCCGGTCGATACGTCTCCCAGGCGACGCGGTCCGCGTCCTCGACGGCGACGCCGGGCTCGTCGGCCAGCGCCTGCGCAATCGTGCTCTTGCCGCTGGCGATGCCGCCGGTGAGGCCGACAACGATCATGGGGCCAGCTCCTGGTGGGCCCTCAGCACGATCGCTCGCCAGTCGAGCGTCTGGGATCGGCCGTGGGCGTTGAGCAGATGGAGGGGAAACTCGACGTTGCCCGCTGGCCCGGTGACGGGCGAGTGCGTCGCATCAAGCACGGAAAGCCTCAACTCCGTCCGAACGTGCTCGGCAAGCTCGCGCAACACCTCTTCGTGACTCTCGGGATCCTTCAAGACGCCGCCCCGCTGCACCTGCTCGCGCCCCGCCTCGAACTGCGGCTTGACCAATGCAATCAGTTCACCCTCCGACTTGACGATCTTGGCGACCGCCGGCAGCACTTTCCGCAGCGAGATGAACGAGACATCGATCGTTGCGAGATCGACCGCCTCGCCGATCATTTCGAACGTCAGGTAGCGCGCGTTGACGTCCTCCAAGACGACGACACGGTCGTCATTGCGCAGCGACCAATCCAGTTGCCCCTTCCCGACATCCACGGCGTAGACCTTTCGGGCGCCATGTTGGAGCAGACAGTCCGTAAAGCCGCCCGTGGACGCGCCGACGTCCAGACAGACCGAACCGGCCACGTTCGGCATGAACCATCGAAGCGCCCGTTCGAGTTTGGGGCCGCCCTGACTGACGTAGCGCGGCCTCTCCGCCAACTGGATCTGCGCGCTGGGAGGGATCGGCGTGGCCGGTTTGTCGACGAGTCGGCCGTCGACGAAGACCTCCCCGGCCCGGATGGCGCGTTGGGCGTTCGATCGACTCGAGACGAGTTGGCGCTCCACGAGCGCTCGGTCGAGACGAATCCCTTGGCCCACGCGCTTACGCCGTCCGGATCCGGCTGCCCGGATAGGCTTCGACGCCGGCCTGGAGGACGCTCATCGCTCGCTTGAGCGACGACTCGTTCAGGACGTAGGCGATGCGGACTTCGTCCTGGCCCATGCCCGGTGTCGCATAGAACGCCGCCGCCGGCGCGAACATGACCGTCTCGCCGTCGACGTCGAAGTCGCTCAACAGCCAGCTGGCAAACGATTCGGCGTCGTCGATGGGGAGCTTGACCATAAAGTAGAACGCGCCCTGGGGCTTGTGGCAGACGACGTCCGGCATCTCTTGGATCTCCTCGTAGAGCAGATCGCGGCGTTGTTCGAACTCGCGGATGATGTCGTTGACTTCGGCCTGATGATCGTCCGAGTCCAGAAAGCGGATCAGGCCGAGCTGGCCCAGCGTCGGCGGCGACAGTCGAGCTTGGGCAAACTTCAAGACCGAGGCCATGACGTCGTCATTGCGGCTGGCGACTGCCCCGATGCGCGCCCCGCAGGCCGAGAACCGCTTGGAGATGCTGTCGGCCAGGATCGCCCGGTCGGCCAGGTCGTCGAACTCGAGCACGCTCGTATGCGTCAGTCCGTCGTAGACGAACTCGCGGTAGACCTCGTCGGCGATCAGGAACAGATCGTGGTCGATGACGAAGTCTTTCAACGCGTCCAGCTCGTCGCGCGTGTAGACGCGGCCGGTGGGGTTGCCGGGATTGCTTAACAGAACGGCTCTGGTGCGGGAGGTCACGGCCCGGTCCATCTCCTCGCGATCGGGGAGGTCGAAGCCGTCCTCGGCGCGCGTGGACAGCGGCACGACGTTGAGCCCAGCCATCGCGGCGAAGGAGCCGTAGTTGGCGTAGAACGGCTCGGGGATGAGCACGTCGTCCCCGGGGTCCAACGCTGCCATGAGCGCAAACTGCAGTGCCTCGCTGCCGCCGGCGGTCATCACGATCTGATCCGTTGTGAGCTCGACGTTGTGGCGAGCGTAGTAGCCGGCCAGCGCCTCGCGGGCCTCGTCGAGCCCCTGGGACGGGCTGTATGCCAATACGTCGGGAACGTCACGGATCCCATCGAGGAACGCCTTGGGCGTCGGGATGTCGGGTTGGCCGATGTTCAGGTGATAGATCGTCTTCCCGGCTTGTTGAGCCTGGTCGGCAAGCGGCTTCAGCTTGCGGATGGGCGAGGGCTGTGTGCCTTGCGCCCGGTCGGAAATGTGGGCCATGGGCCTGCCTCCCTTTGCGTGATCGCTAGGGGAAATTGTCGGTCGACGGGGGAGGGCTGTCAAGGGCCGATGTCAGTCGACGAGATCCGGCCCATCTGCCTAGGGAAAGGCCGAAGGTGAGGCGGTCGGCAGGGGCCGCTCCGTCGCCGACTGCAACATGCGGTCGACGAGCTGTTCCCGGGACAGGCCGTCGGCTTCGGCGGCCTGGGGCAGATCGCTCGTGGCCGTCATGCCCGGCACGGTGTTGACTTCGAGCACTTGGGGAGTGCCGTTGGGATCGACGCGCATGTCGACGCGAGAGAACCCGAAGCAGCCGAGCGCCTGATGGGCCGCAAGCGCCGCCTCCTGGCAGCGCTCGGTTGTGTTGTCGCTCAACTCGGCCGGGACGACGAACTCGGTCATGCCGGGCGTGTACTTGGCCTCGTAGTCGTAGAATTGGGTTTCCGTCCGCATCTCGACCAGCGGCAGCGCTCGATCCTCGCCATCGACACGAAGGACGCCCGCGGTGATCTCCCGGCCGTCCATGAAGCGTTCCGCGAACAGTTCGCCGTAGGCCGCTTGCACGGCGTGGGCCGCCTCGACGAGCGCTTCCGGGCCCGGGACGATGTGCACGCCGAGGCTTGACCCCTCGCGGGTCGGTTTGACAACACACGGGTAGCCGAGTTCACGGGAAACGCGTGCTTCCCACTCCGACCAGTCCTGCTCGTGGCGGTGCTCGACGTAGCCCGGCGTGGCGAGGCCGATGCGACTGAACTCCTGTTTTGCGGCCAGTTTGTCCATGGCCCAAGCGCAGCCGAGCGGGCCCGATCCCGTGTAGGGACGCTCGAGAAGCTCGAACAGCAGTTGCAGCGTGCCGTCCTCGCCCGTTCCCCCGTGGAGGCAGTTGAAGACGAGGTCAACCTCGCTCAGTTGCGCCACGACGTCGTCCGGGTCGTCGAGGACGATCGGGGCGACCCGGTAGCCACAGCTTGCCAACGCCGATTGGACGTGTCGGCCCGACGCCAGCGAGACCTCGCGTTCGCCGGAGAGCCCGCCCATGAGGACGCCGATTCGGGCTTGCGTGTGGTCCATATGGTCGGAGTTTAAGGCCGCAAAGTCCGGACCACAAGGACATGGGGAACCGGTTCGGCCAAGGCTCTTGACACGACCTGGGGGGCTTGCTATACTCAAATTCCCGCGCTCGAGAAGCGCCAGTTCATTGACAAGTGGATAGCGTAGCCAGCGGTCCGAAGCCAGCTTCATATTCACCAGCGAGTATGATCCCGGCTCAGGATGAACGCTAGCGGTGCGCTTAACACATGCAAGTCGCGCGCGAAAGGCGGATCACCTCCGGGTGTGAAGCCGAGTAGAGCGGCGGACGGGTGAGTAACACGTAACGAACCTGCCCTTTCGTCGGGGATAACCCCGGGAAACCGGAGCTAATACCCGATACGCTTCCTAGCTCACAAGAGCCTGGAAGAAAAGGCGCTACGGCGTCGCGAAAGGAGGGGGTTGCGGCCTATCAGCTTGTTGGTGGGGTAACGGCCCACCAAGGCGAAGACGGGTAGCTGATCTGAGCGGATGATCAGTCACATGGGAACTGAGACACGGTCCTGACTCCTACGGGAGGCAGCAGTGGGGAATCTTCGGCAATGGGCGCAAGCCTGACCGAGCGACACCGCGTGGAGGACGAAGCCCTTCGGGGTGTAAACTCCTTTTCGGAGGGACGAATAAGGTCATCAGGAAATGGGTGACCGATGACGGTACCTCCGGAACAAGGGACGGCTAACTCTGTGCCAGCAGCCGCGGTAAGACAGAGGTCCCTAGCGTTATCCGGAATCACTGGGCGTAAAGGGCGTCTAGGCGGCTCCGTGTGTCGTGCGTGAAAGCTCCTGGCTCAACCGGGAGAGGTCGGGCGAAACTGCGGAGCTTGAGGGCTGGAGGGGGAAGCGGAACTGTCGGAGTAGCGGTGAAATGCGCAGATACCGACAGGTACCTCGATAGCGAAGGCAGCTTCCTGGCCAGACCCTGACGCTGAAGCGCGAAAGCATGGGGAGCGAACCGGATTAGATACCCGGGTAGTCCATGCCGCAAACGATGTCGGCTAGGTGTTGGCCCCTTAACGAGGGTCAGTGCCGCAGCTAACGCGTTAAGCCGACCGCCTGAGGATTACGGCCGCAAGGCTAAAACTCAAGGGAATTGACGGGGGCCCGCACAAGCGGTGGAGCACGTGGTTTAATTCGATGATAAGCGAAGAACCTTACCTGGGCTTGACATGCACGTGGTACTGAACCGAAAGGGGATGGACTCCTTCCTTCGGGACGGAGAGCGTGCACAGGTGCTGCATGGCCGTCGTCAGCTCGTGCCGTGGGGCGTCGGGTTAAGTCCCGCAACGAGCGCAACCCCTGCACTTAGTTGCCAGCACTCCGGGTGGGCACTCTAAGTGGACTGCCGGCGAATAGCCGGAGGAAGGAGGGGATGACGTCAGGTCAGTATGGCCCTTATGCCCAGGGCCACACACGTGCTACAATGGTCGGTACAGAGGGTCGCTAACCCGCAAGGGGGAGCTAATCCCGCAAAGCCGGCCTCAGTTCGGATTGGGGTCTGCAATTCGACCCCATGAAGTCGGAATCGCTAGTAATCGCAGGTCAGCCATACTGCGGTGAATGCGTACTCGGGCCTTGTACACACCGCCCGTCACACCAGCCGAGTGGGGGGCACTCGAAGGCCCCGCATAGGGGACGAAAGTGCCCTCCGCGAGGGGGGTGAAGTCGTAACAAGGTAGCCGTACCGGAAGGTGCGGCTGGATCACCTCCTTTCTAAGGAGCTCAACGCTCATTAGAATTTCCCAATGGCGCTTCGAGCGCGCCGACCCTGGCTACGCTATCCATTTTCCTTTTCAGCCCGTCGGAAAACCCCACTAAAGACCAGTGCCCTCACTCCTCACTCGAATGGCCGAGCGATGGATTCGCCATTTGTGTCGCCACATTGTGCTCCCTAGGATCGTTAGTGATCATCGGCACCGTGGCTCTAGGGAGGCAGCCGCGCCTGTGGCGCAAGCATTGTTGCGATCAGCTATGTCGACGGATATCACAGAGCGAATACAGCAGGGCGTGGAGGATGTCGAGACCGTCTACGCGTACATCCACATTTCCCTCCTCGGCGGACTGCGGCGAGGGCTTGAGTTTCGTCGTGACGTGAGCACAACCAAGGCTGATGGAACCGCAGCGTGCGTGCCATGACCTTCGGCGATCGCTGGACGCGTCGCCGGCTCTCTTGGACGCAAAAAGAGGTCACTTTGTTGATCGCGGGCATGCTCTTGGCCATCGCGTTTCCCGCAACGACCCCGACGGAGCAGACGCTGTACCAAGCCTATCTGATCGTCGATTTCGACCAAGTTCGTCACGCCGACAACGAAAACGGCGTCCTGCCCTCGCTGGCGATCGATCGGGTCCCCAATCGATCTCCGGCTCAAGGGTTCTACGTTTTTCCGATGCCGCCTTCCAAGTTCGCCGACTATCCGCTCAATGACATCCAGGTCCGTTGCACAGCCGCAATGCCGGAACCGTTGTCCGTCTCGTTTGCGGAATTTGTGCAAGGTTTGCGCGACCACTGTCGGTTTCTCCTGCCCGATCGCCGCGAAGCCTCGTTGGTGACTCACGCCGACGTTCAGGATTGGGAGCGCTACAAAGAGCGACGTTTCTATTTCGAGACGATTCCGACCGGTGAGCTGTTGGTCCGTTGCGGCGGCCTGCCTCCGCAGCGCGTGACCAACTCGGATCCTGCTTTTTCCAGCTGGATCCCGGAGAATTGCTCGTTCACCACGCGCTGGACCCCGTAGAACAAACGGCTGGTGCTCGGCAAGCTCTTCAGTCGGGGAGCTCTATCTATTCGTCAGTCAGGGCAAAAAGCTTGGCGTCGGAGGATCCCACGTAGAGCGTCCCGTCGGCGCCGATGGCCGGGGAGGACGCGACGATGTCACCGGCCTTGAAGGACCATTCGAACGTCCCGTCCCCGTTGATGGCGTAGACGAGGCCTTCCAAGTTGCCGAAGTAGCTCTGGCCTGCCCCATCAATGGCGGGAGAACTGCCGATCTCGCCGCGAGAGGCGAACTTCCACTTGAGCGAGCCATCCGGGTTCACGGCGTACAGGTGGCTGTCGCCCGTGCCCACGATGACGGTCCCATCGGTCGCAATGGCCGGCGACGATTCCACCGGACGATCAGGTTCGCGGAAGACCCAACGGATCGATCCGTCGGGCCGGACCGCGTACAAGTTCGTGCTGTTGGAGCCGACGTAGACGGTGCCATCGGCGCCAATGGCCGGCGACGAACGGGTCGGGCCGTCGATGGACGTGCGCCACTTCTGCTCGCCCTCCGGGCTCAGCGCGTAAAGGTGGGCATCGCGTGAGGTGAAGTAGACCGTGCCGTCCTCGCCGATCGCAGGGGCGGAGTTCACCTGGCCATCCGTCTCATAGTGCCATTTGACGGTTCCGTCCGGACGCACGGCCGTCAGTCGACCGTTCTCCGATCCGGCGTACACCGTCCCTTGCGGGCCGACCGTCAGAGGCGAGGCAATGGGGGCCCCAACGTCAACTTGCCACCGAAGCTCGCCGCCAGGCGTCAGCGCATAGAGATGGTGATCGTAGGAGCCCGTATAGACGTTGCCGTTCGGGCCAACGGCCGGCGCGAATGCGACCATATCGTCCGTCTCAAAGCGCCATTTGACCTTGCCCGTCTCCGAGTTTACCGCATAGAGATGGCGGTCGAAGGAGCCAACGTACACGGTGCCGTCGGCGCCGAGCACGGGGCCACCAAGAATGGCGCTGCCCACTTCCAGTTGCCACTTCACGTTGGGCGTTTCCGGGCCAACGAACGGGCTTTGCGCAGTGTGACGCGGATTTTGACGGAAAATGGGCCACGAGGAATGCTCACCGGCCGTACCCGTCGTGGTATCCGCTCCTCCCAACCCGAGCGCGGCTCCCAAACTCAGAATGAGAACGCCGATTAGCCCCTTTTGAAACAGTCGACTCATGATCTATCACGTCTTCTGGCGCGGGTCCATCACGTCGCGGACCGCGTCGCCGATGAGGTTGAACGACAGCACAAAGAGCGTGATCGCCACGGCCGGCGGCACGAACGTGTACCAGTAGATCAACGGATCCCCTTGCGTGCCGACGATCCATTCTCGGGAGAACGACACCAGTTGGCCCCAGTCCGCATAGCCGATCGGCAGCCCGAGGCCGAAGAAGGACAGCGTGGCGATCAACACCATCACGCTGCCAAAGTTGAGCGTGGCCACGACGAACACCGGATGGATGGCGTTCGGCAAAATATGCTTCCGGATCAGGCGTAGGTTCGAGGCCCCAAGCGCACGGGTCGCGGCGACGTATTCTTGGTTTTTGACGGAGAGAATGTCGCCCCTCAGCAATCTCGTATAGTTGATCCAACCGAACGTCGTCAGGGCGACGATGAGGGCGAGTGTCTCCGGCCACTCCGAGAACACGACCAAGAGCACCACGGCCAACAAGATGTTGGGAAATCCATAGAGGACATCGACAAAGCGCATGATGACTTCGTCGACGATGCCGCCGAAGAACCCGGCCAGGCTTCCCATGATGATGCCGATAAGAACCCCCAAGCCGACGATGGTAACGGCGAAAAAGAACGCCGTGCGCGTCCCCCAGATCAGGCCGTAGTAGATGTCGTATTGGCCTTTCGTCGTCCCCAGCGGATGGAGTTCCCAGTCGGGCGGAAATGAGGTCCAAGCTTCCGGGTTTGGCGGCTCGGGCCGAGACGAGTAGCCGTCCTGGGTCATGCTGTAGGGGTCCTCCGGATACGCCGGTGGAGCCAGCCACGGCGCCGCAATGGCCACGATGATAAAGAAGATGAGGAGCACAATCCCTATCATGCCCAAGGGATTTTTCAGGATTTTCCGGAGAGTCTCTGGAAAAACCCGATCAATGATTTGCGGTTGTTCTTCGGGTTGTTTGGGCTCTCCCCCGTAGTGGCTCTCCGTGGTCCGAAGTCTCGACTCGCTCTGTCGATTCGACGTGTCAGCCATGGATTCAGTCCCTTGATCGAGTTAATCGTAGCTGATACGGGGATCAACCACCGCGTATAGGATATCCACAATGAGATTCACGGTCACGAAGACGGCCGAGGTGAACAGCGTGAATGCCAAGACCGTGGCGAAATCGAGCGATCTAGCTGATGTAATGAACATGTAGCCGAGCCCTTTAAAGTTGAACACGATCTCTGTCGTTGCGAACCCGGTGAACAGGATGGCGAAGATGATGCCCCCTGTGGTCAGGACGGGGATCATGGCTGGCCGTCGAGCGTGTTTGTGAATGACGATGTTTTCGCGGAGGCCCTTGGCTCGTGCTGTGTCAATGTAGTCTTCTCGAAGCGAATTGAGCATGCTGCTGCGCATCACACGGACAATCAGCGCCACAACGACCACGTCGGTGGTAATGGCCGGCAGGATAAGGTGTTTGATCGCATCCCCAAAGACAAACCAGTTCCCATTGATCAACGCATCGATCGTGTGGAGGCCCGTGTGGTTGACGAAGTCGTCGGATCCCACGATCAGCCCCGCTTGAGAGCTGAGGCGTCCGTCACCAACCCAGTCCAAGATCCCATAAAAGACCATCAGGAGCAACAAGCCGAGGATAAACGTCGGCAGGGACCACCCAATGATGGAGGTCAGCCGACTTATATGGTCGATGGGGCTGTTCTGATGGGTCGCGGATAGGACGCCAAGCCCGATGCCGACGAAGAAGATAGGAAAGATGGCGAAGAGCAGGAGCTCCACACTAGCCGGAAAAAAAGCTGCGAAGGCCTGGCTCACTTCCATGCTATGTTGCGTCGAGAATCCCAAATCGCCCTGAAACACGTTCGTGATCCAGTTCTTCCACTGAATCCAAGGGGGGTCGTTCAGGCCATGCTTTTCAATCAGTGCGGCTTTGTCCCGAATGGCACTGAGATTTTGGCCCACGTACGCTGCTAGCCGCACGCCTGGGGACAGCAGCTGGCTCAATAGGAAGACGATGAGCGATGCGAAGAACATCACAACCGGCAGCATGAGCAGGCGTCGAATGATGTATGCGATCATTCACGGATCACCCGGGTTCGACCATTTTAGGAGGCGCCGCTGGCTAAGACAATTCGAGGGGGCCGTTTCGGGCGGCCCCCTCGAGATTGTCGTTACGTGCGTCGTTGATGGGTCGTCGTCTCTCCCACGCTACTGACAGGCGTTGTCCGACGTGGTGAAGTCGAAGAAGCCGAGCAGCTCGCAGTCAGGTGTCGCGCCCTGCTCCTTGTCGAGCGTGTAGAGGTAGCCGCCCGCGAACGCGAACGTCGGGTTGTAGAACTGGCCATCCAGCCACGTACGCGTCGGACGGAACTCCGTCGGGTTGGAGAGCATGATCGCGAGGTAGTTGTTGACGAACTCCTGCTGCAGCGTGGCATAGATGTCGTCGCGCTGCTCCGGGTCGACGGTGGCAATGCCCTCATCGACCAGCTCGGTCCAGCGCTCGGACCCGTCCAGGACGCTGATCTGGTTCGGGCCACTGAAGGTGCCTTCCTCGTGCATCCACTGGCGGATGAAGTTGTCCGGGTCGACGAAGTCCGGCGCCCAGCCGAGGGCGAAGAAGGGCATGGTGCCCGACGTCAGTTGGTTGAGGTAGACCGGCCAAGGCACGCTCTGCACCTCGACCTGGAACTTGTCGTTGATGTTTCTCAACTCGGCCTTCATGATCTGGCAGGCCGTCTGGCGCTGCGTGTTGCCGGAGTTGAAGAAGCAGGTCAACTGGAAGCCGTTCTGCCAGACCGGGCCGGGGTTCTCGACCGAACCACCCATGGCCTTCTTGAACGCCTCTTCTGCCTTATCCGGACTGAACTCAGGCGGCTCAACGCACTGCTCACAATCCGGAGCGTTGCGGTCCTCGCTGAACGGCAGGGCCGGGCTGATCGGCGTTGCCGGCTGGATGGCCGCGCCGTTGAAGATGTCCTCGATGTAGGCGTTCCCGTTGAAGGCGTGCGAGAAGCCCTTGCGGACCTGCTCGTCCTGGAAGAAGTCGGCCGGGATGCCGTCGCCGTCGAGCTCACCGGAGCCGACGCCCTGGGCGCTGCCGTCCTCGAAGCCCTGGATTTCGAAGTTGAAGAACAGCGATGTCGCGTCGAACGACGGCAAGCCATCGATCACGCGGACGCCTTCGCTGCCGCGCACGTCCGGGGCTCGCTGGCGCGGCAAGTCGATGATGTCAGCATCGCCCTGCTGCAGGGCGGTGATGCGGGGGCCGACCTCAGGGACCTCGCGGAAAATGGCGTTATCCAGCTTGGCCGGGCCTTCCTGATCGAGCAAGTTGGACATGCCCTCGGAGATCTGGAAGTCGTCGAAGCGGCTCAGCGTGACCTCGAGGTTGGCGCGATCCCAATTCCGGAGCTGGAACGGCCCGGTGCCGTCCGTGTCCTGGAAGATGGAGGTCGTCTGCTGGTTGGGCGGGTTGTTGAAGAACGCCATGATCGCCTCGTCGCCGACGACCTGGTCGTCGGTGTCCTCAGCCGGCTCGGTCTGGAGCTCGCCGTCCGGACCGGCCGTGATCAGTCGGTCGCCGCCGAGGCTGGCGATCACGTCGTCGCTGGTGCCGGCCGGCTGCGTCTCCAGATCGCCGTTCTCGCCTGCGGCGATGGCCTGGGTGCCGAAGCCGGGGAAGCCGCCCTGCTGAACGACGAAGCTCTTGTTCAAAATGGACGCGGAGCTCGTCTCAATGATCTGCAGGAACGGCGGGAACGCTTCCTGGAGGTTGAACGTGACCGTCTGGCCGTCGACCGTGACCGCCTCGTCAATCTGTTGCGGGGTCACGGCGATGTTGCCGTCGTCGTCTCGCGTGCTCCCGCGCCCGAGCAAGGGTCGGTTGTAGAGGAAGCTCGGGCCGCCGTCGCGGTCCATGACCATGAGGCGCTGGAAGGTGTACTCCACGTCCTCCGGCGTCAAGGTATCGCCGCTGTGGAAGGGGACGTTCTCCCGAATCGGGAACTCGTAGGTAAGCCCGTCTTCGGAGATGCCGCCGTTCTCCAGCGTCGGCACCTGAGAGGCAAGCTGTGGCACGAACGAGTTCGTGCGACCGCCCTCGTAGAAAACGAGCTGACCGTAGATTTGGTCGACAACGGAGGCGGAGCCCGTGTCAAACTGCCAAGCCGGGTCGAGGCTCTGCGGCTGGCCGATGTTGAGGTACACGAGCGTGTCCTCGTTCTGAACGTCCTGCGCCAGGCCCATGAACGCAACGAGCCCAACGGCCAGCGTAGCGATGATGGAAATGTAGCTTAGTCGTTGAAAGCTACTAAACAAAACGACCTCCTTTTTCTTAGGAAACTCTTCATGAGGTTGTCCCGCTTGAATTGGCCCTTATGGTTGTCGTCGTGGGATGACCTCGCCGCAACCACCTCCCCTCTGGATGCTCACGGTATCATCCGCCAGGCTTGTTTTGACAAACCTTTTGGATGATTTTCAGAACAGGACTTGCAAATAGCAATCATTCATTAGATTGGGACAGTTGAGGAATCTCCTCGTTCGCTCCCTCGAAAACCGGGGCCAGCCATGCAATCTCCCGTATCGCTCGGAGCTGATCGATGATCACCGTTCGCTTGTTGAGTATGCGTTGATTCAGTTGGTTGAGCGTCGATTCGAAGGTCGACGGGTTTTCGTTCCGCGCCAACAAGTCACGGGCGATCTTCACGTTCTGCTCCAACGAGCGGAGTTCGCCGTAGATCGCGTCCAATCGAGCGCAGATCTCGCGATGATCAGCGCTCAATGCCGACGGCGGCGAGATTTGGTCCGTGCGACATAGGGGAGCGACGATGCCGTTGCGGAGCATCGCTTTGGTTTCTTGGGTGACGTCGAACAGATAGCCCATCTCGTTGGCGAAGGTGCAATCGTTTTCCGGGCAATACATGGCCTCGAACAGCGTTGACATGCCCGGCACGAGCCCGGCTTGAATGCGGGGCGACGTGCGGTCGACCCGTTCGCCGTTCAGGATGGTAATCACGGTCGATTGATAGTCGCTATGACGATCATCAGTCGACGAGGCGTTGAACGGGGGGATGCCCGTTACGAGCGCGAGAGTCCCCGCAAGAAGAGCGACGATGGCCACCGCAAGCCACGACGATGTGGAAATGTCCATACCCATATGATCCTAGTCGATCATCCACAGATCGACAAGGGGGCCGGACATCGCGCTCCGTAAACGACATACGTCTCTTGCCGAGGTGTCCGCAAGGCGCACCCGAATCTCCCCCAAGTCCGCAATCGGGCGGACGGAGTCGGCGCTGCGCGTAGCCAACCGTCCTCGGAGGCGAACGTGGTCCCGGCTACGCTGGGGATTAGACATCAGGGGGACCACGATGAATCGAGCTTACGTCTACGGCAGCCTCATCCGAACCTCGGACGACCCGGGCGGCGCCCAGGCCCGGCAGCTGATCCGAGAGGTCAAGAAGCTCTTCGATCCGAGCGAAGGCCGTCGCTACCTGAAGGGCGAGGAAGTCTACCGCCCCGGCGACGTCGACGACTGCCTCTACTACATCGAGTCCGGCGTCGTGAAGCTGGCCTACTTGGATCAGAGCGGCCGCAAGTTGACGCTGTCCATCCTGGGCAAGGACGACATCTTCGGCGAAATGGTGCTCGTGGGCAAGCCGCAGCGCGAGCTGCTTGCCCAAGTCCTTCAGGATGCGGTGATCTATCACATCGACAAGGGGCGCTTCACGGAACTGTTGCGCTCGCAACCCGATCTCGCGTTGGAAGTCATGGAGCTCTTCGGGCGGCGCACCCGAGAGATCGAGAGCAAGCTGGAGGACCTCGTGTTCAAGGACATTCCCACCCGCCTGTCGCGCCAGATCCTCAAACTGATCGAGGAGCACGGCGTCGACACGGGCGACGGGAAGCGGATCGACTTCAAGATCACGCACAAGGAGCTGGCCGACCTGATCGGCAGCGCCCGCGAGAACACCACCAGCGCGCTCAACTCCCTCGCCAAAGAGGGCATCCTGGACAAGAGGCGCTACCAGATCATCGTCAAGGACGAAGACCGCCTCAAGGAACGGGGCGGCGACGAGGGAACTTAACGGTTACGACGGAGCCCCTGCGACCCGGGCTCAACGTCAGGATCCGTCCAGAGGCTCACTTGCATCGACAGCAATTGGACGATTCAAGCCGCTTGAACGGCCAGCGCCGGTCGACTAGTTTGAGGAGGCCATGGTCCGATCGGCGCTGCGCGGCTTGATTCGTGTTTACCAGTCGTTCGTCTCGCCCCTATCTCCCCCCAGTTGCCGCTTTTACCCGACATGTTCGGAATACGCTCGCCAAGCGTTGAGCAAGCACGGCCCGCTCAAGGGCAGTTGGCTCGCCCTCAAGCGCGTCGGCAAATGCCACCCGTGGCATTCGGGCGGGCATGATCCCGTCCCCTAGGCGACCGCTCGCTCGAACCGTTCGCTGGAGCCGTCGAAAGCACGGCCGCTGGGTCGCGACGCGGGCACAACGTCGGGTGCTGCGCTGGTTGGCGCGCTACGTGCGCGCGTGCGGATTGAGCGCGTCGCGCAGCCAGTCGCCAAAGACGTTGACCGCCATGGTCAAGGCCACGAGCGTCAGGCCGGGGAAGACGATCATCCACCAGCGCCCGGCGTAGAGGAACTCGCTGCCGACCGAGATCATCATCCCGAGCGACGGCTGTGAGACGGGCACGCCGATGCCGAGGAAGCTGAGCGTCGACTCCAGCACGATGACGACGGCAAAGTCGACGGCGGCGATGACCAACAACGGCGGCAGGACATTGGGGAGAATGTGGCGGACAAGGATGCGCGGTGTCCCCAAGCCGAGTGCGATCGCGGACTGGACGAACGCCTGAGTGCTGACCGACATGGTGCTGCCGCGGGCAGTGCGCGCGTAGCGGACCCAGTCGGTGACCGCAATGGCGAAAATCACGGGCAGAATGCCTCTCGCTTGGAACACGCCCATGATCAGAATCGCCATCAGCGTCGTCGAAAACGAAAAGACGATATCGGCGATGCGCATGAGCAGCGCGTCCGGCCAGCCGCCGCGGAAGCCGGTCCAAAGCCCTATAGCCGTGCCCAACACGCCCGCCGACGAGACGACGCCGATCGCGACGAGGAAGGAGATCCTCAGCCCGAAGAGGATCGTGCTCAGGATGTCGCGGCCCTGGTTGTCCGTGCCCAACAGATAGGGCATTTTCCCCTCGGGAAGCCAGATCGGCGGGCGGTTGCTGTCGAGCAAGTCCAGCGTCGCGAGGTCGTAGGGGTTCTGCGGCGCGAGCCACGGCGCGAAGATCGCCCCCAGGGCGAGCGCGGCGATCAACGCGCTGCTGACGAGGGCCATCGGGCTGCGCCGGAAGTCTCGCCATAGGGAGCGCTTGCTCTCGGCGTCAGCCATAGCGGATCCTCGGGTCGAGCACGGCGTAGAGCAGGTCCACGATCAGGTTGAGCCCCAGAATGACGATCGCCGTCAGCATGATGTAGGCGACGACGACGGGCCGATCGGCGGCGAACACCGCGTCCAGCAACAGCTGGCCCAACCCCGGCCACTGGAAAATGGTCTCGGTGACGATGGAGAAGGCGATCAGCTCGCCGTAGCTCATGCCGAGCACCGTAATGACGGGAATGAGCACGTTGCGCAGCGCGTGCTTGACGACGACCGGGCCGGAGCGCAGTCCCTTGGCGCGGGCCGTGCGGACGTAGTCCTGCGAGAGCGCCTCCAGCATGCCGCTGCGGGTCAGACGGGCCATGACGCCGATCTGGAACAGCCCCAGCGTGATCACGGGCATGATGAGGTGCCGCCAGCCGCTGGCGGTCAAGAGCCCCGTGTCCCAGCCGCCCAAGACGGTGACGGTCTCGCCCCGGCCGAACGGCGGCAGCCAGCCGAGCGCGATCGACAGGAGCAGGATCAACAACAGCCCGACGACGAACGTCGGCGTCGAGATCCCGAGCAGCGATGTCACGATCACGGCCTTGGCTGAGGCCGATCTCGGTCGGACTGCTGACCAGACCCCGAGGGCAATGCCCAGAAGCGTTCCGCTGAACAGGGCGAGCGTCGCCAACTCAACCGTCGCCGGGACGCGCTCGAGGATGAGCTGCATCACGGGCAGCCGCTGGCGATAGCTCAAGCCGAAATCGCCCTCGGCCACGTCGCCGAGCCAGTGGGCATACTGGACGTAGAAGGGCTGGTCCAGCCCCATGCGCTCGCGCAGCTCGACAATCTGGTCCTGGGTCAGCTCCTGGACGTTGTAGTTGGCGCGGATGGGGTCGCCGGCAAACTGGAAGATCCCGAAGCTGATGAACGAGATGCCGAACAGCACCACGATGCTCTGGGCGAGCCGCCGCGCCAGGTAGCCGATCATGCCGTGAGGGTATCAGCGGGAGGCCAATGGAACGAGCCGGGGACGGCACGTCGCGGTCGTCCCCGGCTCGCGTCGTTCACGAGGGTGGATTCAGAAACTGAGGTCGTGATAGACCGTCCAGCCGTCGGAGCGGGGCTGGAACTGCAACCCGGGGGTCTTGCCCCACAGATCGGCCTCGTAGTAGAGCGGCACGAGCGCGACGTCCTCCATGGCGACCCGATTGGCCTCCTGGAGCACGGCCTCGCGCTCGGTGCGGTCAAGGACTTGATTGCTCTGCTGGATGAGCGCGTCGAAGCGCGGGTTGCTGTAGCGGTTGCCGTTGAAGACGGCGTCCGTCGTCAGGAGGTTCTGCGCCGTGCGGCCAAAGTCGAACGCGCCGTCGAACCAGCCGACGATGAAGAAGTCCAGCACGTGAGCGTTGACGTCCTCAAAGAACAGCGACGCGGGCCGGGCGCGTGCCTCGGCGTTGATGCCGACCTGGCTCAGGAGCTGCGCGACCGCCTGGCCGAGCTCGACGTCGTTGGCGAACTGGTTATTGGTCACATCAACGGTGAGGTCGAAGCCGTTCGGGAAGCCGGCCTCGCTCAGCAGTTGGCGGGCCCGCTCTCGGTTGAACTCGAGCCGCTCGATGTCGGCGTCGTAGCCGAGCGTCGGCGGGTCGGGCACCTGGGCCGACGGCGCGCCGAAGCCGTTGAGCACCCGATCGATGATCGTGCCGGCGCTGAGCGCGTGATACGCCGCCTGGCGCACGCGGATGTCCTCGAACGGGGAGTCGACGAACTGCGGCGAGAAGAAGATCGCCTGGCGTCCGTCGCGGACGAGGAGCTCCAGCTCGGAGCTGGCGCGGACCCGATCGGCGAACTGCACGGGCAGGCTCTTGACGAGCTGGGCGTCGCCGCTCTCCAGCGCGGCCAGGCGCGTCGAGTCGTCCTGCACGACCTGGTGGCGGACGTTCTGGATGGCCGGCGGGCCGTTCCAGTAGTCGGGGTTGGCCTCGAGGTCGACGAACTGGCCGCGGTTCCACTCCGCGAGGCGATAGGCCCCCGTGCCGATGGGGTTCTGCGCGATCTCCTGCTGGGAGCGGTTCCGGCTCGACTCGCTGTCCAGCATGAAGATCTGATGCAGGTTGTTGGCGAAGAACGGCAACGGGCCGTCCGTGATGACGCGGGCGAAGTGCTCGCCCTCAACCTGGACCTCGGCGATCGACTCGCCGAACGCACGGAACTCGGAGAACTCGTCCGAGAGGCGCTCCAGACTGAACTTGACGTCCTCGGCGGTAAACGGATTGCCGTTGTGGAAGCGGACGCCCTCGCGGAGCTCAATCTCCCAGACGTCGGCTTCGACGCGCTCCACCGAGGTCGCCAGCGCGGGCTGGAGGTCGCCCGCCGCGTCGCGCCGCAGGAGCCCATCGAAGATGTTGGCGACGACTTGGAGGTTCGGGTCGTTGTTGCGGGTCGGCTCCATCGTGTCCGGCCCGGCGTTGACCACGGCTGTGAGACGATCGGGCTGGGCACGCCCAAACCGCCCGGCTCCCAGCGGCAGTGATAGCGCGGCCGTGCCCGCGGCCATGTGCTTCAGAAAGCGACGTCGCGTCAAGCGATCAAGCGACAACATTGCTACCTCCTTGTTGAGTCTGAAATGATTCGGGTCTCAACGTCCGTTCGCGCGGGGATGGAAGGCGACAGCGGGTGTCCCGGACCCAGATGAGCGAACTCCGTGGCAGGACAAGCCCTTGGAAGGGGATCGGCGGGTGTCGTTCAGTTAAGCAATGGGTTTGAGGCCGGACAAACTCGATCACGGATCATGGTAACACCAGTCCTCGCGGAACGACCGTATCATAGGCGCTGCCGACCGCGTCGTCAAATCCGACGACGATGAGGCCTGCGGCATCGTCGGGACGTTGAGCGCTTGATACAATAGGGCTCGCTTATGGACGTGACCGACGCAACAGTGCCGTTCCAGTTGGCCTCCGATTACGAGCCCCAAGGCGATCAGCCGAAGGCGATCGCCGAGCTGACCGCGGGGGTCGAGGACGGCTTGCGGTTGCAGACCCTGCTCGGCGGCACGGGCACCGGCAAAACTTACACGATCGCCCAGACGATCCAGAACGTCCAGAAGCCGACGCTGGTCATCTCGCACAACAAAACGCTCGCTGCCCAGCTCTGCAACGAGTTCCGGCAGTTCTTCCCCGACAACGCGGTGCAGTACTTCGTCAGCTACTACGACTACTATCAGCCTGAGGCCTACATTCCCCAACAGGACCTCTACATCGAGAAGGACGCCTCGATCAACGACGAGATCGATCGCTTAAGGCACGCGGCCACGAGCGCGCTTCTCGAACGACGAGATGTCATCATCGTCGCGAGCGTCTCCTGCATCTACGGCCTCGGTGCGCCCGTGGACTATCAGTCGATGACGCTGACGCTCGAGGAGGGCGACGTGAGGGACCGCGACGACGTGCTGCGTCGGCTCGTGGAGCTGCAGTATCAGCGCAACGACGTCGGCTTCTCCCGTGGCACGTTCCGGGTGCGCGGCGACACGGTCGAGCTGATCCCGGCGTACCACGAGGACGTCCTCCGGATCGAGTTCTTCGGCGACGAGATCGATCAGATCACCGAGCGCGACGCCATCACGGGGCACAAACTTCGCGACCGGCAGCGCGTCACCGTCTATCCGGCCAGCCACTTCATCGTCCCGGACGAGCGCATGGAGCAAGCCCTCGTCAGCATCCAGCGCGAACTGGACGACCAGCTTGATCGACTCCGGTCGGAGGACAAGCTGCTGGAAGCCCAGCGCCTGGAACAGCGCACGACGTACGACCTGGAGATGATGCAGGAGCTCGGCTACTGCAGCGGCATCGAGAACTACTCACGACACCTCGCGGGCCGGGAGGCCGGCTCGCGCCCGTACACGCTGCTCGACTATTTTCCCGAAGACTTCCTCATGGTGATCGACGAGTCGCACGTGACGCTGCCGCAGATTCGCGGGATGTACAACGGCGACCGCGCCCGCAAGACGACCCTTATCGACTACGGCTTCCGGCTCCCGTCGGCGGCGGACAACCGCCCGCTGACGTTTGAGGAGTTCGAGCCCATGATCAACCAGGCCATCTTCATGTCGGCCACACCTGGCCCTTACGAGCACGAGCACAGCGAGCAGATCGTGGAGCAGATCGTGCGTCCGACGGGGCTGGTCGACCCGATGGTCGAGGTCCGGCCCGTGGAGGGCCAGATCGACGATCTCCTTGAAGAAATTCGAACGGTCGTGGACCGCGGCGAGCGCGTGCTCGTCACGACCCTCACCAAGAAGATGGCTGAGGACCTGACCGACTACCTCGTCGACATCGACGTCAACGCCCGCTACCTGCACTCCGAGATCGAGGCGCTCGAGCGGATCGACCTGCTGCGCGACTTGCGCTTGGGGGAGTTCGACGTCCTGGTGGGCATTAACCTCTTGCGCGAGGGCCTCGACCTGCCGGAGGTGTCGCTCGTGGCGATCCTCGATGCGGACAAAGAGGGCTTCCTGCGCTCGGAGACCTCGCTCATTCAGACGATCGGCCGCGCGGCGCGCAACGTCGAGGGCCGGGTTGTTCTGTACGCCGACCACGTCACGGGCTCCATGCAACGGGCCATCGACGAGACCGAGCGGCGCCGCAACATCCAGCTCCAATTCAACGAGGACCACGACATCACCCCTGAGACGATCCGCAAGTCGATCCAGGAGTTCATGCCCGAACTCCGGCGTGGCGATAGCCGCGAGCCGACGGCCAGCGACGACGACGCGGATGCCGCGGCGTCGCCGGAATCCCTCTCGCCCGAGGAGCTGGCCGACCGCGTCAAGCAGCTCGAGGAACAGATGTACAGCGCCGCCAAGAACCTGGAGTTCGAGCGCGCGGCCGAGCTGCGCGACGAGATCCACGAGCTGCGCGGGTTGCTCACGGGCGTGATGGCCTAATTAGGATTAGAAATAACGGAGAGAAGTAAGTTTAAGTTGAAAACGTGAGGAGAACCATGCCGACCCAGTCTAGTGTACTGCCGAATCGACTCAACCAGAGCTCGCCTGCAGTCCTATGTGTTTTTTCCAGTGCTTGAGTCCAAAATTCCTTCCGACGAATATCGTGGATTCCCCAATCCCCGGTCCGACGGGAATAGCTCACATCAGCGGCAGTCCATAAGCCGAAACCGAGCAGAATAGCCCCTGCAAAAAGAGCCTCCTGAAGCCCCCAGTTGTCAGCTTCAGCTTCCAACAGGAAGAGGGCAAGTACAATGAGGAGTGGACCAAGTGCTATGAGGAGTCTATTCATATTTTGCCTTTAATTTAAACGTTGTTCAATTTAAACGATAATCATGTAATATCTGACATCAGATTGGCTGCCATGCGGTTCTCAGAAAGAGTTCGTCATCGCATCGACGTCTTGGCCGATCGTGTCGAGGAAGATCCGCACGGACTCGTCGGCGTCGTGATCGGGCCGATAGCCCGGTCGCTCCATCGCCCTCGGGAGGTCGCGGCTCAGATCGAGGTGCCGTTGGTCGACGCTGTGGAACAGCCCACGCTCATGGAGCGTCTGGCCGAGATAGAGCTGTTCGGTCTGCCCCGGCGTCGGGATCAGCAGCGCCCGCTTGCCGAGCAGCGACAGCTCCGTGATCGTCGAGTATCCCGAGCGGCAGACGACCAGCTTGCTCCGGTTGAGCATCTCCTCTTGGCGCTCGCGGTTGAGATAGTTGTAGACCTCAACGCCCTTGGGGGCTGGCAGCGGATCCTGGCCGGGCTGGCCGAGCGTGATGACCACCCGGCGTCCCTCGAGCACGGGAAGCTGTTGGAGGACCTTCTCCTGGAGCATCGTTCGCTGCGGTTCAGGCCCCGAGATCGTCATGAAGACGTCGATGTCCTCCGGGAGATCGGGCCGATGGCGGATGCTGGAGAGCAGCCCCATGTAGATGCGCTTCTCACGCGGAAAGAAGCGGAGGTTGTGGTTCATGTCGCCCGTGAGGGCGCTGTCTTCGTCATCGGGGATGAAGACCCCGCGGGCAAGCTTGAGCCAGCGCGCCATGACTCCCTCCATGCTGACTTCGATGAGCGGATCGCGCCACGGCGCGATATAGCGCAAGCTGTTGGTGATGAAATAGCTCGGAATCTCGGACGTCACCAGGCCGAAGCGGTGATCGGAGACGATGACGTCGAACGAGCGCTGCTGCAGGAGCTCATTGAACTGGCGCTTCTCGGCGCGCCAGGTGGCGAGGATCTGAGGGAGGTTCCCTACGGTCTTGGCGTAGTAGCGCCAGGTTGAAGAGGCAATCGTCGTCGGAATGTCCGGCCAGTCGAGAAACTCCACGGCCTCGCCCAGCTCCTGTCGCAAAAGCT
>CAZMNF010000001.1:0-113231 GCA_964567595.1 uncultured Thermotogae bacterium | reverse complement strand
TACATCTCGTTCACGGCGTTGACCAGCTCTTGCAGCATCTTCTTCCCGTCGCCGAAGAGCATCAGGGTGTTATCGGCCGCGAAGAGCGGGTTGGGGATGCCGGCGAACCCCGGGCTGAGGCTGCGCTTGATCACGACGGCGGTGCGCGCCTGGTCGACGTTCAGGATCGGCATGCCGGCGATCGGGTTGGACGGGTCGTCGACGTTGCGAGCGTCGGGGTTGACGACGTCGTTGGCGCCCACGACGATGGCGACGTCGGTCTGCTTGAACGTCGGGTTGATCTCGTCCATGTCCTTCAGTTGATCGTAGGGCACGTCGGCCTCGGCCAACAGGACGTTCATGTGCCCCGGCATGCGGCCCGCCACCGGATGGATGGCGTAGGCCACCTCAACGTCATTGCCCTCCAAGACGTTGCTCAGCTCCCGGACGGTGTGCTGGGCCTGCGCCACGGCCAGCCCGTAGCCGGGCACGATCACCACCCGACTGGCCGAATCCAGAAGCATGGCCACTTCCTCGGGCGAGCTCGACTGGATGCGGCCTTCGTAGATGTCCTCTTCTTCGCCCTCGACGGCCGCCTCGGACTCGCCGCCCATGCCGCCAAAAACGACGTTGGGCAGCGAGCGGTTCATCGCCTTGCACATCAGGTTCGTCAGGATCAGGCCGGCGGCGCCGACCAGCGACCCCGAGATGATGAGCGCGTTGTTGAACAGCACAAAGCCGGTCGCGGCGGCCGCCAGGCCGGAATAGGAGTTCAAGAGCGACACGACCACCGGCATGTCCGCGCCGCCGATGGGAATAACCAATAGGACGCCGAGGGCCGATGCCACGGCGACGAGTCCAAGATAGAACCACGGAACCGTGGGCGAGACAATGACGCCGATCGCGAGCGCCAGCGCCCCGAGGAACAGCACGGCGTTGATGGCGTGTTGGCCCGGGAACCGCACGGCGTTCTCATTGACGACGCCCTGGAGTTTGCCGAAGGCGATCAGGCTGCCCCAGAAGGTCAGCGCCCCGATAAGTCCCGATGCCGCCGCGGCGACCAGGAAGACGAGCCCGAACGGGGCGCCTGAGGACTCGGCCACGCGCTGCACCAGTTCAGCTCCCGCCACCAGTGCCGACGCGCCGCCGCCGAAGCCATTGAAAACCGCCACCAGTTGGGGCATCGCGGTCATCTCAACGGTGAAAGCGAGCGTTCCGCCGAGCGCTCCCCCGACGGCGAGGCCCGCCAGGACGACCCACCAAGCGACGATGTCCTGGCTGACGAGCGTGACGACCACGGCCAAGAGCATGCCGAGCGCGCCCATGATGTTGCCGCGCACGGCTGTTCGGGGGTGACCGAGGTTTTTCAACCCGAAGATGAACAGCGCAGCCGCGAGGAGATAGACGAGGTTGACGATTGCGGGCGAGAGCGTCATCGCGAGGTCAGTCCTTTCCGTGGAACATCTGCAGCATCCGGTGGGTGACGGAGAACCCGCCGACCACGTTGGTCGTGGCGAAGACGACGGCCAAAAAGCCCAAGACGGTGGTGAGCATCTCGGACTCCGCGCCGGCCGCCACGACGGCGCCGATCACCGTAATGCCCGAGATGGCGTTGGCCCCCGACATCAAGGGCGTATGCAGGATCGGCGGGACCTTCGTGATGACCTCGAACCCGACGAAAATGGCCAGGACAAAGATGGTCAGTGCCGTGATCAATTCCATGGACTCGGGCCTCCTTAGGAGCTCTCCCCTTCCGTATCGGTGGGTGCGTCGTCGGCCGATGCTGAGGCCGTCTCGGCCGGCGCTTCCCCGAGCAGCTCGCGGACCGTCTCGTGAACGAGGAGCCCGTCTCGGGTCAGCATCGTGTCGTGCACGATCTGATCCTCGGTGTCCGGATCATCCAAGCCCCCATGATCCAGCAGGTGTTCGAGGAAGTTGACGACGTTGGACGCGTACATCTGGCTGGCGTGCTTCGGGACGCTTGAGGGCAGGTTTTCGGGGCCAATGACGGTAACACCGTGAGCATCGACGTTTTGGCCCGGTTCGGTCAGCTCACAGTTGCCGCCCCGTTCGGCGGCCAAATCGACCAGAACCGAGCCGGGCGCCATCCCCTGGACCATCTCCTCGGTCACGAGAATGGGCGCCTGCTTGCCGGGGACCGCGGCCGTCGTGATGACGACGTCGCTCTCGGCGACGACCTCATTCATCATTTCTCGCTGTTTGCGATAGAACTCCTCATCCATCGCCTGCGCGTAGCCGCCCTCGCCCGAGGCATCCTCGGTTTCCAGCTCCAGCTCGACGAATTTGGCGCCGAGGCTTTCGACCTGTTCCTTCACCTCCGGGCGGATGTCGTAGGACTTCACGACGGCCCCCAAGCGTCTGGCAGTTGCGATCGCCTGGAGTCCGGCCACGCCCGCGCCGACGATGAAGACGCGAGCGGGCGTGATCGTCCCCGCCGCCGTCATCATCATGGGGAAGATCTTGGGAAGGGCCTCGGCCGCCAACAGCACCGACTTGTACCCGCCGATGTTGGCCTGTGACGACAGCGCGTCCATGCTCTGCGCGCGGGAGATGCGCGGCATCAGCTCCATGGCGTAGCTCGTGACGCCCTGCTCGGACAGCTCGCGGGCCGCCTCGGGCTCGCTGAGCGGGTCCATCATCGCGACCAGCCCTTGCCCCTCACGCAAGCGTTCCAGGTCCTGTTGACCGGCGTCGCGATTGGCGCCAAGCCCGCGCACCTGCGCGATCATGTCGGCGCCTTGGAAAATCTCGTCTCGGCTTTTGATTTGGGCCCCTTGGTTTTCGAAGGCATCGTCCGGGTGTCCGGCCTCGTCGCCGGCGCTGGGTTCGACCCAGACCTCGTGCTCGGACTGGATGAGGCGTTTGGCGAACGAGGGGATCAGCGCGACGCGTCGCTCGCCGGGGTAGGTTTCGCGGGGAACTCCAACGATCATGGCGCTCCCTTCATGCCCGCAAACGGGATGTACACAAGGATACGTTATGATAAACGCTGGCACAGGTCAGCGCAACTGGCACGGGGCGTGGGCTCCAGTCGAGCAATAGCCCGTCGCTACGGCACAGTGAAGCGCCAAGCTGACGACGGATGGATCCATGTTGACTCGATCTTAATTCGCCGACTAGTTCAGGTCCGTCATGATCAGCGGTTGCCAACCACATTGGTACCGACTCGACCACGGTCGGCCCTTTGGCAGGCCATCTGGAAAAGGGTGTGCCTACAAGCATTGCCACAGCGAGAGATCGAGCTACAGCAACGTCCCCGCCACGCTCAACAGCGCGTCGAGGATCGGCGCCGGGAAGAGCCCGAACCCGATCACGAACGCCAGCGCCACGGCGATGGAGGCCAACAGAGGCACGGGAACCGTCAAGCGCTTCGGGTGCGGATTGCTGGCGAACTGTGGGGCGACCTCGGTGAAGTACATGGCCTTCAGGACGCGGGCGTAGTAGCCGAGGGACAGCGCCGAGTTGAGCACGCCGAAGATCGCCAGCCAGACCAGCCAGGACGGCCCCTCGATGCCGGTCTGGACCGCGCTGGAGAAGAGCACGAACTTGCTCTGGAACCCGACCAGCGGCGGAATGCCGGCCAAGGAGATCATGAACACGGCCATCGACACGGCCAAGAACGGCTGGCGCTGCGACAGGCCAGCAAACAAGGGGAAGTCGTCGCGCTCGACCCCACTCACCGCCGCAACCACCAAGAACGCTCCCACGGTCATGACCGAGTGCGTGACGATGTGGAACAGCCCGCCTGCCAGGCCATACGGCGTCGCCACGGCAAACGCAATCAGGATGTAGCCGGCCTGGGCGATCGAGGAATAGGCCAGCATCCGCTTGACGCTCGACTGCGCGAGCGCCATCAGGTTGCCCATCGTCATCGTCAGCACGGCCAGCACGCCGAAGATCGGCGCCCACTGCATCTTCATGGCGATGAGTCCCAGGAAGAAGATCTTCAACAGCACGGCGAAGCCCATTTTTTTGGAGCCCGTTGCTAAGAGGGCGGTGATGGGCGTCGGCGCGCCCTCGTAGGTGTCCGGCGCCCAGAGGTGGAACGGGATCACCGTGATCTTGAAGCCGAAGCCGGCCAGGACCAGCACGACGCCGATCTGAAAGACGGATGTCAAGCCGGATGCCTCGACGTTGGTGGCCAGCTCACTGATCGTCGTCGTGCCCGAGACGCCGTACAATAGTGAAATGCCGTAGAGCGCCAGCGCGCTGCTGAACGCCCCGATGACGAAGAATTTTGTGGCCGCCTCGACCGAAGCTTCTCTCTGTTTCGTATACGCGACCAATGCGTAGGTGGACAGACTGGACAGCTCGAAGCTGACGAAGAGCGTGATCAGATCCGTGGAGCCCGCCACGCCGAGCATCCCGACGGTGGCGAAGAGCAGGAGCGCGTAGTACTCCTTGGCCCGATCGGCGTGGACGCGCTCGGTGGAGCCGAGCCCCACTAAGACAGCCATGCCGAGGAAGAGCGCCATGAATGCCAGCGCGAAGGCGTCGATGGCGATCGTGCCGAAGAAGAACGTCTCCTGCGGGATCACGGTCAGGCTGGCGAGCGCCAACACCAAGCCGAAGAGCGCCAACTCCTGCTCCACGCGGCGCGTCAGCAGAATGGCAAACGCGGTGACGACGAGGATCAGCTCGGGCAGGATCCCGAGAAGGTCGTAGGCGGTCACGGTCTCACCCCTAGCGTCAAGATCGGCTCAAGCACGTTCTGCGCGACGGCGGCGTCGATCGGTCCCATCCAGACGGCCGGGACGACGCCGAAGACGATGATCAGCGCCACCAGCGCCATCATGGGCCAGAACTCGTACGACTTGACGTCGTGGGCCGCCTCGGCCATCGGCGCCAGTTGCCCGAACATGCTCCGTTTGAGCGCCCAGAGATAATACCCGGCCGTCAGCACCACCGTGAGCACGGGCAGCAGGATCCACCAGCCGAAGGCCGCGAACGCCGACACGAACACCGTGAACTCGGCGACGAACTGGACCATGCCCGGCAGGCCCAACGACGC
The DNA here is from genome assembly GCA_964567595.1 of uncultured Thermotogae bacterium. GTDB lineage: Bacteria > Bipolaricaulota > Bipolaricaulia > RBG-16-55-9 > RBG-16-55-9 > CAZMNF01. Next base: position 108,220 of record CAZMNF010000001.1, on the reverse strand, counting down.
CAGCGCGCCGGCCATGATGATCATCCCGGCCTTGGGTGCCGTGAGCGCCAGGCCGCCCAGGTTCGGGATCTCGCGCGTCCCGGCGCCGTGGTGGATCGCGCCGACGATCATGAACAAGAGCCCGCTGATGAGCCCGTGCGCGAACATCATGTAGACGGCGGCGGTGATCCCGGCCTGGCCCAACACGGCCGTGCCGAGCAGCACCATCCCCATGTGGCTGATGCTCGAATAGGCGACCAGGCGTTTGAGATCGCGCTGCGCCAGACAGACGAGCGCGGCGTAGAGGATGCTGAGTACGCCCAAGACGACCATCACCGGCACGAAGGCCTGCGCGCCCTCGGGCAGCAGCGGCAGCGACACCCGGATCAGCCCGTAGGAGCCCAGCTTCAGCAAGACGCCGGCCAGGATGACCGAGCCGCCCGTGGGCGCCTGGACGTGGGCGTCGGGAAGCCAGGTGTGGACGGGGATCTGCGGCATCTTGACGAGAAATCCGATGAACAGTGCCGCAAAGATCCAGATCTGAGCGTTGCGCGCCAGGTCCGGTGCCATTCCAGCCAATTGGGTGATGTCAAACGTCTGCGCGCCCGTTGAGAAATAGAGCGCCATGATGCCGACGAGCATCACCAGGCTGGCGGTGAACGTGTAGACGAAGAACTTGATCGCGGCATATTCCTTGCGTTCGCCGCCCCAGCCGCGAATGATGAAGTACATCGGCACCAGCACCAGCTCCCAGAAGACGTAGAACAGAAAGAGGTCAAGCGCGGTGAAAACGCCGATCACGGCCAGTTGCAACAGGAAGAAGAGCGCGTAGTACGCCCGGTCGGCGATGTTCCAGGAGAACACGACGACCAAAAGCGTCAGCAGCGCCGTCAGCCAGACCATGGGCAGGCTGATGCCGTCGAGGCCGACCTTGTACTGGACGCCGATCTGCGGCACCCAGGAGGCCTCGTCGACGAACTGATAGCCGGGCGCGCCCGGGTGGAACGACAGCGCCGCCAGCGTCGCCAGCACAAAGACGACGACGGCAAGCGCCAGCGCGATCGGCTTGACGGCGTCGGCCCGGACGACCCAGAGGATGAGGGCGCCGAAGAGCGAGGTTAGCAGCATCCATGTCACGAGACCCATTGGACGTTACCTCCAGATGAAGACGACCATGAGGACGATGACCCCGGCGAGCACCCAGCCCGCGTAGTCGCTGACCAAGCCGGTGGCCGTATGCCGTAAGCGCGTGCCGAGCCGCGCGCTGCCCAGGGCGACCCCGTTGATGATCCCGTCCACGCCGCGTCGGTCGACAAAGTCGACGCCCTTGGCCAAGCCGACCGTGACCTTGCCGGCCAGCCCGTTGGCGACGTCGTCGAGGTAGTAGTTCCGATCGAGCACGCGATAGCACGCCGCGCCCGCGGCGGTGCGGTAGCGCGAGACGTCCATGCCGCGGTGATAGATCAGATAGGCGAGGCCGATCCCGCCCAGCGCCAAGGCGATCGACAGCAGTGCCCACGGATTGCCGAAGGTTTGCGCCAGATACGCGCCCGGCGCGACCGCGTGCGGCTCGCCGAAGGCGATGAAGCTCCCAAATCCGGCGAAGACGAGAAAGCCGGAGCCGAAGGCGAAGATCGCCAGAATGATGAGCGGCCACGTCATGAGCGGGGGCGACTCGTGCGGGTGGACGTCGGGGTCCCAACGCTTGGTCCCCGCGAACGTCATGAACCAGAGTCGGAAGAGATAGAAGGACGTGAGGAAGACAGTGATGAAGCCGAAGACCCAGGCCAGGGTCACCAGGAAGTTCCCGTTGGCGGTGGTCAGCGCCGACGCCAGAATTTCGTCCTTGCTCCAGAAGCCGCTCGTCGGCGGGATACCGGCGTTGGAGAGCGCCCCCACGAGCATGGCGGTCCCCGTGATCTTGAGCTTCGGCCAGAGCTGCCCCATTCGTCGCATATCCGTCCGCTCGCTCATGGCGTGCATCACCGACCCGGCGCAGAGGAAGAGCAGGGCCTTAAAGAACGCGTGGTTCATGAGGTGGAACAGCCCGGCGGTGTAGCCCGTGGCCTCGTGGTCGTGAACGGCGTACGCGAGCCCGCCGACGCCGAGGCCCAGGAACATGTAGCCCAGCTGCGAGATCGTGGAGTAGGCGAGCACGCGCTTGATGTCGTTCTTCATCGTCGCCAATACCGCCGCCATGATGGCGGTGAAGCCGCCGATCAGCGCGATGAAGACGAGGTTGCCGCTCATCATGACGAGCAAGGGCATGGTGCGCGCGACGAGATAGACGCCGGCTTTGACCATCGCGGCCGCGTGGATGAGCGCCGAGACGGTCGTGGGACCCTCCATGGCGTCGGGCAGCCAGATGTGCAGCGGGAACTGTGCGGATTTTCCAACCGCGCCGCCGAAGATAAACAAGCCAGCGAGACCAATGGCCCACATCTGATCCGGCGGGACGGTCATGGTGAACAGCTCGTCGAACTGCAGCGTCTGGAACTGCACGAGCAGCACGACCAACCCGAGCAGGAAGAAGAGATCGCCCACGCGCGTGACGAGAAACGCCTTGATGGCGGCGGCCGACGCCGACGGACGCTCGTACCAGAACCCGATGAGCAGATACGAACAGAGCCCCACCAGCTCCCAGAAGACGTAGACTTCGAGATAGTTGTCGGCCAGCACGACGCCGAGCATGGCGCCGATGAACAGCGAGACCTCGGCGAAGTAGCGCGGGCGGCGCTTGCCCTCGTGGCTCATGTAGCTGATGGAGTAGACGAGGATGAGGAAGCTGACGAAGCTGACGACCATCATCAACAGGGCCGCCAAGTGGTCGAGGTAAATGCCGACGTTCAGTTGCAAGTCCCCGGCGCTGAACCAGGTGAACGTCTGATGGAAGGCTTCTTCACTGTGCAGCGCCTGCCAGCCCAAGGGCAACGCGATGACCACGGACAGGCCGCCCGCGACCACGGCCAGCCAGCCGCCGCCGTCGCGCAGACGCGGCCCCAACACGGCGATGACGAACGCTGCCGCCAGGGGAATCGCCGGAATCAGCCAGGCAAGTTGATAGCTCATCTCATCAGCCCCTCAAGGTCGTAAGCAGGCTCACGTCGATGTTCTTTCGAAGCCGGAACAGCGCGATGAAGATCGACAATCCCACGGCGGCTTCCGCTGCCGCCAGCGCAATGGAGAACAGCGCGAAGACGTAGCCGAGCGCGTGCTCGTGGAACGCCGCGAACGCCACGAGGTTGATGTTGGCGGCGTTCAGGAGCAGCTCCACGCAGATCAGGATCCGGATGCCGTTGCGGGAGACCAACAGCCCGTATGTGCCGATGGCAAAGAGCAGCGCGCTGAGCGCGAGATAGGCGGATATCGACATCACGATGAGGCCCCCTTCCACGCGAGATAGAGCGCCCCGACCAAGGCGGCCACGAGCAACACCGACACGATCTCGAACGCCAGCAGATAGGGCCCAAAGAGGACGTCTCCGATCGCCTTAAAGTTTTCGGCGCCGAGAGGGGCACTCTGCCAAGCCTCCGGCGCCAGAATCAGGACCACCAGGATGATCGCAAACAGGCCGGCGGCGAGGCCGGCGAGCGCGCGTCGCATGTCAGCTCTCCCCCTCCTCGGCTTCGCGATTGGCGAACATGATGGCGAAGAGAATGAGCGTCACGACCGCGCCGGCGTAGACGAGCAACTGGACCACCGCCAGGAACTCCGCGCCGAGCGTCAAAAACAGCGACGCCACGACGCCGAGCGTGCCGGCTAGCCACAGCGCTGCGTAGGTCAGCTTCTCGACGTGGATGGCCATGACCGCGGTTACCACCAACGCGATCGCCAGAACTGCGAAGACGATCATGACCGTTCTCCTGTCTCGGCGAGCGGCGTCCCGTCCTCGCTGGGCTGGGGCGGAGGCGTCTGAGGCGGCACCGGGGCCTCCCAGATCTCCTCCTCACGATGGCCGAGCATCGCCGGGTTGTAGTCGAAGTTGTCGCGTTCGTACTTGGAGAGCTCGAACTGGGTCGTGTGGCGGATGGCGCTGGTGGGGCAGACCTCCTCGCACCAGCCGCAGTAGGTGCACATGGCGACATCGACTTGCGGATAGAGGTTGGCCTCGCGGTCCTGCGGGTTGGCGGTGTTGTCGATGGGCTCCCAGGGAACCATCTTGAGCGCCCCATTCGGACAGGCCTGCTCGCACATGAGACAGCCCGTGCAAATGTCGGCGTCGAGAAACAGCCGCCCCCGGAAGCGCTCCGGCAGATGGGGGCGCTCTTCGGGATACTGGACAACCACAGAACGACGGAAGAAGTTTGTCAACGTCACGGCCATGCCACGAAGGGCGCCGACAATCATTATTGGATCACCCCGGTCAGAACGAGAATGGCCGTCAACACGAGGTTGACGAGCGAGAGCGGAAACAGGAACTTCCAGTTGATGTTCAAGAATTGATCAATGCGGACGCGCGGCAGGCTGTTCCAGACCCAGAAGACCACGAACACGAGCACGATCGCCTTGGCGAAGAACCAGACGAACGACAGTTGCCAGGGCAGATCCAACCCGAATGGGCCGAGCCAGCCGCCGAAGTAGAGCGTCACGGTCAGCGCCGCGATGAAGAAGACGTTGGCGAAGATGGTCAAAAAGAAGAACGCAAAGCGCATGCCGCTGTATTCGGTCATGAATCCGGCGATCAGCTCGCTTTCCGCCTCGGCCAAGTCGAAGGGAATGACGCCGACTTTCCCCACGAGGGCGGTGAAGAAGACAAACAGTCCGAGGATTTGGGGGATAAAGTACCAGAGCCCGCGCTGGGCCTCGACGATCTCCTGCGTGTTGGCCGAGCCCGTCAGCATGATGACCGATAGCGCGGAGAACAGGAGCGGCACCCCGTAGCTGACGTCCATGGCGCCGGCGCGCAGCGCGCCGATCAGCGAGTACTTGTTATGGGACGACCAGCCCGCCAGGAGCTCCCCCACCGGCGCGAACGCGGCCAGCGCGAACAAGAGCACCAGCCCGAGCCGGACGTCGGTGATCAACAATCCCTTGCCGAAGGGAATCGGGCTGAACGCGAGCACTGCGGGCACGAACATGAAATAGGGCGCCAGCCGGAAGCCGATTTTCTCCGAGCGTCGCGGAATGGTGTCTTCCTTGGAGATCAGCTTGACGCCGTCGGCGACGAACTGGATCACGCCGTAGGGGCCGACGCGATTGGGGCCGATCCGCTGGCCGAAGTCGGCAAAGAGCTTGCGAAATACGTAGGTCAGGACGCCGCCCGCCCCGGCCACGAAGCCGATCAGGGCCACGGACCCGACCGCATAAATGCCGATCTGTGCGGGCGTCATCGGTCGTTCACCGTCCCTTTCAGTCCCTGTCGCATCGCCATCGCCTCTCGGGGTCTCATCGGTCGACGCACGGCAGGATCACGTCGAAGCTGCCGTTGATCGCGACCAAGTCGGAGATGATCCCGTCGCGGAACAGCTCCGGCAGGATCGCCAGGTTGACGAAACACGGCGAGCGCAGCTTGACCCGATAGGGGAACGTCGTCCCGTCGCCGACGAGGAAGACGCCGATCGGGCCGCGGGCGCCTTCAATCTGCGTGTAGTGCTCGCCCTCGGTCGTGACGAGCAGTTGGTAGCCCTTCTCCAGGCCGCGCGGCACGACGGGCCCGTCCGGCATCCGATCGAGCGCCTGGCGGACCAGCTTCACCGAGGCCCGGATCTCATCCAGCCGAACTTCATAGCGGGCGTAGGCGTCGCCGTTGGTGCGCGTGGGCACGTCGACCTCAAGGTCGCCGTAGGCGAAGTAGGGCTCGTCGCGGCGCAGGTCGTGATCGATGCCCACCGCGCGGAGATTGGGGCCGGTGATGCCCCACTCGAGCGCTTCCTCCTGGGTGAGCACGCCGACGCCCTGGGTCCGCATGAGGAACGTGTCGCTGCCCGACAGGAAATCCTCGTATTCGTCGACCTTCTGCTCGGCAATATCGCAGGCCTCGCGGACCTTGGCCTCGAATCCCTCCGGGAAGTCGGCCTTGACGCCGCCGAAGCGCAGGAAGTTGTAGTGCATGCGCGCGCCGGTCAGCTCCTGGAAGAGCTCCAGGACGAACTCGCGCTCACGAAACGCGTAGAAGAAGGCGTTGAGCGCGCCGATGTCGAGGCCGAAGGTGCCGAGCCACAGCAGATGGCTCTGGATGCGATCGAGCTCGTTGACGATCACGCGCATGTACTGCCCGCGCGGGGTCGGCTCGATCCCGGCCAGCTCCTCGACGGCGCGCACATAAGCGGCCTCATAGTGGGAGGCCGCCACGTAGTCGGCGCGGTTGCACTCCACGATGAACTGCGGATAGCGGTTCAGCTCCGCCATCTTCTCGAAGCTGCGGTGCAGATACCCCACGACGGGCTGGGCCCGCTTGACGACCTCGCCGTCCAAGGTCAAGACCAGCCGCAACACGCCGTGCGTGGCCGGGTGGTGCGGGCCCATGTTCATGATGAGCTTGTCCTCTTGCTCGGTCTTCTCCAGCGTGTAGGGCTGAATCTCTGGGGAGCGCTCGATCTCCGTGCTCATCGCTACCACCCGCTTTCGGGGTCCGTGGAGACGACGTCGCCGCCCTCGGGGCCCTTGCTGATGTATTGCTCGGTGGCCATGTCGTAGTCCTTTCGAAGGGGATGCCCTTGCCAGGGCTCGGGCAGCAGGATGCGCCGCAAGTTCGGGTGCCCCTCGAAGACGACCCCGACGAGGTCGTACTGCTCGCGCTCCAGGAAGTCCGCCGCCTTCCAGACGGGCACGACCGACGGCACGCGCGCGTCGTCGCGCGGCGTCCGGACCTTCAGCGCCAGATGCTCGAGCGTCTCGTAGGCATAGAGGTTGTAGACGACGTCGATGGCCTCCTCGTCGAGCTTGTCGATCGCGGTGATGCAGGCCAGATGGACGAAGCCGCTCGACTTGGCCGCCTCGCCGACCTCACGCAGGCGTTTGCCGTCGACGATCCACATCGGCTTGTCCAACAACATCGTCTCTTCCTGAATCGCGTCGGCGACCTTGGGTTTCAGGCCGTCGAGGATCGAGGATCGCTCGCTCATGACGGGCTCTGCCATGTCGGCTGCAGCTCCTCTCGAACGAGCGGGGGCACGCGGTAGCCCCCCTCGCGGTCGCGGATCTTCTCCTGCAGCGTCATGAGCGCGTGCAACAGCGCGTTCGGCGTCGGCGGGCACCCGGGGCAGTGGACGTCGACGGGGACGATCAAGTCGACCCCCTTGACGACGCTGTAGGTCGTCTGATAGGGCCCGCCGTTGATGGTGCAGGCGCCCATGGCGATGACGTACTTCGGATCGGCCATCTGGTCGTAAATGGTTTTCACGCGTGGGGCCATGCGCTTCGTGACCGTCCCGGCCACGATCATCAAATCAGCCTGTCGCGGCGACGGCCGAAAAATCTCCGAGCCGAACCGCGCCATGTCGAAGCGCGAGTCCTGACAGGACATCATCTCCAGCGCGCAGCAGGCGAGCCCGAACGTGAGCGGCCACATGGAGTTGCTGCGGGCCCAATTGAGGAACTCGTCCGCCTTGGCGAGAGCAAACCCGCTCAAGCCGCCCTTCTCTTGGGCCAGCGCGTCGATGCCGCGGTCGAGCCCCTCGGCTTGGCCCTTCTGGCCGTTCGGGCCGTTTTGGCCGTTCGGTCGCACGTCGTCGTTTAGCGGAGCCACTTCAGGAACCCCTCCTTCCAGGCGTAGGCCCAAGCCAGGAGCAGAATGCCGACGAAGATCATGATCTCGATAAAGGCGAGCAGCCCGAACGAGCGGAACTCGATCGCCCAGGGAATCAGGAACGCGATCTCCACGTCGATGACGAGGAAGAGCAGCACGTACATGTAGTACTTGATGTCGATCGGCTTCTGGGTCGAGCCGATCGGCTTCTCGCCGCACTCGTAGGTCTCGCCCTTCTCGCCGCTGTCGTCGGGCGGGGTCAGCTTGTGGCCGAGCCAGAGCACGACGGCGACGATGCCGATCCCGACGACGCTGATCATCAAAAGCGGCAGATAGCCTCCCAAGGCGTTCATGCGGGCACCTCCGCGGTGATCTCGTCATGAATTTCGTCGGCCGCGCGGATGCCGTCGGCCAGCGCGTCGATCATGCTGGAGGGGCCGCGCACGGCGTCGCCCCCGGCGAAGACGCGCTCGCGGCTCGTCCGCTGGGTCTCGTCGGCGATCACCTCGCCCCACTTCTTCAGCTCGATCCCGCTGTCCTCGGGGAGCCAGCTGGAGTCGACGTCCTGGCCGATGCACCAGATGACGGTGTCGACGTCGACGACGAACTCCGAGCCCTCCACGGGCTGGGGCTTGCGGCGGCCGCTGTCATCGGGCGGGCCGAGTTCCATGCGCTGCAGCTCCATGCCCTCGACGCGGTCCTCGCCCAAGAGCTGCGTCGGGTTGGTCAGCAGCTGGACAACCAGCTTGCCATCGTGCTCATCGGCTTCGCGGTTGATGGCCTCAACCGCGCGCGACTTGATGCCCTTGTCGATCTCGGCCTCGATCTCCTGGCGCTTCTCGAACGTCAAGTGGAGCAGCTTCTCGCGCGCTTCATGGAGGACGTTCTCCTTGTAAGGATCGACGAAGGCGTCCTCGATCTCGTCCAGGTCGTGGAGCACGACCTCCTCGCCGAGCTCGACGACCTCGTCCTCGGTGCTCGGCATCTGTTCGGCGCTGCGGCGATAGACCCAATGCACGGTCTCAGCGCGGCGCAGCGACGTCCGCAGCGCGTCCATGGCGACGTCGCCGCCGCCGATGACGGCCACGCGGTTGAATTCCGGCATCTCGCCGCGGTCGGCCGCGCGCAGGAAGTCGAGCCCCGTGATGCTGCCGGGCAGGTCGATGCCGGGCATGCCGGGCTTCCAGGAGCTGACCGCACCCGCGCCGATAAAGATGGCGTCATAGGCCTTCAGAAGCGCGTCGATGCAGCCGTCGCCGCCGACGCCCTCGTCCGTGCGGACGTCAACGCCGAGCCAGCGCAGCACGTCGACTTCCTCCTGGAGCACGTCGTTGGGCAGCCGGTAGTCGGGAATGGTGTTGAGCGCGCCGCCCGGCTTCTCATTGCTCTCAAAGACGACGACGTCGTGACCCCGCCGGCGCAGGTGATAAGCACACGACAGACTGGCCGGGCCGGAGCCGATGCAGGCGATCCGCTTGCCGGTCGACTCGGGGATGTCGTAGTCCAAGTCGTACTGGCTCACTTTGTCCGCGACGAAGCGCCGCAGCCGCGGGATGTTGAGCGGCTCGCCCTGGACCCCGCGCAGGCAGACGTCGGTGCAGGGATGGAAGCAGACGCGGCCACAGCTGGCCGGCAAGGGGTACGTGTCCATGATGGTCTGGAGCGCGCCCTTGTCGTCGCCCTCGGCGATCTTTTGGACGTAGCCCGGCACGTTGAGGTGCGCGGGGCAGGCCTTGACGCACGGCGGATCCTGGCACTGCATGCAGCGATCGGCCTCCGCGCGAACGCTGTCCTCGTCGTAGCCGAGCGCCAGCTCCTCGAACGTCATGCGCTCTTCCGGCGGGACCTTGCGCTCGGGCAGCTGCTCGTACTCGTAGTGGCCCTGTAGCCGTTCTTTCAGTTCAGAATCGGTCAGCTTCGGCATCGTCCACCCCTCCGCTAAGGTGAGTTTGCAAACGTGGTCGCGTGGCGCCAATGATCTTTATCATCGGCCGATATGCCCGTAATCAGCTCACGTTCTGGATTTTGCGGCAGTTCTGGAATTTTTCGTATGAGATATCGATATCTTGAGATAGCCATCAGGATCGCTGCCTAGGACGTCGCCGCGGACGCCGCGACCAGCTCGTGGCCCGCTTCGATGGCCCTTTCGTTCATCTCGCGGTGTTTATCGGGCACGCGGCGCAGCACGGCCTCCGTCAGGCTCTCGGAAGAGACCACCTCGGCCAACGCGTTGAGCGCGCCGAGCGCGACAACGTTGGCCACGACCTTGTGACCGACCTCGATCGCCGTCTCCGTGATGGGAAATGCGTAGACTTGGGCCCCGTTTGTCGAGCCGTTGACCTCGACGTTGCTGGCGTCGACGACGACGAGCGTCTCCTCGTTGGCGTCGCCGATGTATTTGTCGAAGGAATCTTGGGACAGACAGAGGATGACGTCGGGCTCAACGACCTGCGGGTAGGCGATCGTCTCGCGGGCGACGATGACCTCGGCTCGGCTGGCGCCGAGGCGCGCCTCCGGCCCGTAGCTCTGGGTCTGCACGACCTGGCGTCTGTCCAGCACGGCCGCCTCGGAAAGGATCACGCCGGCGGTGATGAGCCCTTGGCCGCCCGCGCCACTGAGGCGCAGCTCCACACGCCCATCGGGAGCCCGTCGTGTCGTCATCCCGACCTCGCCTCCTCACAGCGCCGTCGATAGATGTCGGTGTACTCGTCGCGGGACTCATTGACGAAGACCCCTGTCGGTCGCGCATTCAGGTCAAGGGGCTCTCCGTCTCCATGTCCGTTGGCGTGCCCGTTGCTGTCCTGCGTTATTTGTTCGATCTCGCGCAGCATGGCGTAGGGATCGCGGACCCCGTTCATGCGGCCGTAGTACGTCGGACAGGTCGTCATGACCTCGACGAGGGCAAAGCCGCGGTGTTGGAAGCCGCGCACCAAGAGATCCTGCAGCTGCTGGAAATCGAATGTCGAGGTCCGCGCCACGAAGCTCGCGCCCGAGCCCTCGGCCAACTGGCACAGATCGAACGACGGATCGACGCTGCCCTGCGGCGACGTCGTGCTCACTTTGCCCGTGGGCGTCGTCGGGGCGAGCTGACCGCCCGTTTGGCCGTAGATGGAGTTGTCGAACACGATCGCGGTCAGGTCGATGTTGCGCCGGCAGGCATGGATGAAGTGGTTGCCGCCGATGCCGCTGGCGTCGCCGTCGCCCATGGTGACGACGACGTTGAACCGAGGCCGGGCCATCTTGACGCCCGTGGCGAACGCCAGTGCGCGGCCGTGGGTGGTGTGCATCGTGTTGGCATCCAGATAGAACGGCGTCCGCCCCGAACACCCGATGCCGCCCACCACGACCGTCTGGTCCGGATCCCAGCCGACGTCGGCCATCGCCTCGGCCATCGACTTGACGATGACGCCGTTGCCGCAGCCGGGGCACCAGACCGTCGGCAGGTAGTCCGCCCGCAGGTACTGGCCGCCGTGCTCACTCATGCCGCCCTCCTTCGTCGATCCAACTCCGGATCCGATCGATGATCTGCTGGGGCGTGATCAGTTGGCCGTCGACCCGCGAGAGCGACTCGACGGCGACCTCGCGCCCGAGCCGCTCGCCCGCCGCGCGGCTCACCTCGCGGACGACTTGCCCGAGGTTCAGTTCGGGAACCAGGATCCCCTTCACGCAGTCGCAGAATCGTTCGAAGAGGAAGTCGGGGAAGGGCCAGAGCGTCTTGAGGTTGAGCAGGCCGACCCGGTGGCCGTCGGCGCGGAAGCGCTCCACGGCGCTCATGGCCGCTCGCGACGTGATGCCGTAGCTGACGATGACGTACTCGGCGTCGTCAAGCTCGACGTTGTCGTAGAGGGCGATCTGCTCGACGTTGCCGTAGACGCGGTCCATGGTCCGCCGGAACATCGCTTCCGCCTCGCTGCCTTTGATGTACTGGCCCTGGCCGTCGTGCGACAGGCCGGTCACGTTGAAGCGCAGTCCCTCGCCGAACGGCACGAACTCCGCGCCCCCGAAGGCCTCGAAGCCCTCCAACGACGCGGGCCGTGCCCGGTCGACGACCTCGATTTCGCCCGGCTCGGGCCAGGCCATGTTCTCGCGCATGTGCGAGAGGACTTCGTCGAGCAGCAGAATGACGGGGACGCGGAAGCGTTCGGAAATGTTGAACGCCTGCACGGTCATCTCGAACGCCGCGCGCACGTCGGAGGCCGTCAGCACGACAATGGGATGATCGCCGTGCGTGCCCCAGATTGCTTGCATGACGTCGCCTTGGGCGGGCTTGGTCGGCTGCCCCGTCGACGGGCCGCCGCGCTGGGAATCGACGATGACGCACGGCGTCTCCGTCATGCAGGCGTAGCCGAGCCCCTCCTGCATCAGCGAAAACCCTGGCCCGCTCGTGGCCGTCATGGCCTTCGCGCCCGTCCAAGCCGCGCCAATGATGGCGGAGATCGAGGCGATCTCATCCTCCATCTGGATGAACGCCCCGCCGCGCTTGGGCTGCTCGCGGCTCATGATCTCCATGACCTCGGAGCTGGGCGTGATCGGATACCCGGCGTAAAAATCACATCCCGCGTAGAGCGCGCCGTAGGCGCACGCCTCGTTGCCCTGCACCAACTGCTGCGTCGGCGTCGCCGTGGGAGTGGCCCGGCTCATGTCAGCGTCACCTCCGCGGGCTCTCGCTCGGGCGCCCGCTCGCCCTCGTCGTCCTTGACGACCCAGATGGCGAAGTCGGGACAACGGGCTTCACAAACCCCGCAGAAGACGCACTCGCTCGGGTCGCTCATGACGATCTTGCCCTTGGCGTCGAGGTCGAGCACGCCCTTGGGGCAGCTGTTGACGCAGAGCTCACAGCCCTTGCAGAGCCGCGGCTCCGTCCCGACGTAGTGCCCCGCCCCCTGCGAATAGTACGTCCGCTCGTCGGCCTGTTCGGTCTCGCCCCGGACCGTCGTGATCGGCTTGGGCAAGGCCTGCCCGACGATGGCTTCGTGCATGCGACGGGCCGCCGAGCGGCCGTCCCGTACGGCCTCCACGACCGTTGCCCCGCCGTTGACGCAGTCGCCGCCGGCGTAGACCGTCGGACGATTCGTGCGGCGGCGCCGGGTCTCGATCCAGCCGCGGTCGTGGTCGAGGTTCCACGCCTCGAGCCGGTCGGTCCACGGCCGCTGACCGATCGCCTTGACGACCGTGTTGGCCTCGACGACGTACTCGGCATCCGCAACGGGCTCCGGTCGCGGGCGGCCCGATGCGTCCGGCTCGCCCAGGGTCATTTCGACGCATTCGACGCCTCGAACCTGGCCGTCGTCGCCCACAAATCGCGTCGGATTGGTCAAAAACTGGAAGTCCACGCCCTCCGCCTTGGCCTCCTCGATCTCGTGGTCGTAGGCCGGCATCTGGTCTTCCGTGCGCCGATAGAGCACGGTCACGGTCGACACCCCGAGTCGCTTGGCCTCCCGGGCGACGTCGATGGCGGTGTTGCCGCCGCCGATCACGGCAAGCGGCGTGTCGAGGTCGAGCTCGTCGAACCGCGATTCCTTGACGTGCTCGATGAACTCGAGCGAGTCCCAGACGCCGTTGAGGTGCTCGCCGGGGAGGTTGGCCGGGATGTCCGGCCCGAGGCCGATGCCGAGGAAGACGGCATCGTAACGACGCTCCAGCGCGTCCAGCGTGACGTCCTGGCCCAGGGTCACGCCGAAGCGGAACGCCACGCCGAGCGACTCGAGGCGAGCCACCTCGTCGGGCAGCGGATCGACGAGCTGTTTGTAGGGGGCGATGGCGCTGGTGATCAGGCCGCCCGGGCAGGACCGTCGCTCGTACACGACGACCCGATGCCCAAGTCGGGCCAATTCTGCCGCGCAGCCGAGCCCGGCCGGGCCGGCCCCGACGACGGCCACGCTGGCTGCGTCGGTTCTCGAGGCAGTCGCCTCGGTCGCATCGGTCGCATCGGTCGCAAACGATGGGCCCTCGGCCGCCAGAGCACGGTCGGTCGCATAGCGCTGCAGGCGCCTGATGTCGACGGCCCGTCGGCCTTCCGTTTCCAGAACGCAGGCGCCCTCGCAGAGCTCCTCAACGGGGCAGACGCGGGCACAACTGCCGCCCAGGACGTTGGCGTCGAAGATCGTGCGGGCCGCGTCGAGCGGCCGCCCCTCGCGAATCTCTTGGATGAAGCGCGGCACGTCGATCGACGTGGGGCAGGCCGTCACGCAGGGCGCCGGCGACAAGGGGCCGCCGCAGTCCAGACACCGCTCGGCTTCCACGACCGCCGCCGCGTCGTCCAGCGGCGGATGCAGCTCCAGGAACACGCGCTCCGCACAGGCCCGGTCACCCCCTGTTGTCGGCTCGGCCGTTGGAGCGATGCTCCAGAGCTTGGCGTTGCCGACTTTCCGACATCGAACCTCGCCCTTCGTGTGCAGAATGGCCAAGTACTTGGAGGCCGTGTGGCGAGCGATCCCAAGCTCTTGGGCCAATTGTTCGGTGTGCAGCTCCGATTCCGCCGACGCCAGCGTCTGCCGAATCGTCGCTTCCAGTTGGCTGGTGCCCACCCTGTGATCACCCGTGTCCGTAAGCGGTTACCGTTAGCGATCACCGCAGGATGGGACCATTCTAAACGCCCGATTGGGCGCCCGCGTTGAACGACTCCACAGGGCAGTGTTGGATAGCTAACACTGTCCCATGAAGGGGACAGCAGCGGTCACACCATCGCCTGGAGCGAGTCGGCGTCCTTGACGACGATGCGGCGCCGATCGGCGTCGATCCAGCCGCGCTCCGCAAAGCGACTGAGCGTCAGGCTGGCCGTCTCGCGGGAGACGCCGGCCATCTCTCCCAGCTCCTCGCGGGTGAGCGCCAGGTCGATCTCCGTGCCCTCGGCGCGGTCATGTCCGTGCGTTCGGGCCAGATCGAGCAACAGGTAGGCCAGTCGACTGGACGCGCCCGGACGGGCCGTCGCCCAGATCCGCTCCTGGAGCATGCCCAGTTCCTCCGTCAGCTTTTCGATGAGCGAGGTCGCGAAGGCCGGGAACCGCTCCACCAGCGACTGCAGCTCGTTCCGGTCAACGAAGCCGACCTCGGTCGGGGCCATCGCCTCGGCCTCGACGCGGAACCGGCCCGTGGCATGGGCCTCCATGCCGATCAAGTCGCCGGGCCCGAGCACGGCGACGATGTGGATGCGGCCATCCTCCAGGTGATGGCTCAGCTTGACGGCGCCGTGGCAGACGATGAAGTAGCCGTAAGCCGGCTCGTTCTCCTGGAAGAGCGTCTGGCCCTTCTCGTAGCGCAGCAGCGTGGCGAACTCGTCGGGACGGAAGTCGACGTCCTGACGACTCACGTCGAGCAGGATGCACTTGTCGTTGAAACAGACTTGGCACCGGTTCGACTCACTCATGCCGAAACATTGTAACATCAACGCCACGTCCGGCGGAGCGAGGCCCGGATTGCGTGTCTTTCCGCACTGAGGCTACAATAGCGAGTGCGGCTTCTGGACGGGCCGCGAAAGGAATCGCCATGTTCCGCCAGATTCTCTTGCCGACCGACGGCTCAGAGGGAGTGGGCCGAGCGATCGACGCCGCCGTGTCCGTCGCCGAGGCGTTCGACGCCCGCATCCACGTTATCTTTGTCGCCGAGCCCCCAAGGTTTCACGAGTACGGCGCCAGCGTCGCGCTCACCAACATCATGGAGACGCTGCAGGAGTCGGGCCGACAGATCCTGGACGAAACGGCAGAGCGCTTCCGCAACCGGGGCCTGTCCGCGGTGCAGACCGAGCTTCGTCAGGGGCATCCGGCCGAAGAGATCAAGGCGTACGCCGAGGCGAACGACATCGACCTCGTGGTCATGGGGACCCACGGCCGCCGTGGCATCAACCGCATGCTACTGGGCAGCGTCACCGAGGAGGTCGTGCGGACCTCTCAAGCGCCGGTCATGACCGTGCGGATGACCACAACCGAGTCCGAGGAATAGCCATCATTCGCAGCGACGGATCAACGCTCCAGGGTCTCGACGCCTGACTCGCTTGCCGCAACGACCGCATCCGCCATCCCCAGAAACAGCCCGTGCTCGACAACGCCGGGCAGCCCGTTCAACCACCCGTCAAGCTCCATTGGATCGTCGATGCCGCCGGCGAAGGCGGCGTCGACGATCAGGTTCCCTTCGTCCGTGGTGAACAGCTCGGTCCCGTCGCTTCGCCGGGACAGCGCGGCGCCCCGATCCTGCAGTGCGCGCTCGACGGGGCCGCGCCCAAACGCCAGCAGCTCGATGGGCACGGGCCCTCGCGTTCCCAGGCGCCCAACGCGCTTGCCCTCGTCGACGATGACCACGAAGCGTCGACTGGCGTGAGCGACGATCTTTTCGCGCGTAAGGGCCCCACCGAGGCCCTTGATGAGGTTCAACTCGGGATCGACCTCGTCCGCCCCGTCGACGGTCAGGTCCAGCTCCGGGTGCTCGTCCAAGGTGGTGAGCGGAATCTCCAAATCATCCGCCAGGTCAGCCGTCTCACCGGACGTCGGCACGACGAGCAAATCGCCCAACTCGCCGGTCCGATAGAGCTCGGCGACGCGCCGCGTGAAGCGTTCTGCCGTGCTTCCCGTGCCGAGCCCGAGCACCCGCACGCCCTCGAGGAAGTCGAGCGCCCGCTCGGCCGCCCGCGCCTTCAGGTCGCTCCCCTCATTCATGGCTGGAGCTCGAACGCCTTGAAGCGCTTCTCGAAGCGCTTCACCAGGTCG
This sequence comes from uncultured Thermotogae bacterium, assembly GCA_964567595.1. GTDB lineage: Bacteria > Bipolaricaulota > Bipolaricaulia > RBG-16-55-9 > RBG-16-55-9 > CAZMNF01. Next base: position 91,855 of record CAZMNF010000001.1, on the reverse strand, counting down.
TGGGCCTTGGCGTCGTAGGCCTCCGGGTCGTCCCAAGCCCACTTGGGATTGAGCAGCTTCTCGCTCACGCCGGGGCACGCCGTCGGCACCCGGAGCCCGAAGACGTCGTCGGTCTCGAACTCGCCGGCTTCGAGGGTGCCGTCGAGCGCGGCGTGGATGAGCGCGCGGGTCTGCGCCAAAGGCATCCGCCGGCCCACGCCGTAGGGGCCGCCCGTAATTCCCGTGTTGACGAACCAGACGCTCGTGTCGTGCCGCTCCATGCGGTCGCGCAGCATCCGCGCATAGACTTCCGGCGGCCGCGGCAAGAACGGCGCGCCGAAGCCGCTGCTGAACGTCACTTGCGGCTCGTCAATTCCTCGCTCCGTCCCGGCCACCTTGGCGGTGTAGCCTAATAGGAAATACTTCATGGCCTGCTCGGGGGTCAGCTTGGCAATGGGCGGCAGCACGCCGAACGCGTCGAAGCTCAGCATGAAGACCGAGCTGGGAATTCCGCCCGTTCCCTGGGGCACGACTTGCTCGAGATGCTCGATCGGGTACGCACCGCGAGTGTTCTCGGTGAACGTGTCGGCGTCGAAGCGCGGCTCGCGCGTATCGGGATCGAGCACGACGTTCTCCAGAACCGCCCCGAACTGGGTCACGGCGCGATAGATCTCCGGCTCGTCCTCGGGCTTGATGCGGATCGTCTTCGCGTAACAGCCGCCCTCGAAGTTGAAGACGCCGTCCTCGTGCCAGCCGTGTTCGTCGTCGCCGATCAGCTCGCGATGGGGTTCGGTGGACAGCGTCGTCTTCCCCGTGCCCGAGAGCCCGAAGAACAGCGCCACGTCGCCATCCGGGCCGACGTTGGCCGAACAGTGCATGGGGAAGACGTCCTGCTCGGTCAACAGGAAGTTGAGCGCGGTAAAGATGGCCTTCTTGATCTCGCCGCCGTAGTGGGTGCCGCCGATGAGCACGAGGCGCTGGGAAAAGTTGAGCAGCACGAAGGTCGAGCTTCGGATGTCGTGGCGTTCCGGATCGGCGGTGCAGTGCGGGGCGGCGATGACGGTAAAGCCGGGCTCCTCGTGCGGCTCGCGCTCGTCAGCGGGCCGGACGAAGAGGTTGCGCGCGAACAGGCTGTGCCACGCCAGTTCGGTCACAACACGGACGGGCATCCGGTAATCCGGATCGGCGCCCGCATAGAGATCCTGAACGAACAGATCGCGGCCTTCCAGGTGATGGGCGATCAGGTCGTGAAGCTGGTCGAAGCTTTCCGGGGAAATCGGCTGGTTGATCTCGCCCCAGTTGATCGCGTCGCGGGTGAGCTCGTCCTCCACGATGAAGCGGTCCTTGGGCGAGCGACCCGTGTGCTGGCCCGTCTTGACCACCAACGGGCCGCCTTGGGCAAGCCAGCTCTCGTTGCGCTTGAGCGATTCTTGATAGAGCGCCGGCACGCTGCGATTCCAGTGGATGTGGCCCGGCCGGCGAATGCCGTACGGAGCCAGATCGAGATCTATGCTGCTCATCGAAACACTCCTCCCGTCTTATTGACCGCTGCACAAGAAGGATGACTCAATGACCGCAAGTTTCGCCCGCGTCGCGGCCATCACTTAACCCTGCTTCCGCGGTGATCAGTAGCCCTGGGGGCATGATCCCGTCACGAGCCAGCGGTGCCATGATATGCCTCAGCCCTTGCGGCTCGCAAAAGCGACGGGGCGCAAGGAGAGCGATCCTCGCCCTTGCACCCCGCCTCCGTCTGCGCGTTCGGGTCGTGGGGCTTGCTGGGGCCCCTACGGGGACAGGGACAACGTGTAGGACTGCGTCTGCGACGACCAATTGATCACGAGCACGGCGAAGACGTTGCCGGCAACGGGGCCGCCTGTGGGGCCGTGTCGGGGCCCGGCCGGGCGGTCGCACAGCTCCGCCAGGTTGCCCGGCGCGTTGAGCTGGAAGCAGGCGCCGGCGTTGCCGAACACGAGCAGATCGAGATCGACCGACGGGTTGTCCCATGCGATCGCGCTGCGCAACTGGCCCGCGCTGGACCCGACCCAGAGGAGTTGGAAGCTGGAGGCGGGGATGCCGCGCACCAGCGATGGACTGCCGACGTCGGCGATCTTCGGGGCCGACTGGCTGCCCTCAACCTTGTCCTCGGCGATCCCGTTCAGCTGGAGCGTGTTCACCACCGTCTGCAGGTTGTCGCCCTCGGCGATCGGCTTGTCGCGCTCGGTCGGGATCTCCGCGCCGTCGCCGGGCGCTTCAACGGTGATCTCCAGACAGCCTTGGGCCTGGTCAGGGTTGAACGTCTCGTTGAGCGGGAGCGGATCGATCGTAAAGCTGAACTCTTGCCCGTCGACTGTGCCTCCCAGCCCGAGTCGGGTCGGCGTGAACGACAGGTCTTTGGACAGCGCCGACGTCTGCCCCGGCTCCAGGGTGATCTCCTGGAGCGTGACGTCCAGGTTGCGCCCGTCGGTGAGCACGATCTCGTTGATGAGGACGGTCCCTTCCGAGCAGACGTTCTCGAACGTGACCGTCGTGGTCTCGGCCTGCTGGGGCGACTGGGACACCGCGCCGCCCGCGATCAGGCCGATCCCCAACAGCACCAACGCACCCAGCCGGAGCCAAAGTCTTGCCTTCATACATCCCCCTTTGTGAGCATCGCCGCACGCTCGGGCCGGTCGGATCACGCCAGCCGGAGCGTGTGCGATATTCTGATGGCGGCAGGTATAGCCGCATGCTGAACCGATTCTAGAAGGGGAAGCCCGGATCTTCCAGACGCTCGGGATTCACCCTTCCGGGTTGATCCGGTGCTCCCAGGTGATCGTCGCGACGCCGTTGACGGTGTTGGAGACCGTGCAGTACTTCTCGTGGGAGAGCTCGATCGCCCGCTCGAGCGCCTCCTCGGTGACGTTCGGGCCCCAGACCTTGTAGACGAGATGGATCGCCGGCAAATGCTTCGGGGGCTCGGATGCCATCTCTGCCTCGGTCTCGATCTCGAGGTCGTCCACTTGGACGCGCTTTTTCCTCAAGATGGACATGACGTCCATCGCCGTGCATCCGGCGACGCCGCCGAGCAGCAGCTCGACGGGCGAAGCCGCGGACGCCAGCCCGCCCACGTCGGGGTCAGTGTCGGCCACCACCGCGTGGCCGCTGTCCGTCTGCGCCACGAAGCGCAGGCCCCGGTTCCAGGTCAGATTGACATTCGGCATGATCTCATCCTCCTTCCGATCCATCCTAGCAGACGACGGCGAAATCCCCCATGCTCTCAAGGAATGCTTGATTCATGACCGAACGGTCGGCTATCGTAGGGCGTCACGACACCTATCGAACCCCACAGAAGGAGGCACCGTGTCCGAGAAACTCGATCGACTCCACCAGCTGTTGGCGCGCGTGTCACACCTCGGTTCGGCATCCGCCGTGCTGAACTGGGACCAGGAGACTTACATGCCAGCCGGCGGCGCCGAGGCGCGGGCCCAGCACTTGGCCACGCTCACCCAGCTCTCGCACCAGTTCTTCACCGACGACGAGATCGGAACGTTGCTGGATCAGCTCGAGAGCGAGCACGCCGACGCCGATCCCGACTCGTACGAGGCCAGCCTCGTCCGGGTCACGCGGCGCGAGTTCGACAAGGCGACCAAGATCCCCAGCGAGCTGATCGCCGAGCTGAGCCGCACGAGCTCCCACGCCAAGGAAGCCTGGAAAGAGGCCCGCGAGACCGACGATTTCGCCAAATTCCAGCCGCATTTGGAGAAGCTGGTCGATCTGAACAAGCGGGTGGCCGACGCGCTCGGCTACGCCGACCGCATGTACGACGCGCTGCTCGACAACTTCGAGCCCGAGATGAAGACGGCCGACGTCGAGCGCATCTTTCAAGACCTGCGCGAGAAGCTCGTCCCGATCGTCCAGCAGATTTCGGAACGGGAGCCGCCCGACGGCGGCGTCGTTAAACGCCACTTCCCCACGGACAAGCAGTGGGCATTCGGATTGTCGGTGGTGGAAGACTACGGCTTCGACACGAACTGCGGTCGGCAGGACTACTCCACGCACCCGTTCACGACCAGTTTCGCCCCCACCGACGTCCGATTGACCACCCGGATGTCGGAGACCTATCTCCCGAGCGGGCTGTTCGGCACGCTGCACGAGTGCGGTCACGGGCTCTACGAGCAAGGCATTCCCGAGGAGCTGGCCGACACGCCCTTGGGCAGCAACGCCTCGCTCGGGCTCCACGAGTCCCAGTCGCGCCTCTGGGAGAACCTCGTCGGGCGGAGCTACGCCTTCTGGCGCCACTACTATCCCGAACTCCAAGAGACGTTCCCGGACCAACTGGGCGATGTCACGCTGGATCACTTCTATCGCGCGATCAACCGCGCCGAGCCCTCGTTCATCCGCGTGGAAGCCGATGAGGTCACCTACAACCTTCACATTATGCTGCGGTTCGAGTTGGAGAACGCCATGCTCGACGACGAGATCGCCATCGGGGACCTGCCCGACGCCTGGAACGCGAAGATGGAAGATTATCTCGGCATCACGCCGCCCAACCACGCCCAGGGCGTGCTGCAGGACATCCACTGGTCCATGGGCGCTTTGGGGTACTTCCCCACGTACGCGCTCGGCAACCTGATGTCGTGCCAGCTCTATCGCGCGGCCAACGCATCGATCCCCGATCTCGAGGATCAGATCGCCAATGGCGAGTTCGGCGATCTGTTGACCTGGATGCGCACGAACGTCCACCAGCATGGCAAAAAGTTCGCGCCCCAGGAGCTGTTGCAGCGGGCTACGGGACAGACGCTCGGCGCCGACGACTTCATCGACTACATCCGGGACAAGTACAGCGGCATCTACGGCGCGCTGGACTAGGTCGATGTCCGGCGCCATCACGGACGTTGCCGGGATCCGTGTCGGGCACGCCCACGACCTCGACGCGATCACGGGCTGCACCGCGGTCGTCTTTGAAGGCGGCGCCCGCGCCGGCTGGGCGCCGCCCGGTTACGCCACGGGCACCCGCAAGGCCGACGTCTTTCGGGAGACCCATCTGAACGAGACGATCCACGCTTTGGTGTTGTCCGGCGGCAGCGACTACGGCCTCGACGCGGGCGGCGGCGCGATGCGCTGTCTCGAAGGCCACGGCATCGGGTTCGACGTCGGCGTCGCCGTCGTGCCCATCGTGCCCACGGCCATTCTCTTCGACCTCGGGGTCGGCGACGCCGACCGACGGCCCGACGTCGAGATGGGCCATCAAGCGTGCGAGCGTGCCACGGACGGCACCATCGACGAGGGCTGCGTCGGCGCGGGGACGGGCGCAACCATTGGAAACCTCTTCAGCCTAGAGCGGGCGACGAAGACGGGGCTCGGCACGGCCAGCGTGGACAGCCCCTACGGCCCGATCGGGGCGCTCGCCATTGTCAACGCCTTCGGCGATATTCTCGATGCAGAGACTGGCGGGATCATCGCCGGGCTGCGGGATGAAACGGGCGAGCACTTCATCTCGACGGCGGAGCAGATCCGCCAGGGGACGTTGCGCCGACGCTTCAGCGGACGCGGCAGCAACACGACGCTCTGGGTCGTCGCAACCGAGGTTGAGCTCGGTCGATCCGAGCTGACCCGCCTGGCCCGCATGACGGATGGAGCATTGGTGCGCACCCACTCGCCCGCGCACGGGACGTTCGACGGCGACGTCGGGGTCGCGGTCTCCACGGGCCAGCAGCGCTCCGACGTCGACCTGAACCACATCGCCGGCTTCGCTCAGGACGCGCTCACGGGCGCCATTCGACGGGCGGTCACCGAGGCGACGAGTTTGGGCGGCGTACCAAGCGCGTCCGACCTCGGCGGGTCATAAGCACTCAATTCGGAAAATCGTCAGGGAAGAGCGCCTCGAACTGATTCGCTTGCCCGGACTGCACGAAGACGTCGTGCTCGCGGACGAGGTCCCTGAACGTCTTGAAGTGCTCGGTCTCCAGATGGTGTTCGCGGGCGGCCTCATCGCGATAGACTTCCAACAGACTGAAGTGGGTGGGATCCTCGGCATCTTGGAGGACGTCGAAGCGGAGCACGCCCGGCTCCTTGAGCGTCTCGCGGGCGTTGGCCAGGATGGCGTCCTTGTAGGTCTCCACGTGCTCGGACTTGACGTAGTGATGGAACTGGAAGATCAGCATGGTTGGACCTCCTCGTTGACAAACGCGATGACACAGCTGCCCTGCCAACAGAATCCCAACCGATATCCTCAAATTGCAACCCAAGGGGGCCCAAGTTACGATCAGGAGCAATTTGGCAAGCCTCGCGAGCGCCGCACGCGTGACATCATTATCGGGAGTGACTGACCTTTATGTCGAAAGCCGGAACCGACGACCCACTGGACTTCGTCCGCGAGATCATTGAGGACGACATTGACAAGGGTGCCTACGACGGGTGCGTCCACACCCGCTTCCCGCCCGAGCCGAACGGGTATCTCCACATTGGCCACTCCAAGGCGATCGTGCTCAACTTCAGTGTCGCCGAGGAGTACGGGGGCAAGTGCAATTTGCGCTTTGACGACACCAACCCGATCGCCGAGGAGAGCCACTACGCCGAAGCGATGAAGGAAGATATCCATTGGCTCGGCTTTGACTGGGCGGATCGCGAGTTCTACGCCTCCGACTACTTCGACGAGCTCTATGAATTTGCCGTCGATCTCATCAAGAAGGGCAAGGCGTACGTCGATAGCCTCAGCCCCGACGAGATCCGCGAGTACCGCGGCTCCTGGAACGAATCCGGGACGAACAGCCCCTATCGCGATCGCTCGGTCGAGGAAAACCTCGATCTGTTTGAGCGCATGAAGAACGGGGAGTTCAACGAGGGCGAGGCCGTGCTGCGGGCCAAGATCGACATGGCCGCCTCCAACATGAACATGCGCGATCCCGTGCTGTATCGGGTGCTGCACGCCTCGCACCATCGCACGGGCGAGGCGTGGTGCATCTATCCCACCTACGACATGGCCCACGGCCAATCCGACGCCATCGAGGGGATCACGCACTCGCTCTGCTCGCTGGAGTTCCAGGATCACCGCCCGCTCTACAACTGGCTGATCGAGCAGTTGGAATTTGAGGATCCGCCGAAGCAGATCGAGTTTGCTCGACTCAACATCAGCTACACGGTGCTGAGCAAGCGCAAGCTGATCGAGCTCGTCGAGCAAGGCCACGTGAGCGGTTGGGACGACCCGCGCATGCCGACGCTGCGCGGCATGCGCCGGCGCGGGTTTCCGCCCGGAGCGATTCGAGACTTCTGTCACCAGATCGGGGTGGCCAAGAAGAACAGCGTCCACGAGATGGGGATGCTCGAGGAGTGCGTCCGCGACGTGCTCAACCAGGAGGCTCCGCGCCGCATGGGCGTCTTGCGGCCACTGAAGCTGGTCATTGACAACTATCCCGAGGACGAGGTCGAGCACCTGGACGCGGTCAACAACCCGGAGGACGAAAGTGCCGGCCAACGGAAGATCCCGTTCTCGCGGGAGCTCTACATCGAGCAGAGCGACTTCATGGAGGACCCGCCGAACAAGTTCTATCGCCTCACCCCCGGCCGCGAGGTTCGGCTGCGCTACGGGTATTTTGTCACGTGCACGGACATCGTGAAGGACGACGAGGGAACCATCGTGGAAGTGCGCTGCACCTACGATCCCGAGACCCGCGGCGGCTACGCCCCGGACGGGCGCAAGGTGAAGTCGACGCTGCACTGGGTCTCCGCGCCGCACGCCGTCCCCGTGGAAGCCCGGCTCTACGATCGGCTCTTCAACCGCGAAGATCCCACCGACGTCGAGGAGGGCGAGGACTGGAAGAACAGCCTGAATCCCGATTCGCTGGAGATTGTGGATGGCTGTTTGGCAGAGCCGAGCGTCCAGGAGCTGGCAATTGGCGAGACGATCCAGTTCGAGCGGCTCGGCTACTTCCGCGTCGACGAGGCCTCCTCGGACGATCGCGTCGTCCTCAACCGGGCCGTGACGTTGAAGGACCAGTGGTCAAAGATCCAGATCGAGGAGCGCAAGGCGAAGAAGCGGCGCGAGAAGGAGCGCGAAAAGGAACGCCAACGCCAGCAGCAACAACAGACCTAGGATCCTCCTCATGAGACCCAACCGAATGAAGCAACGCATCCAGGATGGCGAGTCGCTCGTTGGGGCGTTCGTCAACGTTCCGCATCCCGAACTCGTGGAGATCCTCGGCCTGAGCGGGATCGACTTCGTCATTGTTGACGCCGAGCACACCAGCCTGACGCCGAAGCTGGCCGAAGAGCTGATTCGCGCGGCCGAACTTCACGACGTCACGCCCGTCGCCCGCGTGGGCCGGAACGACCCACAGACGATCCAGAAGTTCCTGGAGAGCGGCGCCCAGGGCGTGCTGATCCCGTTGGTCAACACGGGCGACGACGCCCAGCGCGTCGTGGACGCCGTGAAGTATCCCCCCATTGGAAAGCGCGGCCTGGCGCCGAGCCGGACCTCGCAGTGGGGCCTCGGTGAGGGCGGCATCGGCCAGCACGTGGAAGACGCCAACCGCGAGACGTTCATCGGCGTGCAGATTGAAACCCACGAGGCCGTCGATCATTTCGACGACATTGCCAACACGGACCACGTCGACTTGATCTTTTTCGGCCCGTCGGACTTATCAACCGCCCTCGGCCTGCCGGGACAGGCCCAGCATCCGGACGTGATACGCATCATCGAGCGGCTGTCGCAACATGCCCGCGAGGCCGGCAAGGCCGTCGGGACGATCGCCCAGAACGCGGAGGCCGCGCAACGGTGGCGCGAGAGCGGGATCCAGTGGCTGTGCACCGGCACGAGCGGCCTCTTCGCCAAGGGCGTGCGGAGCTATCTCGACGACGTGCGCGGGGCATTGTGACGCGCCCCGCGTCCCGGATGTGGGCCTTGGGCCATGCCTGACGACGGCCTCCAAGACGGCGACCTGATCGCCATCCACGCCCAGCAGAACGTCGTGCTTAAGCGGCTCCAGGCGGGCGAGCACCTCTCGCTCCACTTGGGCACGATCGACTGTGACGCGATCATCGGGCGCCCGCCCGGCTTGAAGGTCCGCACGCACCTGGACCGGCCGGTCACGATCGTCCGACCGACGCTGAGCGACTTCATTCTGAACATGAAGCGCAAGAGCGGGATCGTCTACCCGAAGGAGATCGGGGCGCTGTTGGTGTGGGCCGACATTCGGGCCGGGATGCGCGTCATGACGGCGGGAGCGGGCTCAGGCGCGCTGTCGCTGGCGCTGTTGAGCGCCGTTGGACCGAAAGGCCGAGTCTACAGCTACGATGTCCGCGAGGACATGCTGGCACTGACGCGCGAGAACGCTGCTGAATTTTTCGACAAGAGGCCCTCGTGGCTCCACTTGCGAATTGGCGACGTCGCCGACGGCATCGCCGAACGGGGCCTGGATCGGGTCATTCTCGATCTGCCCGAGCCGTGGGCCGCGCTGCCCGAGTTGACTGAGGCCCTCCAACCCGGTGGCCTGTTGGCCGTCTACGTCCCGAGCGTGACGCAGATTGAGCGGTTCGTGGACGACCTACGCGAGCATCCCGAGTTCCAACAGCTCGACACGTTTGAATCGCTGTTGCGCTTCTGGCACGTCAACCCGCCGAGCGTGCGCCCCCAACACGAAGGGGTCCGACACACGGGGTTTCTGATGCTCGCGCGGCGGATCGTGCCAGCCTAGCGCTCAAGTCCGTGTGTTTCTGTCTATTTCTGAAGGGGGCGAACCCTCTTGTTTGCCCTTCACGGGCGGGCATCCAGCTCTGCCCCGACGGTCAACCCTCCCACTCGATCTCGCGCACGACCTTCTCCTTGACGGGGAGCTCGTGCTCGCCCGTCTCAATTTGCGAGATCATCACGTCGAGCGCGTAGCGCACGAGCGCGTTCTTCTCCACGGCGTATTGCTCGGCCAGCTCATCGATGCGCTCGGCCAACTCGGGCGTCAAGAGGAACGTGCGCCGCTTCCACTTCTCCGGCTTGGGCGTTCCCTGCTGCCGACTGTCGGTCGGCCCGGCATCGATGGCGTGCTCCCAATTGCGAACCTTGCCCAGCTCCAGTCGATCATTCGCCATGCTGGATCACCTCCTCGGCGAGATGGCGATAGGCCTCAGCGCCTCGCGACGCCGGCGCGTGTTCGATCACGGTCAGCCCGCGCAGCGGCGCCTCGGCGATCTTGACGTTCACGGGCACCACGTATTCGAAGACCTTGCCAGCGAACTGCTCGCGCGCCTGGTCGGCCACTTGGATGGAGAGGTTGTTGCGCGAGTCGAAAAACGTCAGGGCGATGCCGCCGAAGCTCAGCTCGGCATTGAGTTTGCGCTTGATGCGGTCGATGATGCCGAAGAGCTGATCCAGGGCTCGCCACGCCAGCCCTTGGCACTGCAGCGGAATGAGAAACTCGTTGGCCGCCACCAGGGCGTTGACCGTGTAGAAGCCCAAGGACGGGGGCGCATCGATCATAACGACGTCGACACCTTGTCCTTCCAGTCCGCGGATCGCCTCGTCCAGCTTGAACTGGCGTTCGATGTCCGAGGCGTAGTTGACCTCCGCGGCGGACAGGTCCATCGACGAGGGCATGAGATACAAGGGAAGCCCCTCGCGGGCCCGCGTCAGCGTCTCCGGCGTCCGCTCGGGGGCCTCGAGCGCGTCGAGCACGGTCGCCCGTTTGTCGTCGGCCTCGACGCCGTAGCTCATGGTGAGATTGGCTTGGGGATCGAAGTCGATCAGCGCGACGGTCTGGCCTTGCGAGGCAAGCTGGTAGCCGACGTTCTGCACAAAGGACGTCTTGCCCACACCGCCCTTCTGCGATGCCACCGCAATCGTTCGCATGTCCTCACCACCGCTGTTGTCGGATGGGATCGAGCCTGATTGACGTCACGTACGATTTCAAGGACTCATGTCCCAGTGAGTTCGGTTGATCTCTGTAATTGCCCAACACCAACGAGATGTTCGGGGTTGACTGAGATGTTTGGCAGAGGGAAACGGCAGACGTTGAAGTGATCGGTGGTGGTGGAGACGACCGGACTCGAACCGGCGACCTCCTGCGTGCAAGGCAGGCGCTCTCCCAACTGAGCTACGTCCCCATGGCGTTGGCAGGTGGTGGGGCTAGGTGGATTCGAACCACCGGCCTCGCGCTTATCAGGCGCGCGCTCTACCACTGAGCTATAGCCCCAAGTTATCATGAGTCTAGCGTATCGTCGGTTGAGCTGCAATCGGCACGCGGGCGACACAGCGCGCCTGATCCCCGAACGGGGCCCGAGCTAGGCGCTAGGTTTGACTGCCCGTGTGGCGATCATCGTCGGCATGTATTGGGCCAAGATCCTCTCGTCCGGATCGAAGCGATCCTCGTAGAGATCGGTCAGTTGGAACCCCGCATCGAGCTGCCCGCCGATCAGGTCGGTCAGCGAGTGGCTGAACTCCAGCGGCTGGTTGCTGGCCCGCTTGCGCTGGCGGGCGTCCGCGTCGAGGCGGTCGACGTCCGAGTACGGCAGGGCGAACTTGACCTCGAGAATGCCCTGCTCCTCCAGCTCATGGTCGAACACATAGATGTCGGGATTCATCAGCCCGGCCATGAGCACACCGCCCGGACGAGTGACGCGAGCAGCTTCGCGCCAGACCCGCCGAACCTCGGGACAGAAGACGTTGGAGACGGGCTGGACAATCAGGTCGAAGCTCTCCTCCGAGAACATGGACAGATCGCGCATGTCGCCCTCGATGGTCTCAATGACGAGCGATTCGCGCTCGGCGACGGCCCGATCGCCTTCCAATTGACTGGGGGAATTGTCGAAGACGGTCACGCTGCGCGCGCCAGCGGCTGCCAGGATCGGCCCCTGTTGGCCGCCGCCGGAGGCGAGACAGAGGACGTCGCTATCCTCCAGATGGGGAAACCAATCGCGCGGGACGGGCTTGACGTTCGTCAGGGAGATCTCCCACTCGCCGCGTCTTGCGGCCGCAATGGCATCGGGCGAGGAGGGAATCGTCCATTGATTGCCTTCCTCGACACATTTGTTCCACGCATCGCGGTTATGGATTCTTACGTCCATCGTCCCTCTCGCTCCCAGTCGTCAATACAGCAGCATCCGCACGCCGAGCTGTCGTTCGGTTCGACGCTTCCATGTCTCGCTCTGTTGGCTCTGGATGTCGGTCATCCCGTATTCGGCGAACGTCTCTTGCCTCGGCAACAGGAAATCATAGGCGGCGTCGCTCGCCCGGTTGCGTTCGGCCAACACCGACGCCGTCATGGCGTAAAACGCCTGGGGCACGCCGATCCGCCGGATCAGCGACTGTTCCATCTCGATGCGCTTGCGCAGCCAGGAGACGAGGTCTTCCTTGGACCGTGGGCTGCGATCGGCCATCTGTTCGGCGCGGGCCTCGGGGCCACCAGCCTGACGAATGGAATGCGTGATGTTGCCGTGGAAGCCGACGACGCCGTCGCGTATGGTTTTCTGAGCGCCGGCCAGAAAAACGTAGTTGGCGCAGGAGGACAGACAGTAGCGCTCCACGACCACGTCGAGGTTCTGCTCGAGCACCAACTTGCCCATGCGCACGCCCGACGCCACTCGGCCACCGCGCGAGGTGATGACCAGCGTGTCGACGCGGTCGTCTAGCTTCGTCCGCATCTGCTCGAAACTCCCCTCGCGAATCGGGCCTTTGAACGCCAGGGTCGCCTCGTCGAGGCGGCTCCAGCCGTTGAGGGAAGCCGGAATGGCGAAGGAGTCGCCGTCTGACGTCGCTTCCCTCGGCCCAACCGGACTCGGCCCGATGCCGAGCAACAAGGCCACGCCGATGAGGCCGAGCAGGCCGAGGGCAATCCACATTCCTTGGGTCAACGACCAATCCCCCTTCCAACAACGATGGTAATCGCGGAATGCGGCGTTTCCAATCGTCGTTGCGAGGCACGGGGCTGTTGAGGGATCGTCGGGTCCCTTCTATAATTAAGCTCCACCACGAATTGTCGACACAGAGGGAGGAGACCCTATCTCGATGAATGACCCGTTCAACGCCCGATCCCGCTTGCAGACCGACGGCGGCTCGGTAAGCTACTATCGCCTGCAGACGCTCGAGGACGACGGCCACGGCAAGGTCGATCGCATGCCGTTCTCCTTGAAGGTCCTGTTGGAAGCCCTGCTGCGCAACATCGACGGCTTCCTCGTCACCGAGGAGGACGTCAGGGCGCTGAGCAACTGGAAACCGAACCAGGACGCGCGCGAGCTGGCCTACATGCCGGCCCGCGTCATCCTCCAGGACTTCACGGGCGTCCCCGCGATCGTGGATCTGGCGGCGATGCGCGACGCCATGGCCCGCCTCGGCGGCGACCCGTCCGAGATCAACCCCCAAATCCCGGCCGACCTCGTCATCGACCACTCGGTTCAGGTCGACATGTTCGGCTCGGACTACGCGCTCATGTACAACGCCGAGCGCGAGTTCGAGCGCAACCGGGAGCGCTACGAATTTTTGCGTTGGGGCCAGGACGCGTTTGAGAACTTTACGGTGGTCCCGCCCGCAACGGGGATTGTTCACCAAGTCAATTTGGAATATCTGGCCAAGGTCGTGCAGACCAAGGAGATTGATGGGGAAACCGTCGCGATGCCGGACACGCTCGTCGGCACCGACTCCCACACGACGATGATCAACGGGCTCGGTGTCCTGGGCTGGGGCGTCGGCGGCATCGAGGCCGAGGCGGCGCTCTTGGGCCAGCCGATCACGATGCTCACCCCGGACGTCGTCGGGTTCAAGCTCACGGGCGAACTCCAGGAAGGGGTCACCGCGACGGATTTGGTCCTGACGGTGACCCAGATGCTGCGCGAGCATGGGGTGGTTGGAAAATTCGTCGAGTTCTATGGCCCGGGGATTTCCAAACTCAGTCTTCCCGATCGGGCGACGATCTCCAACATGTCGCCCGAGTACGGCGCCACGATCGGCTTCTTCCCCGTCGACGACGAGACGCTCAACTACCTGCGAGGGACGGGCCGCGATGAGGCGCTCATTGACTTGGTTGAGCGCTATTGCAAGGAACAGGACATTTTCCGCACCGACGACACGCCCGATCCGGCGTTCGACGAGACGCTCGAGCTCGATATGTCGACGGTGGAGCCGAGCCTGGCCGGCCCCAAGCGCCCGCAGGACCGCGTGGCGCTCAAGGACACCAAGCAGGCGTTCCTCCGCGCGCTCAAGGAGGAGTACGACGTCGACGTGCCCGTGGAGCGCACCAACGGCACGGGCGAGCTGAAGAAAGAGCGACTGGATCTCTACGAGGATTACTACACGCCCGTCCAGTTGGAGGACGGTCAGACCGAGATCACGCACGGCTCCGTCGCCATCGCGGCGATCACCTCGTGCACCAACACGTCCAATCCGAGCGTCATGGTCGGCGCGGGCCTGATCGCCCGCAACGCCGTCGAGCGCGGCCTGGATGTCAAACCCTGGGTCAAGACGAGCATGGCCCCCGGCTCCAAGGTCGTGACGCGCTATCTCGAAACGAGCGGGCTGCTCGACGATCTCGAAGCGTTGGGCTATCACATTGTCGGCTACGGGTGCACGACGTGCATCGGCAACAGCGGCCCGCTGCCGGAGCCGATTGCCGAGGCTGTCGACGAGGGCGACCTGGTCGTCGCCTCGGTGCTGTCGGGCAATCGCAACTTCGAGGGCCGGATCAACCCGCACACCAAGGCCAACTATCTCGCCAGTCCCCCCTTGGTCGTCGCGTTCGCGCTGGCGGGAACGATGGACATCGACGTCGAGCACGAGCCCCTGGGGCACGACACGAACGGCGAGCCCGTCTATCTCTTCGACATCTGGCCGAGTCAGGACGAGATTCAGGAAGAGATCCGCAACTCGCTCAAGCCCGAATTCTTCCACGAGCAGTACGCCGACGTCTACACCGGCAACGAGACCTGGAACCAGGTCGCCATCCCGGAGGGCGATCGCTACGCGTGGGACGAGGCCTCCACCTACATCCAGGAGCCGCCGTTCTTCGTCGACATGAGCCCGGAGACCCCCGAGTTGACGAACATCCACGGGGCGCGCGCCCTGGCGCTGTTGGGCGACTCGGTCACGACGGATCACATCTCGCCCGCCGGAGCCATCCCCAAGACGGGGCCGGCCGGGCAGTACCTCATGGAGCAGGACGTGGAGCCGCGCGAGTTCAACTCCTTCGGGTCCCGCCGCGGCAACCACGAGGTGATGATGCGGGGCACATTTGGAAATATCCGCATTCGGAATCACCTCGTCGACACCGAGGGCGGGGTCACGATCCACTTCCCCACGAACGAAGAGATGAGCATCTACGACGCGGCAATGGCATACCAGCAGGAGGGGACGCCGCTGGTGGTGCTGGCCGGCGACGACTACGGCATGGGCTCCTCGCGCGACTGGGCGGCCAAGGGGACCCAGCTCTTGGGCGTCAAAGCGGTCATTGCCACGAGCTACGAGCGCATCCACCGCAGCAACCTCATCGGCATGGGCGTCCTGCCGTTGCAGTTCCAGGACGGCGAGTCAGCCCAATCGCTCGGGCTCAGCGGCCGCGAGATCTTCGACATCGAGGGCATCGAACACCTCGAGCCACGCTCGGACGTGACCGTTCGCGCCCGCAGCGAGGACGGGGGCGACGAGATGACGTTCACGGCCATTGCCCGCGTCGACACGCCCGTGGAGCTGGACTACTACCGCCACGGCGGCATTCTCCACAAAGTCATTCGGGAGATGCTGGAGGACGAGTCCGCCGCTGAAACCGCTTAAGCTTTTCAACCCGAAGGAGGCACGCCATGATGGATCGAGCCGCTACCGCTCGACCTCTTGCGGAAACCGTCCTGCCCGTCGAGAGCGCCCTGCGGCAAGCGCTGCTGGTGATCGGCGGCAGCCTCGTGGTGGCCCTGACCGCGCAAGTGAGCGTGCCGCTGCCATTGACGCCCGTGCCGATCACGGGCCAGACGTTCGGCGTGCTGATGGTCGGGCTGCTGCTCGGCAGCCGCAAGGGCGCGCTCAGTCTCGGGCTCTATCTTTTGGAAGGATTGGCGGGCTTGCCCGTGTTTTCGGGAGCCTCGGGCGGCTTGGCCCATCTGCTGGGTCCGACGGGCGGATACCTCGTCGGCTTCATCCCCGCGGCGGCACTGACGGGCTGGCTCGCCGAGCGCGCTTGGGATCGGACGATCCTCGGCGCGGCGGCCGCCATGGTAATTGGCAATCTCGCCATCTATCTCGTCGGTCTGGCCTGGCTGGCGTTCTACCTGCCGCTTGAACAGGTTCTGCCGACGGGGTTGCTGCCGTTCATCCCGGGCGATCTCGCCAAGATCGCGCTAGCTGCGGGTCTGCTGCCAAGCGCCTGGCGATGGCTAGGTCGCTCGTCTCTCTGATGCCCAAATCTCTCCGGCGTAGAACCGATAGAAGCTAAAGATAACCCGGCGATGCCCGCGTCCTTGGGCATCACCGGGTTGTGTCTCGTTCAATCGGACAGTGCGCGCTAGTCTATCAGTCTGGCTGAGTGAACTCCGCTATCGGCGTTTCTAAGAGGGGGTGCTCACGAGCCCGACGGCCTCATTCGGCTGCCTCGTTCCCGCCTCCGCCGCGCTCGCCGAACTCGCGATCGAGGACCATCAGCGCGCCCATGTGGTCGCTCGCGCGCTCCAGCATCGCGACCGCATCGCCGGTGACGTTCTCCTCCTCTACCTGTTCCTCGATGAACCAGTGGAGGAAAACTTGGGTCGGGTAGTCCCCGACGTCCTGGGCGATCTGGTAGACCTCGTGGATGCGCTGGGTGACGTGCTGCTCGTGGGCGAGCGCCTTCTGGAAGATGTCCAGCGGAGACTGGAAGTCGGACGGCGGCTCGTCGATCGACTGGAGCTTGACCTGCTCGCCGCGCTCCAGGATGAAGTTGTAAAACTTCATCGCATGCTCGACTTCCTCCCGGCTCTGCAGCTCCATCCAGTGGGCGAAGCCGGGCCAGTTCTCCTCCTCAAAGTGGGCATGCATCGCCAGGTAGGTATACGCCGCGTAAAGCTCATTGTTCAGCTGGTCGTTCAACGCGTCCGTCAGTTGCTTCTCCATGACTTCCTCCTTTTAAGTCGGCCGTGTCAGGCGCCGTATTTCTTGAGCCAATTGGCATAACTGGCAATGATCGGGATCACCTGGCCGGAGAAGCGGCCCAATCCACCGCTTTGAGCGACGCGTTCGCCAAAGCGTTCTGCGGTGTCGGGAATCACGTTGCAACCGGCAAACAGCACGGGCACGGGTTCGGCCGTGTGGTCGCCGTAGACGATAGGCGTGCAATGATCGCCCGTGAATGCGAGGTGCGTCTCGTTCCAGTCCAGATGATCAGCAATCCGACCGACGGCGGCGTCGATTTCCTCAATGAAGTCGATCTTGGCCGCGGCGTTGTGGTCATGACCGGCCGAGTCCGTCCCCTTGATGTGGAGGAACACGAAATCCTTGGCCTGAACCTCCTCGATCGCCGCGTCAGCTTTGTTGACGAGGTTGGTGTCGAGCCCGCCCGTGGCGCCCTCGACGGGATGATGTTCCAAGCCGAGCAGCTTGCCGATGCCGATGTAGAGCGCACCGCCGCCGATCACGCTGCCCTGAACCCCGTACTTCTCGGGCAGCGTCTCGAAATGCGGCGCGGCCGCCGCGCCTCGAGGAAGGATCACGTTCGCGGGCGGTTGGCCCGCTCCCTGGCGCTGTCGGTTGATCGGCAGGTCGTTCAGGATCTCATAGGCTTGACGCAACAGCGCGTTGACGAGCTCGGCCGTGTGGGCTGCTTCGTCGGTGCGGTCCGTGGGCCGGACGTCCCACACTGGCTGTCCGGGCTCGTGGGGATCCGCTTCGGTGATCGACGCGGAAAGGCCGGACCCGCGCAGGATGAGCGCGCCGCGATGTTCGGTGCTCGCTTTGAAGATGACGTCCACGTCGTCGCCGAGATCGAGCTCGCCGAGCGCCTGCTCCAGCTCGAGCTGGCCCGATTCGATGCGCCCGGCCCGGCGATCCTCGACGATGAAGTCCTCGTCGATCGTGGCGAAGTTCGTCCGGAAGCAGACGTCGCCCGGCCGCACGTCGAGCCCGACCCCCACGGCTTCAAAGACGCCGCGGCCGGGGTACTCGTTGTAAGGGTCGTAGCCGAAAAGGGACAGATGGGCGACGTCGCTTCCCGGTCGCACGCCGGGGTCGATCGGGTCCATCAGGCCGACGGCGCCGCGCGCCGCCAACTCGTTAATGCGCGGCGTCTGTGCCGCTTCGAGGCACGTATGGCCCTCGACGTCCGTTGGCCGACCGCCGAGGCCGTCGGCGATGATGAAGATCCCCTTCATGGTGTGCCCATCCTTGGCCGATGAGACTTGGACCTCTCGTCAGTGGAGACCGGGCGCCGACGCCGTGCGTCCCCGTTTGCGTGAGCACGGCCGACCGTCTTGATGTTACGAGGGTTGGCCGGCGACGGGGGCATCTCCCTCTGGGCCACTGACGACGGGGTGGCTGTCTCGGGAAACGACCGACGCGGGCCGGTCCCGTAGTCTCCGGGGCCCGGCCCGCGTTCGAGCTTACATCGCGTTCTGGAAGCGCTGGGCGGCGTCATCCCAGTTGACGACGTTCCACCACTCGTCCACGTAGGCACCCTTGTTGTTCTGATGCTTCAGGTAGAACGCGTGCTCCCACATGTCGATGCCGACGACCGGAACCAGCCCTTCCGTGAGGATGCTGGTCTGGTTGGGCATCTGGCGAATCTCCAAGCCGCCCGTCAGCGGATTGCGGGCCAGCCAGGCCCAGCCGCTGCCCTGGATGCTCGTGGCCGCGGCCTTGAACTGCTCTTGGAACTGCTCAAAGCTTCCGAAGGTGTCGTTGATGGCGTCGGCCAGCTCGCCGCTCGGCTGCCCGCCGCCGTTGGGGCTCATGTTCTTCCAGAACACGGCGTGATTGTAGAAGCCGCCGCCGTGGAAGTTGACCGCGCCGCGGATATCCGAGGGGACGGCCTCAATGTTGCCCAAGAGGTCTTCGATGGACTTGCTCTGAAGCTGGGGGTACTTCTCAAGCGCCTTGTTGAGGTTGTTGGTGTAGGCGTTGTGGTGCTTGTCGTGGTGGATGCGCATGGTCTGTTCGTCAATGTGGGGCTCAAGCGCGTTGAAGTCATAAGGCAGGTCGGGCAGTTCGAACGCCATGGGCGCGTCACTCCTTTGTTGAGAGATATGCGTTCAGTTCGCTTCCACACCGGGAAATACCGGGGAACGCGACTATCGTAGCCCCGTGCATAAGGGCTGTCAAGCGTGGCACGGACGTCCATCCACCGCCTCCAACCCCTCGACTGTGCGGCGGTTTATGCTCCGCGCGCATGCCGTCACGGACTGTGTCAGTTCACGCCAGGAGCTGCGTGCCGCAAACCGCCGTTGGGCTGCTACAGACATACGTCTCCGAAGCCCTATTGATCGTCTATCTCAAGGGCGCGCGTGGCCGATCAAGCCGACTGGGTCAGCTCACGATACGCGGCCTGCACGAGGCGTCGATGCGTCTTGGCGTTCAGAAACGGAATCCGGTCGTAGCGCTTGGAGAGCGGAATTTGGACGATCTCGTCCTCGGGCGTTTGGGAGCGAATCGCGGAGATGACGACCTCCAACAGCTCGTGGCCGTAAGCACGCAGCAGCTCGAACGTCATCCGATCGTAGGGCGGCTCGTGGCCGGGCACGATCGTCTCCGCCTCGTAGTGAACCAGCTCGTCCAAGAGCTTCAGCCAGCGGGTGATCTGGCCTTCGGATTCGTGGAAGTAGAACGTGTCACTGATAAACAGGATCTGCTGTTCGGGCAGGAACGCGCTGATATGATCGTCGCTGTGAGCCCCATGCGAGGGGAAGAGTCGCAACTCCGTCTCGCCCACGTCCAACGTCATCGATGACTGGAAGCTGACCGACGGCGGAACGGGCGCAAGCCCCTCGAAGTCGGCCAGCGCAAGCGTGGGCACGTGCGGTAGCATCTCGTCGCGGAGCCAGCGCTGCACGCGGTGCGGCGCCCAGTCGTCGTCGAGGTTGGCGCGGAAGCGCCGGCGGCATTGCTGGCTGGCGATGACGGGCGCGTCGAAGGCCTGATTGCCGAAGGCGTGGTCGAAGTGGCGATGCGTGTTGATCACGTAGGCGACGGGGACGTCGCGTATGCGGCGCATGGCGTCTAGGACGCGTCGGGCGTGCGCGGGGGAGTTGCCGCTGTCGATCAGGACCCAGCCTTCGCCGGTGGAGACGAGCCCTATCGTCGGCTCCAGGCGTTGCCACTCCGGAAGATAAATCCAGATTCCCTCAGCAAGCTGTTGGATGCGAGGGTCGGGATGCGTCAAGGGCACCACCTCATCGACGGTCACTCGTATCGGGAGATGCGACCGGGCGGCACGAGATGGACATCGAACGGCGTCTCCAGCTTGTCCACGTAGGCGGCATACGTCTCCAGATTGGGCCGATAGCGCGAGGAGAGATGGAACGCGTACAGCGTGTCTTGGACGTTGGCCGCGTGGGCAACCTCGATGGCTTCGTCGAGCGTGGCGTGCGTCGGCGTCTCGCGGTCGGCTTCCTCCAGGAATGTCGCGTCGTGGAAGAGCACGTCGGTGTCGCGGATCTTGTCCGCATCGATCGCGCGGGAGTCGCCGCCGTAGGAGACGAGATTCTTTGCATACGTCGTCGTGATCGCCTCCCGGCCGCGCTCGCGCACGAGCGCGGCAATCTCGTCCTGGCTCAGCGACTGATACTCGGCCTTCAAGCGTTGGCGGACCTCGATGACGTTGTAGCCGAGCGAGGCTTCGTGCCGCGTGTGTACGGTCTCGAACGCCTCCACGTAGCGGTCAAGCTGGCCCTCGAACACCGTGACGCGATCGCCGGGCTCCAGGGGGACCCAGTCGAGATCGTAGTCGAGTTTGGCGTTCGTGCGGGCGATGTAGGCGATCAGTTCCAGGATTCGCCAGTTATCCTTCGGATAATAGATCGTCAAGGGCTTCGCCGTGTCGCCCATGGCCGTATTGCGGATGTTGATCAGCCCGATCAGCCCCGAAATATGGTCGGCGTGGCCATGGGAGAGGAACACCCGCTGGATGGCGAAGCACTTGTTGCCCAGGATGCTGCTCAGGCCCTCGCCGGCGTCGAACGCCAGCCGGTCCGGCGCGTAGTAGACCCATGTCGCGTACAGACCCTTGGAGTACACGAGGAACTTCATGGCCTCAGCCTATCGTTGCGCGCGGGTGGTTTGCGCATGGATCATCCCATCAGAATTGCCGAAAGATGCGCTATTGTATACCCTCGATGTGAGGGCTTCAATGGCACTAACGGGCGTTCCAGCTGCATCAACCGATGCTGATCCCACCACCCGATTGGGCATCGACGAGGCCGGGCGAGGGCCGGCGATCGGGCCGCTCGTCGTGGCCGGGGTGCTGATCGATCCCGCCTCGGAGGCGCACTTGACCGACCTCGGGGTTCGCGACTCCAAAGCGCTGTCCGCCGAACGACGCCGCTCGATGGTTGAGGGGATCCGAGCGATCGCGATGAACACCCGCATCCTCGCCTTCGCGCCTCGCCAACTGGCGGGCAACCTCAACGCCGTCGAGCTGAGCGCGATCGCCCACGTCGTGGACGAGCTCGCCCCCGACGCGCTCTACGTGGACGCGCCGGTCGGACCGCGGGCCATCCCGACGTTCGTGGACATGGTCCAGCAGCGCTGCCCGTCCAACGTGATGGCGATCACGGCCGAAAACCAGGCCGACGCCAACTATCCCGTCGTGGCCGCCGCCTCGATCCTGGCGAAGGTCTATCGCGACGCAGCTATCGAGCGGCTCCACGCCATCTACGGCGACTTCGGCAGCGGCTATCCGGCCGATCCCAAAACCAAGCGCTTCCTGAACGAGTGGTACGCTGCACACCGGTCGTTCCCCGCATGTGTCCGAACTCGCTGGGGCACGGTCCAGGCAATCGTTCGCGAGCACTCGGCGAAGCGACTGATCGAGACGAGCCCCGATCCACAACGGACTCACACGCCGCCGAGACCTGACTGATGGATGAGGCAACTCCGGCTGATCAGCCGACGCAACGACGCCTGCTGATCCTCCTGTTTGTGGGTGTCCTGATGGGCGCGCTCGACATCGCCATCATCGGCCCGGTGTTGCCCACGCTCCAGGATGCCTTCGGCGTCGGCGAACGCGTGCTGGCCTGGATTTTTACGATCTATGTGCTGTTCAACCTCGTTGGGACGCCGCTCATGGCCAAGTTGGCCGATCGCTTCGGCCGACGCTCGATCTACGTTCTCGACGTGACGCTGTTTGCGATCGGATCCTTGCTCGTCGCGACGGCCCCGTCGTTTGCCGCGCTGCTGCTTGGCCGGGCTGTACAGGGCCTCGGCTCCGGCGGCATCTTTCCCGTCGCCAGCGCCGTCATCGGCGACACGTTTCCGGCGGATCGCCGAGGTCGAGCGTTGGGACTGCTCGGGGCCGTCTTCGGGATTGCGTTTTTGATCGGGCCCATTCTGAGCGGCGCGCTGCTGATGCTCGGCTGGCGCTGGATCTTTCTCATCAATCTGCCCGTTGCTGTGGGCCTGGTCGGCGTCGGCTGGCGGCTGCTGCCGACCCACCACGAACCGACGCCGAGCCCGTTCGACTGGCTGGGCATGCTGACGCTCAGCGGGGCCCTTGCCGGCCTGACCTACGGGCTCGATCAGCTGGACACGCAGAACCTGCTCGAGAGCGTGACGTCGGCGGAGATCGGGCCGTTCCTGCTGCTCGGGGCCGTGCTCGTTCCCGTGTTCGTCGCGCTGGAGCGCCGCGCGAGCGATCCCGTTCTCTCGCCCCGGTTGTTCGGGTCGCGCCAATCTCGGCTGGCCGGGTTGCTTGCCCTCGGGGCCGGCTTCTTCGAGGGCGCGCTCGTGTTCATCCCCGGGCTGTTGGTCACGGTCTATGGCGTCACGAGCTCGACGGCGGCGTTCATGCTGGTGCCCGTGGTCGTGTCCATGGCGATCGGTGCCCCGCTGTTGGGCCGGGCGTTGGACGCAATCGGCTCCCGCTGGGTGATTCTGTTCGGAACCGTCATGTTGGCGTTCGGTCTGGGCGGCGTCGCGGCCCTCGGCGATCAGCTTGCGGGCTTCTACGCGAGCATGGTCGTCGTGGGATTGGGGCTGTCCAGTCTGGTCGGGGCGCCGTTGCGCTACATCATGTTGGGCGAGGCCTCGGCGGTCGATCGTGCCTCGGCTCAAGGCGCGATCAGCATGCTGACCCGTATGGGAATGCTCGCGAGCGGCGCGGTCATCGGGGCCGTGATCGATTCCCACGGCGGTGGCCTGGGCGGCTACCAGTTGGCCTATGGGGTCACGGCGGGCGTGGCCCTGTTGTTGGCCCTTTTGGGGCTTGGGCTGAAGCGACGCCCCCGCGAACAGGCGACGCTGTCCGTTGACGCCTGACTTGCCGTTGGTCAGCCGGTGAGCCATTTGCTATCGTAGAGCCATCCTTCCCCGCATTTGAGGTGGTGGCACTGGGCGCCGACAAGGTCTTGGTCTGCAGCGCATGGCCGTACGCATCGAGCATTCCCCATCTGGGCAATCTGATCGGCTCCTTGCTCTCGGGGGACGTCTTCATGCGCTACTATCGCCTCAAGGGGGCGGACGCGCTCCACGTCAGCGGCTCGGACGCCCACGGCACGAACGTCGAATTCGAGGCCCGTCAGCAGGGTCGATCCCCGGAGGAGCTCTACCGGGAAGTCCACGAGCAGATCGTCGATCTGATTGAGCGCTTCCAGATCGACATGTTCTACACGACGACCGAGGCGTCCACGCACTATCGCTTCTCGCAGGACCTGTACCGCCGCGCGGAGGCGAACGGCTACATCTCGAGCCGCGAGGAGGACCGGGCCTACTGCACGCACGACGCGCTCTTCCTCGCCGATCGCTACATACAAGGGACGTGCCCAAAGTGTGGCTCGACGGACGCCTACGGCAACCAGTGCGACGATTGCGGGGCCCTGTTGGAACCGGAGGAACTGAGCGATCCGCACTGCCGCGTTTGCGGTCAGAAGACGATTACGTTCAGAACAACTCGACACTGGTACCTCGATCTTCCCCAGCTCGAGTCCCAATTGCAGGACTTTGTCGGCGGCAAGGACTTCGGCGCCAACGTGGCGGCGTTCACACAGAACCTGCTGGACGAGGGCCTGCAGCCACGGGCTGTGACGCGAGACCTCGAGTGGGGCATCCCCGCTCCCTTCGCGGGGGCTGAGGGGAAAGTGCTCTACGTGTGGGCCGAGGCGGCGCTCGGCTACGTCTCCGCCACGATCCAGTATTTCGAGGAGCAGGGTGATCCTGAGGGGTGGAAGCCCTTCTGGCTGGAAGAGCATAAAGACGGCCCGGTCAAGCACGTCTACACCCAAGGCAAGGACAACATCCCCTTTCACACCGTCTTTTTCCCGGCGCAGTTGCTCTCCTCCGGCATGGATTATCACCTGCCGGATCAGATCTCGGCCACGGAGTATCTCAACTGGATCGGCGGCGAGCAGTTTTCCAAAACGCGCAACGTCGGCCTGTACGGTCACGAGGCCTTGGAGCTGTTGCCGAGCGAATATTGGCGCTTCTATCTGTTCATGTTCCGGCCGGAGAACCGCGACATCAACTTCAGTTGGGAGGACCTCGACAAGGCGATCAACGGCGTCTTCGTCAACAACATCGCCAACCTGATGTATCGGGTCGCGTCGCTGACGAATGCTCGCTACGGAGGGACGCTTGAGCCGACCGAGATCGACGCCAAGGTCCAGTCGGCCATTGAGGCGACCCGACGCAAGTACACGGAAGCCATCGAGTCGGGCCAGCTGGCGCCGGCGATCCGCGAGGTCGGCGAACTGGCGGTCGTCGGCAACGAGTTCGTCCAGTCGCAGAAGCCGTGGGAGTCGCACAATCCCGGCGCGATGCGCAGTGCCTACGAGCTCGTCAAGGCCTTGGCGATTCTGCTCGAGCCCTTCGTGCCGTCGTTCGCCGAGCGCAGCTATCGGGTGCTCGGCCTGCCGGCCCCATCGCTCGATGACGTGGGGCGACCCACCGAGAACACAGTCACAATGGGCGAAACGGAACGGCTGTTGGAGAAGATTGACGTCGACGAGCTGCAGCAGCGGTATGAGGCGATCGTCCAGGCAAAGCAGACGCCGGACGCCTAGTCGACGTCGTGTTGAAAGGCCCTTGGGACTCGGATACAATACGCATCTACCCGACGGACGAACAAGGTGACGACGACTCATGGCGAAGTACGCAGTGGTGGAAACCGGTGGCAAGCAATACCGCGTTGAGGAGGGCGAGCCGCTCATTACCGAGCGGCTGCCGGACCACGACGCGGGCGACGAGGTCGTCTTCGACCGCGTGCTTTTCGTGCGCGACGGGGACGAGGTCACCGTCGGCCAGCCCTACGTCGACGGCGCGCAAGTCGTCGGCACGGTCGACGAGGAGTTCAAGGGCGACAAGATCACCGTCCTCACGTACAAGCGCAAGCAGCGGCAGCGGCGCAAGATGGGCCACCGCCAGCGCTACACGCAGAGCCACATTCGCGAGATCCAACTATGATTCAGGTTGACATCAGTCGCGACGAAGACCAGCGCATTCGCGAGATCCGTTGGGTCGGCTCCGACGACGAGGAGACGGACTCGGATCTGCTCGCGGCCGAGGTGAGCGTGACGACGCTGTTGCACACGGCCAAGGTCGGCCTGGAGCGCTACCTCAAGCTTGATCCGGAGATCGAGAACGAGCTGGACGAGTGGGTGCTCCGGTTGAAGCGCGATCAGCTTCTCAACCGCGAGATCGACGCCGTCCTCGAGACGATGCTGTTGGGGCTTTACGAGATCGAGCGCAAGTACGGCGACCACGTAACCGTCAAGGACACGACAGCCCAGGTCAGCGTCTGATCGCGAACGATCGCCAATGGCCCTAGTTGGGAACCATCTGAGCTGAAAGGAGGGAGTCACCATGGCCCATAAGACAAGCATGGGCAGCACCAAGAACGGGCGCGATAGCCATTCGAAGCGACTCGGCGTCAAGCGCTTCGGCGGCCACGCGGTCAAGACCGGCGAGATCCTCGTGCGGCAGCGCGGGACGAAGTTCAAGCCCGGGGTAGGCGTCGGCATCGGCCGCGACGACACGCTCTTCGCCAAGCGGGAAGGCGAGGTCGAGTTCCAAGGCCGATTCGTCAACGTCCTCTAGTTGCCCACCCGCCACGATTGCCCGTTACTGAGGAGCCACACGGTAACGCCTCACGGAACCACGAAGGTCGGTTGGCACAATCGTCGAGGCGAAGCACGGGCTCATCCCCGATAGACCAACGCATTCATTGAGGTCAGTTACCCAGCATGTTCATTGATGAGGCCAAGATCTGCCTCGTCTCCGGTTCGGGCGGCCATGGCTCCATGAGCTTTCGCCGCGAGAAGCACCGCCCCAAAGGCGGCCCGGACGGCGGCGACGGCGGCGACGGCGGCGACGTGATCTTGCGGGCCAACCCCAAGGTCCGGACGCTGCAGAAGTTCACCGAGCAGATCCACTGGAAGGCGGAGCGCGGCCAGACGGGAGCGTCCAACGACCGTCGCGGGCGCAAGGGGAAGCCGATGGTGGTCGACGTGCCGGTGGGCACGGTCGTCAAGCAGCTCCACACTCAGGAAGTGCTCGCCGACCTGCAGCGGCCCAAGCAGAAGGTCAAGCTCGCCCACGGCGGCGAGGGCGGCCGCGGCAACGTCCACTTCAAGAGCTCCACGCGGCAAGCGCCGCATATCTACGAGAAGGGCGAGCCCGGCGACGAGCTTTGGGTGAAGCTGGAGCTGAAGATCCTGGCCGACGTTGGGCTTGTCGGGGTGCCGAACGCCGGCAAATCGACGCTTTTGTCCACGGTCACGAACAAGCAGCCCAAGATCGCCGCGTACCCGTTTACGACGCTGGCGCCTCACCTCGGGACGGTCAAAATCGACGACGAGCGCGACTTCGTCATCGTCGACATTCCCGGCCTCATCGCCGGCGCCCACGGCGGCAAGGGACTGGGCGATCGGTTCCTGAAGCACGTGGAGCGCACGCAGGTGCTCGTTCATGTCATCGACGCGTCGGGCTGGGAAGGTCGCGATCCCATCGAGGACTATCACACGCTCAACGAGGAGCTGGAGGCGTTCGCGCCACAGCTCGTCGACAAGCCCCAGATCGTCGTGGGCAACAAGGTCGATCTCATGGACGAAGCGGCGCAGGCGCGGACTCAGGAGCGATTCCACGACCTCGGCATCGAGCCGATCTTCGTCTCTGCGGCGCAGGGACAGGGACTCACGGCGATCATTCAGGCGTGCGACCGGAAGCTGCGCGAGCTGGAGGAACAGCCGGAAGCGGACGACGCCCCCGCCCCTGAGCCCGAGCCACGGGTCTATCGCCCGGAGCCCGCAGCCCCGAACGTGCGCGTCGTTCGGGACGAGGACGGATTCATCGTCGAGGGTCAGGAGGTCGAGCGCCTCGCGCGGCTCAACGTCGACGAGCCGGACGCCGTGGCCTATCTCGAGCATCGACTGGACGAGCTCGGGGTATTTGCTGCGTTGCGCCGCGAAGGCGCCCAAGAGGGCGACCCCGTCTATCTAGCCGGGCTCGAATTCGAATATCAGCCCGATTGACGTTACGATAGGCCATGTAGGCCGAGTTAGCCCGATGGGCACGGCACTAGCCAAGCCATCGCAACGCCGAGGTTGAAGCGCGATAAAACGGTTGTGGCGCAAGTTGACAGCCGTAAGGGGATGTGCTATGTTGCGCCGCGACGTGCAACCTACAATTCGACTTCCACACACGCTTTGAGGAGGTAGGTATCGCTAAAGGGTCTCCACGGGTCAATGAGGGCATTCGCGCCGACGAGGTGCGCGTCGTTGACCCGAACGGCGAGCAGGTCGGCATCATGTCGATCCAGGACGCTCTCCAAAAGGCGAAGGATCAAGGGCTTGACCTCGTTGAGGTCGCCCCTCAGGCGGATCCGCCGGTCTGCAAGATCGTCGACTACGGCAAGTACAAGTATCGTCAGGAGAAGAAGGAGCGCAAGCAGCAGAAATCTCAACAGCTGAAGGAGATGCGCTTGACGTCCCGAATCGATGAGCACGACTTTGACACCAAGATTCGGCACATCAAGCGCTTCCTGAAGGGCGAAGATCGCGTCCGGGTCACGATGATCTTCCGCGGTCGCGAGATCGTCCACATGGATCGCGGTCGAGAGATGCTCGAGCGGCTCAAAGACGAGGTTCAGGACGTGGGGCGTGTGGAGTCGGGCCCCACGCAACGCGGCCGCGCGCTGCAGATGATGATCATTCCCGATGCCGACAAGAGCGGAGACGGCGACTGACAGCCCCATGCAGGTGGAGGAGGGAAAACACATGGCTCGCAAGCCGAAAAAGCACAGCGGCATGGCCAAGCGTTTCAAGATGTCGAAGAACGGCAAGGTCCGGTCCGCCAAAAGCGGTTATCACCACAAGAACATGAAAAAGCGCAAGAAGCGCGTTCGCCAGGCCCGCAAGGGCACGACCTTGAAGGACCAGAAGGAACGCAATTATCAGAACTGGATGTCGATTTCGGGCAACGACTAAAAGCCGCCCCTTCCGTTCTAGCAGTTAAGTGATCGCTCGGAAGGAGGCGGCCAACGATCGACGTCAGTCCCTACAGGGACCGATCGAACGGAGGAGAGTGACCCATGCGAGTCAAACGAGGCAACATCCGTCGCAAGCGGCGCAAACGAATCATGCGTCAGGCCAAGGGCTTCCGCGGCAAGCGGAACTCCGCCTACCGAATGGCCAAGCAGCGCGTCTTGAAGGCCCAGCGCAACGCCTACATCAGCCGGAGGCTGCGCAAGCGCGACTTCCGCAAACTCTGGATCACGCGAATCAACGCCGCCAGCCGTCAGAATGGGCTGCCGTACTCGCGCTTCATGCAGGGGCTTCGCGAGGCCGAGGTGCAGCTCAACCGCAAGATGCTGGCCGAGATGGCCGTTCGCGACCCGGAGGGCTTCGCCGCGGTCGTCGAGCTGGCCAAGGAGCACCTGCCCGAGGACGCCAAGGAAGCCGTGGCGGCCTGAGACATGGGTCTTCAACCCTCGATCGCCCGAGCGTGAGTCGACGATGAACTTTCAGCAACTCCTGCTCGCCCTACAGCGGTTTTGGGACGAGCATGGTTGCATGCTGCTACAGCCCTACGACATCGAAGTCGGGGCCGGGACCTTCAACCCGGCCACGTTCTTCGGCGTGCTGGGCGAGAAGCCGTGGAACGTCGGCTACGTGGAGCCGTCGCGCCGGCCGACGGATGGGCGCTACGGCGACAACCCCATCCGGATGCAGTACTACTACCAGTACCAAGTGATTCTGAAACCCTCCCCGGATGAAGTGCAGGACCTCTATTTGCAGAGCCTGGACGCGCTCGGCATCGACCTGGAGCGCCACGACGTCCGCTTTGAAAAGGACGACTGGACCAGCCCGACTCAGGGCGCGGCCGGCCTTGGCTGGGAGGTCGTGCTGGACGGGTTGGAGATTTCCCAATTCACGTACTTCCAACAAGTCGGCGGGGTGGAGCTTGAGCCCATCTCGTGCGAGCTGACCTACGGGATGGAGCGGATCGCCATGGCGGTGCAGAACGTCGACACCGTCTGGGACCTCCGCTGGACGGACGACACCACCTACGGCGAGCTCCACCTGCCCATGGAGCGGGAGAACTGCCATTACAACTTCGACGTGGCCGACGTCGATCTTTTGTTCGAGCTTTTCGGGCATCACGAGCGCGAGTCCTTGCGGCTGATTGACCATCAGATGCCCTACATTGCGTACGACCACATGGCCAAATGTTCGCATTTGTTTAATCTTTTGGACGCGCGCCGGGCGATCAGTACGACCGAGCGCGAGCGCTACATCGGCCGCATCCAGGATCTCGCCCGGGGCTGCGCAGAGGCATATCTGGCCAGCCTGGAGCCGACGGACGAGGCCGACCCGAGCGACGTCGGCGCCACGGCCGCCAGCTAGCGTTCGCGTGCTCTGAGCCATCGAAACCACACGTCAGGGGTTCATGCGCATGGCACGAGACTGGCTGTTTGAGATCGGCGTGGAGGAGCTGCCGCCCAAGGAGTCCCCGCGACTGGCCGAGCAACTGGAGGCGGCGGCCCAGACTAAGTTGACGGAGGCACGGCTCGACTACGACGCCGTGGCCGTCTACTACACGCCGCGTCGGCTGACGCTCCATGTCCAAGGGCTGGACGAGCGCCAACCCGACACCGTCGACGAGGCCCGTGGTCCGGCCAAACACATTGGCTTTGACGACGACGGCACCCCAACCCAGGCCGCCGAAGGCTTCGCCCGCAGCCAAGGCGTGGCCGTCGACGACCTCGTCGTCAAATCGACTGACCAAGGCGACTACATCTTCGCGGAGAAACGCGTGGAGGGGCGCGAGACCCCCGAGGTGCTGAGCGAGCTGGCACCGACGAGCGTCCGCTCGTTGGCGCCGTCGGAGACCATGCGCTGGGACGAGTCGGGACTCCGCTTCATCCGCCCTATACGCTGGCTGCTCAGCCTCTACGGCGACACGGCCATCGACGTGCGCCTGGGGCGACTCCAGTCCGGCACGGTCACGCGCGGCCACCGGCTGCTCGGCGCGGACGAAATCGAGGTCCCCAACGTCGAACGCTACTTCCAGGTGCTGGCGGACAACGGGGTCGTGCTCGATCCCGAGGACCGACGCGAGGCGATCAACTCGGCGCTGGCGACGATCGCCAACGACATCAAGGCCCATCCGGCGCTGAGCGACGATCTTCGTGCCGAAATCGCGGACAACCTGGAGAATCCGGCCCCCGTGCTGGGGCAGTTCCCCGAGCGATTCTTGGAGCTGCCGCGCGAGGTGCTGGAGACGACGCTCGTGGAACATCAAAAGTTCGTCCCGTTCGCCGTGGGCGCGAAGGCATCGCCGTACTTCGTCGGCTTCCGCGATGGCTCGACGGGCCAGGATGAGGTCGTGCGCCAGGGCTACGAGCGCGTCGTCGTGGCTCGTTTGGAGGACTCGGCGTTCTTCTTTGAGGAGGATCGCCGGACGTCGCTCGACGCATTGGCGGATGGGCTCAACCGCGTCATCTATCAGGAACAGCTCGGCACGATCCATGACAAAGTCGAGCGGATGCGCCAGATCGCCCACAAGCTGACGGAGCGGCTCGACTGGGCCGGCCACCAAGCCCATATTGACTCGGCCGTCCGGCTCAGCAAGGCCGATCTGCTTACCCAGATGGTCGGCGAGTTTCCCGACTTGGAAGGCCGCATGGGCGGCATCTACGCGCGCCTCGATGGGCATCCCGAGCCCGTCTGCGCGGGCATATACGAGCACTATCAACCCAAGACCGCGGCCGATCCGTCGCCCGAAACGTCCGTGGGCATCGTCGTCAGCCTCGCCGACAAGCTGGATACCGTCGTGGGCTCGTTGCTGTTGGGCGAAGCGCCCACGGGGTCGCGCGACCCGCTCGGCATTCGCCGCAAGACGAACGGCATCGTGCGTATTCTCGTCGAGCGGGATCTCGATCTGGATCTGAACGGGGTCCTGGACGACATCGAAGCGCTCTACGGCTTCCTCCCCGACCGGGCATCACTGGACGAGGTCCGGTCGTTCGTCCGCGAGCGACTGGGGCGCGAGCTGCGCGAGCGCCACGGGCTCGCGCACGACATTGTGGACTCGGTGACCGCCGTGCCCGAGCTGAACCCGCTTCGGACGCGGCAACGCGCCCAAGCCATCCGGGACGTCCGCGAGGACGAGCGCTTCCGCACGCTCGTGCACGCCTTCGAGCGCGTCGCCAACATCACGCGCGACCGCTCGGCCAAGCACTTCCACCCGCAGTACTTCACCGAGGATGCGGAGCAAGCCCTGTGGCGGGCGGCCCTCAAGGCCGAAGGCCAGATGGAGCAACTGGCGGCTTCGGGCGACTTCGCCGGCATGGTCGAGCGGCTATTGGCGCTACAGGAGCCGATCGACGCCTACTTTGAGGACGTGCTCGTGATGGCCAAGGACCACCTGGTGCGCGAGAACCGTCTCGCCTTCCTGACTTGGATTCGGGAACTGTTCCAAGCCGTGGGCGATCTTTCCCAACTCGTCGTGGAAGGCGAGCGCCATGCCGACCGTTGAGGTCGACGGTCGGCCGGTCTCCTACGCGCAAGCGGGTCAGGGCCCTCCCTTGCTCCTCGTTCACGGATCGGGGAGCGACCACACGGTCTGGGGCCATCAGCTCCAGGCGTTGAAGGATCGCTTCACGGTCGCGGCGCTTGACCTGAACGGCCACGGCCGCAGCACCCATCGCGACGGCGACGCCATCGCCACTTACGTCGCCGACGTCCAGGCCGTTCTCGACGACATGGAGCGGCCAACGGTGGTCATGGGCCACTCGCTCGGCGGCGCCGTCGCCCAGACGCTTGCGCTGGATCATCCCGACAACCTGCGCGGGATCGGCCTGATCGGCACCGGCGGCAAGCTCCGCGTCCATCCCGACCTGCTGGCCACCATCGACCGCAATCTCAAGGAGGCTGCCGACCTGTTGGCCCCCTGGCTCTTTGCGGCATCGGCTTCTGAGGAGTTGCGCGAGCAGGCCCGCGCCCAGCTGCAAGCGAACGGCCAAGCAGCGGCCGCGCGAGACTTCCGCGCCTGCGACGCGTTCGACGTGATGGATCGACTCGGCGAGATCGACATCCCGACGCTTGTGGCCGTCGGCGAGAACGATCAGATGACGCCCGTCAAATACAGCGAGCACTTGCGAGACGCGATTCCCAACGCGTACCTTAGGGTGATGGAGAACGCTGGGCACATGGTCATGCTGGAACGGCCCGAGGCGCTGAACGACGCCATGGCCGAGTTCATGACCCAACTCGAGAAGGCCGCCTAGACGGCCGTCGCGTACGGGCGCCGGCACGTCCAAGGGACCCCCAAATGGACCGCTCGTTGCCGACCGACGATCTTTCGAGGTGATCGACCCATGTCTTTCGTCATTACGCAGGCCTGCATCGGGACCAAAGCGACCGAGTGCGAAAAAGTCTGCCCCGTCGACTGCATCCATCCCAAAGAGGGCGAGAACTACTTCGAGGACGTGGAACAGCTCTACATCGATCCCCAGACGTGCATCAACTGCGGCGCCTGCATGGCCGTCTGTCCCGTCCGGGCCGTCTACCCCGAGGAGGACGTGCCGGGACCGTTCAGCCTCTTCACCGACAAAAACCTGGATTACTACCGCATGAGCATCGACGAGTTCCACGAGAAATACCCGATCGGCCAGAGCCGCGAATTGATCAAGCAGGCGACGCAAGCTCAACAACAGCAAGCGGCCGCCTCCGGAGCCGACCAAGGCACGGGCTGACGATACCGCCCCACACGCCATCCGGAGCAATCGCCGTCGGATCGTCGCTTTGGCGAACGACGTCGATTCCTGTGCGCTCCGTGATCGCTGTGATCCGACACGGGAACCAGGGCCATGAACCTCCACGTTCGGCCATTTGAGAGCGAGGACTATGGGGCGACTGTCGAGCTCAGCAATCGGCTTTTCCCCGAATACCCGAAATCGATCGAGGAAGTCCAGTCTCGAGACGGGCAACGTGACCCCAACTGTCGATTCCGGCGCTTCGTCGCCGATCGGTTCGGCCAGGTCGTCGGGCACGCCGAGTACGACCAGTCGCCATCGATGTATCACCCGCAAAAGTTCGAGATCGGCGTCTACGTCGACCCGAATCAGCAGCGCAAGGGCATCGGCACGGCGTTGTTCGATTATCTCATGATGGACCTTGACCCGTTCGATCCGATCACGCTCCGCTCGTTCGCACGCGAGGACGACGAGGCCAGCGTCCGCTTTTTGACCAAGCGCGGCTTCAGGGAGGTCATGCGCTCGCGGGAGTCGCGCCTGGAGGTGCCGTCCTTTGACTTCTCCCCGTACGCGGAGCTTGAGGATGAGGTTGCCCAGCGCGGCATCACCCTGACGACGCTCGGCGAACTGGCCGACGACCCCGATCGCGACCGAAAGCTCTACGAGCTCGACATGGAGCTTCTGGAGGACGTGCCCTTCCCCGACGAGCGAACGCGGATAAGTTTTGCTCACTTCAAGCGGCGGTTCCTGCAAAACCCGAACCTGCTGCCCGACGCCTACTGCGTTGCCACGGCTGGAGATCACTACGTGGGCGTCAGCTCGCTCTGGGCCTCGCAAGCGTCACCCGAGGAACTCTATACGGGCTTGACGGGCGTCCGTCGGGATTATCGTCACCAGGGGCTCGCCCTGGCGCTCAAGCTCAAGACGATCCAGTACGCTGCCGAGCACAACTATCGAACGATCAAGACCTTGAACGCGAGCACTAACCGCCCGATGTTGGCCCTCAACGAACGGCTCGGCTACGCCAAACAACCTGCCTGGATCACGTTCGCCAGGGATCTTTAGACGCGGCCAAAGGCCGCCGACCGACCGCGGAGAACGTCGGCGGGAGCGGTCATTTGGCGCGTCCCGAGCTCCAGATAGCGCGGCGTTCGCTTAGCGCTCCATTCAACGCCTCTACCCACGCTGCGTCGCCGCTCAACAAGATCTTCCAGGCCACGTCGATCTTGCCGCTCGTGTAATGGGCCTCGGTGCCTATGACGATTGGGATAAGCGTCCGGCGGGGGGGACCTCGCGTGCGGCGCGGAGAAAGGCTTCGACCCACCAGTGAATGTCGTGGCGCCGGATGATGGCCCGGAGTCGAGTCATCCGGCGATTCTGCTCGTCCCAACTCATGTGGCAGGCGTTGTAGATCGCGTCGGCCGTGCCCGCTTGATCGTACGGGTTGACAGCGATCGAGTCGTGCAGCAGTTGCGATGCGGACCCGGCGAACTCGCTCAGGATCAACGCCCCGTCGTCGTTGACGCGCGAGGTGCAGTACTCCTTCGAGATGAGGTTCATCCCGTCCTTGAGGGAGGTAATCAGCGCGACGTCCGAAGCTCGGTACGTGGCGATCAGGTCCTCGCGATCCAGTTGCCGAAAGAGATAGTGGACCGGGACCCACCCCGCCCGCGTGTATTGCCCGTTGATTTCGCTGACGAGTCGGGCGATCTCGGCGCGCAGTTCACGGTACTCCGAGATGCCGCCGCGGCTCGGCACCGTGATCTGGATCAGCGTGACGTTGCCCTGCAGATCCGGATAGCGCTCCAACGCCTCGCGGAACGCCCGCAGGCGTTCCGGGATGCCTTTGGTGTAGTCGAGCCGATCGGCGCCGAGGATCAGCGTCCGGTTGGGCAGCTCGCGCCGCAACCCGTCCATCTTGGACTCGACGCTGGCGGTCTGGGCCAGTTGCTCGAAGTGCGGCACGTCGATGCTGATGGGGAAGACCCCCAACTTGACGTCACGCTCGCCGTCAGCTGGCTTGGCTGCCTTGACGCGGCTGCGGTCGCCTTCCTCGACGGCAACCTCGTCCAGTAACTCATAGAGGCAGGACTCAAAGTTGCGCCGATCGCGGATCGTCTGGAAGCCGATCACGTCATAGGCCAGCATGGCCTCGAGCAGCTCGCGCCGCCAGGGCAGCTTGTGATAGATCTCGGCGGCGGCGAAGGGCGTATGGAGAAAGAACCCAACCTGGTTATCGACGCCGAGATCGCGCAGCTCGCGTCCTAAGCACATTAGTTGGTAGTCGTGCACCCAGATGAAGTCGCCCGGCTCCACGTGCTCGGCGACGGCCTCGGCAAACTTGCGGTTGACCCGTTGGTACGTCTGCCAGTAGCTCGGCTCGAAGACGCAGCGCGTCTGCAAATCGTGGAAGAGCGGCCAGAGGACGGAGTTGGCAAAGCCTTCGTAGTAACCCTTCTTTTCGTTCTCCGTCAGCGGCACGGGGACGACAGCGTAGTTGGCGTCCCGCGTCGCTTCGGGGATCTCGTCCTTGAGCTCTTCGGCTTCGGCCTCGGTCGTGCCAGGCCAGCCGATCCAAATGCCGCCCCGCTTCTCCAACACGGGCACCATGGCGGTCACGAGCCCCCCAGCGCCGGGCTCAGCCGTCCACTGCCCGTTCTCCCGTCGGAACGCAAACGGGAGTCGGTTGGACACAACAACAAGCCGCTGGTCGTCGGTTTGCGTGGCCATCGGTACGACTATGGTATCAACTCAGGCGTCCGATTCATCGGCGTCAGGTGGGGCGCCTGCTCGATTCGGTCGATCGGCTGGTTGGTGTGGTGCGTCCGATACATCGGCGTCAGGTGGGGCGGGGGCCTCTGCGGGCGAGCTCTCGTGGCGCAGGTACAGCGTTTGGGTCGGAAAGGCAAATTCGATGGCTTCGTCTTCAAAGCGACGATAGATCCCCAAATTGATCGCGTGCTGGATGTCCATGTAGGCGTAGTAATCGGCGCTGAGCACGTAGTAGACCGTCTCGAAAAGCAGGGCAAAGTCTCCGAATGCCTTGAAATGGGAGCGATCGAAGCGAGTCAGTTCTTGGGACTCGACGATCTCGCGGATCATCGTCGGGATGCGCTCCAGTTTCTCCGAGGGCGTATCGTAGGTGACGCCGACGGTGAACAGGATGCGGCGCTCTTCCATGCGTTTGTAGTTGCGAATGCGGCTGTTGAGCATGTCGTTGTTGGAAAAGATCAGCTGCTCGCCCGAGAGGCTCCGTACGCGGGTCGTCTTGAGCCCGATATGCTCGATGTTGCCCATGTACTCGCCGACGATGACGAAGTCGCCGATGACGAACGGCTTGTCCATGACGATCGACAGCGAGGCAAACAGGTCCGTCAGTAAGCCCTGAAGCGCCAGGGCGACAGCGATGCCGCCGACGCCCAATCCGGCAATCAGGGCGCTGATGTCGATGCCGAGGTTGGCGAGGGCCAAGAGGAACACGACCGTCCAGATGACCAATTTGCCCACAAAATGGAGGGCGGACAGCGTCGTCGCGGTCGCGGCGTCGTCGTCGACGTGCTCCTGAATCCGATCGTTGATCCAGAACGTGAGGAACTCGCCGGCCCAGAAGGCGAGCTGGACCAACAACGCGATGACGACTAGCGAGGAGATGAGTGAGTCGACGTCGCCGGGCAACGTCAGCGCGAGAGCCCCGGTGTAGATCGCCACGGCCAAGAGCACGAGCCACTTCGTGCGATCGACTAGCTTGACAACGAGATCGTCGATCTCGGTCTCGCTTCGGCTGGCCAGGGCGCTGAGTCGCCGAATGACTTGGCGGATGAGCAAGCGCAGGCCGACGAACACGCCGGCGGCGATGGCGAGCGCAATGCCCCACTCGAGGAGATGGTTCTCGTACACGGTCAACGTCGACGGATCCACGATCAGCGGGCCTCCTTGCTGGCCTCGTGCCAGCGATCGAGCCATGCTAACAGATCGTCGGGCGGGCGAATCCAAATGTCGGCGCCGGTCTCGCGAAACGTTTGACGGACCAGCACGCGCAACCCGTCGCCGTCGAGCGCGCGGAACGCGTCCTCGTCGGTCAGGTCGTCTCCGAGGTAGGCGACGACCGGCTGATCCATTTCGGCGAGGACGGTCGTGACCGCCGTGCCCTTGTTCCGGCCCGGCACGCGCATCTCCAGACCACCGTCAAAAGCACGCAGTTCGACCGCAGAATCGTCGACCAGCGACTGCCAACGTGCTCTCACGTCATCGACCAAGGCTCGGGCCTGCTCGTCGGAGAGCCCACGGGTATGAACGGCGACCGTCGCCGGCTTGCGCTCCAGACGGTCGCCGAGCTCGAGCGATCGGGCCTGCTCAACCGCGGTGGCCAGCGCCTGTTCCGTGGTCGCATCCAGATCCGGCCCCTCGACGACCCCGTCGGGGCGTCGTCGCTCCCAGCCGTGGGTGCCCCAGATTTCGGGAACGACGTCAAGCCCGAGCATCTCCGGCATCTCTTGGGCCACTCGGCCCGTGACGACGACGACGCGGGTGTGCCCTCGGGCCAGCATGGCATCCAGGCGCTCGCGGACGCCGTCGTAGGGGGCGACTTGGTGACGATCGTCTTGAAACGGCGCGAGCGTGCCGTCGAAGTCGAGAAACAGGGCGCGCTCGTCGGCCGTTGCCAGGCTGTGGAAAAAGCGATCCACGTCGACGGCCGGATTCAGGACGTGCATGCGGCTCCGTCAGATCGCCTGGCGGATCTCGTCGAGCGACTCGGGATTTTCCAAGCTGGAGAGATCGCCCAAGTCTTCACCGATCGCCACGGCTCGCACGGCCCGCCGGAGGATCTTGGCGTTGCGCGTCTTCGGCAGTTGCGACACGACGACGATCCGTGCCGGCGTGAACGACTTGCCGAGCTGATTCGCTGCCCGTTCCTTCAACTCCTGCTCCAGGGCGTCGCTCGGTTCGTGGCCAGGCCGGAGGGTGACAACGCCCCAGATGGCTTGGCCCTTGACGTCATCGGGGATGCCGACGGCCGCTGACTCGGCCACGGCCGGGTGTTCCACGAGCGCCGACTCCACCTCAGCCGGCCCCAGGCGTTTTCCGGCGACCTTGATCGTGTCGTCGCTGCGGCCCTGGAGGTACCAGAACCCGTCCTCGTCGACGTAGGCCCAGTCGCCGTGCGTCCAGACGTCTTCAAACCCGGACCAGTAGGTCTCAAGATAGCGATCGGGATCTTTCCAGAGCCCGCGCGTCATGCTCGGCCAGGGCTGTTTACACACTAATTCGCCGACGCTTCCGCGAACTGACTGTCCCGACGGATCGTAAACGTCAAGGTCCATGCCGAGCGAGGGGCCACGCAGCGTGCACGGCTTGAGCTCGTTGATCGGGTGGGGGGAGAGGAAGCAGGCCCCGATCTCCGTGCCGCCCGAGAGGTTGATGATCGGGCAGCGACCGCCGCCGACGTGCTCCAGGCACCACTTGTAGGGCTCCGGGTTCCATGGCTCGCCCGTCGAGCCGATAATGCGCAGGGAGCTGAGATCGTGCTTTTCCAAAGGCGCCGTGCCGTGCTTCATGAGCGAGCGGATGAGCGTCGGTGACAACCCGAGCTGCGTCACCCGGTGTCGCGCGATCATGGCCCAGAGGCGATCGGGGTGCGGATAATCCGGAGCGCCTTCGTAGACGAAAACCGTGCCGCCGAGCGCGAGGCCGCCGACGACCTCCCACGGGCCCATGATCCAGCCCATGTCGGAAACCCAATAGAGCACATCGCCGTCCTGGAGGTCGGTCTGGTAGGCGACCTCCTCGGCGATCTTGACGGTGAAGCCGCCGTGCACGTGGACGGCGCCCTTCGGCTTGCCCGTCGTGCCCGAGGTGTAGATGATCATGAAGGGATCTTCCGCGTCCGTCTTCTCGGGAGAACGTTCGGTCGGCTGACCCTCGACCAACTCGTGCCACCAGCGATCGCGTCCCTCGGTCCAGGAGACGTCTTGACCGGCTCGTTGATGGATGACGACGTGTTCGACACCCGGCGACTGGCGGACGGCTTGATCAGCGACCTGTTTCATGGGAACCGTCTTGCCCTTGCGATAGAAACCGTCGGCCGTGATGAGCGCTTTGGCGCCGGCATCCTGGAGCCGGACGGCCACGGCTTCCGCGCCGAAGCCGGAGAAGATCGGCACGAGGATAGCGCCAACTTTCGAGATGGCCATGAACGCGGCGACGGCCTCCGGCAGCATCGGCATGAACAGCCCGACCGTGTCGCCATGGCCGATGCCCAACTCCGCCAGGCCGTTCGCGAGGCGATTGGTCTCGTCGGCCAATTGGCGATAGCTCCAGTGGACGATTGACTCGTCCTCGCCTTCCCAGATGAGCGCGGTCTGATCCCGACGGTCGCTCTCGGCGTGCTGATCGATGCAGGCGTGGGCAACGTTGATCCGGCCGCCGATGAACCATTCGGCCCATGGCTTCCCCTTGGAGGTGTCGAGGACGCGATCGTAGGGAGCCAAAAACGGAATCCCCAAATCGCGAACGACGGCGTCCCAGAACCATTCGACGTCGTCGGTCGAGCGACGGATCAACTCGTCGTAGTCGGCAATGCCGTGGGCGTCCATGAAGCGCTTGACGTTGCTTTGAGCTGCCAACCCCTGGGAGGGTCGCCAGACGATCTCATCCGCCATCGCACCGACCTCGCTTTCGCGACTGAACTGTTAGGGACCTTGTATCAAACGCTGTCCTGGGTTGGCAACATCCCCGGAATGTGAGGTCTCCGTGCGGCCGGAAGCGCGAGGCAGGGCTGACACGATTTGGTTTGTAAGAGGGCTTACAGCTGAGATCGCCCCGCGAGCCCTATGCTCGAGCGGTTCAACCCCGTGCCTGAAGCCCCCACAACGCGAGGGGACGGTCCACCCCGAGCCGTCCCCTCGCCCCCTCTCTTGCCCTCATGCTTGACCTGTTGTAAGCGGGCTTACAGCCGTGAGACTCACGATAACGCATACTGGCCTCTCGGGTCACATTCCCATGGAGAAAAATGTCAATGACGGACGGACCCCACGTCACCGGATGCTTCCGACGCACGAGCGAGATTTCGACGGGCATGACATGCTGAACAATGTGACCTCGCCAACTCGCTGGATCGGCTTGACGGCCTTGGCGCTGCTCGGTTGGGGCGGCGCCGCGGCGTACGCCCTCGACAGCGAGCTGCTCCTCCGACTTGACGTCCTCGATCCGAGCCTGAACGCGCTCGCTCAAACATACAGACCGCTCTGGCTGCTGCTGAGCGCGTCGACGCTCCTCGGCGCGTTCGGATGGGCGTGGCGGACGGGGGCTCAACGCCTCCCGATGGCGATGATCGTCCCCCTAATGGGCGCCATCCTGGCCGTCGTGACCGTCTTTGCCGTCGGCCCGCTCGGTATGACCCACTCGTATGCGGCGCTGCACGATCCGGCGCGCCAGCCCGTCGCGGACGCCAACGTCGCGCCGGACGACTGGGTCGTTTCGCTCGAACACGACGGGGTAGAAGTGATCTATCCGCTCGACCTGTTGGAGCGACACTTGGCGATCAACGATCGCGTGGGCGGCGAGCCCGTGCTCGTGACCTGGTGCTTCAGCTGCAAGAGCCCCATGGCCTATCGGCCGACCGCGTCCCATCGGACGCTGAGCTTCGACGTCGTCGGCATCCACGACATCGACGCCATTCTGGAGGACCGCGAGACGCGCAGCTGGTGGGACGAGGGGACGGGCCAGGCCGTCGGCGGCCCACTCGAGGGCGAAACGCTGGAGCGGGTTCCGACGATGATGGTCCAGTGGCGCCAATGGCAGGGCGATCCCGACACGGCCCAGATCGCCGTGCGACCCGACGAGTCGATCGACATGGCGATGTCCGAGCGAGACTGAGCAAAAGGAGTGTCCCATGGGCAAGAAGGAACGCGCCAAACGGGAGCGGAACCAGAAGACGTCGCGTGGCCGTCGAGCGGGCCGAGCCGGCCGAGGCTGGCCCAAGTGGGCCGCGCTCGGCGGCGGGGGATTGTTGGTCTTGCTGGTTGTCGGCTGGATCGGCTGGGGGGTTCTGAACGACGGCGGGTCATCCGTGTCGGGCACCAACCCGTACTCGTACATAAGCGCGCCGCCCGCCCACGGTTCGGCCACAGCACCTGTCGACATCACTGTCTACGAGGACTTCCATTGCACGGCCTGTGGGCACTTCGAGACGCAGATTGCCCCCCAACTGGAAGATCGCTTCGTCGAGACCGGCGAAGCTCGGTTCGTCTTCCGCCACTTCGTCCACTACGGACCGGACTCGGAGCGCGCAGCCCAGGCCGCCGAGTGCGTCCACGAGCAGGATCAGGCCAACGGCACCCAGCTATTTTCCCAGTTCAAAACGACGCTGTTCCGCAATCAGGGCGGCTATAACGATGAGAGCTTCACGCTGGAGAAGCTGACGGGCTACGCGCGAGAGGTCGGCGTCAATGACATTGAGGCATTCCGCGTCTGCGTCGATTCCGACCGCTATGCGGACAAGATTCAGGAATCAACCCAAGAAATCCGTGCTCAGGGCGCACGTGGAACGCCGACGATCACCGTCGCCGGCCAGATGTTCACCGGCGTTCCCTCGATGGAACAGTTCGACCGGGCGATCTCGGCCCAAGCCCGATAGACGGATATGATGAGCGCCGACGCGTTTGATCCCGTTGTCTATAAGGCCGAGCAAGTCGATCAATGGAACGCCGTCGCCCAGGGCTGGGCGCGCTGGTGGCCGACGTTCGAACAGGGCGGCCGAGCGCTCAGCGACCGGCTCGTGGCCTTGGCCGAGGCCAAGCCGGGGGACTGCGTATTGGACGTCGCCACCGGCATCGGCGAACCGGCCACGAGCGCAGCTCGGGTCGTCGAGGCCCATGGTCGAGTCGTCGGGATCGACCAAGCTCCGCGCATGCTGGAGACCGCACGCGATCGAGCCCGCGAACAGGGCCTCACGAACGTCACGTTTGAACGCGGCGACGCCGAGGCGCTCCCCTTCCACGACGAATTCGACGCCGCGCTGAGCCGCTGGGGCCTGATGCTGGTGCCGAATCCGGAGGCCGTTCTGGAGGGGCTCCATCGCGCGCTCAAGCCCGGCGCTCGCTTTGCGGCCTCGGTCTGGAGCACGGCCGAGCGCGTCCCGTTTATCAACCTCGTCATGACGGCCGTTCAGGCGGAACTGCAGCCGCCCGCTCCGCCGGAAGAAGCCCCCGGCCCCTTCCACCTTGCCGATACGGAGATGCTCCGGCGCATGGCCATGGACGCCGGATTCCGCGGGGTCACGACTGAGCGCCTCACGATCGACTTATCGTGGGCTTCCGTGGCGGACTTCATCGCGTTCCACGAGGACGTTTCGCCGCCGATGATCGCCATGTCGGATGAACCCCCTGAGCACCAAGCGGCCGTGCGCGAGCGGCTCCGCGAGCTCGCTCGTGCCTACGCTGATGCCGACGGCCGCGTCCGCATGCCGAACGAGACGATCTGCGTGGTTGGACAATTCTGACGATTGCAAGCCACCATGTCAGCCAATCTTTCGTGAAAGGATGACGTCGCATGTCCGTCAACGTCCACGTCGTGTTCTACAGCATGTACGGCCACATCTACCGGATGGCCGAAGCGATCGCCGAGGGCGCCCGTCGCGTCGAGGGCGCCGAGGTCGCGCTTTTCCAAGTCCCCGAGCTGGTCCCCGACGATGCGCTCGAACAGTCCGGCGCCAAGGAGGCCCGCGAGGCATTCAGTGACATCCCGACCATCGAGCCGTCGCAACTGAGCGAGGCCGACGCGCTCATCTTCGGAACGCCCACCCGCTTCGGCAACATGGCGGCTCAGATGCGCAACTTTTT
This sequence comes from uncultured Thermotogae bacterium, assembly GCA_964567595.1. GTDB lineage: Bacteria > Bipolaricaulota > Bipolaricaulia > RBG-16-55-9 > RBG-16-55-9 > CAZMNF01. Next base: position 48,729 of record CAZMNF010000001.1, on the reverse strand, counting down.
CGATCAGACGGGCTCGCAGTGGTTCGGTGGCGAGCTCATCGGGAAGGTGGCGAGCGTGTTTACGTCGACGGGCTCCCAGCACGGCGGCCAGGAGACGACGATCACGAGCGTCCACACGACGCTGTTGCACCACGGCATGATCGTCCTCGGCGTGCCCTACTCCGAGCCCCGAATGACCACCATGGACGAGATCACCGGCGGCACGCCCTACGGGGCCTCGACGCTGGCCGGCGACGGCTCGCGCCAGCCCTCGGAGAACGAGCTGGAGATCGCCCGCACCCAGGGTGAACGAACGGCCCGCGTCGCTGCCCAGCTCAAGGCGGGTCAGGGCTGAGCCCAGCAACCACGGCTGTCAGGCCCGGCTAAAGCCGAAGCGCCCGATTGCCAGTGCCTTCCCTCACGATGGGTATCGCGACGAACGCTACTCGAGCGCGGCGAACAGGTTGTTGAGCGACTCGGCCAACGTCGGGTGCGCGAACGCGCCGTCGCGGATCGTCGTATAAGGGACATTGCCCATCATGGCGGTCTGCAGGACGGCCATGACCTCGCCGCCCTCGATGCCGAGGATCGCGGCCCCCAGGATTCGGTCCGTGTCGCCGTCGACGACGGCCTTCATGAAGCCGCGCGTCTCGTCGGTCTCCAGCGCCCGGGCGACGTGTTCCATGGGAATCTTGGCAACTCGCGCGTTGTAGCCCCCTTCGCGAGCTTCCCACTCGCTCAGGCCGACTCGCCCCAACTGCGGGTCGATGAAGACCGTGTAGGGCACGACTCGACCCTCAATGCTCGTGTTGCCACCTTCCATGAGGTTCTGATTGAGGATGCGGAAGTCGTCGAAGGAGATGTGGGTGAACGCCGGGCCGCCCTTGACGTCGCCGATGGCGTAGACGCCCGACACGCTCGTCTCCAGGCGCTCGTTGACTTTCACGAAGCCGCGCTCGTCGGTCTCCACGCCCGCGGCCTCGAGATTCAGCATGTCGGTGTTCGGCTGGCGCCCTGCGGCGTTCAAAAAGTGCGATCCCTGGATCGTCTCCGTGCCGTTCGGCCCGGCCAGCGTCACCTCGACGCCGCCGTCGTCGGTGGGCGCAAATCGCTCGGCCTGGGTGCCCAACCGAACGTCGATCCCCTCCTCGCGCAGGATCCGGGCCACTTCGTCGGAGACGTCGGCGTCCTCACGCTTGAGCAAGCGCTCGCCGCGGTCGAAGACCGTCACGTCGGCGCCGAAGCGCCGGAACATCTGCCCGAACTCCAAGCCGACGTAGCCGCCGCCCATGACGATCAGGTGCTCGGGAACCTCGCCGAGTTCCATGATCGAAGCGTTGTCCAACGCCTCGACGGACTCGATGCCGTCCACGGGCGGCACCGCCGGGCGCAACCCCGTGTTGATGAAGACCTCGTCGGCCGTCAGGGTTCGCGTGCCGCCGTCGCTGAGCGCGACCTCGATCGTCCGCTCGCCCGTGAAGCGGGCCTCGCCGTAGATGGGCTCGAGGTTGTCGGTGCTCTCGAAGCGCTGCTGGCTGCCGCCGCTGAAGTCGGCCACGATGTCGCGCTTCCGTTGCCGGATCGTCGGCAAATCGATCTCGATGGGGCCGGTCTGGACGCCGTAATCGCTCGCTCGCTGGGCGAGATGGGCCACGCGGGCGCTGGCGACCATCGTCTTGGTCGGCGTGCAGCCGACGTTGACGCAGCTCCCCCCGACGGGGCCGCGCTCAATGCCGGCGACCTGGCGGCCGGCACCGGCCCAGGTGAGCGCCAGCGGGTAGCCGCCCTGGCCCGTGCCGATGACAATGGCGTCGAAGCGTTCGGCCGTCATGTGCGGTCACTCCTTTGTGAACGTTATGAATGTTGCGCTTGGGCTCGATCGTTGCCGTCCAGATGCCGAAAATCACGCAGTCCGCGAAAGTCGACGATCCAAGTCGTACGCGGCGCTGATCAGCGACAGGTGCGTGAACGCTTGCGGGAAGTTGCCCAAGTGTTCGCCACTGGGCCCGAGTTCCTCCGCGTAAAGCCCCAGGTGGTTGGCGTAGCTGAGCATCTTTTCGAAGAAGAACCGGGCTTTGTCCAGATCGCCGCTGCGGGAGATGCACTCCGCCATCCAGAAGGAGCAGATGCTAAACGTCCCCTCGTTGCCCGTGAGGCCGTCGGGAGCCGCTTCCTCGGCCCGATAGCGATACACCAGCGAGTCGTCCATGAGCTCCGCCTCGATGGCGCGGAGGGTGGAGAGCCAGCGCGGGTCCGTGGGACTGATGAACTTGACCAGTGGCATGAGCAACGTCGCCGCATCCAACGTCGACGCGCCCTTGCGTTGCACGAACGCTTGGCGTCGCGGGTCCCAGAACGACTGGAAAATGTCGCGGTAGATGGCATCGCGCGTGCGATACCACCTTTCCAACGGCGCCGGGAAGGAGCGCTTCTGAGCTAGGCGGATCGCCCGATCCACCGCCACCCAGCACATCAGTCGCGAGTGCAAGAACGCTTGGCGACCGCCGCGGACCTCCCAGATGCCCTCGTCCTCGAGGTGCCAGTGCTCGCAGACCCAGTCCACCATGCGCTGGAGGTTCTCCCAAAGGTCGTGGTGGATCGGCTCGCCGTGCTTGTTGTAGAGATAGACCGAGTCCATCAGCTCGCCGTAAATGTCGAGCTGGAACTGATCATACGCCCCGTTGCCGATCCTCACGGGGGAAGAGCCCTTGTAGCCTTCCAGATGCGGCAAGGTCGTCTCGTCCAGATCACGGCGCCCATCGAGGCCGTACAGCACCTGCAACGAGCCGTCGTCGTTGAGGTGGCTGCAGCAGTCCTCGAGCCAACCCATGAACGAAGCGGCCTCCTTGGTGAAGCCGAGGCGGATGAGCCCGTAGATCGTAAACGACGCGTCGCGGATCCAGGTGTAGCGATAGTCCCAGTTCCGCTCCCCGCCGATCTCCTCGGGGAGCCCGAACGTCGGCGCCGCCACGATTGAGCCATGGGGAGCCGACGTCAGCAGTTTGAGCGTCAGCGCCGAGCGATTGACCATCTCGCGCCAGCGGCCCTCGTAGGTCGACTGCGCGACCCAATCTCGCCAGAAGTCGGAGGTCTCTTTGAAGGCGTTGGCGACGTACGTTGAGAGGTCGTCGGGCGCCCGACCGTCGGCCTGGGCGTCCTCCATGACGAACGCCGCCGTCTCGCCCGCGCTGAGCGTGAACTCCGCCGTGGCGTCGCCCTCAGCCAGCTCAACGGGCACCGACGTCCGAAGGCACAGCCTCGTGGCATCGGCTCCGTCGGACATGAACGCGACGCCGTCCTCGGTGCGCTCGACGCGATGCGTCGCCCGCGCGTAGTCGAACCGCGGCGCGCAACGCATGCGGAAGCGGACCTCGCCGCGGATCGTCTTGGCCCGACGGACCAGCGTATGCGGATGGCCGCTGCCCTCGACCGTCATGAAGTCGGAGATTTCCGCCACGCCGTCGCTCGCCAGGAACCGGGACAACAGGACGTTCGTCCCTGGCAGATAGATCTGTTGATGGCGCGCGCCGTCGAGGACCGGGGCCACTTGAAAGTGCCCGCCCTTGTCGGCATCCAGAAGCGCTGCAAAGACCGAGGGCGAATCGAAATGGGGAAAGCACATGTAGTCGATGGAGCCGTGGTCGCCGACGAGCGCGATCGTGTGGAGGTCTCCGATAATCCCGTAGTCGTCGATGTTCTTGTATGAGCTCATGACGCGCCCCCTTCTAAGCCGATCGCTGCGCGGTCCACCCACCAGACCAGCCGCCCGCGCGGATGCACTTGAGCTGCCGGATAGCGCAGCACGGCCGCCTCGGGCGTCTCCAAGATCTCGCGCACGACGGGCCGCTTCGCCTCGCCCGATGTCAGAACGAAGACGTTCCGGGCGTGGTTGAGGACCGGCATCGTCAGCGTGATCCGATCGCGAATCTCCGCTTCGGGCGGAGCCTGGGACGCGACGACCCAGCGATCGCCTGCGTCGAGCGCGTCGCTTCCGGGGAACAGCGACGCGGTGTGCCCGTCGCCTCCGATCCCGAGCAGGATCAGATCAAAGGCCGGCCAGCCCTGCGGAGTGGCATCTCGATCGCGGAAGAACGCCCGCAACTCCGCCTCGTATTCGGCGGCCGCGTCGACGGGCGAGCGGCCCGCCACGGGCGGGACGTGGAGGTTGGCCTCGGGGATATCCGCATGATCGATCAGCGCCTCGCGGGCCATTCGAACGTTGCTGGCCTGGTGATCGGGCGGCACGCAACGCTCGTCGCCCCAGAATAAATGGACCTTCGACCAGGGCATTGCGTCGCCGTGCGCTTGCATCAGATGTTGGTAGAGTCGCTTTGGCGTGCCGCCGCCGGCCAACGCGATCGCGCCGTGCCCGATCTCCGTCACGGCCTCGTCGAGGACGCCGCGAACCTCATGCGCGACGGCTTTGCTGAGGGCGTCGAGCTCGGGAAAGACACGGACCTCGGGGCTTACGGGGCTCTCCATGCTCGCCCCTCGCTTGCCAGGAGCTCCTCCGCCTCGTGCGGACCCCACGTGCCGGGTTGATACGTCGCCACGTCCGTTCGCTCCAACAACGGCTCGTAGAGCGCCCAGGCCGCCTCGACCTCATCTGAGCGCACGAACAGCGTCTGATCGCCCTGCAGGACGTCCATCAAGAGCGTCTCGTAGGCATCCGGGAGGTCATCAAACGCTTCATTGTAGCGGAAGCGCAGCGTCTGCGGCGACATCTCCATGGGCGACGCCGGTCGCTTCACTTGGAACATGAGATCGAAGCCCTCGTTCGGCTGCAGCGTGATCAACAAGACGTTCGTGTCGAGTTCGCAGCGCGCATCGGCGTCCTGGAAAAAGCAGACGGGCGGCTCGCGGAACGTGACGGCCACCTGGCTCCGCTTGTCCGGAAGTCGTTTGCCCGTGCGCAGATAGAACGGGACGTCCTTCCAGCGCCAGTTATCCACGTGGAGCTTCAGCGCGGCGAACGTTTCGGTTGTGGAGTCGACGGGGACGCCGTCGGCATCGAGGTAGCCCGGAACCGTCTCGCCGTCCATCGTGCCCTGAGCGTACTGGCCGCGCACCAGTTCGTCCGAGGCGGGCGGGTCGATCGCCTGAAGCACCTTCACCTTTTCGCCGCGGATCGCGTCCGCCTCCATAGAGACCGGGGCCTCCATGGCGACCAGCGTCAGGATCTGGGTGAGGTGGTTCTGGACCATGTCGCGCAGCGCGCCGACGCCGTCGTAGTAGCCCGCGCGGCCCTCGACACCGATCGGCTCCGAAACCGTGATCTGGACGTTGTCGACGTAGTGACGGTTCCAGAGCGACTCGAACACGGGATTGGCAAAGCGGAACGCCAAGAGATTCTGCACCGTCTCCTTGCCCAGATAGTGATCGATGCGAAACACTTGGGACTCGTCGAAGTGGTCGTGGACAATGCGGTTGAGCTCTTGGGCCGAGCCGAGGTCGTGGCCGAACGGCTTCTCAATGACCAGCCGGACCGTTGAGCCGTCGCCGCCGTTGAGGCCCGCTCCACCCAGGCCGCGGATCGTCGGCGCGAACGCCCCGGGCGGCGTCGCCAGATAGAATGCGCGGTGGCCCGGCAGCTTGTGGTCCGCTTCGATGGCCTCAATTCGCTTGCGCAGCTCATCGTAGTCCTTGGCGTCTCCATCGCTAAGGGGCTGATAGTAGACGCAGCGGTCGCACCAGGCCTCCAGATCGGCGTCGGAGATGCCGCCCTCAGCCAGTGCCTCACGCGTCAGTTGCCGATAGTCATCGTCGGTGGTCTCGGGGTTGCGGCCGATCCCGAGGATCACCGTCCCTTCGCCGAGCTGGTTCTGCATGGCCGCCCGACACAAGGCCGGGAGGAGCTTCCGCTTGGCCAGATCCCCCGTGCCGCCGAAGACGGCAAACACGTGGGGTTCAGGCCGAACGCCGTCGCTCATTCCTCGGCCTCCTTGATCGCGTGGCCGCCGAACTTGTTCCGCATCGCGGCCAGGATCTTGTCGGCGAAGTTGTCGTCGATGCGCGAGCGGAAGCGCTCCTGCAGCGACAGGGTGATCACGGGCGCCGGCACGCTCTGATCGATCGCCTCGAAGACCGTCCAGCGGCCCTCGCCGGAGTCTTCGACGTAAGCCCCGATCTCGTCGAGCTTGGGGCTCTCCGCAAACGCCTCCGAGGTCAGATCGAGCAGCCAGGAGCGAACGACGCTGCCGAAGCGCCAGATTTCGGCGACTTGATGCATATCCAGGTCGAACTCCGGCTTGGCCTCCATGACGGCAAACCCTTCCGCATACGCCTGCATGAGGCCGTACTCGATGCCGTTGTGGACCATTTTGACAAAATGCCCCGACCCTGGTGGACCGACGTGCCCCCAGCCCTTGTCGGGACCGGGCGCCAGCGTCGCCAGGGCCGGCTTGAGGCGCTCGACGGGCTCGTCGTCGCCGCCGACCATCATGCTGTAGCCCTCTTGAAGTCCCCAGACGCCGCCGCTGGTGCCGACGTCCACAAAATGAAGATGATTCTCGCGGACGCGCTCCGCGCGGGCCATGGTCTCCTTGTAGTTGGAGTTGCCGCCGTCGACGATGGTGTCTTCCGGGTCCAATAGCGCCAGCAGCGCGTCGATGGTCTGATCCACGGGATTCCCCGCCGGCACCATGAGCCAGACGGTGCGCGGCGACTCCAGCTTCTCCACCAGTTCTTGCAGCGTGTGGGCGCCCTCGGCGCCCTTGGCCACGACGTCCTGAATGGCTTCCTCATGGAGGTCGTTGGCGACGACCTCGTGGCCGTCCCGCATCAACCGTTCGCTCATGTTGGCGCCCATCTTGCCCAGTCCGATCATGCCCAGTCTCATCGGTCTCACCTCTTGGATCATTGGGTCTTGGCCTCATCGAGTTTCGTCTGCACGACGGATGGCAACTCATCCGCGTTCTGCACGACCCAGCGGGGATCGAGCTCCTCCATTCGGGCCAATTGCTCCGCCGAGAACGGCGTGGCCACGGCAACGACATGCATGCCGGCGTTCAGCGCCGCCTGCACGCCGCTGGGCGAGTCTTCGATCACCAGACACTCCTCGGCCGCAGCGTCCAACTCGTCCGCGACGAGCTGATAGATCTCCGGGTCGGGTTTGCCGGCCTCGACGTCGTCTCGGGTCGCCACGAAGTCGAACGCGTCGCTCAAATCGAGAACCTCCAAGATCTGGTTTGCCCGCTCGCAGTGCGACATGGTCGCCAGCGCCACCTGACGACAGTCCTGACGCGCTTTCTCTAGCAGGTTGCGATTGTGCGGCCATTGGTTCTCGCGCAGAATCGTCGCGTCCGTGATCATGTCCTCGTAGATGTCGAGGCGAGCTTGAACGAACGCCTGCCACGGCGCGTCGACGCCGTACTCGTCCATGCGCACGCGCGCGGCTTCGTGCAAGTTGAACCGCTCCATCAACGCCATGGACACTTCGCGGCGCGAGCGCCCCACGACGTCCTTGAACGCCTCGAGCACCTCGTCCTCGGTGACCGTGCCGGGGCAGAGCCACACGGCCGCCCGCGCGTAGGACTGGGCCTTCAGCTTCTCCGTCTGGACGAGCGTGCCGTCCAGGTCGAAGATCATCGTCTCGATCATCCCATCACGCTCCCAAGCATCAACAGGGCAATGCCGATGAACAGCACCCCAAGGCCCTTTTCAAGCACCTTCTGGGAGACGCGATGCGCCACGGCCGAGCCGACCTGGCCGCCGATCAGCACGCCGGGCGCCGTGAAGATCGTCAGGTTGAGAACCGTCTGTATCGCGGCCGGATCGCCCTGAGCGAATTTTACGACGTGACCGGCCGAGGCGGCCAACGCCGTCACCGCCACCACCAGCACGCTCGTCGCGACCGCCACCGCGCTTGGCACCCGACAGCGCTGCAGGAGAAAGTAGCCGTTCATCTCGCCGAGGCCCGTGGAGATCATGCCCATGAACAGCGCGCCGACGCCGGCGATGGTGCGCCCCTCCGTCCGATTGCAGACGGTGTAGCAGTGCTCTTCGCCCGAGGCACTCACCAGACACGTCTCCGGCTCGTCCCACATCTCCTCGATCGCGGCGTCCATTCGTTGAACATCGGTGGATTCGGGACTGCGCAGGAAGCTGAGCGCCACGGCAAACAGCCCGACCGCCAGAATCGCCTTCAATATCGCCGGGTCGACTTGGCCGCCGATCCACGTCCCCAAGAACGCCGCGGGGACCGTGACGATCAGCAGCGCCAGCCCGAGCTTGTAATCGATGAGGCGTTTGCGCACGTAGGCGAACAGCCCGCTCGCAAAGCCGAAGACCTCCGTGATCAGCCCCGTCCCGATGGCGACCTCCGCGGAGAGCCCCAGCCCGAGGATGAACACTGGCGCGAAGAACGTCGCGCCCTCCACGCCCGAGGCCATCGCCACCGTGGCGATGAGCAGGGCGACGGGAAGCATGAACCAGAACTCCGCGCTCATCCGAGCGCCTCCCGCAGCTTCTCCAAGTTCGCCAGCGCATCGGAACCGAGATCGACTCTCTGAACGCGACGATCCTGCTGGGCCAACGCACGGTGGTCGCCGTCGGCTTGGGCGCGGATCAGCTTGGCGAATGAGTAGTCCGTCTCCGGCACGTCGAGCGCGTCCTTGGGCTCGTCGACGAGCTGGAGGAACAGTCCCGTGTTCGGGCCGCCCTTGTGGAGCTGGCCCGTGGAGTGCAGGAACCGGGGCCCGTAGCCGAGCGTCGTGGCCAATTGGAATTGCTCGCGCAGGCGCAGCCGGGTCTCGTGGAGCGCCTCGTTGACCCGCGAGGTTGGGGCGACGTAGGCCTGAATCGCCAGATAGTCGCCGGCGTTGGCCGCCTCGAGCCACGCCCGCAGCGACGCGGCGACGTCACCGGGAGACGCGCCATCCAGGGCCTCGACCCGCTGGCCAGCGCCGTCGCCGTCGTCCTGGCTCATGGCCTCTTTGGCCATCTGCTTGGCCAGCTCGACGTTGGGCTGGTTGAAGGGATGGATGCCGAGCACGGCGCCCGCCGCGGCGACGGCCATCTCCCAGCGGAACATCTCTTGGCTCAGATCGTAGAGATCCCCGAGCTCAATCCGGATCACCGGGTGGCCGGCCTTCTCAAGATCGTTCAAGCGCCCCTCTTGGACGTCATCGCTCTCACCGGCCAGCTTGAGATGGACGAAGGTCCGATCGTCGGTGTAGACGTCCGGCTTCCCCAGCGGCTCGCCGACCACAGGCACGATGCCCGTATCGTCCTTGCCCGTGCTCTCGGCGACGAGCTGCTCCAGCCAGTCGGGGAACGCCGCCAGCGATGGCGACGTGGCAAACGTCAGCTTGTCTCGTCCGTCGACCGCCAGTTCGCCGAGGGCGGCGCCCAATCTGAGCGCCGAGTTCTCGCTCGCCGGCACGCAGAACGCGCAGGACTCCGCCAGCGTCCAAGCCCGATCCAGGAGCTCGTGGACGTCCATGCCGATCAACGCGGCCGGCACGAGGCCGAACGGCGTCAGCGCGGAATAGCGACCGCCGACGTCGGACGGCGCATGGAACGTCTCGCGAAAGCCTCGCTCGTTGGCCAAGTCCTCCAGCGATGTCCCGGGGTCGGTGATGGCGACGAAGTGTCGTCCGGGCGCGTCGGAGACGTCGTTCACTTGCGCCCAGAAGTAGCGGAAGAACGACAGCGGCTCGGTCGTCGTGCCCGACTTGCTGGCCACGATGAACAGCGTCTTCGTGACGTCGACCTCGTTGTCGATCCCTCGGACCGCGTCAGGATGGGTGCTGTCGAGCACCCGCAGCTCGGGATAGCCGGACGCGTTGCCGAAGGCGCGCTGGAAGACCTCGGGCGCCAGGCTCGACCCGCCCATGCCGAGCAGAATGACCCACTCGAATCCGTCGTTTCGCATGCTCTCGGCCAGCGACGTGAGCCGATCCAGCTCCGCGTGCATCGCCTCCGGCAGCTCCAGCCAGCCCAATCGATCCGTGATCTCGGGGGTGTCCGGGTCGGCCCAGAGCGTCGGGTCCTTGCGCCAAAGCCGCTGGGCGAACTCCTCATCATCCCAGGTGGAGAGTCGCGACCCCAGGCGGCGTTGATCGTCGCTGCCCAGCTGAATGCTCAAGGGGTTGACGCGTTTCGCCTGCAGATCGTGGCGCTTCTCCTCCAGTGCGCCCATCAGCTCGTCGAACGGCTGGACGAATTTTTCAACGCCCTCGCGTTGCAGATCGTCGGTGATCCGATCGAGGTCGATGCCGAGATCGGCCAACTTCTGCACGTGTTGCTCGGCGTCCCCGACGTTCTCGCCCAGGGTCTCGCCGCGCACCTCGCCATGCTCGCGGAACGCGCTCAGCGTCGCCGGCGGCATCGTGTTGACCGTCTCCGAGCCGATCAGGGCCTCCACGTAGATCGTGTCCCGATAGTCAGGGTTCTTGGTGCTCGTGCTCGCCCAGAGGACACGCTGCGGCATCGCCCCCGCCTCGCGAAGCTCGGCAAAGGGCTCGCCGTGGAAGATCTCTCCGTAGCGTCGATAGGCCAGCTTGGCGTTGGCAATCGCCACGTTGCCCTTCAACCGCTCGGCGTCGTCGCTGTCGATCTCCGCGAGCATCGGGTCGATCTTGGCGTCGACGCGACTGACGAAGAACGAGGCCACCGACGCCACCGTCGAGGGATCCTCGAGCTTTTCCAGCCCTCGAATGTAGGCGTGGGCGACGGCCTCATAGTGATCAAGGGAGAACATCAGCGTCACGTTGACGTTGATCCCCTCGCCGATGAGCGTCTCGATCGCGGGGATCCCGGCCTCGGTGGCCGGAACCTTGATCATCAGATTGGGCCGATCCACGGCAGCCCAGAGCCGACGGGCTTCCGCCAGCGTTCCGTCGGTGTCGTCGGCCAACCGCGGGGAGACCTCGAGGCTGACGTAGCCGTCGGCCCGATCCGTCTGGTCATAGACGGGACGGAGCCCGTCGGCCGCCTGCTGAATGTCGGCGACCGCGAGCTGCCAGAACAACGACTCCGTGTCGATGTGCGGATCGTCGCGGATGAGCTGGTCGATCTGGGCGTCGTACTCCTCGCTGCCGGCAATGGCCTTCTGGAAGATCGCCGGATTGCTCGTCACGCCCGTGAGGCTGTCCTCATCGATCAGCCGGCCAAGCTCGCCGCTGTCCATGAGGCTGCGGCGAATGTAGTCGAGCCAGACCGCCTGGCCGCGGTTCGCCAGTTCGTTGAGCGGGTTCATTGGAATCCTCCTCCAAGCGTCCGGTCAGACCGTCATGCGTCGATCAGACGTTTCGCGCGGGTGACGACGTTGTCCACGTTGAAGCCGAGGTTTTCATAGGCGACCTCGCTCGGCGCCGACGCGCCGAAACGCTCCAGCCCGATGGCGTCGCCATCGTCGCCGACGTGCTTTCGCCATCCGAGCGTTGTGCCGGCCTCAATGGCCAACTTGCGCACGTCGGTCGGGAGCACCTCGCGGCGGTACGCCGCGTCCTGCTCGTCGAACAGCTCCCAGGACGGCATGGAGACGACGCGCGTCGGGATGCCGTCGCGTTCCAGGGCTTGTTGAGCGTCGAGCGCCAGGCTTACCTCCGAGCCCGTCCCGATCAGCACGATCTGCGGCGATCCGTTGGAGGCGTCCGAGAGCACGTAGGCGCCCTTGGGAACACCTTCGGCGATGGGGTATTCGGATGCGTCGAGAATGGGCAGTCCCTGGCGCGTCAGCACCAAGCCGACCGGGCCCTTCCGTCGCTCGATGGCGACTCGCCACGCGGCGGCTGTCTCGTTGGCGTCGGCCGGGCGCAAAAGCGTGAAGCCGGGAATCGCCCGCAGCGACATCAGGTGCTCAATGGGCTGGTGCGTCGGGCCGTCCTCGCCGAGCGCGATGGAATCATGCGTCCAGACGTAGATCGCTGACTGCTCCATCATCGACGCCAAGCGAATGGTCGGGCGCATGTAGTCGCTGAAGATGAGGAACGTCGCGCCGTAGGGCCGCACGCCGCCGTGCAGCGCCATGCCGCTCACGGCTGCGCCCATGCCGTGCTCGCGCACGCCGAAGCGCAGGTTCCGCTCCGCATAACTGCCGGCTTGGAACTCGCCGCTGGCGTCGATGAGCGTCTTCGTCGACGGCGCGAGGTCCGCCGATCCGCCCATCAGTTCAGGCAGCGTGCCCGCGATCTCGTTGATGACGTTTCCGGACGCCTTCCGCGTCGCTTCCTTGCCATCTCCAGGATCGAACGTGGGCAGGCTCTCGTGCCAGCCTTCGGGCAGCTCGTTGCGATGGATGCGCGTCCATTCCTCGGCCAGATCGGGATTGGCCGCCCGCCAAGCCTCGAACGTCTCCTGCCACTCCTGGTGGCGCTGCTGGCCGCGCGTCTTGGCCTCGCGGAAGTGTTCGACCACGTCGTCCGGCACGTAAAACGTCTCGTCCTCGGGCCAGCCGTAGAAGCGCTTCGTCTCGCGAATTTCGTCCTCGCCGAGCGGGGCCCCGTGAGCGTCGCTGGTGTCTTGCTTGTTGGGGGCGCCGTAGCCGATGTGGGTCCGAATCCGGATGAACGACGGTCGCTCGGTCTCGGCTTGCGCGGCTTCGATCGCCTCCGAAAGGGCCTCGAGATCGTTGACGTCGGCGACGTCCTGGGTGTGCCAGCCGTAGGCGTCGAAGCGAGCGCGGACGTCCTCGCTCATCGCCAGGTCCGTCGAGCCGCCGATCGTGATGCGATTGTCGTCGAACATCCAGATCAGCTTGCCGAGCTTCAAATGCCCGGCCAGCGCGGCCGCTTCGTGCGAGACGCCCTCCATCATGTCGCCGTCGCTGGTCAAGACGTAAGTCCGATGGTTGACGATCGGATGCTCATCCGTGTTGAAGCGGGCGGCGAGATGGGCTTCGGCCATCGCCATGCCGACGGAGTTGCCGCAGCCCTGGCCCAATGGCCCGGTCGTCGTCTCGACGCCGGGCGTGTCCCCGTATTCGGGGTGGCCGGGCGTCATCGACTCCCACTGCCGGAACGACTCCAACTCCTCGAACGGAATGTCGTATCCCGACAGATAAAGCGTGCTGTAGAGCAGCATGGACGCATGGCCGTTGCTCAGGATGAAGCGGTCCCGGTCGGGCCAGCTCGGGTCCGCCGGGTTGTGTTTCAAGTACTTTGTGTAGAGCAGATAGGCGACGGGGGCCAGCGCCATGGGCGTGCCCGGATGGCCGGAGCTGGCCTTTTGCACGGCATCCATCGACAGCGTCCGGATCGTGTCAATGCTTTTCTGTTCGATGTCTTTGACGGTCACCATCGCGGTCATCTCCTTTGTGGGAGGGATTCGCGCTCATTGTGAAAAGTCGAATCAAGCCCGTGCAACAACGGAAATGTTGCCGCACTCGGGCTCATCGATCTGTAAGCGGACTGACAAAGGGCACAGAGTGCGGAGAAGCCGTGCTTGGTCGAGCGATTCGCTTCAGTCGGCCACACCGACGGGCGGATGAACGGCGACGTTAGCTTCGGGCAAGCGGGCTGGCATCAACCGTTGGCAAGGTGGGTCAGGCCATCCGTGTCCCGCACCAAGATGCGCTCGCGGCTCTTGTTGATCAGGCCGTCCCGCTCGAACTCGCCCAAGATCATCGACGTGGTCTCGCGAGTGGAGCCGATCAAATAGGCCAAGTCCTGGTGCGTGATCTTGATGGACAGTTGCAGGCCCTCGTCCGCGGATTCGCCATACTGCTCGGCCAACTGGATCAGCGTCTGCGCCAGGCGCTCGCGGACGCCCTTGAACAACAGCGACGTCAGCTTGTTCTCGATCTCGATCTGGCGCTCGCCGACCAGCTTGTTGATCTTGAGGGCCAGCTTCGGATTCTGCTCGGCAAAGCGGATCAACACGTCGCGCGGGATCACGCAGAAGACCGAGTCCTCCACCGCCTCGGCGATCCAGCGTTGCTTGACGTGACCCGCCAGCGTCGTCTCGCCGAACACCTGCCCCTTCCCCATCATCGCCAGCGTCAATCGCTTCCCGCTTTCGTCGAGATAGGCCAGACGCACACGCCCCTCGTGGACGGAATAGACGGTGTCGGTGGGATCGCCGGGAAAGTAGATCGTCTCGCCGGCCTTGTAGCGCTTGAACTGCATGAACTGATGCATCTCGTCCCGTTCCTCCGGCGTGAGCACCTCGGCGAGGCTGAAGTTCTCCACACACCAGAAGCGTTGGGGCGTCTCTCGGAGTGCTGTCGGGTTCATGGCATCCCGCCCTTTGTCATCATCGTCTCAATCTTAGGGCCTCAGATGATTATCGGCCAACTCCCCGGGTCCGCTTTTTGTAGGTGCGCTTACATTCGCGCGCGGAGGATCCGTCGTAGAGTGGCCTGAGTCTAAGGGATGGATGATGCCAGTGACTGCCGAATTGGTTCACATCGGTCGAGGCAACTACGTCGATATCTCGCGTGTCATCGGTCTCGCCGACGCCCAGGAGAACGACTTCGACGATCGCATCCAAGAGAGCCGAGAGCAGGGGACGTTGCTCGATTTCAGTTGCGATCGCCGGGTCCGCTCAATCATCTTCACCGACTGCGGGCAGATCGTGCTCTCCTCGGTTCGGGCCGAAACGTTGGTCGAGCGCATCGATCGCAAGACGCGCATCCGCGAGATCGCTTCCTCGATGAACCCGTTCAACGCCTGAGACAGAACGCGATCGAGGCGAGCCGACGTTGACCCTCAGCGCACGGCGCTGATCCCGGTCAGATCCTCGCCCACGATCAGCGTGTGCATGTGGTCGGTCCCCTCGTAGGTGTAGACGGTCTCGAGGTTCGTCATGTGGCGGATCGTCTGATAATCGAGCGTGATGCCGTTGCCGCCCAGCAGCTCGCGCGCCTTCCGGGCCACGTCCAACGCCATGCGACAGTTGTTCCGCTTGGCCATGGAGACGTGCGTGTGGCGGGCCTCGCCCTGATCTTTCAACTGCCCCAATCGATGGCAGAGGAGTTGAGCCTTGGTCAACTCGGTCGCCATGTCGACGAGCTTGTCCTGGACCAACTGGAACGAGGCGACCGGCTTGCCGAACTGCTCGCGCTCGCCCGTGTGGGACCGCCCTTCCTCGAAGCAGGCCATCGCCGCGCCGACGACCCCCCAGGCGATGCCGTACCGGGCCTGGTTGAGACAACGGAACGGGCCGCGCAACCCCTCGGCCGCCGGCAGCATGTTCGCCGCGGGCACGCGGCAGTCGTCGAAGTAGAGCTCGCCCGTATGGGAGGCCCGCATGGACAACTTCCCGTGGATCGGTCCGGTGTCGAACCCGGGCGTGTCCGCCTCGACGAGAAAGCCGCGGATCGTGCCGTCCACCTTGGCCCAGACGACCGCGACGTCGGCGACTTGGGCATTGGTGATCCAGGTCTTGTTGCCGTTGAGGACGTAGTCGTCGCCGTCGCGGACCGCCGTCGTCTCCATGCCGCCCGGGTCAGAGCCGTGCCCCGGCTCGGTCAACCCGAAACAACCGATCATGTCCCCGCTTGCCAACGACGGCAGATAGCGCTCCCGCTGGGCTTCCGTGCCGAAGGCGTAGATGGGATACATGACGAGCGCGCCCTGCACTGAGGCCATGCTGCGCAGCCCGGAGTCGCCGCGCTCCAGCTCCTGCATCATGAGGCCGTAGCTGACGTTGTCCACGCCGGCGCAGCCGTAGCCGTGCAGATTGGCGCCGAACAGCCCCATCTCGCCCATTTCGGGAACAAGTTCGTCCGGGAACCGCGCTTGCTCGTAACACTCGGAAATGATGTCCGCAACGTTGTCATCCACCCAGGACCGAGCTGTCCGTCGGATCTGGCGCTGTTCTTCGCTCAGCAGGTCATCCAGGCGATAGTAGTCGAGATGTCTCATGGTAAGTCACCGACCACTGTAGCAAAGCCATGCGCGCCACGCCCGTTCAAGCCTCGGAGCCGGGCGCCTGCGTCTCCTCGGCCAGCCAAGCCAGATAGGGAGCGTGCCCAGCAACCACAGGGACAGCCAATATTTCTGGGACGTCGTACGGGTGGGCCTCCATGATCGTCGCCTCCAGTGCGTCGTAAACTGAGCGGGGCGACTTCAGGATCACGAGCCACTCCTGCTCACTGGCCACCTCGCCTTGCCAGTGGAAGCGGCTCTGGATGGGCCCAAGCACCTGAGCGCATGCGGCGCGGCGTTGCTCGATGGCGTGCTCGGCGATCCGGTGCGCGCCCGCTTCCTCGTCGACGGTCGTCATGACCTGCACGGCGTCCTCCAGCTCGCTCATAGGTCTCCCTCCTTGATTTTCCCATCGTGATGTTGACCATGGTACTCGGCCGACGAAGGACCCGTCATGCCATGACGATCACGGAAGTCAAACATCACCTCGACGGTCGCGAAGAACGATACGAGTGCGAGCTGTTGCTCAAAACCGACGATGCCGCGCTCGTGCGGTTCGTCTTCTATCAGGACGAGCCCCGCGAGGACGGGCCGTTCCAGCTCCCCTCGGGCGAGATCGCGACGGTGGCGGCGTTCTGGGAGGATCGGCCGTATCTCATCTATCGACTGATCGACGAAGACGGCGTCTTGATCGGCCATCGCTTCGACGTTTGCGAGGACGTTCGGGTTGGCGAGGAGATCCATTGGACGGACCTCCTATTGGACGTCTGGATGCCCCCAGGCGGCCCGGTCTACGTGCTCGATGAGGCCGAAGTGGCGGAGGCGGAGCAGTCCGGCCGAATGACCGAGCGCCAAGCGGCCGTCGTCCGGCAAGCGAAGCCGTTCCTGCAGCGTCGCGCCCCGGACGTCGTGGCCGATCTCGAACGGCTAACGGTGCAGGCGAATGTAGCTGAACACGCCGAGCAGGCCGAGCGCGAATCCAGCGACGGAGGCCCCGAAGGATAGGAAGTTGAGCACGAACGACGAGCTCAACACCCGCAGGACCATCAAGAAGGGGCCGACGACGCCAGCGACCAACAACACGCCGCCGAGGATCATGTAGAGCCGCGGGTCATCCCTGCGCATCAGCGGTACAGCCAACACTCCGTGTGGTGTTCAATCTCGGGCTCGAACTCCGGCGGCTCCTCCACTTCGCACAGCCCCTCGATGAACTTGGGGCAGCGCGGATGGAACCGGCAGCCGGACGGCGGCTGGACCAAGCTCGGGGGCTCTCCCGAGGGCACCTCGCGCATCGTCCTCGCGTTGGCCGCGTCGGCGTCGGGAATGGCCGCCAGCAGCGCCTCCGAATAGGGATGCTTCGGATCGCGGATCAACTCGTCCACGCCGGCTTTTTCGATGAGTCGCCCCCCGTACATCACAAACGCCTGCTCGGAGAAATGGCGCACGGTGGACAAGTCGTGGGTGATGTAGATGACCCCGAGATCGTGTTCCTTCTGTAAGCGCCGCAACAGTTCCAAGATCTCCACGCGCACCGAGGCGTCCAGCATGGAGACGGGCTCGTCGGCCAGGATCAACCGGGGCCGCAGGATCATCGCGCGGGCGATGACGAGGCGCTGCTGCTGGCCGCCGCTCAGCATGTGCGGGAACTTGGGCAGAAAATCTTCGACGGGCTTGAGGCTGACTTCCTCCAGCACGTCGCGGATGCGCTCGTCCTGTTCGTCGCGGTCGCGGATCCCGTTGATGACGAGCGGTTCGGTCAGGATGCGCCGGACGTTCATGAACGGCGGCGTGGCGCCGTAGGGATCCTGCTGCACGAAGCCGACCTTGGCCTTGTACCACTGGCGACCTTCCCGATCGAGCTTGTCGACGTCCTGGCCATCGAAGACGATGCGGCCCGACGTGGGGCGATGGAGCCCCAAGATCGTCTTGGCCAGCGTCGACTTGCCGCAGCCGCTCTCGCCGACGATGGAGATGCACTCGCCCGGTCGGAGTTGGAAGCTGACGCCGTCGACGGCCTTGACATCGCCGACGTGGAAGAAGCCCCAGCGGCGCAGCGTGAACCAGGTGCGCAGCTCCTCAACCGACAGCAACGGGCCCGTGGAGCGTTCCGCTTCGGAGCTTTGCGTCAACGTCTCGTCCAGAACGTTTGCCATGGGAAATTCCTACCAGTAGAGCCAGCACTTGACGTGGCGCCCGCCTTCCGGTTCGGCAAGTGACGGGTCCTCGTCGCAGCGATCGAACCGATGCGGGCAACGCTCGGCGAAGCGACAGCCCTCGGGCGGATCGAACAGGCTGGGCGCTTGGCCCGGAATGAACTCGGGTTGTTCCGTGTCCCGGAGCTTGGGGACGCTCGCCATGAGCTTGTGCGAATAGGGATGGAGCGGATCGTTGAAGAACCGCTCGGCGTCACTGATCTCCACGATCTGGCCCGCGTACATGACAGCAACCTTGTCGGCGATCTCGCTGGAGGTCGCGATGTCGTGGGTGATGAGGATGAAGCTGGTGCCGAACTCGCGCTTGACCTGCTTGAAGACGTTCATGATGTTGGCCTGGGTCAGCACGTCCAGCGCCGAGGTCGGCTCGTCCATGACGATCACGTCGGGATTGGTCGCCAGCGCCATCGCCAAAATGGCCCGCTGGCGCATCCCGCCGGAGAGCTCGAACGCGTAGCGATGGAGGAAGTCGATCGGCACGCCGACCATCTTAAACACTTCCGCGGCGCGGTCGTAGGCCTCGCCCTTGTCGACGCCGAAGTGGACGATCAACGGCTCCGCCACCTGCTCGCCGACCTTGATGACGGGGTTGAGCGCGTTCATGGCGGCTTGCGAGACGAGCGCGATCTTGTTCCAGCGGATCTCCTTGCGGAACTGATCTTCCTTGAGCGCCATGACGTCTTGGCCGTTGAGGCGAACCTCGCCGGCGTAGGTGTGGACGTTGCGTGGCAACAGCCGCAGGAGCGCTTTGGCGAGCGAGCTTTTCCCGCAGCCCGAGTCGCCGATGAGCGCCATGGCTTCGTTGCTGTCGAGCGTGAAGTCAAGGCCGTCCACAGCCTGGACGACCCCTTTGGAGGTGCGATAGTGGAGCGTCAAGCCCCGGACGTCGAGAAGCGCGTCCATCACTCGACCCTCAAGCGGGGGTTGAAGATGCGGTCCAACGCCAGGCCGACCATCACGAAGGCGAATCCCGTCAGCAGCAGGAGCGCTCCGGGAATCACAATCCAGTAGTAAAAGTCTTGATAGAGCGCGCCCTCGCTCTGCGCGGTGCTGATGATCTTGCCCCACGTCGGCAACACGGGATCGCCCAGCCCGAGCTGGGCGAGCGTCGCCTCCAGGAAGATGAACCCCGGAATGGCGCCGACGAAGATGGGAAGGATCGTCGGTGCGGCCCGAGGCATCATGTAGCGCCAGACGAGGCGCCAGTTTCCGGCCCCGTAGGACTGGGCCGCCTCGATGTAGGGATCCTCGCGGACTTGGAGGAACAGCGCCCGATAGGTCTTGATGCCCGCGCTGAAGATGCTGAGTCCGATGATCACGGCGAGCATGACCCAGATGCTTGTGGAGATGAACGTGCCGACGAGAATCAAGATCACCAGCGGATTGAGAATGATGTTGATCTCGGTGAGCCGCTGGATGATGGCGTCGACCCACCCGCGGAACCAGGCGCCGATGGCGCCGATGATGAAGGTGAACACCGTCGCTCCGACGGCGCCGCCGACGCCGAACGCCATGTCGATCGGCGTGCCCAACAGCAACCCGAGGGCGAGGTTGCGGCGTTTATGGTCCGTCCCCGCGATCCCGTGGACCTTGCCATAGACGACCATCTTGGCGTCCAACGTCGCATCCGACTCAAAGAGCAGTCCCTCGATGACGAGCTCATGACGTCCCTTGATGGGCTTCGCCGTATCGGCCGTCGCCCCTTCTTCGGCTAACAGGCCGATTTCGGGGCTTAAGCCGCCCAGTTGCTGGCGGAGGTCGGTTCGCTGCGAGAAGTTGAAGGCCGTGGACTGGTCAATGCTCTGCTCCAGGATCGGGATCTCGCGGCCGTCGGGCGTGCGCCAGGCGACGCTGACGAAGGGCTGTTTCGACTCGTAGGTCGCGCTCAGGTTAAGCGCAATGTCCTTGGGGAACGCGTCGGCCGTGTAGTCGACCGGGAGGGTGATCGTCACCTCGGTCAGGTCGTCGTCGGCCCGCACGGTTTTGCTGACGTCATCGTCGGACGATCGACTGTTGCGGATGATCGTCGTGGGCAACTTCTGGCTGCTGAACCAGTTGTACCAGACGGGGGCCGCATGGCGCGGGTTGTCCTGCCATTGGTCCCCGCCTTGCCAGGAGCTGACCATCTCGTTGTAGGAATAGGCCGTGAGCGCATAAGCGGTCATGCCGAGCAGCATGGCCAAGATAACGAGGCCCAAAATGGCCGAGGGATAGCCCTTCAGGGCCGAGAGCCCGGACAAAAATCGACGCACGGTCAATCGCCTCCTCCAACGACGCGGATGCGCGGATCGACGAGCCCGTAAATGATATCAAGCATGAAGACCACAATCGCCAACAGATAAGCCGCAATGGCGATGCTCCCGATGATCACGGCGATGTCGAACTGGTTGATCGCTTGAAAGATGAGCCGGCCGAGGCCGGGCCAATTGAACACGAGCTCCAACACGACCGATCCTTGCCAGAGCGTGGTGATCGATAACAAGAACTGCGTCACGATATAGGGCAACGTGGGCCGGAGGATGTAGCGGCGCTGGATCGTTCCGGACGGCAGCCCCTTAGCTCGGGCCATTTCGACGTAGTCCTCGCTCGAATAGATGAGGAAGTACGTCCGATACTGGTAGGCCGTGAGGAAGAAGCCGGAGACCCAGAACGCCGCCACGGGCAGGATCATGTGTTCGAGGACGCTGAGCGCATACGCGCCCGTCGTCTCGGGCACCGGGGCCTCGACCAGACCGCCGAACGGAAGCCACGCGAGCGCCGAGGAGAAAATCAGAATGAGAAAGATGCCGTAGAACCAGGACGGCGCGGCCGAGGTCGGCGCGAGCGACACGATGAATCGATCCAGCCAGGTTCCGTAGCGTCGAGACAGGACGAGCGCCATAAACAGCGCCGTGAAAAAGATGAGCAGGAAGCCCGTGCCCAGCAGCAGGAGCGTAGGCGGCAAGCGCTCCAGCAGGATGAGCCGCACCTGCTTGGAGCCGGTATCGCTGGTGATTTCGCTCGCTCGGCCGAGCGTCAGCGTGATGGCGTTGATCAAGTGGTTGAAACTGCGATTCTGCGGGATCACACGGAGCCCATCCTCCGTCATCGCAATGGGCCAGAAGGGCTTGTCTAGCCCCAGCCGCTCCTTCTCCTGCTGGATCATTTCCTGGACCCGTTCGCGCCGCTCGTCCGTGGGGAGCCGTTGCAGGTCCGGGTTGGAGGAGACCTGGGCGATGACCTCCTGCTGGATCTGATTTTCCCGGACCTGATCGACGTAGCCGCCGTAGTTCGCGATCAGCAACATCACGTAGACGGCGACCACGACGGTGACGCCGAGGGTGAACAGGCGAACGAGCACGTAGCGAATGAATTGGAGCACCGAGCCCAGGCGGAGGCCGGAGGCCTGATCGCCCGAGCTCGGTTCCTGTACGGCTTGCGCCATGACTAGCGGTCGATTCCTTTCATGACGGCCTCGACGCTGTTACGGCGACACGGTCACGAACGAGTAGTCCGCGAACGAGGGGATGCTGACCACGTTGGAGACGACAGCCACCTCGAGACGATTGGAGCCCGTCTCCAGTTGCTCGGTCTCCTCGGGCGTCAAGGTGACCTGCCACGAGCCGTCCGAGACGGCCTCCGCTTCGCCCTCGAGGACGAGCTCGCCCTCGGATCCGAAGACGAGGTAGTTGACGAAGTTGACGTCCTCAACGGGGTAGGGATCGCCCTCGAAGCTGATGTTGACGTCGACGGTGGCCTCATCGCCGCTCGTGATCCGCTGCGGCCCGTCAAGAGCCACCTCGGCGATGCGGGGTTCGGTGTAGCCCATCCACTTGTCCGGCGGATCCGGGAAGTCCTCGTTACGTCGAAGCGTGACCACACCTTCCACGGGGCTGGCCGACTCCAGATAGTACGGCCCGTGGCCGACCCAGAGGTGGCCCTTCTCCTCGTACCACTGCCCGAGGTTTTCGTAGCGAGATCGGGCATCCTCGGCGTCAATGTAGTCGCCGAGGACGTTCTCGAACGGGATGAAGCCTTCTTCCATGGCGTCCTGGCGGTTCTCCGCTAAGATCTCCAGCGTCGGACCGGCAATGTAGCTGAGTCGGTCCACCTGCAGCTCCTCGGCCTTGCTTTCCGTGAACGCGGCGCTGCCGTTGCGTTCGGCCATGATGCCGAGCGCGAGCGCGGGCCACGAGGACGGGCCGAACGCGTAATAGGGGGACATGAGGCCAGCGGCATCGCTTGCGATCACCTCCGCATCAAGGTAGACACGGTCGCTGTAGACCTCGATCACGAGCGGATCCTCCTCGACGATGCGCAGGCCCTTGAACCAGTTGCGGAACTGCTGGAAGTCCGGGACGTAGGCCTCGTCGTAGAGGTCGCTCGCCTCCTTGGCCCGATCGAAGGTGATGATCAGGGGCATGACCAGGTCCGCCATGCTCATCTCCGAGCCGTCGTGCCAGCTCATGTTCTGCAGCGTGTCGTCGTAGCGGACGACCGTCTTGGCCTTGGCCTCTAAACTGCCCGTCTGTGCCTCGCCGGCCGAAATGAAGCGATGGTTCTCCGCGTCCCAGTCGTACCAGGCGTCGTCCGGGACTTGGATGCTGGAGGTTCGCTCCAGCTCGACCCAATCGAGCGACTTCTGGACCGGCAATCCCTCTTGTACCGTCACCGTCGCTTCCTCGACCCGTTCGGACCGGAAAAGGCCCGTGTACGGATCCGGCAGCGTCATGAAGTTGCCGGTGGCCCGCTGCAGCGTCTGGTCGAAGATGAAGTTGCTGCCGCCGAGCGCGTTCCAGGGCCCGTTCAGGATGTTCTGCACGGCCATGGTGATCTGGTCTTGGCCCTCGGCTCGCAGGGTGTAGGGCCAGAGATACGACCCGGAAATGCCGCCGGCCAGATCGGCCGCCAACGAGACGTTGCTCCGCCGCGGCCAAATGTCGATCGTGTCCACGAGCCAGACACGGGCGGAGTTCTCCATCGCCATGCGCAGGGCCTGGGCCATCAACTCGTTGCGCTCCGCCAGCGAGCTGTAGTTGCGCTGGTTGAGCCGCTCCGCGATGCGACTGAACTCCTCGGAGGGCTGATAGGCCTGCCACAACGGCTGGGCCAGCCCCTTCGGCGTGTAGAAGAAGTTGAAGTTGCCGGCCTGATCTCGACTGATCAGCGTCGTGATCCAGCCGCCCGTGTAGACGTGCCACTCGCCCTCGGCCGGGTCGCTGCCGATCCAGATGGGCGACGCCTGCTGCGACGTCGCGTACTGTCGCTCGGTCTCAAAGCCCATCTCTTCAAAGAGATTGGCCACGTAGTCGCCGACCTGTTCACGGGCATCCTCGGTACGGATCAGGAACTTGAGCGTGATGGGCTCGCCCTCGTACTGCCAGGTGCCATCGACTTTCTGCGCGCCCATCTGCTCCATCTGTTCCGTGATCACTTCCCTGGCGCGCTCGGGCTGGTGGCTGTACTCGATCTCGAGCTGGCGGGTAACGTCAATGAGCCGCGCATAGTCGGGAAACGCCGTCGTGAGGGGCGTATAGCGCGGCTCGGCGAGGCCGCCGTAGAACTCATTGACGATGTAGTCGCGATCGATGAGCCAGTTCACCGCCTCGCGGATCTCGTCGTTGGAGAAGGGGTTGAACTCGCCGTTCTCGAACGTCGGCCCGACGGGATTGAACGTCAGCTCGGTGTAGGACCCGAACGACGTGTATTCCGATAGCTCCTCGGAGGTGTCGATGTCCTCTTGGATGCTCGTCTGGCTGGTGCCTTGGGCATAGACCTGGATGTCGTTGTTGGCCAGTCGATCCATCGCCTTGGAGGCATTCTGCTCCTCCGTCACGGTGACCTGCTCGACGAAGTCGCCCGCCTCCGGCTGATCGGTTTCAGCAGGCTCATCGGAAGCCGCTTCCTGGTCTTGTTCCTCGTCTTGCTCGTCAGGCGTCTCGGCCTCGTCGGTCGCTTGCTCGTCCGTGGTCTCGCTGGCCTCTTGGGCCGCTTGGACGGAGACGGTTCGCGTGACGGAGGCTGAGGCGCCAAAGTCATCCACGACTTCAAGCCGGACCTCATGCTCGCCGGGCTCGGCGAACTGATGCTCCACCTGCTCGCCTTCCGCCGTCGACCCGTCCGGAAACGTCCAATTGTAGCTGGCAATTGCCCCGTCCGGATCGTCCGACTCCGACGCGTCAAGCGCGACGGTCTCATTGACGTCCGGGCTCTCCGGCGAATGTTGGACGTTCGCGTTGGGGCTTTGATTCTGGACGGCCACCGTGACCGTGGCCGTGGCGGAGGCATCGTTGTCGTCAACAACCTCCAGCTCGACCTCGTGGTCGCCGGGTTCGACGAACTGATACTGGACCTCTTGACCTTGCGCCGTCGAGTCGTCCGGGAACGTCCAGGTGTACTCGGCAATTTCGCCGTCCTCATCGCTGGACTCGGACGCATCGAACGTGACGGACTCGTTGACGTTCGGCTCGCTGGGGGAGTGGCTGATATCGGCTGTGGGCTCTTGATTTTGACCGGCACAGCCGGCTAACGCCACAGCTGCTGCTACTGCCAAGACCGTAAGAATGGGCCATCGACCCGTCGTATTCACCATGGATCGCCTCTCGTTTCCCCTTTTGGAGCGCCTTTTAGGTGCGCTAGTGGGGGCATTGTAATCGGGCCGTTCACGACCGTCAATGCAAGCGGGCCAAGCGTTGTCGCCGGTCGGTCGGGCTGCTTCGCCTGACGAATCTCAGACGGAGGCATCAACCTCGATAGATCACAGACCGCTTTCCGATTCGGCTTCCATGGCAAGCGCCCGCGACGTTTCCGCGACGTCCGTGCCCTGGAGCTGTCGCTCAGTTCGCGATCGTTTGGCACATGATCGCGCGGGTTCGGCATCGAGCCATTGACGGCTCAATGCGGATCGGCTTAGGATAGAATCGTTACGTCGAGGTTATTAACGGGAGGTTGACGTTGACTGGGATGATGTCAGGGCACCGATCGACGGCGATCGTCGCAATGCTGCTCGGGGCGTTCGCTCTCGTGATCGGCTGCGCGGGGCAGAACGAGGCCCCGACGGCCGACTTCACGTACACGCCCGAGGCCCCACAAGCCGACACAGCCGTCACGCTGGATGCGTCCGCATCCGAGGACCCGGACGGCGAAATCGTTGATTACGTCTGGACGTTGCCGGACGGGTCGACCGCCGACGGCGAGCAAGTGGAGCACACGTTCAGCGAGGCGGGCGAGCACGAGGTTCAACTCGAGGTCGTCGACGACAGCGACGCCTCGGCCAGCACCTCGATGACGATCACGGTGACCGAGCCGTCCGCCGCCGACGATACCGAGGACGCCGCCACGGGCGACGAGCAAGCGGACCAGCAGGCCCAAGATCAACAGGATCAGCAGGCTGGGGATGCCGAGTCGGAGGAGACCGAAGGCTCTCAACAAGACGGCGAAGATCAGCTCTCCCGCACGGAGCGCCACCTCCAGATGTCGGAGGGGACCACCATTCGGGTACCCATGACGCAGGAGCCGCGCAGCCTGATGCCGAACACGACCTCCGGCACTTGGGAGAGCGCCATCGGCGGGCTGTTGTTCAACGCCATGGTCACGACCGGCCCAGATCTGCGCCCCATTCCGAGCCTCGCCCACGACTGGGAGTGGGATGAGGAGGAGCTGACCTACACGTTCCAGCTTCGGGAAGGGATCGAGTTCCACGACGGCGAGGAACTGACCTGCGAGGACGTGCTGTTCTCGTTTAAGACCGTAATGCACCCGAAGTATCCCGGCGTCCGCTTCCCCAACTTCCAGAACGTTGTGGGGGCCTACGAATACCGCAACCGCGTCCTCTTCAGCGCCGACATGGACGCGACCGATGCGCTGGATGCGGGCAACGTGCCCGAGGCATTCCGCGAGCAGTTCGAGCAGCACGACCGGGCGCTGTCCTCGGACGTGAGCGTGACCTACAACGAGGAAGACGAGGTCTGGACGATCGAAGACCAGGGCAACGAGGCCAGCTACACGGTCTCGGAGCGAAGCGATGAGACCCAGCTCGACGTCCAACTGCCCCAAGGCGAAACGATCGACTGGCCCATCCCCGGACTGGCGTGTCCGGACGACTACACGTTCACGGCCACGCTCAACCAGGTTCAGCGGACGTTTTTGCCGTATGCAGCGGGAACCGGGGTCATGCCCAAGCACGTCTACGAGCCGGTACTGGAGGAGCGCGGCTACGACAGCCTGCAAGGCATCACCCGGAACATCGATCGGCTCGTCGGCACCGGGCCGTACGAGTTCAACAACTGGGAGACCGGCCAGTCGATCCAGTTGACCCGCAACGCGGACTACTGGCAAGGCCGCACGGTCAATCGCCAAGGCCAGGTGCCCATGGCCGGGGTCGAGACGGTCTACTGGGTCGTCCGCCAAGACCCGGATGCGCGGTTCTCCTCGTTCCGCGCCGGCGAGATCGACGTCACGCCGACGACCGTCGACCAGCACTTCCAGCTTGACGAGGGCAACAACCCGGACCAGCTTACCTACAGCTATCCCGAACTGGCCTACGAGTACTACCATTGGAACCTCCGCATGGCGAAGTTCCAAGACAAGCGGGTCCGCGAGGCCATGTGTTGGGCCGTTGACCGCCAACAGTTGGTGGATCGCGTGCTGCGCGGGCTCGGCCAAGTGGCAAATGGCCCGACTCATCCGATCGCCTGGGACTACGATTCCCAATTGCAGGAGATCCATCCCGGCTTCGACCCCGAGCGGACCGTCGAGCTCATGGAGGAGGCCGGCTGGACGATCGAGCGCACCGACAACGGTGAGATCGCCGAGGACGCCGTCTGGACCAAGACCACCGAGGACGGCGAGACGATGGAGATGAGCCTCGAGATCGCCGTCAACCAGGGCGCCCAGGAGCGCCAGCGGTTCGCCGTGCTCATGCAACGGCAGTTGGGCGAGCTCGGCTTCGAGGCCGAGGTCCGTACGCTCGACACGAACGCCTTCTACAACGACTACCTCATGGGGCGCAATGCCTTCGAGACCGCCATCGGCGGGTGGCGCCTCGGGACCGATCCCGATTTGACGTCGATCTTCCACAGCGACAGCGTCGGCAGCAGCTTCAACTGGATGGCCTACACCGAAGAGAACGTGGACAAGAACCCGGAGGTCGACGAGCTCATCGACGAGGGCCTCAACTACGTCAGCATCGACGACGCTCAGCCGGTCTATCAGGAGATGAACCGCAAGGTGGTCGAGGACATGCCCTACTGCTGGCTGGTCCACGAAGAGAGCACCTTTGCCGCTTACGCCGACGTTGAGGGCGTCGAGCCCTTCCACCCGCAGGGCTGGTGGATCAACATGCCGAACTGGTACGTGGCCGAACAGGGCTTGCCCATGGAGGTTCAGGACCAGACGGCGTCAGCCCCGTAGCTGACGCCGTCGGTCGTCCCTGTCGCCGACGACATTGAGGATCTAGCGTATGCTCGGGTTCGTCATTCGCCGAACGCTCATCCTGATTCCGACGCTGCTCGTGACGACGATGATCATCTTCGGCATGATGCAGCTCATGCCGGGCGATCCCATCGACATCTTCCTGAGCCCGGACGTCACGTTGACCGAGCAGGAGAAGGAGAACTTCCTGGAGCAGTACGGGCTCGACGAGCCCTTGCACGTCCAGTACGCCACCTGGCTGGTCAACTTCTTCCAGGGCGACATGGGCCGGTCGTTCAACTACGGCCAACCCGTGTGGGAGGTCATCAAGGTCCGTATCTGGCCCACGGCACTCCTCGCGGGCACGTCGCTGTTGCTTGCCCTGGTGATATCCATCGTCTTCGGCACCATCAGCGCCGTGCGGCAGTACACCATGCTCGACAACGCCGTCACGGGCGCCTCGTTCTTCGGGGTGTCGCTGCCGGACTTCTGGTTCGGGCTGATGCTCATCTTCATCTTCTCCGTCTCCTGGGGGGTGCTGCCCTCGGGCAACATGCAGTCGGTCGAGGGCGGTGGCGTCCTCGACGTGGCGCGCCACATGATCCTGCCCGTGATTGTGCTCTCCACAGCACAGACGGCCATCTTGACCCGCTACATGCGCTCGTCTGTGCTCGAGGTCATCCATGAGGAGTTCGTCTCTGCCGCTCGGGCCAAGGGCCTGGGCGAGTCGGCGGTGATCATCAAGCACGTGGTGCGCAACTCCATGTTGACGATCGTCACGATCCTCGGCCTGTCGTTGCCCGTGTTCTTGAGCGGTTCGCTCATCGTGGAGCAGGTCTTCAGCTGGCCCGGGCTGGGCCAGTTCTTCTGGCGCTCGGTGCTGCAGCGCGACTATCCGGTCATCATGGCCGTGCTCACGCTGACGTCGATTTTGACGCTGTTGGGCAACTTCCTGGCCGATCTGGCTTACGGGTTCCTGGACCCGCGGATCCAATATGACTGACGAATCCCTCGACGAGCGGAACTTGACGACGACCGTCCCATCGCTCGCCGAAGCCAGGCCTATCGGGCACGGCGAGGGCGGGGTCAGGGACGGCCGTCGGTAACCCGACACGACTGCGGGGTCACCAGAGGCGATGGCGCAAGTGCGAACGACGCCAACGATGGGCAACGAGGCCCAAGATATCCAAGTGGCCGAGAGCCGCAGCTTCGCCAAGCTGTTCTGGCAACAGCTCAAGCGCAATCCGTTTGTGATCGCGGCCCTCGTTGTGCTGGCGCTTCTCTATGCGATGATGATCGCCTCGCCGCTGATCATCGACGCCTACGGATACGATCCGAACGAGCCGTTCGTCGGGCCTCGTCTCGAAGGGCCGAGCGCCGAGCACTGGTTCGGCACGGATCACCTCGGGCGCGATCTGTTCAGTCGGGTCGTGTGGGGCTCACGGATCTCGCTCAACATCGGCATTATCGTCGCGTTGCTCAGCGTCAGCATCGGGACCTTCTTGGGATCGCTGGCGGGCTTCTTCGGCGGCTGGGTGGACAGCCTGATCATGCGCTTCACCGACATCGTGCTCAACTTCCCCTTCCTGTTCTTCGCCATTACCATCGTGACGATCCTGGAGCCGAACTTCATCAACATCGTCTGGGCCATCGGTCTGTTGTCATGGACCAGCATCGCCCGTATCGTGCGGGCCAACATCCTCTCGTTGCGGGAACGGGAGTTCGTGCTGGCCGCCAACTCCGTCGGCGCGTCCTCCGGCCGGATCATCGTGCGCCACATCCTGCCGAACACGGCGGCCCCCATCATCGTCCAAGCCACGCTCTTCGTCGGGGTGGCCATCATCGCGGAGGCCGGGCTGAGCTATCTGGGATTGGGTGTACAGCCGCCGACGCCGAGCTGGGGCAACATGCTCCAGCAGGGCAAGCCCTACATCAGCAGCAACGTCTGGTTCACGCTCTTCCCGGGCCTGTTCATCTTCACGAGCGTCATGTGCATCAACTATCTCGGCGACGGGCTCCGCGACGCGCTCGACCCGAAGATCGCCACGTAAGCTTGGCGCGGCAACCTGCCATAGCCGGATCGTTCGTTGTCAGGGTCCGATACGTCACGCCCATTACGCCGATGCCTTTACAGGCTCAGCGGACATGCCTATAATCAGAATGTGACTCAACGAGCACAGCGTAAACGGCGCTCCCATTCCCGCATGCGTTCCTTGCATCGCCAAGCCAGCATGGCGTTCCTCTCCTGGTGATCTGCAAGTGGCCGAACAAGCCCGTTCTCTTCCGAAGAATCGCGAGGCCGAACAGGTCGTCCTCGGCAGCGCGCTCATCGAGGCCGAGACGGTTATGCCGGCCGTGACCGAAAAGCTCCAGCCGGTCCACTTCTACTTTCGGGCGCATCGGGTCATCTATCAGTCGCTGATCGAGCTGTTCGAGACCGGCGAACCGATCGACCCCATTACCGCTGGCAATCGTCTTGAGGAGAAGAACGTGCTGCCCGAAGTGGGCGGCCGGGCCTATCTCAGCGAGCTCGTCTCAGCCGTGACGACGACGACGTCGGTGGGCTACTACGCCGACATTATCGCCAAGAAAGCGCTCTTGCGCGGGTTGGCTCAAGTCGGCCAGGAGATCACCGAGCTCGGCTACCACGAGGACGGGGATATCGACGAGCTGCTTGACACGGCTGAAGAGAAGGTTTTCGAAGTCTCGCGCCAGACGCTGCAAGAGAGCTATCACTCGCTGGGCGAGATTCTCCATAGCCACCTCGATCACCTGGAAAAGCTACAGAGCCCCCAACGCAGCAGCGTGACGGGCCTGTCCTCCGGCTTCAAGGAGTACGACAAGCGGACTGCCGGCTTCCATCCCTCTGACCTGCTCATCCTGGCGGGACGTCCGTCCATGGGCAAATCGAGCTTCGCATTTTCCATTGCGCGCCACGTAGCGCTCAACGAAGGAAAATCCGTCGGTCTTTTCAGTCTGGAGATGACGAAGGAACAGCTCATCGAGCGGCTGCTCTGCGCCGAGGCCCAGGTCAATCTCCTGCGCCTGCGCAGCGGGTACTTGGGCGCCGACAGCGACGCGTGGCGCCGCATCATGATGGCGGCCAATCGGCTGCAGAACGCGACGATCCTCGTCGACGACACGCCAGCGGCCTCCGTCATGGAGATCAAGGCCAAGGCGCGGCGCATGAAGGCCGAGCACGGCTTGGATCTGCTGATCATCGACTACCTCCAGCTGGTCGAGGGCGGCACCCGCGTCGAGATGCGCGAGCAAGAAATCTCCTACATCACGCGCTCGTTCAAGGGCCTCGCCCGCGAGCTGGACTGTCCCGTGATGTCGCTGTCGCAGCTGTCGCGGGCGCTGGAGCGGCGCGATTCCAAGCGTCCTCGACTATCGGATCTGCGCGAATCCGGCGAGATCGAGCAGACCGCCGACGTCGTCCTCTTTCTCTATCGCGAGGAGTACTACGAGGACAAGGAGCCGAGCGAGAACGGCGAGGAGGGCGAGCCCGCCGGCGACCAAGACTCCCCAATCAGCCCGACGGAGGTCATCATCGGCAAACAGCGCAACGGCCCCGTCGGCTCGTTCCAAGTGGGCTTCCACAAAGTCTACGCCACCTTCCACGAGCTCCATCCGTTCGACGAGGTCGGCTCGGGCAGTGGCGCCCAACCCCCGTTTTAGATCGCCGTCCGTTCAGAACGTTGCCCTCACGGCGCCTTCGGGCTATAATCGCGCCTATGCCTGACTGAGATCATCAGTCAGGCCCGAAAAAGCGCAAACTGGGGTTTGAAATCGACATGGCGGGTGAGGAGGCAGTCACGACGCCAGAGGGCGACGGGCGTGCGTTGCTCAGCGTGCGCGACGTTGTTCGGGATTTCGGCGGCC
This sequence comes from uncultured Thermotogae bacterium, assembly GCA_964567595.1. Classification (GTDB taxonomy): domain Bacteria; phylum Bipolaricaulota; class Bipolaricaulia; order RBG-16-55-9; family RBG-16-55-9; genus CAZMNF01. The sequence continues at coordinate 17,450 of CAZMNF010000001.1, read as the reverse complement.
TGCGGGCCGTCGACCACTGCAGCCTGGACGTTCAGCCCGGCACGATCACGGGCCTGATCGGCCCGAACGGCGCGGGCAAGACGACGCTGTTCAACTTGATCACCGGGTTCTACCGCCCGGACGCGGGGAACGTCCAATTCAAGGGCGGAGACATTACCGGCCTTCCCCCCCACCGCATCTTCCATCTCGGCCTCTGCCGCACGTTCCAGATTCCCCACGAGCAACAGGGCATGACCGTCTTGGAAAACCTCATGCTGGTGCCACCCCATCAGCTCGGGGAAAAGTTCTGGAACCCCGTGATTCGGCCGTTGGCCGTGCGCCGCGAAGAGCTTGCGATCCGGGATAAAGCGCTGGAGGTCCTGGAATTTGTCGATCTCCTACACCTCACGTCCGAACTGGCGGCCAATCTCTCCGGCGGCCAGAAGAAGCTGTTGGAGCTGGCGCGCACGCTCATGGCCGATCCCGATCTCGTGCTCCTCGACGAGCCGGGCGCCGGCGTCAACCGGACGCTCATGAAGAAACTGAGCGCCAACATCGAAGAACTGCGCCGAGACCGCGGCATCACGTTCCTCGTGATCGAGCACGACATGGATCTGGTCATGTCGCTGTGCAACCCCGTGATCGTCATGAGCGAGGGCCACAAGCTCATGGAAGGCACCCCCGAAGAGGTCCGCAACGACCAGCGCGTGCTCGACGCCTACCTGGGAGGCCAGTATGCCGTTGCTGAGGGCTGAGGGCGTCACGAGCGGCTACGGCGACATGAAAGTCCTGGGAGAGGTCTCGATGTCGATCGATGAGGCGGAGGTCGTCTCGATCATCGGCCCGAACGGCGCGGGCAAGTCGACGTTCATGAAGACGGTCTTCGGGCTCCTGAAACCCTGGGAGGGGTCCATACGTTTCAACGACAAGGAGATCGGGGGCTTCTCGCCCGATCAGATCGTGCGCGAGGGCATGTGCTACGTTCCCCAGGTCGCCAACGTCTTCACCACACTCACCGTGGAAGAGAACCTGGAGATGGGCGCGTTCATTTTGAAAGACGGGGATCTCCAGGCCCGCAAGGACCACGTCTACGAGCTATTTCCGCTCCTGAAGGAACGCCGTGGCCAACGGGCCGGCAAGATGAGCGGCGGGGAGCGCCAGATGGTCGCCATGGGGCGGGCCTTGATGCTCAATCCCCAATTGTTGCTTTTGGACGAACCGTCGGCGGCCTTGGCGCCCAAGCTCGTCGACGTGATCTTCGAGCGCATTACCGACATCAACGAGACGGGTGTGGCGATCATCATGGTGGAGCAGAACGCCAAGAAGTCGCTGCAAATGGCCGATCAAGGCTATGTCCTGGCCAACGGCGAGAACCGCTTTGAGGGCTCGGGCGAAGAGCTTTTAAACGACCCCGAAGTGGCCCGGCTCTATCTGGGAGGCTAACGCATGAGCGATCCTCAACGCCCCGAACGTCGGGACGACGATCCCCAAGGCCCGAATTCGCAGGACGTCCCTCGCTCGACATCGCCATCGGACGTCACCCTTGGCAGCACGGCCGCGCCCCCGGTTCAGGGCAGCGTCCGCCAATTTGTTGACAAAGCGGGCCGCCCGCTGGCGATCCTCTTGTTCGCCGTCCTGCTTGTCGCCCTATGGTGGGAGAGCCCACAGGTCTCAGTCAACAGCTTCGTTTCGCTGACGATCCGCGGAATCATGCTGGGCAGCATCATCGCGGTCAGCGCCATCGGACTGACGCTCGTCTACGGCGTCGTGAAGTTCCCCAATTTCGCCCACGGCGATCTCATGTCCGCCGGCGCTTACGTGGGGCTAGCGGCCCTCGCGGTGTTGCCCCAGACCGAACAGATCGGGCCGTTCACCTTCGGCTGGGAGTTTATCCTGAGCCTGTTGATCAGCATACCGGTGGTGGGCGGAATTGCCGCCCTCGCCGATCGACTGGTCTATCGCCCGCTACGGGAACGCTCGGCCGGGTTGGTGCTGTTGGCGATGTCGTCGTTGGGGATGGCGTTCTTCATCCGCAGCTTGATCTATCTCATCTGGGGAGCCGACTTCCACTTCTACTATCAGGGGCGCTTAACGCCCGCGGTCGAGCTCTTTAGCGGCATCCGGATTCCGCCGGACCAGTTCTTCATTTTCGGCATCTCGATCGTGTTGATCGTGCTGACGTATCTGTTGTTGGAGCGGACCAAACTGGGCAAAGCGATGCGGGCGACCGCGGATAACGTCGATTTGGCCAAGGTCACGGGCATCAACACCGAGCGCGTCATCTTGTGGACCTGGATCATCGGGGGCGCTCTGGCCGCGATCGGCGGCATGCTCTACGGGCTCAATCTCCAACTCCGACCGACGATGGGCTTCTTCTTTTTGGTCCCCGTGTTTGCAGCCGTGATCATGGGCAGCATCGGCAACCCGTACGGAGCCCTGGTCGGCGGCCTGATCATCGGCGTGATCTGGATGGTCTCCACCATGTTCGTTAACTCCACTTACGGGCCGGGCATGGCGTTTCTCGTCATGATTCTCATGCTGCTGGTACGCCCACAGGGCATCTTTGGCAGCCGGGGAGCGTGATCGCACGTGACCAGTGTGGCTTGGATTAAAGCATTCCTGATGGCGATTCCGCTTGCGATCGTTGCAGCCCGCTTCCTCCCGAGCCAGGTCCAATGGTATGGGCGCATCGTATTGGGAGGGGCTATCGGCCTAGCCGTTGCGATCGTGGCAACGATCGCGATTCCGCCCGGCTTGCTAACGTACATCGCCACGTCGATCGGCGTCTTTGCCGGGATCTACGCGATCATGACACTCGGCTTGAACATCCAATGGGGCGGGTCCGGCCTGCTCAACTTCGGCATTGCGGCATTTTTCGCCCTCGGTGCGTTCACGACAGGGCTTGTCACGACGACCATGCCGTCGGGCATTCAGGCCCAGTTCAAACAGCAAGCCTTCGGGCTGGATGCCCCTTTCCTCGTCGGCATTCTCGCCGCCGGACTCGTCTCCGGCATCGTTGCCTGGTTCATCGCGCGGGCCACCCTTCAACTGCGCTTGGATTACCTCGCCATCGCCACGATCGGCATTGGCGAAATCGTTCGCCTCATCTTTCAGAACGAGCGATGGCTGGCGAACGGACCTCGACCGTTGAGCGGGATCCCCCAGCCGCTGTTCTGCCTCGTTGAGGATCCGTCGTGTGCGTGGCTGCCGGATTGGTTGACTGGCCTGTTTGCGCCCCTGACGCCGCGCGAGTACGGCTTTATCTACCTGGTCATCGTCATGCTCATCCTGTTCGTCCTCTACATCATCGTTGAGCGCATGACCCGCTCGCCTTGGGGGCGGGTCTTGAGGGCCGTCCGCGAAGATCCGGATGCCACGGCCATGAGCGGCAAGGACGTGTCCTCGTACAAGGTGCAGGCATTTGTCCTTGGAGCGGTTATTATGGGCATCGGCGGCGCGCTCTATGCCCACCACATTTTGGCGATCGACTACAGCAGCTTCCGCCCGCTGCGAGCGACGTTTCTCATCTGGGTGATGTTGATGCTTGGCGGCAGCGGCAACAATCGAGGCGCCATCTTGGGCGGGATCCTTCTCTACGTGATCTGGACCTTCACCCAGGATCTGGCTGGCATGCTCGGCCCCGCGCTAGAATACATCCACCCGGATCTGCCAGCGCGTAGCCAATACCTCCGGTATACGTTGGTCGCCATCTTATTGGAGCTCATTCTGATTTACCGGCCTCAAGGCATTCTGGCCGAGCGGAAGATCGTCTCGAAGCTGATGGGCACTGAGAAGACGTCCGCATCCAGTTAGCTATAGCGCCGGATGCTAAAGGCTCGGCATCTCCCCTCACCCGACGATCGCTAACCGCTCATCTCCACGCCAAGCGCTCAATAAAGGACGCGGGGACCTGTGACCAGGTCCCCGCGTCGATCGGCACCATTGACCGATTCGTTATTGGGCTGAGATCGGGACTTATTCGGATGGCACGTCGACGACGGTCGTGACGTTCTCGATGCCGTCCTCGCCGTAGCGCCAGACTTGGATGCCGGCGCCCGCGACGTCGCCGACGTCGTTGAAGTTCTGCTCGCCGGAGGCACCGGAGTAGTCGATGTCGTCTCCGCCGTCGATCCCCTCCAGCGCGGCCTGCGAGCCCTCAGGACCGACGCTGACGGTCTCGCCGGGCGAGTTGGAGACCTCCCGGATCCGATCGATCAGGTTCGGACCCGTGACGTCCACTCCGTCAGAGATCGCCTTGGCGATCGTCAGGCCGACGATGAACGCGGCGTCGTAGCACTGGGCCATGAACGGCAGGGGCGGCGTCCGTCCATACCGTTCGGCGTACATGCTGTCGAACATCTGGAACGCCTCGCGGCTGTCGGGGGACCCCGGTGCCGTGCCGTGTTGACCCATAAGGTTCTCGATGCCAACCGCGTCGATGTTGTCCTCGGACTGGGTGCCGTCGGTGTGCTGGAAGCCGGTGAAGTCGAACTGCTCCAGCGCCTCCTGCATGAACACCGTCGACGCGCCGGGATAGCTCGGCGTCATGATGATGTCCGGATTATCGGCCAATGCCTGCTCGAGGTCATCCACGTAGGTCGGCTCCGGCGTGCCGGCCTGGTGCGGAACCTGAGCCTGAACCGTGCCGTCACGGCGCTCAAACGCCGCGGCAAAGACGTCGTTGAGGCCTTGGCCGTAGGCGTTGTTGGTGTACATGACCGAGGCCGCGTCGTTGGAGTAGCCGTCGACGACCTCGCCGCGCGCAAGCATGGCCGCCACGACGCCCTGCTGCACGTCGGTTACGGTGGTGCGGAAGAACGTCTCATCGAACGGCGGCCCACTGAAGACCGGCGACGTCGACGCCGGAGAAATCTGGAGCACGTTGGCGTCAACGGTCACGGACTCGCCAACGGCCTGGGAGACGCCGCTGGACAGCGCGCCGATGATGGCCGGGACGCCTTCCTGGTTGACCAAGCTGTTGGCGCGATCGACTCCCTGGGACGGGGCCGTCGCCGTGTCCTCGACGACGAGGCGCATGATCGGACCGCCGAAGACCTGGTTGGCCGCGTTGTTGATGTGGTCAACGGCCAGTTGCGCGGCTCGCTCGAAGTTCGGGCCGAACTCGGAGAGACCGCCAGTGAACGCGAAGAGCGCCCCCACGGGAACCTGGGGCGGCTGGGCCATGCCACGGAACACCATCGGACCGCTCAGCGTCAACGCGCCACCAGCGGCACCAATCCCCTTGAGGAAGCGACGCCGACTGACGAAAGCCAGTTGCTTGTGATCAGCCATTATTCGACCTCCTTGTCTGATATTTGGAAAGTGACGAACCTTTGAGACTTTTCGTAGAGCGTTTCTCCCTCTACCACCTCCTATCCCGTTTTAGATTACTTCCTTGAAGGGAAGTTTTATCACGAATCCTCGATCAGATCAAAGCCCGCCGGCGCGTCCACGGACGGTGGCTGGTCATGCTGATCTCGAAGCCCATGGCCGTCACGATCTTCGTGATGGTGGGAGCGGCCGACCGCTCAGGCGGCAGCCACGGCAACCGTTCCAGCTCGGTTGTTCCTCGCGGGGCTCAATTCGGTCCGTTCAATTGGTGGGCTCGGGGCGCACGTTCGATTGCGGGGCATAGAGGGCCGTGTCGGGATGGAACGCGGCCCAGGCGAACCAATACATTGTCGACGCCGGAACGCGCTCCAGTTCTGCGTCCTCCCCTGCCAGCGGCCCGGTTCGGGCTTGGCCGTCCCAGGTCCACGTCGTTGCCGTCTGCTGGTCGACCAAATGACCATCCTGGATTTCAAATTCCAGCGGTTGATCTCGTCCTGTCACGGTTCGCTTGAGGACGACGACGTCGTCAATCTCAGGGGCCCAAACAACCACGACGGGGACGTCCCCGACGGCATCGTTGATGACCCGGTCCGACTTGACGGCAGACGCCTTGTAGGCTTTGCTCTCGCCTTGGATCTGGAAGCCGGACACCTTCGCTTTCGGGACGAGCCGGTCGTCGCTGGCTAGCGTCCCGAACGTGCCGTGGTCGCTGCTGACGTAGTCCGCGTAGGGGTGTTGGGAATAATCCTTCAACAGTCGGGCTGTTTCCGCGCTATCCGTCTGAGGCCCGTAGCCGCCCACGGCCACGGCGGATGTCGGTCGAGATAACACTTGCGCGTCGGGATGCTCCGGATGCCAAGTGCCCCATCGGGCCATGTTGCTCGGCATCCGCAAGAGCGGCCCGGCATGGCCCACGAGCGGGCCGATCATCGCCCGGCCGGTGATCTGATCCCAGAACGTCCCCGTCACGCGGTCGTACATCACGAGATTGGAGTTGTAGAGGCGGCCGGTCGTGCCGAACTCGGCTCGGTCCCCGTTAATAGCCGGCCGCTGGAAGACAACGCCGGATCCGCAGAGCGGACAGAATGTCGCCGCGATCGGGGTCCCATCAATCGAGTCGTTGACGATTTCATGGTAGTTCAACACTCTCGTCGGGTAGGCCTTGGCGGTATTTCCATGCTCGACGGTCAGGACCGTGTCGTCGGGGTCAAGCCATTCCTGCGCCGACTTGACGGATTCGAACCGAGGCGCGTCGATGCTCGGGATGCCGTCCGGCGGCTGGCCGCCAGAGCGAAGGCTGGATCGATCCACCCAGTCGGCGTAACGCACGTTTCCCACGTCAATATCGAAGCCTTGCTCATCGACCTGATGCTCCGTGAGGTATTTCCATCCGAGGTCGCCGACGTTGACGTCAGCCTCCGTCGTTTCGGTCGGCGCGGTGGATATCCCCGTGATTTGCTCGCGACGCGATGCCTCCGTGCTTTCGTCGTTGCGCGAGGCGTCCTCGCTTGAGGGGTCGGCAGATGCCTCGGGCGCAAAGAGCTCCGTGTCCGGATGGAATGAGGCCCACGCAAACCAGAACGTCGTCGTCGAGGCGACGCGCTCCAACTGGACGTTCTCGTCCGCCAGCGGACCGGATTCGGCCACGCCGTCCCAGCTCCACGTCGTGCCCGTCGTCGTGTCGACAAGCTCGCCGTCTTGGCTGTCGAACTCCAAGGGTTGAGGACGCTCGGGATGCCTGCGCTTGTAGACGACGACGTCGCCCAGTTCGGGGTGCCATATCGTCAGCACGGGCTCGCCGCCCACAAAGTCGTTGATAAGGCCCGCGTCCTCCACCGCAGACTTGAGGTAGGCCTTCGCCTGATCCTGCAGCGTCACGCCGCTGACCCTCTGCTTGTTGTCCAGGCGATCGTCCTCGGTGGAGACGGGAAACATCAGATCTTCGCGTTCGTCGTAGCCCGAGTAGGGATTGCGCTCGTAATCCCGCACCTGGCTTGCCTCGTCCGGATCGTCGGCCTGCGGCGGGTTGCCGCCCATCGCCGTAGCCGAGGTCGGGCGGGCCAGAACCCGTCCATCCGGATGGGCGGATCGCCAATCGCTCCAGCGCGACATGCTGTTCGGGATGCGGTCCAGTTCGCCGAATTCCCCGACGAGCGGTCCAACCATCGGCGTCCCCTCGAGCTGGGACCAGAACGTCCCCGTCACGCGGTCATACATCACCAGATCGGAGTTGTAGAGCCGTCCGGACGTGCCGAACTCGGCCCGCTGACCGTTCAGTTCGGGCTGCACGAAGACGACACCCGAGCCGCAGAGCGGGCAATATGTGGCTGCGATGGGCGTGCCGCCGATCGTGTCGTTGACGATCTCGTGCCAGTTGAGGATCCGAATCGGATAGGCCTTCGCCTCGCCGTTGCGCTCCACCCCCAGCACGACGTCATCCGACTCCAGCCAGCCATCGGCCGTTTCGACGGACTCGAACTCGGGGGCGTCGATGCTGGGGATGCCGTCGGGAGACGGCCCGCCGGACATGATCTGGTCGGGATTGATGGATGACGCGAATTTGACTTGGGTCGGATCGACGTCGAAGCCCATCTCGTCCAAGCGGCGCTCGGCGAAGTACGTGCCGCTCAAGTCACCCGTCTTGACCTCGACCTCGGTGTCCACGTCGCCTTCCGTCGAGCGCGATTCGTCATCGGTTCCGCCTTCGGCCGATGCGGCTTCGGACTGGGCGCCGTTGGAACTGAGCAACTCGGCCACCCGTTCTTCCAGCTCGGCTGCCGTGAACGCCCCGTTCTTGGCCGGCTGACCGCCGATTGGGGCGATCTCGCCTTGCTTGTCGATGAAGTACGTGGTCGGTTGCGTAAAGAGCCGGTAGCCGCTGGAGACCTCGCCGTTCGGGTCCAGCAGAATCGGGTAGGAGACGTCCACTTCGTCGTCAAGGAACTGTTGGATGGCGTCTTGGGACTCGGTGAGGTTGACACCCAGAACGACTAAGTCATCGGAATGCTGCTCAAAGGCGGCTTGGAACTCGGGCATTTCCGCCACGCACGGCGGACACCACGTCGCCCAGAAGTTCAAAATAACTTGCTTGTCGCCCCGGTAGTCCGCCAGTTCGACGACGCGGCCGTCGACGGTTTCGAGCCGGAAGTTCGGGGCCATGTCGCCCACATTGAGGTCCCCGCTCGCCTCCGAGATCAAGCCGAGCTCCGCGCTTCCAGCCGAGGACGCTGACGGCCCATCCGACGTGTCGAACGCGCTGTCCACGAACGCCGGTCGCAGCGACGGCACCAAGCCCACCACGCCGACCACGACGGCAACAGCCACAAGTGCCAGGATTCCACGTTTCATCATCGGTCACCCTCCTCGGATTCAACGTCGGGACGGCTGATCCTACAGAGCCGCCGACGTCGGTGCCGTAAGTCGGCTTACACATCACGCGGACGGCTCAGCGGGCGGCTCCCGTTCCGCCCGGGTTGCCAGATAGATGCCGCTCAGCACGAGCGTCCCGCCGACGAGCTTCCACCACGTCAGGCCTTCGTCCAACAGAACGTACGCCAAAATTGAGGCGCCGACGGGTTCGCCGAGGATGAGCACGGCCACGGCGGCAGCCGAGACGTAGCGTAGGGCCCAGTTGTAGGAGCTGTGGCCAACGATTTGGGGGCCGAGCGCCAACAGCACCATCCAGATGTAGGTCATGGGGGGATATCCAACGAAGGGCATCCCGCTCCCGACGGCCGCGATGAGCGTCAGGACGGCCGCCATGCCATAGACGATCGCGATGTAGCTGAGGGCGTCGATCTTGACGCGCACCCGCTGGCCGATCAGGAGATACCCCGAGTGGGCGATCCCGCCCAACAGCGCCAGCAGATCGCCCATCAACGCTTGGCCGCCAAGGGTCAGATCCCCCGAGCCGATCATGGTTCCGCCCAAAACCGCCAGCACGATGCCCCCGATCAACGTGCGCGGCAGCCGATCGCCGAGGATGAAGACCGAGCCGAGCCCGACGAAGATCGGGTTGGTCGTGACAAGGACGACCGAGCTGGCGACGCTCGTGAACTGGAGCGAGCTGATCCAGAAGATGAAGTGCAGGCTCAAAAACGCCCCGCTGGCCAGCGACAGCAGCCAGTCGCGTCGAGCGAGGGCCCGAAGTTCGCGCCGGCGCAGGGCGAACGCGGCGGGCCCGACGAGAACGCCCGTGACGCCCAACCGATAGGCGGCGATGATGATCGCCGGCGCCTCGGCGAGTTTGATCAGGATCGCGGCGGCGCTGATCACCGCGACCGCCACGAGCAAAACGGCGAAGACGCGCGTTTGCATCGCAATTTTCTCCGGATCTATAATCCCCTCGATGTCACCGACAACGCGTCATGGAGGGAACCGATGGCTTATCCCGCTGAGCTGAGATACACCAAAGAGCACGAGTGGGTCAAGGCGGAAAACGGCACCATCGTCATGGGCATCACGGACTTCGCCCAGGACGAGCTGGGCGACGTCGTCTTCGTCGAGCTGCCCGAGGAGGGAGCTGAGGTCCAACAGGACGACGCGATCATCACCGTGGAGTCGGTCAAGGCCGCGTCGGACGTCTACGCCCCCGTAAGCGGCACCGTCGTGGAGGTCAACTCGGACCTGGAGGATCAACCGGAACTCGTCAACGAGTCGCCCCATGACAGCGGCTGGATCGCCCGAATCGAGATGAACGACGCGAGCGAGCTGGAGTCGCTTATGAGCGCCGACGAATACGAGGAGCATATCGGCTCCGAATAGCACCGATCCGCGTCATCGCGACGCCCGCGGCCGAGCGTTATACTGGCCCCAGATCCGAGCTCCGCAAGAAACGGAGGGCCTCTCTATGAGCGAGTTCATCCCCCACACTCGCGACGACCAACGCCGGATGCTTTCGGCGATCGGCCTGAAGCATATCGAAGACCTGTTTGCGGACATTCCCCGCGAGATCCTCGATCGGTACGAGCCGCTCGGCATCGAGCCGCTGAGCGAGCTCGAGGCGAAACACCACCTGAGCGACCTTGCTGGCGAGAACGTCGACCCGACGCGCACCGTGTCGTTTTTGGGCGGCGGCGTCTACGATCACCACATTCCCAGCGTGGCCGCTCATTTGATCCAGCGCTCGGAGTTTTTCACCAGCTACACGCCCTACCAAGCGGAGGCCAGCCAAGGGACGCTGACGTGGATGTTCGAGTTCCAGTCGCTGGTGAGCGAGCTGACGGGACTCGACGTCGCGAACGGCTCCATGTACGACAGCAGCTCGGCTCTGGCGGAAGCGATGCTCATGTCGCACAACTTGACGCGCAACCATCGCTTCCTCGTGCCGCAGAACCTTCATCCGCACACGCGCCAGATCATCGAGACCTACGCCTGGGCGGCCGACCTGGAGCTCGTCGAGGTCCCCACGACCGAGACGGGGCGACTGGACCGCTCGGCGGTCGAAGCCCACGCTTCCGACGACGAGCTGGGTGGGCTGCTCGTGCAGTCCCCCAACTTCTTCGGCGTCATTGAGGATTTGAAGGGCGTGAAGGATCAGCTCGGCAAGGCGAAGCTGTGCGTCGACGCCCACCCGCTGTCGCTGGGGATTCTGCAAGCCCCGGGCCACATCGGGGCCGACATCGTCGTCGGCGAGGGCCAGGCCTTCGGGGTCCCGCCCAGCTTCGGCGGCCCGCTGCTCGGATTGTTCGCGTGCCGCCACGATTACCTGCGCAAGCTGCCCGGCCGCATCTCCGGACGAACCCAGGATGCCGACGGCAACGTCGGCTACATCATGACGCTGCAGACGCGCGAGCAACACATCCGCCGCGCCAAAGCGACGTCGAACATCTGCACCAACGAAGCGCTCTGCGCCTTGGCCGGCACGATCGCGTTGGCCGCGCTTGGCAAACAGGGCTTCCGCAAGCTGGCCGAGCTGAACGCACAGAAGGCCCACTATCTCGCCCGCCAGATTGATCAACTAGATGGCTTCGAGCTGGCCTACGACGCCCCGTTCTTCAACGAGTTCACCGTGAAGACGCCCGTCCCGAGCGATCAGCTGCTGAGCGACCTCCGGGATCGGGGCTATCTCGGCGGCGTCGATCTCGCACCTTACGGCCAGGAGAACGCGCTGCTGATCGCGGTGACGGAGAAGCGCACGCGCGATCAGCTCGACGGCTTCGTCGACGCACTGAAGGAGGCGGCAGCATGAACAACTTCAAGCCCGGCACGACGGTTTTCGATCGCGGCGAGTCCGGTCGATACGCGCTGACGATCCCCGATCCCGACGTGGAGACGGAGCCGCTCGACGAGCTGATTCCCGAGGACCTCCTGCGCGAGGACGACGCGGAGCTGCCCGAGCTGAGCCAGATCGAGCTGATTCGGCACTACACCTCGATCTCGCAGGTCAACTACGGCGTCGACACGGGGCCGTACCCGCTGGGCTCGTGCACGATGAAGTACAACCCGCGCATCAACGAGGAAGTCGCCCGCATTCCCGGGTTTGCCGAGGCTCACCCGCTGCAGGGTGAGGAGAACTCGCAGGGCGTGCTGAAGCTCCAGTACGAGCTGTCAGAGCTGCTCAAGGGCGTGGCCGGGTTACCGGCCATCACCATTCAGCCAGCCGCTGGGGCCCACGGCGAGTTCCTCGGCATGATGCTGCTCAAGCGCTACTTCGAGGAGCGCGGCGAGTTGGATCAACGGCGCACGGTGCTTCTGCCCGACTCCGCGCACGGCACCAATCCGGCCTCGGCCAACATCGCCGGCTTCGACGTGGTGGAGATTCCCTCGGACGACGAGGGCATGGTCCACGTCGACGCGCTGCGAGACTTGGTCGACGAGACCGTCGCCGGCCTCATGGTCACCGTGCCGAACACGCTCGGCATCTTCGAGGAGGACATCTTCGAGATCACCGAGCTGCTCCACGACGCCGGCGCGTTCTGTTACTTCGACGGCGCCAACCTCAACTCGATCCTCGGTCGGGCCAAGCCGGGCGACTTCGGCATCGACATCGTCCACTTCAACCTGCACAAGACGTTCTCCACGCCGCACGGCGGCGGCGGCCCCGGATCGGGCCCTGTGGCGGTCAACAGTGATCTGGAGCCGTACCTTCCCGTGCCGGCGCTCGTCAAGAACGAGGATGGGTCCATCTCGCTGGACGATGACCGCCCCAAGTCCATCGGGCGGTTGCATCCGTTCTACGGCAACGTCGGCATGCACGTGCGGGCCTACACCTACATTCGAATGCTCGGCGACTCGGGCTTGAAGCGCGTCAGCGAGAACGCCGTGCTGAACGCCAACTACCTCAAGGAACGCCTCAAGCACTACTATCGCCTGCCCTTCGATCGCATCTGCAAGCACGAGTTCGTGCTCTCCGGCGACGGGCTGTCCGAGGACGAGGACGTCCACACTGCTGACATTGCCAAGCGCCTGATCGACAAGAGCCTCCATCCGCCGACGGTCTACTTCCCCATGGTCGTCAACGAGGCGCTCATGATCGAGCCGACCGAGACCGTGTCTCTGGAGGAGCTGGACGAGGTGGCGGAGGCGTTCATCGAGGTCGCCGAAGAGGCGAGCGAGAGCCCCGAGCTGCTCAAGACCGCGCCCCACGAGACGCCGGTCGGGCGACTGGACGACGTCCAAGCTGCGCGGCACCCGGTGGTGCGCTATCCCAAGTCGAACGGGGCCGCAACCAACGGGTCGTAGCGCGGTCACGGAGGCGTCGCCTCCTCGCGCCAGACGGCGCAGCTCGGTTGCGACCCCGGCGGCTCGCTTGTACAACAGAGTGCCATTGAGAGCACAAGCTCAACTTTGCGTCGCATTCGTGAGGAGGCACGCCATTGCATTCGCCTGGCTACTATCGATTTCCGACGATCCACGGCGATCACGTCGTGTTTACCAGCGAGGATGACCTCTGGTCCGTTCCGCGAGTCGGCGGCACTGCCCGTCGCTTGACGTCGGGCGAGGGCAAGGTCGGCTATCCCCGGCTCTCGCCCGACGGGTCGCAGATCGCGTTCAACGGCCGCGAGGAGGGCCACCGAGAAGTTTACGTCATGCCGGCCGAGGGTGGGCCTCCCCAGCGAGTCACCTACATCGGCGCCCCTACGATCGTCGTCGGCTGGGATCCTGACGGACGGATCGTCTTCGGCAGCTCGTATCGCCAACCGCTCAGCCGGCTCTTCGCGCTGTTCGCCGTCCATCCGGGCAGCCGGGAGCCGGACCCGTTGCCGCACGGGCCGGCGCTGCACATCTCCTACGGGCCGAACGGCGGTCGCGTGATCGGGCGCTACGGCATGGTCACGCGCGAGCCCGCCCACTGGAAACGCTATCGCGGCGGCACGGCGGGCGATCTCTGGGTCGATCGCGACGGCTCGGGCGCGTTCGAGCGGTTGATCCAGATCGATGGCAACTTGGCGTTTCCGCTCTGGGTCGGCGAACGCATCTACTTCACCTCGGACCACGAGGGAATCGCCAACCTCTATTCTTGCACGCCCGACGGCGACGGCCTGACGCGCCACACCCACCATGACGATTACTACGTCCGCCACCCGGACACCGACGGCGAGCGGATCGTCTACCACGCCGGCGCTGATCTGTTCGTCTACGATCCCCGCTCGGACGCGAGCGAACGGATCGGGATCGACTTCCCGAGTCCCCGCACCCAGCGGAACCGCAAGTTCGTTGACCCCAAGCGATATTTGGAGAGCGCGACGCTGCACCCGAAAGGGCACAAGTTGGCCATCAACGCTCGTGGCAAGGCGTTTTCCATGGGCAACTGGCACGGACCGGTCACGCAGTACGGGGCGGCCGACGGCGTCCGCTATCGGCTGAGCCAATGGCTCCACGACGGCGAACGCCTCGTCATGGTGAGCGACGCCGAGGGCGAGGAGGCGCTCGAGATTCACCCTGAGGCCAGCCTCGAGGCGCCCACACGCCTGTCGGAGCTCGACATCGGCCGCCCGTCCTCGCTCCAGCCCAGCCCAACGGAAGCCAAGGTGGCGTTGGCCAACCACCGGAACGAACTGATGCTCGTGGACGTCGACGCCAACCAGGCCCGTCTCCTCGATCGCAGCGATCACGGCACGATCGCCGGGTTCGATTGGTCCCCCGACGGCCGCTGGATCGCCTACGGCTTCCCCGAGACCGAGCAGACGACGAGCATCCGGCTCTGTGACACCACGACGGACGAGATCCATCGGGTCACAACGCCGGTGCTGCGCGACGTCGGTCCGTCGTTCGATCCCGACGGACACTATCTGTATTTCCGCTCGTTCCGAGAGTTCGATCCCGTCTACGACGAGCTCCACTTCGAGCTCGGCTTCCCTCGGGGAGCTCGCCCTTATCTCGTGACGCTGCGCTCGGACGTGCGCAATCCCTTCCTGCCCGAGCCGCAAGCTGACGATGACAAGCCGACGACGGCGACCAACAACGACGCGTCGAACGCCGACGACGGGGACGCCGACGGGCCCGAGCCCGTGGAGATCGAGCTCGACGGCATCGAGAACCGCGTCCTGGCCTTCCCCGTGTCACCGGGGCGATACCCCCAATTGGCGGCCATCTCCGGCAAGGTTCTCTACACGTCGATGCCGGTCGAGGGGAGCCTCCATCGCCAGATCCTGAGCGCGGGCGAGCCGCCCGCCAAGGCGACGCTACACGCCTTCGACCTGCGGACCCAGCAGACCGAGACGCTCGTGCAGGGCATCACCGCGTTCCAGCTCTCCGGGGATCGGAAACGGATGCTCTACCGCGCCGGCAACAAGCTCAGGGTGGTGAAAGCCGGCCAGAAGCCGGACGAGAATGCTGCTAAGGAACCGCCCGGCGAAAAGAGCGGCTGGATCGATCTCTCCCGAGTCAAAATCTCGGTCACGCCGCCGTTGGAGTGGGCACAGATGTTCGCCGAAGCTTGGCGCCTCCAGCGGGACCACTTCTGGAACGAGGAGATGTCGAAGGTCGACTGGGAACGGGTCTATCGGCGCTACCGGCCGCTATTGGATCGCGTCTCCACCCGCGGCGAATTTTCCGATCTGACGTGGGAGATGCAGGGCGAGCTCGGGACGTCGCACGCCTACGAGATTGGCGGCGATTATCGGCCCGATCCCCAATACCCGCTCGGCTTCCTCGGCGCCGACATCGACTTCGACGAAGCCATCGATGCCTGGAAAATCTCGCGCATCGTCCGCGGCGACCCGTGGGAGGAGCAGGCCGGCTCGCCGCTGATCCGCTCCGGCGTCAACGCCCGCGAGGGCGAGACGGTGCTCGCCATCAACGGGCGTCCCCTCTCGCGTGAGACCTCGCCCGGCGAACTGCTCGTCAATCAAGCCGGGACCGAAGTGTCCATCACGCTGGGCGACGAACGGGGCGAGTCGCCGCGAACGACGTCGGTCAAGACGCTCAAGAGCGAGGCATCGGCCCGCTACCGCGACTGGGTCGAAGCGAACCGAGCGCGCATTCATCGCGAAACCGACGGCCGCGTCGGCTATATCCACATGCCGGACATGGGCCCGACGGGATTCGCCGAGTTCCATCGCTCGTTCCTGGCCGAAGTGGAGCGCGATGGCCTGATCGTCGACGTCCGCTTCAACGGCGGCGGCCACGTCTCCGGGCTGTTGTTGGAGAAGCTGGCGCGGCGCCGCTTGGCGTTTGTGAAGACGCGCTGGTACGGGGCCGAGCCGTGGCCCGACTCGGCCCCGGCCGGGCCGATGGTGGCGCTCACCAACGAGTGGGCCGGCTCCGACGGCGACATCTTCAGTCACAGCTTCAAGATGCTCGGGCTGGGCCCGCTCATCGGGAAACGGACGTGGGGCGGGGTTATCGGCATCAACCCGCGTCAGTTCTTGGTGGACCGCAGTCTCACCACGCAACCGGAGTTTTCCTTCTGGTTTGCCGACGCCGGCTGGAACGTGGAGAACCGGGGCACCGATCCGGACGTCGAGGTGGAAGTCCGCCCCCAGGACTACGGCGCGGGCGACGACCCCCAACTGGACCGCGCACTGGAGGAGATCGAGCGCATCCTGTCGGAAAACCCGCCGCTCAAGCCCGATCTGAGCGAGCGCCCGAGCCGGGAGCTGCCCGAGCTGCCCACGGACTGACTTTCAGCTCGGGCTACCGTGAGCGGTCCATACGCGTGATGCCGCAATGACGCTGCACCTGAGCGAGTCCGACGTCGAGCAACTGCTGAGCATGCCCGAGGCGCTGGCCGTCGTCGAGGACGCCTTTCGCGCCTGGGGCGACGGCCAAGCGATCAACCATCCGCGTCGGCGCATTCGCGTGCCCCAAGGCTTCCTGCACATCATGGAAGCCGCGCTCATCGACGAGAGCGTCATGGGCCTCAAAACCTACGCCACGGTCGCGGGCGGGGCGACGTTCGTCGTGCAGCTCTTCGACAGCGACACGGGCGAGCTGATCGCGTTGATCGACGCCGATCGGCTCGGTCAGGTGCGCACGGGCGCGGCCTCCGGCGTCGCCGCCAAGCATCTTGCCCGAGACGACGCCCGAACTGTCGGCATTATCGGCACGGGCTATCAAGCCGAGACCCAATTGGAAGCCGTCTGCACGGTTCGGCCGATTGACCACGTTCGGGCGTTCAGCCGCACCCGGGCAAACCGAGAACGGTTCGCTCAAACGATGGCGGATCGGCTGAACCTCAGCGTGGACGCCGTCGATGACGCCGAAGACGCGGTGCGCAATGCCGACATCGTCGTGACGGTCACGACCGCGCGCGAGCCCGTCCTCGACGGCGACAAGGTCAAGCCGGGTGCCTGCGTGCTGGCCGCCGGATCCAACAACGTCCTCCGCCAGGAGATTGACACCTCAACGCTCAAGCGGGCCGACCGCATCGTCGTGGACGACCTTGACCAGGCCGAGATGGAGTGCGGCGAGCTGATCGCGGCCGTGGAGCGTGGCAAGGTCCGCTGGGAAGCGGTCCACGAGCTCCGAGAGGTCGTGGCCGGCCAAGTCTCAGGTCGGGAATCAACCGACGAGATCACGGTCTTCGAGTCCCAAGGCGTGGCGTTGGAGGACGTGGCCGTGGCGCGCCGCTTGATCCATCTGGCTCAGGAACAGGGCGTCGGCACGACCATCCGCTCAGCAGCCTAAGCGAGCGGAGATTATCAGCGACGGATCTCGACGTGGACGCCCTTGCGCGTCGGATCGATGACGGCGGA